>CAZAIB010000004.1:0-124167 GCA_964485095.1 uncultured Planctomycetaceae bacterium | reverse complement strand
AAGCTCAAGCAATCATCAAGCCGAAGACACAAAATCGACGTGCGATTGCCCTGGTCTTGAACTGCTGACTCTCGGACGAGCAGGTACGAATGGCAGGTAGGTCCGCGCTGCCCATCGCCCCAACTTCGCCCTTCGAAATTCCTTGTTCGACATTCGAAATTCGAACTGGTCCCGAACCGCGAATGCACATCACGTGCGGTGTCGTTTTGCCATGAAGAAACAGCCTTCAAGCCGCCGTGCGTTCGGGCAACTAGATGCGCCTGCAGTTTTGAATAGGCCGTCCACGGCTGACCACCTACGCCGGGCTATAATCTGAAATGCACTCGAGGCCGACCGTTCGAAAGTTGCCCGCCGTACGTCTCGTCAGTAGGCTCTAATTTACGAACCTAAGAGTTCAAAGCAGTTACGCCAATTTCCACATTGCCTTGGGGGCTACCATGGTGGGTCGTTTTTGTTTGTTGCTGATTCTGTGCGCTTCGCCTGCATATGCCGGGCTGACTTTCAACATTAGCTCGACCGGCAACGCTGCCGCTGATGCGGGTTTCCAAACAGCCGCCGACTTCTGGTCGAATGTGTTCGTCGACAACATCACGGTAAACGTCAATGCGGGGTTTTCATCTCTGGCCCCCGGAGTTCTTGGGCAGGCGGGATCGGCTCGGCAGACGTTTACTTACGCTGCCATCAGCGCGGCGGTGAATAGCGACGCGACGTCTGCGGACGATTCAATCTTTGCCGCCAATCTTCCCACCGGTTCGTCTTTCTCGGTCTACACCAATGAGACAAACGAAGCCGGCGGCGCAAGCAACGAAACTCCGTACGTCGATAACGATGGCGGCGCCAACAACACGCAGGTTCGGATTACCACGGCGAACGCAAAAGCGCTTGGTCTGACAGCTGCCAACGGAACTTCGACCGACACAACGATTACGTTTAACAGCGATTTCAATTTTGACTTCGATCAAACCGACGGCATCACTGCTGGTGCGTTCGACTTCGTCGGTATTGCCATCCACGAGATTGGCCACGCTCTGGGGTTCGTAAGTGGTGTGGATTCATTGGATGCCAATGATGACGGAGCCTTCGCTGACGACGCTTTCCGAGTGTCCCTTCTGGACCTAACGCGTTTTAGCCCTGATAGCATTGCTGCGGGCGCGGACATCGACTTCACTGCCGACAACCGGGCCAAGTTTTATTCACTTGATGGTGGCGTGACAGCCGGCGGCGGCCTTGTGGGTGGACTTGATCACTTCTCACGCGGTGTGGTCAACGGCGATGGGCGGCAAGCCAGCCACTGGCGTGACGGTCTGGGACTTGGAATCCTGGACCCGACAGCGGCGCCGCCTGGACAACTAAATGTTGTGACAGCATTGGACATTCAGGCCTTCGACATACTCGGGTTTGACCTACGTACTTCGGCTGTTCCTGAACCATCCGCGTTCAGCATGCTGCTGGTTGGATTGTTTGGTTGCGGAGGCTACCGGCGCCGGCGAAGGAACCCAGCCGCGTAGGCATCGTGCGGAGGTTGTCAAAAGTATCTCGTGCCAGCCGTTAGAAGATCGCCGCAGAGTGAGTGAAATGAAAAGAGCCTCGCAAGCTTCGGGGGCTCGCGAGGCTCCATAGGACCAGGCGCGCAACCGCTGCGGTCGCGTCGCCTGGTTGGCCCGTGGCAACTGACTGAGTTCCTTCAACGAGTGACGAGCAAACAGAACCTTGGATGTGGCCCACTGAGGTAGCGGACAGGGAGCTGCGTTCTTCCAAAATCGAGTGCACGGATTCAAGAAGGACAGCAAGTGGCCCCGCTCACAACGTCAAAGTCGTTATGGCCGGCCTAACAGAGACCTGTGACGTGTGTGGACCGCACCAACAGCGCCGTTGTTGGAGGGAGATACCCGCGGCAAGCATCCAAGACTGGGCGTGGCGTCTGAGGGGAATAAGACACCGGCGAAGCCCGTTGCGACCCAGCATGCGCACAATGGGCGCTCTCCGCTTCGAACCAGAAAAGTTCGAGGGAGCGTCTGCCAAATACTGAGTGTCGGGTGTTCAAAGTGCCCCAACCGGGCTACAAATCGCTACCGCGACGACGAGAGGATTGTGTCTCCCCTCACTGTCGAAGCGGTAGTTTTTCGTTGATCTTCCAAAAAACGGATTGGAGACAGATGGCGGGCATGCACACAAGCATCACGATGTTGCTTGACGCCGGGAAAAACCGTGACGCCGGCGCATGGGTCCGGCTTGCAAGGGCTTACGAGCCGCTCATTGCGAAATGGATACGGCAACTAGGGGTTGTGTCGTCTGATGTTGCGGACCTGACGCAGGAAGTGCTTCTGGCACTTGCGTCGGATCTTGAAAACTTCAACCACAATGGCCGCATCGGGGCCTTTCGCAATTGGCTACGAACGATTGCCGTGAATCGTTGCCGTCGATACTGGACGGCGAAAGGTCGTCGGGTCGATACGCCGGACGTCGAAAAGCAGCTCGACGAACTCGCGGACCCGCAAAGTGAGCTGACCAGACGATGGGACTTGGAGCACGATCAATTCGTGCTGCAGCAACTGCTGAATGACCTGCAGTTCTTCTTTGACAAACGGTCGATTGAAGTGTTCCATCGCGTCACGCTCCTTTCCAAGTCACCCGCCGATGTGGCTCGAGATTTTGGTCTGACGACCGGACATGTCTACAAGATCAAGTTTCGCGTGATGCGAAAACTCGAAGAGGCCGCCAGCGAGCTCGATGACGATATCTTGCCCAGACCGCACTTCAATCTGGCTGACAAAGCGGATGGCAAACCGGCAGTGGCACGGACTTCAAATGAACGACGCCCGGAATGAGCAATCAGGCAATTGATTTTGAAGGACGTCACCCTGACTCGGACACGCTGGAACAATACCTCAGTGACGCACTTCAAGATCCGCAAGCAAGTTCGGTCGGCGCGCACATCGACTGCTGCGACGAGTGTCAAACAACGCTCGAGGAAATGACAAACTCGTTTCGTGTTGCCGCTCGGCTACGCGATGCTGAGTTCTCGAAATCGAATTTCGTCGACAGCCAACTTAACAACCAAAGCCTGGGAACACAGGGCGAACCTTCGGACCGGTTTACGCTAAAGGAAGAGATCGCACGCGGTGGCATGGGCATCATCTACCGCGCGCACGATAAAGAACTCGATCGCGAGGTCGCGGTCAAGGTTCTCGCACGCGAACAGGCGGTGGCTAAGACGCGCTTCGAACGTGAATCGCGGTTGTCAGCGCGGTTGCAGCATCCGGGAATCGTTCCCATCCATCAAACGGGAACACTTAGCGACGGTCGCACATTCATCGCCATGAAACTGGTTGCCGGGAACACTCTTCGGGCCCTCATTGACGAAGAACCCGACGCGCGACACCGCATGAAGCTTCTGGATGTCTTTCACCAGGTGTGCCAGGCAGTCGCGTATGCGCACAGTGTTGGGATTGTTCATCGCGATCTGAAACCGTCGAACATCATGGTTGGTGAGTTCGGCGAAGTGCAGGTCATGGACTGGGGCATCGCGAAAGTTTGGGCGACAGACGAGTCGCCGGGTGAGCAAACTGACCAGGACTTCTCAGCGCCGATGGAAGTCACTCGTCACGGCAGTGTTGTTGGAACACCGGCGTACATTCCGCCCGAACAAGCTCGAGCGGAACCGACAGATTGCCGAGCCGATGTCTTTGCACTGGGTGGCATTCTGCTGGACATCATGACGGGGCTGCCGCCTTTCCACGGGCAGACTTCGACCGAGGCTTTGAAGAAATCTGCCGCCGGCGACACGTCTGGTATCCGGCAACTATTGAATCTTGCTGAGGCGGATCCGCTGCTGCTGGCACTTGCAAAGGACTGTCTGGCGGCTGATCCGCAAAGTCGCCCGGCAGACGCGAGTGTTGTCAGCGACCGTGTGCAGACCTACTTCTCAAGTCGCGACGAACGTCTGCGCGCGGCCGAGTTCGAAAAGGTCCGATCGGCTGAGCGTCTTGCTGCGGAAGTAAAACGCCGCCAGCAAACTCTGTTGTTTGGCGTGGTTGTCGTTGTCGGCCTGATGGCAGCGCTGGGGCTGTCGATCCTCTATCTCAACGAAAAGAACACACGGCAGACAGAACGACTGCAGGCCGATCGAGATGCACGCGAACGCAGGCTGGACCGCGAATCGAAAGTACGTGTGCTGATTGCTCGAGCAACATCGCTTCAGGCTCAGGCTGTCAGTGCCAACGAAGAGAACCAATACCAATTCTGGCAGGACGCCCAGCTGGAACTGAACAAGACCTCCGGGCTGGCAGACAGTGAACTTGATCCCAAACTTAAAGCCACCCTGGCGTCAGTGCGCGAGGAAGTCGATGCACAGGTTGGCTCGGCTCGGCAGCGTCTGGAACACCAGAGAGCCGAACAACGGATCGTTGACGCGATTCGCGCGGCTATCAGGCGATCGCAGTCTCCGGACACGTTGATGAAGTTCACCCCGGAATCGGCTATCGCAGAAAGTCTGGAAGATTCGTTCGCGAAGTTCGGCCTCACCGTCGGCTGCGATTTCGAGCAGAGCGTGACGCAGATCCAGAACAGCGAACACCTCAACGAATTTCTGGCTGGTCTCGAACTCTGGCGCCGCCAGGTATCCGCCTCCGGCGCAGATCAGTGGTTCACTTCGCTCATCGATACGCTGGACAACAACGAATTCCGCAAGAACCTGCGTTCACTCGCACAGGCCGGCGATCGTGCTGCCGTGACGGCGGCGGCTGACGAGGACTGTTCTCTGGACTCGGTCCTGTCAGTGCACACGATGATCAACAGTCTCGAATCGGTCAGGAATCCATCGCGCCTCAAGACTTTTCTGGACGCGGCCCATACGCGGTTCCCGGACGACATGGAAATCAACTGGACGTTGGCGTGCCTCTACGGGGAGGCTTATCCACAGAATTCTCGGCTCGCGATTCGGTACTTTCTGGTGTGTCTTGGACTGCAGCCAGACAACCCGGGCGTGTTGATTAATCTGTCATACTATGCGGCTCGCGATGACGACTCCGCAGGCGCACGCGAGTATGCCGAGCGGCTAACTCAAGTCGCGCCGAACTATCCCCAGCCATGGGTGAACCTGACGAAGCACTACGGCCAGAAGGGCAAGCTGAAAAAATCGCTGGAGTGCGCAGATCGAGCCATCGCCATTGCGCCCGACTTCGCCACCGGACATCGAAATCGCGCAGTGGCGTTGCGAATGTTGGGACGCTACGACGATGCACTTGCAGCGGTTGAACGCAGTATTCAGCTCGAACCGAACAACCCAATCGGCTACGGGTACCTGGCGGAGATCCATGAGGCGACCGGTAAGCTGGACCTGGCACTTCAGGCCGCACAGGCTGCCGTCGATCAAAGCCGATCGTCGCTGACAAGCCTTCTGTACCTGGCTCGCTTCCATGTTCGGCAGAACAACGATGATCTCGCACTACCGATCTATCGCAGGCTCACCCGCCGGTTCCCCAACTCGCCAGACGCATGGAAGGATTACACCGAGTTGCTACTACGAACAAAGCGCTACGAGGAAGTTGTGACTCGATTAAGCAAACCCAGCAAAGGCCTCCGTTTCACCAGCCAGCTTAAGCGGGCTCTCGCAACTGCGAAACGTGAGCAAGGTAGTAGCGAATCCGAAACGGTCGAACCCACTGCTGAAGCTCTGTCTGACGACAAGGACCTGGAACCGTGAAGGTCCGTTGCGCGAGGCGGCAAAAAAAGAGCCCCGCAAGCACTGGGCTCGCGAGGCTCTGGCCCGCTGACTTTGTTTCTGCTCTCTTGAACTAAAGCAGTTCGACTACAAACTCCCCTGACCCGAGTCCGTCGATCTGATCAGCAAATGGATCGCTGTACCGGAACCGTTTCTCCCGCCGCTGGGTCTTTGTTTTCAGTTTCTCAAAGGTACGAACTGCCCAGTCTCGGTAACTATTTGGTGTAGTGAACAAAAACGAGGCCCCGGTACGTTGCGAGACAAGATGAAGTTTCTGCTACAGGTTCAATGCAATCGCGTTACGCGAAAAAGAACGGCTGCAACCACTCAGACAGGAAATGGGCACAAGTTGGGGTAGGAATTCGAAATTTCCTGTGGCTCCTTCTCCCTTCTTTTGAGTTCCGCCCTTTTGGCTGCTCCGAAAAGAGGGAGAAGATCCCGTTGCTATTTGAACAGTGTCATTTCTGGGGTATTCTCAGTCTTACACGCCTTGGAGCGGCCCCTCCCGATGGACAATCACACTTGGACAACCTCTATCGGGTTGCTGCGCGATCTGAAGTCGTCGGATGCAGATGGCTGGCAGCGATTCGTGCACCTTTACACTCCGCTCATTTACGCATGGTGCCGTAAGGCTAATCTGCAGGAAGCAGACTCGGCCGATGTGTGTCAGGAAGTGCTCCGAGACGTTTCTCGCGGCATTGAGAAGCTGAAGTACAGCCAGCCAGACCATTCGTTTCGAGGTTGGCTTTGGACGATCACGCGTGCTGCGATTGCGAGGCACTATCGCAAGTCAGCGTCGTCACCGGCAGCGTTCGGAGGGACTGATGCAAACCACCGGTTGGCGGAAGTCCCCGATTGGATTGATGACGAAGTGGCACCGGAATCAACCAGCGCCGAAGCCGAAGTTATTCGGCGGGCGGCTGAGCTGATCGAAGGCGACTTCGCAGAGAAAACATGGCAGGCGTTCTGGCTCTCAGCAGTCGAAGAACTTCCCGCTCAGGAAATCAGCGAGCGGTTGGGCATGACCAAGAATGCCATCCGTCAGGCTAGATTTCGAGTATTGACCAGGTTGAAGGAGTTCGTTGGGTTTGATTGAGCAACAGAGTTGCGCCGTTGGGCGCCTGGCTCACAGGTTTTCGCGTAACGCACCAGGTCATTACCAAGAGACAGCGTACATAACACTCGGGCCGAGATGTTTGACCAGAAATCCAACCAGACCAGGCAGTGCGAAAGTCCTGACAAATCACTTCCGCCGTGCCTGCTGAACAAGTTGGGGGACATTCCCGATTCTGACGATGCATCGAATGCCACCTGCGAGCGATGCCTCAAGACGCTCGACGAAATGGAATCCGATCTCGGACAGTTCGAAAAGAACCTCCGAGCAGGCTCCCCCGCTCAGGCTCTCGATCAGGCATGTTTTCAGATCATCGAACGGCTTGTGCTGCAGGATGGATCGACGGTAGCTCAGAACCGATGGACTCCCGGCCCAATTTCCGTTGGTCCGTACATCCTCCACGAACCGCTTGGCGAAGGCGGGATGGGTCGCGTCTACAGAGCAACCCATACGCGGCTCCGGAAGGACGTCGCGGTTAAGGTTCTGTCTGAGAAAGCGCTTGTTGATCCGGCTTCCCTTGCTCGATTCGAACGTGAGATGGAGGCAGTCGGTACCGTCGAGCATCCCAACGTCGTGAACGCTTTGGATGCTGGCACGCAGGATGGCATCACCTACCTCGTCATGGAACTTGTTCGGGGAGTGGACTGCAGTCGGGTATGCGATGTTGTTCCACAGTTGTCAGTCTCCTCTGCGTGTGAGATTGCCAGGCAGGCGGCTGTTGGGTTGCAACACGCACATGATCGCGGTTTGGTTCATCGTGATGTGAAACCCTCCAACCTGATGCTGACCAGCGACGCCAGCGGAGAGCCAATCGTGAAGGTCATGGACCTTGGCCTTGCTGTCGTTGATTCCGATGGAGCCGAACACCCACTGACAGACGAAGGTCAGATGATGGGGACTCTTGGGTTCATGGCACCCGAGCAGGCCACGAATACCAGCAACGTCGATGTCCGGGCCGATATTTATTCACTGGGAGCAACTCTGTTCCGAATGCTGGCCGGAACAATCCCCTTCTCGGGCGATAACTACAGCACGCCGGTCCAAAGACTGAACGGCTTGTTAAATGATCCAACTCCATCGATTGCCGACCGACGAACAGCTCTGCCGACCGGGCTTGCGGAACTTGTCGATCAAATGTTGGAACGCGAACCTGGCAATCGACCGGGGTCGATGGCAGAAGTGGCAACGCGACTTTCGAAGTACATAGACGACCACGCGTTAGCGCAGGTTCTAAAAACTGCAACCGATGCAGGAACACGTCAGATTGAGCGTGACTTTCCGCTTGTGGCTGACACAGACCCCACGGCGATGGCCACCACAATGGCGCCGCCTCGGCAACCCGAGGAATTTCCTCCGCGCCGCAGCGCTGGGCGTTGGTTGGTCGCGGCTTTGTTATCCATCCTGGGTATGGTCGCCTGCGGAATTGTCTGGCTGAAACAAACTGACGGGACTTACCTCGAAATTGACGCTGATCCTTCAGTCGATGTTGCCATCGAGCTTGTCGAAGACGGCCTGACGGTCGATACGCTCCGTGTCGGCAAAGATCAGAAAGAGCATTGGTGTAAGTCAGGAAAGTACGAAGTCCGGCTTCCGGCTGAAGCACGAGACAAACTGACGATTGACGGAACGGACCTCATTGTCACCCGGGGCAAGAACACCGTCGTCAGAATCAGGCGAGTTACCACGGCTGGTGCAAATGGGGTCGATTCGACGACGGATCAAACGGCCCCAGGCTCGACCGCTGCTCAAACACTCTCGCTGGACGCCGACACAAGAACGTTCGCAGAGTGGCTGATTAACCAAAAAGGGCACTTAGGGGCAAATGGGGTTTGGGCTCGGAAAGTCTCCGAACTGCCCAACGAGGACATTCGCTCCGGCTCGATCGTGGCTTCGCAATTTAGCGTTGGTGAAATCCGTGAGCTTGTTGATTGGATGAATCGCCATCCTGCATGGGATGTGCTTAACCTGGAGGACATCGCACTGACGGACGAATGCATCAGTGCGTTGTGTCAGTTGCGTCGTTTGAACCATTTGAATTTGGGACAGGTTCCGGTGTCGGACTCGGGAATCCGCAAACTGACCTCCAGTCTCGACGTCCTGATTCTGCTCCTGGATCCCTCTGAGATGACCATAGCCGGTTGGCGCGACATTCAACGGACGCAAACCAGACTTCGAGACCTTAGCCTCATTGGTTCTTCGGTGGTGGGCGAGTCGATGGACGTGATCGCAGAGATTCAATCGCTGAGGGAACTTGACATCTGGACGATGCCTGTCTCAGAAAGCTGGTTGATACCACTCAGTGCCTCTGCCATCGAAATACTCCGAATCAGCGGGAAGAAACCGATACCCCCAGGATTTTTTGTCCAACTTTCCGGACTCAAGCACCTCAAGACTTTGCATGTCCGAAATCCAGGTTTCTCAGATCAGCACCTCGCCCAATTCAAACTCTCCCCGCGTCTCAAGACCATCGAACTCGAGGAGACATCCGTCACCGCTGAGGGAGTCTCCAGGTTCAAACAGCAGTATCCGGAAGTTGAAGTGATCGTCGATGGAACCCAGTCAGTGGACCACGCGTCCGTCGATCCAACGGCGCCTAACCCAGAGCCCATTGTCCCACCACTTTCCCCCGACGCTGACAGCCGTTTGCTAGCCGATTGGGTACTCGCTCAGAGAGGTGAGGTCGAAGCGAAAACCGGGATCATTAAGGAGTCTTCAGACATCCCGGATACGCCGTTTCCTGTAGCTTCGGTCTATCTGAGGTCACCACAGTCAGAGGGGCATACCAATCAGTTGGTCGAGTGGATCGCGAAGCACCCAAACTGCACAAAGCTGATTCTGGACCGAGTCGGCCGCAGTACTTTGGCCACCATCAGGAAGGTCCAGCATCTTGCCTGGCTTGAACTCGAAGCGGCAGGACCGCTGGAGGATAGGGACGTTCTGGAGTTGAAGAGTATGCCGTCCCTGTTTCGATTGGGGCTTAGAGCAGACAAGCTGACACAAAGCGGATGGAGCCACATTCGTGACGATCTGAACCTCACAGAGCTAGCCGTCAGGGCCTCCAGGATTTCACCGGAAGCCATGCAGACGATCGCCGAAATCAAGACGCTTAACGTGCTGACCCTGTTCCAGGTACCAATAACAAAACGACTGCTGGAACCCCTGCACAAATCGCCGATCAGCACACTCTTCATCTGGGGCGAGGAAGCAATGGAAGAAGACATCGGGACGTCCATCGCACGCATCCCAGGGCTATCGAGGATGTCCTTCAACAATCTCACGCTTCAGGACAAGCATTTGCGAAAGATAACCGGACCACCTTCGCTGCGCATCCTGAACCTCGGCTACAACTCGAAGATCACCGGCGAAGGTGTCCGTGAACTCCTCAAACGCCTTCCAAAGATTGAGTTGAATGAGGATGCCAAGCGCCTGCTCGAGCCGTAGGGCGGCAGTCCGGCGCAGCTTGTTTGTTCGAGCGCATTCACGACTTGTGCATCGCGAGTTGGTATCAGACTTTAAGCTCGACCTCTTCGGCGTCGGTGTCATACCGATCGCGAATAGGCCCGACGACATCTCGCACAAACGCATCCACTTGTTCCGGCGCGCGGCCGATGTAGCGGGAGGCGTCAAGGGTGGATTCGAGGTCGATGCCTGCGAAGGCGGGGTTCGTTTTGAGCCGTTCGATGAGGTCGTTGGGTTTACCTTCCTGTTTCACGACAGTTGATGCTTCGTGGCTGTGAACCCGGATGACTTCGTGTAGTTCCTGGCGATCGCCGCCCGCTTTGACGCCCGCCATAAGGATTTCTTCGGTCGCCATGAACGGCAGTTCGCCAGCCAGGTGCTTCTCGATGGCTTTCGGATACACCACAAGTCCGTCACAGACGTTGCGGTAAATCAGTAGCACGGCGTCGATGGCGAGAAAAGACTGTGGCAACGACAGACGCCTGTTGGCACTGTCGTCGAGTGTGCGTTCCATCCATTGAACAGCCGCGGTGTCGTCGGCGTTCTTTGTGAGTGACATCGCGAACCGAGCCAGCGCACACATGCGTTCGCTACGCATCGGGTTGCGTTTGTAGGCCATCGCGGATGAACCAATTTGGTTCTTGCCGAACGGTTCTTCCACTTCTTTGCGGTGCTGCAACAAGCGGATGTCAGAACCCGCTTTGTGAGCCGACTGGCCAATGCTGCTTAGTGTTGCCAGAACATGCGCATCGACTTTGCGGGAGTAGGTTTGGCCGGTCACGGAGTAACGGTTCTCGAAGCCCATCTTCTTGGTGACCAGTTGATCCAGTTGGTCAACCTTGTCGTGGTCGCCTCCGAAGAGTTGCAGGAACGTGGCCTGTGTTCCGGTGGTTCCTTTGACTCCTCGGAACCGTAGTGACGCCAGTCGGTGTTCGACTTCTTCCAGATCCAGCACAAGGTCGTAACACCAAAGCGTGGCGCGTTTGCCGACGGTTGTTGGTTGAGCCGGCTGCATGTGCGTGAAGCCAAGGCACGGGATGTCCTTGGTCTCTTCCGCGAATTTCGCCATCTGGTCAATCACGCTAACCAGCCGCTTCCGCACCAGCAGCAGGCTGTCTCGGATCTGCAGCAGCTCAGTGTTGTCCGTCACAAAACAGCTTGTCGCGCCGAGGTGGATGATGGGCTTTGCGTTGGGGCATTGTTCGCCCCATGTTTCCACGTGGGCCATCACGTCGTGTCGACGGTTCTTTTCGTGAACCGCGGCGCGGTCGAAGTCGATGTCGTCGATGTGTGATTTGAGTTCGTCAATTTGGGACTGTGAAACGTCGGTGAGACCGAGTTCCAACTGCGATTCCGCCAGTGCGATCCAGAGTCGCCGCCAGGTCGAGTGCTTGGTCTGAGCGGACCAGATGCCGCTCATTTCTGTCGACGCGTAACGGGTGTTCAATGGGTTCTGATAAATGTCGTGACTCAAGGTTCCGGGAAACTCCAAAACTGCTGTGGTGACGGGCCGCCGACCGGTTAGGATTCGCTAATTGACCCTATCTTAATCGTCTGTCTTCACATTGCGATGAACCCCGCCACTGCAACTACGAACTGTTGAAAGCTTGTCATGACTACACCGCTCGAATCGCTTGTCGCGTCCGGAACACGGCTTTGGCTGGACAGCGTTGATCCGGATCTGGTGAAGGAAAACTTCGCGTTGGGTGCGACGGGGGCGACTTCGAACCCGGCCATTATCTCCGGGCTGATTCGCACCGGCCGGTTTGACGAACAGCTTAAGGCTCTGGCTGCTGAAGGGTTGGATGACGAAGCCATTGCGTGGCAACTGGCTGATCAGTTGGTGAGTTCGGCGGAGACCGTGTTCCAGCCGGTTTGGGAATCGACGAAGGGTGACGATGGCTACGTGAGTTTCGAATTGGATCCGCTTCTGGAAGATGCGGACTGCCCGTTGAGCACGGAAGAACGTTCGGCTCGGTATGTTGAGTTGGGAAAGAAGTGGGCGGCCGGCCATGACAATCGCATGATTAAAGTTCCGGCAACACCCGGCGGTCTGGGTGCGTTGGAAGAGCTTTGTGCGGCCGGCGTGACTTTGAACGTCACCCTATTGTTTACTCAGCGCCAGTACGAAGCCGCTCGCGATGCCATCTGGCGCGGAGCACAGAAGCGAGATTCGCTGGATGGGTTCAAGTCGGTCTACAGTATTTTTGTGAGCCGCGTGGATGTCTACACAAAGCAACACGTGGCCGACTTGAGTGATGCCGCGCAGGGCGAAGTTGGTATCGTGAACGCCAAGCGGATTTACCTGGACAACAAAGCGTTTTGGTCTGACAAGAACACACCGTTGCAACAGGAAATGATTTTTGCCAGCACGGGAACCAAAGACCCGGCCGACGCAAAAGACAAGTACGTTGCCGCGCTGGCTGGTTCGGACATCCAGACCAACCCACCATCAACGAACGCCGCGATTCAGGAACTTGATGGCAAGCAGTTCGACAACCAGGTGGATCAACTGCCGGGTGCCGATGTGCTAAGTGATATCGATGCGAAGGTCGATATGGAGAAGCTGGAAGAGGTTCTCATGTCAGAAGGCCTCGCAAAATTTGCGGCTCCACAAAAAGAACTCATCGCGTTGATCGCAGAGAAGCGAGCATAGAACACGAGCCCAAACGTGCCACGCAGTCGGCTGCCATTGGGCCGAAGCCACCGACATTGCCCTCCGCCACCGATTTTACATCGGCGGGCCCACGGATTTTGCACTACAGAACCGGTCAGCACTGCTCTGTAGTGCAGAAGCCGTTAACGCCCCGACATAAAGTCGAAGGCGAAAATCCAAAGTCAGTGCCATTGAGCGTGAGCCGCCGCATTTCAGTCGCGAACCAACTGCGATTGTCAGCCTCAGGCCAGTCATGGCAAAAATTGCCGGGAGATTCGGGATTAGCCGCCGTCTGATTTGGTGCTATTATCTATCAGCACCAGTCGAAGGAGATGCCAATGGCTCGCAGCAACCCGGAACTCATTAACGCTCTTCGTGACACAGCCGACCGCCTTGATTCAGGCGCGCGGTATGAGTGGGGGCATATGGCTCGATGCAATTGCGGGCACCTGGTTCAAACTGTGACGGGAATGACGGACACAGAGATTTCGTGTTCTGTGGATCACCAGCTGGCAGAATGGACTGACCACGCTGAGAGTTTTTGCGCGGGAACCAGCTACAAAGTGGACGATCTGTTCCGGGAACTCGGCCGGATTGGATTCGATCACAGAGACGTGATGGCGCTTGAGAATCTGTCAGACAATCGTGTTCTGACTCGGCTGCCTGCTGACCGCAAACGTCTGCGCCGCAACCAGGCCAACGACGTTTCGTTGTACATGCGAACGATGGCTGACATGCTGGAAGAAGAAACCCCCACACAATCCGTCGCGTGAGGGTCGGTCGGTTGGTTCGTTCCCATTAAAACCACCCGCTACTTGCGATGGTAGGCTACTTGCCTTTGCCGCGGCCGCCTTTTCCTTTGCCACCCCGACCGCCTTTGCCTGGGCCACCTTTACCGCCCTTACCAGCGCCGCCCCTGCCTTTTCCGCCAGAGCCGTCTTGTTGTCGCGAGCTGCGTTCTTCTCGCATCTTCTGAAGAGCGATGGTCAGTTCCTGCACGTTGAGTGACTTGTCGCCGTTGCGGTCATAGTCCTTGATCATGCGAGCGGCCATTTGCCCGGCGTCTTGCTTACCCTGACCGCCCTTGCCTTTTTGGCCTTTCTTGCCGCCAGACTTTTTCTGACTGGTTCCCTGCTTGCCCGATTGGGCGATTGCAAGGTTGACAGTCATGGCTCCGATGCCTGCAAAGCAAATGATTCCGACGATTAGATTCCGCATCATGTTCTCCCCGCGCATGCTGGATGTGTGGTTACTTGTTCCGCGGACGCGGGGCTCAGGTCCACAGGAAAAACCGAACATCAGTTGAACACAAGTCGGTTGGTTGGCGTTCAGGGAGATCCCGGAGACCCTTACGGACTTTACGGGTTCGTAGCGGCGCTTTCTTTTTCGTCCATTCGGTTGGAGATGTTCTCCAGTTCGCGTCTCAGCCCGTTGATTGGCAAAGTTGGACCGGCGTTTTCCGAATCGGGAATGCTGTCCAGCAGTTCGGTTGCCTCTTTGATGACAAGCCTTGCAGCAGCGGGGTCGTCAAAGCCGACTGCGATTGCCAACGATCGCATTTGTGAAGCCAGCGACAAAACATACAGCGAACTGGTTGGGAACCGATCGTGCAGCCGACGATAAATATCAACACTCTCTTGCCAGGCTTCTTTGGCTCCTGGCCCATCGTGGCGTGTTCTGTTTCGTTCGGTAAGCGCTCTGGCAAGCAGCACTTCGTATTCGGGAACTTCGGGGTGCGAAGAAACCAGGCCGCGAGCGATCCGGGTTGCTTCCACAACGCGCACGGCGTGTTCCACTTTGTTTCTGGCTTCTCGATTGCATAACGTGGTCGCCAGTTCGTACTGGTAGAGTGTCGAACCGGGATGCTGCGCCACAAGGAAACGAAATTCGTCCAACGCAGCATTAATTGACTCAATGCGCACCTGTCTGTCCTGGTGAAGTTCGACATGGCGGTGAGCGCGGCCGAGTTCGAATCGGTACTGCTGGTTGCTTTCATCGGTGACGACCAGTTTTTCCAGAATCTCGATTGCTTCGACACTTGCTTCAGCGGCTTGATCGGCCAGTTCTCCTCGCCATAAATTCTCGGGTATTCTGTTCCCTGGCGGGCCCCATCTGCGCAGTCTGCCCTGGTTTTGCAGTCCGCCGCCGAGGCCGAACCTTCTGTTTTCCGGGGCGCCCAGTCCGCCGCCGGCCCAAAGTCGTCCACCGCGTCCGCGGGCACCGCGACCAGGTCCAACACGCAGCCGGATTGTTTCTGTGATGCGTTTGGTATCGACGACGGCAGTCGCCAGAGCGCCCAGCGTCATCGCCAGTTCGAACTGGTCCCCGGGTTGTGTGCTACCTCTGAGCAGCGACCGTGATTGCTTGAAGTGATGCAGCAGATTGGATGTGTCACCTTCCTTGGCAGCAATCTTCATGACCTGACGATGGACGCGGGCGAGTTGGGTTCGGGCACTGGATTGTGGCTCGTTGCGGACGAGTTCTTCGTAGGTGGTAATACTTCTGGCGTACGCGTCACGCGCTTCGTCGGTTCGGCCAAGCGTCTGCTGGATTGCTCCAACCCGAGCCAACGCGTCGGCTGTTTTTTGAGAAAGGTCTGTGCCGTTTTCCTGTGACAGTCGGTCGAAGAAGCCCAGCAGTGTTTCCAGAAGATCAGCATCCGCGGCTGTCACAACGGATGTCGCCGAATTGAATTCCTCGCCGTTGATATCGATCGCCAGCGACTGCATGACACCTCGCGATGAGATGTTCAGCATGATTTCTTCGAACGCATCAAGAGCCGTCGTCAGGTTTGTTTCCGCGCGAAGCTTTTCTACTTCGACCGTGCCCAGCGCCTGTGCGGTGTTGTAGTTTCCAATGGCAAAGACGATGGCCGTTGTTGCCAGCAAGACGGCCGTCGCTGTACTAAGAACCGCGATCATCGGGTTCCGTTTGGCCCAGCGCCACAGCCGTTCGATGGGCGTCACTCGTCGCGCGAGAATGGGGCGATCTTCAAGGAAGCGAGCGAGATCGGCTTCAAGTTCGTTCGCGGTTTGGTACCGATGATCGGGATCCGTCGCGCAGGCTTTTAAGGTGATTGTTTCCAGGTCCGCAGGTAGGTTCTTTACGATGGCCCGTGGCGAGGGCGGCGGTTCGTTGGTCTTGAGTTGCATGAGTGCAACGGTTTTCATCTGCGGGTAGGCCGGTTGATTGGTCAGCAATTCGTACAGCGTCATGCCAAGGCTGTAGATGTCGCTTCGCGCGTCGTCGGTTCCGTTAAATTGTTCGGGAGCCATGTAGCGAACGGTTCCAACCAGGTCGCCGGTTTGCGTCGCCGCTTCGTCACTTTCGTGTTTGGCCAGACCGAAGTCGGTAATCCAAACAGTCCCGGCATCGTCCAGCAGCAGGTTGCCCGGTTTGATGTCGCGGTGCAGCACGCCGTGTTCGTGAGCGTAAGCCATCGCGTTGGCGGTGTCTCGAACGATCCTTGCGGCTTCTCGTAGCGGGTTGGTTGACTCACGAGCCGTCGGTGCGACCAGGGTTTCTGTCACGGATGGTTCAGATGCATCTTTGCGTTCGGCGACCCCGGGAACCTGGGTGGGAGTCATTTCGTTTGATTCACCGATGACGGTCGCAGAACTCAGCCGGTCAGGCTGCGTGGTGTGCCCATCCATCTTCTGCTGCAAAGTCACGCCGTCGATGAACTGCATAGCGATGAAATGCAGTCCTTCTGATTCGCCCACACCATAGACGGGAACAATGTTTGTGTGGTGTAGTCGCGCGGCCGATTTGGCTTCTCGTCGGAACCGTTTCAGTTGTGTTTCTGAATCCGCAATGTGCGGCGCGAGTACCTTGAGTGCGACGCGGCGACGCAATGACTGTTGCATCGCCTCGTACACGATTCCCATCCCGCCGCGACCAACCTCACGCAAAATTCTGAAGTCGCCAAGTAGTTCGCCGTCGTGTCCGGTGAGTCTCCGTGTGCGTCGGTCGAAATCCTGTTCGACCCGGTCTCGCTTGCTGACACGTTCCATCATCTTGATAGACGGGAACATCGCGCGAATTGTGTCAGCGTGTTTTGGGTACTGCTTTGCGTACCCGTCGACGGTCGGGTTCTCACCTGCTTTCAACTTCTCCGCGAACTCGGCCGCGAGTACGTCTACCGGATTTAATTCTTCGCTATCCATGACGGCCTAGTTCTTCCATGATCTTTCCCAATCGCGTCATTGCTCGCACGTACCGGTTGCTGGCGGCCGTAATGGCGATTCCCAATACTTCGGCAACCTGCTTATTGGGGAGCCCTTCGAAGTGTCTAAGTGCAAGGACTTCGCGATCGACTTCCTGCATCGAATCAAGCGCCTGATGCAGCTGTTCCTTTTCCTCTTCACGTTCGAACGCGCGGCCGGGCGTTGTGTTTTGTGCAATTAGGCGCCCAACAATTGAGTAGGTGGTTCCGTTGTAGGCTCTCTTTTTTTGAGCCTCCTGGCCAAGTCCACGTTTGGTTCGGAAATGCAACCGGTGTTGATCAATCAGGGTTTGGTACGTGAGCTGCCGCATCCAGACATAGAACGAAACTTTCGGCGTCTCAAGGTACTCATCCAGCCGTTTGGCTAACTGCAGATACGCTTCCTGAAGAACATCGGCAGGGTCGATACGCCCCTTGAGCCTCGGGTCCATGCGGAATCCGATCATCTGCTCTAACTGGTCCCGGTATTTTGAGAACAGTTCGGCCACTGCCTCGGGTCCGCCGGTCCTGAGCTTCTCTAGTTCTTCCATCGACTGGTCGTTCATCCTGCTTCAACCCCGCCCGGCCACTTTGGTTCTGCCCCGCCAGCATCCAATGAAAGGATATCTCGCCACGGCGTCCGTGTTTGCCTTGATGCAGATTTTTCGGAGTGGACGAATAGGTGTCAAATTGTGTGAGAATTGCCCCAAAAGTGTATTGGATGTTGAATTTAGTCAACGTGAATTCAGTTTTGTTGCCGTCCTGGTTCTGGTGACAACTTTCCGCCGCGTTACGATGGAAAATCTAAGTCGCGAACCTCGGAGAAAACGGCCATGCGTTGCCTGCTGCTATCCATTACGTGCCTCACGATGCTGTCGAGTTCAGCCCCGGCGTCAACGATTGTCCATGCTGGACGGTTGATTGATGGCCGCAGTGATGAGGCCAGAACCCGGGTTTCGATCGTCATTGAAGACGGCAAGATCGTAAAAGTTCAGGATGGCTTCGCGAAAGGTCAGGAAGGTGACACGGTCATTGATCTTAGCGAGCACACCGTGATGCCAGGCTTCATGGATATGCATACGCATCTCATGGGGCAGCACTCGAAGAATTCTTACACAGAGAAATTCTTCATGAACAAGTCCGAGTACGCTTTGCGGTCGGTCGTGTTTGCGAAGAGAACCTTGCTGGCTGGCTTCACGACAGTTCGCAACCTTGGTGACGACGGAGTGAACTCGGTGTCCCTGCGGAAGGCGATTGATGAGGGATGGATTATTGGTCCTCGCATTTTTACCGCGGGTAAGTCACTGGCAACAACCGGCGGTCATGCCGACCCAACCAACGGACTGCGTGGTGAGTTCGTCAAAGATGCCGGTCCGATTGACGGCGTTGTCAACGGGGTCGACGACGCGCGCAAGGCAGTGCGTCAGCGATACAAAGATCAGGCAGACTGCATCAAGCTAACTGCGACCGGCGGTGTATTAAGTCTGGCGAAGAATGGTCAGAATCCGCAGTTCACGAAGGAAGAACTGGAAGCCATTGTCGCGACCGCAAAGGACTACGGCATGACTGTGGCTGTGCATGCTCATGGTTCAGAAGGGATGAAGCGAGCGGTCCTGGCCGGTGTGGACTCTATTGAACACGGTACGTATATGACGGCCGAGATTATGGAACTCATGAAGCAACGCGGCACGTACCTTGTGCCAACAATGATGGCCGGAGCCTGGGTTGCTCGGAAGGCTGAAGAACCTGATTACTTCCCGGCGGTTGTTCGTCCGAAAGCGGCCATGATTGGGCCGGTGATTCGGGACACCTTCCGCAGAGCGTATAAAGCCGGTGTGAAGATCGCGTTCGGAACAGACTCGGGAGTCTCGCCGCATGGTGAGAACGCGGAAGAGTTTGAGCTCATGGTGAATGCGGGCATGCCACCGATGGTCGCCATCAAGTCCGCGACCCTGGAGGCTTCAAAGTTGCTACGGGTTGATGATCGACTTGGAACAATCGAACCGAAGAAGATCGCCGATCTGGTCGCGGTCAAAGGTGATCCACTAGACGATATTGTTCTCCTGCGAAACATCGACTTCGTGATGAAAGACGGAGTCGTGTTCAAGCAGGGTGGTAAGGAAGTGCTCCAAACCAATGCGGATGCCGAGGCGAAAGACAAGAAATAGGCACAAGCATGCCATAGTCGCCGAACACTCCGTGTTCGGAAAGGCACGGACTCGGAGAGTCCGGCGACAATCAACAGCCGGTCTTCGATAGGCCCTCAAGTCGGAGTTGAAGAATGCCGCGCATTGCAGTGCTGGGAACGGGTCTGATTGGTCGGTTCTATACGGAAGCTTTGCAGGGAAAGCGGTCACGGGATTCAGTGTCCCTGGTGTATTCCCGCAGTGAAGCCAACGCGAAAGAGTTCGCACAGAAGTACGATGTGCCCAGGCACACGACCAGTATCGAAGCGGCTGTTACCGATCCGGAAATCGACATCGTTATCGTGGGTGTGCCGAACCACCTTCACGAAGAATGCGTGGTCGCGGCGGCTGAAGCGGGGAAGGCGGTGTTCTGCACCAAGCCACTTGGCCGGAACGCGGACGAAGCGATTCGAATGCTGGAGGCTGTTGAGAAAGCCGGTGTGTTCCATGCTTACCTTGAAGACCTGGTCTACACACCCAAGACACTGAAAGCACTAAGTTCGGTTCGTAACGGCGCCGTGGGGGACGTGCTCTGGGTGCGTTCCCGGGAGACTCATCCAGGCCCGCACAGTGATTGGTTCTGGAACAAAGAACTGTCAGGCGGTGGGGCGATTGTCGATATGGGTTGCCACTGCATTGAGATTGCTCGCAACTTCATCGGCAAGGATATCCGGCCCGTTGAGGTCACGTGTTGGGCAGATACTCAGGTGCATCCGATCGAAGCGGAAGACCACGCGGTGGGTATGGTTCGCTATGAGAACGGAGCGATTGGGCAGTTCGAAGTCAGTTGGGCGTTCCGTGGCGGCATGGATCTGCGCGACGAAATTGCGGGGACGGAAGGCACGATTTGGCTGAACCATTGGTTGCGCACGGGCATGGAAATGTTCTCGGCCGGCGGAGAATCGGGCTATGTCGCGGAGAAGGCAGAAACCGAATCTGGTTGGCTGTTTCCTGTCGGCGACGAACCGGCCGCTTTGGGTTACGTCGATATGTTTGCCGACGCGTTGGGAGCGTATGAAGCGAACCGCAAACCGATGGAAGACTTCTACGATGGCTATGTCGTGAACGCCATCATCGATGCGGCCTACAAGTCAGTTGAGAGTCGTAAGTGGGAATCAATCGACTTGCCAATCTGGCGTGGTCGGGAGAACGTGCAGCGGATTGGCGTGAAACGAGATTTCGACGCCGACCACGTTCTGATTAAGGAGGAGAAGATGCCGGACGGAACCACGAAGGTCATCCTGCGTCACAAGACAACCGGTGAAATTAGCCAGCGCACCAACTAACTGGCTGCTCACAAAAAAACGGGAGCAGGAATGAGTTCCTGCTCCCGCTGAATCATCAGTGGCTCAATGTGTGTTTACTGCACCACGATGGGAATTTCAAAATCCCGTCGGAGGTACAGACATGTGCCATCCGCTTCTTCGCACACGTAGAACAACGCGTAGCCTTTGATCCGCGTCGATTCTGAGTCCGCGCCGAGTTTGGCTTCCAGTTCGACTTTCCGTGCTTCGGTGGATTCAGGCTCCTTCGGTTGGTCCAAAGTGAACAGGTTCTTCTGGAGTTGCCAGCCATCGGGTTGGTCGATCCAAACCTGAACCGGTTCGGCTTCGTTGTTCCAGTGAGCCTTACCACTGGTTCGTAGCGTCAGGTGGATGCGGGTGGTCTTGCCCGGTTTGACGCGAGCGGGAACGGTGACCGAACTGATCTCGACCAGGCCATTCTTGTCTGTGTTGATTCTGGCCTTCGGATCAGGATTCGTGGCGGCCGCAGCGGTTTTGAACGATCGGTCCGGGCTGGCAATTTCTGCTCCGCCGGGTTCCACCGCCAACTTGATTGGTTCGTCACCGCGAGCCTTGATGTCCGTTCGCGCCTTTGGAACCCAATCGTAAAACGGGTAAGGCTTCGTCAGACGTGGGCCGTACTGCTGGATCCGTCGTCGGTAGATGTAATGGTTGGGATCGATATCAAGCGCTTTGCCCCACGCGTTGACTGCGGCCTGGAAGTCCCCTTTTTGTCTTAGCGGCGATTCGTACCGCATGCGAAGTGCGACGCCACGCCCGAAGTGGGCCACGGCGTTTTCTGGTTCCTCTTTGATGACGCCGTCGTAAAGTGCGATCGCTTTGTTGAAGTACTCAGCGGTTTTAGTTTGTTCAGGAGAACCAGCTTTGGTTTGCTGATACGCGGCGGCCCCCCAAATCAAAGTTCCCTTGGCCGACAGCAGTGACTCTTTCGCATTCTTAAGTTGTTCTGCTGAGAAATACGGAACGTAGCCTGTGCCTTTGGTCCGCGCTGTTTCGTCCGGTTCCGGGTAGTCGGTCTTGATGAACTCGTTTCGAACCCAGTCTGGTCGCGGACTTGTGCTTTGCACGACGCCGTGTTCGTCAATCGCGATCACCACCGGTACTGCTCGCGTGGGCAGGACGTTAATGGCGTCGTTAATGATGGGCCATTCAAAACCCTGCCACTGAGCGAACAGGCGGCAGCGGTCCGGGTGCTGTTCCTGAATAATGCCAACCATCTCGACGTCGCCGTTCTTGACGAGGTTACCAACTTGCTTGTGCCAACCTGGCACGTGTCGTCGACAGCCAGCTCACCACGAGGCGAAGTGGAACAGCAAAACCTTCTTGCCGCGGTAGTCCTTCAGCGACACGGGCTTGCCGGTTTCAATGTTCGGAAACACGAACTCGCGATGCGGCTGACCGACTTTGGGCGTGTAGTTGTCCGCGCCCAGCAGGGGGCTGGCGAGCAGTGACAGCAAGACGAAGTGTTTCATTTGTTCTCGTTCTTTTCGTCGTCCACAGTTTCTGTTTCGGGTTTGGCCGAGTACAGCACTCTGCCACCCACGATTGTATGAATCGGTCGAGCTTCTCTGATGTTCTCTTCGTCACATTTCATGAAGTCCGTTGACCAGACCACAATATCCGCCAGCTTCCCCGGTTCAAGGCTGCCTTTATCGCCTTCTTCGAACGCAGCGTACGCGCAGCTAAGCGTGTAAGACTTCAGCGCTTCCGCGCGGGTCATGCACTGTTCGGGGAAGAACTCGGTTCCGTTTGAGAGCCGCCGCGTGACGCTGGCGTAGAATGAATCCATTGGGTTGATGTCTTCCACCGGTGCGTCGGTTCCGTTTGTGACAACGGCGCCGGAATCCAGCAGTGATCTCCAAACGTACGCGCCTGCCTCAGACCGAACGTCGCCCAGGCGATCAGGAACAAAGATAGCATCCGACGTGCAGTGCACAGCTTGCATAGAAGCGATCACGCCCAGCTTTGAGAACCGCGGGATGTCGTCCGGGTGCAGGTGCTGCGCGTGTTCGACTCGCCAGCGGAGGTTCTTGCCATTTGGGTTTTTTGTCAGAAACGATTCGAAGATGTCCAGTGTTTCCCGGTTGGCTCGGTCACCGATGGCGTGAACACAAACCTGGAAGCCATTTTGATTCGCCAGGTCGGCCGAACGTCTAACGGAAGGAACCGTCGCGGTGTTCAGGCCCTGGCTGTTGGGCATGTCTTCGTACGGTTCCAGCAGCCACGCTCCATGCGGCCCTAAGGCTCCATCGATTGCACGCTTAATCGCGCGGACTGTAAGGTGTTTGTTACCGGCATCGATGATCTTGTATTGCGGCAGCAGGCTGGCGAGGCGTTGGTTGCTATCGCGAATCATGACATACAAGCGCACTCGGAGTTCGTTCGCGTTGGCCAGCGCCTTGAATGTATCGATGGTTTCAAACGTTGAACCTGCGTCCTGGAAACTGGTGATGCCGTTTTCCAAACACGCGTCGGTGGCCAGTTGGATGGCGGTTTGCAAGTCGCGTTCTCCGCGGGCGGGTGATGTTGTCTGTCTGGAACGCACAAGCGACTGCGCGGTTTCGCGGAAGACGCCGGTGGGTGATCCGTCTTCGCCGTGAAGTATCTCTCCGCCGGCCGGGTCCTTGGTCTCGCTGGTCACGTTTCCGATTTCCATCGCCCGGGCATTGGCGAAGCACATGTGTCCGCTCGCGTGCGTGAGCAGAACCGGGTTTTCCGGAGTGACTTCACTAAGCGACGTGTGAACCGGATAGTCGTGCACGTTGGGGACAGGTGGAGTTTCCCATTTTGCCTGATGCCATCCGCGGCCAATGATCCAGTCACCGGGCGCCGCGTCCTCAGCCGCGTTCGCAACCTGCTGGACGATATCGTCCCACGTTCGAGCCTTTGTCAGGTCCAGAATCATCTTCGACTGGCCGACTCCGACAAAGTGCGCGTGGCCTTCAATGAAGCCAGGTGTGACAAGTCGCCCGTTCAGATCGATGACGCGAGTTTTGTCTCCGACCAGCTTTCGAATCGCTTCATTCGAACCAACCGCCTGGATGCGTTCGCCCTTGACCGCAACCGCCTGGGCCTCCGGTTTCGCCGAATCGACGGTCACGACGTGGCCGTTGACCAGCACCATGTCTGCATCCTGCACCGGCGCAATCAGGATTGCTGTTGTGGTGAAGAGTGCTGCAAAAGAAATCATAGTTCGCCCTCACAAAAGCAAAAACTCGCGTTTGCCGAGCATAACGTATCGGGTGGTTCAACGCGCGGCTGGACGGCACTGACTTTGGCGAAGTACGGCGATCACCCGGGAGCCGGCAATACGGTTTGAGCCGCAATACAGGTGAGCCGCAGGCCGTAAGGCCTCGGGTCGGTCGTGAGGGTTTCTGTTGATTCAGAAATAACCGTTGGGGCGGGTTTGCTTAACGCCGGGTGTTGGCTGTGGGTTGTGTGATCTGTTTCCGCGATCGGACCCGAGGCCTTACGGCCTTCGGCTCACTGGTTGAGCCGTGTTTCCTGTAGGAACTACCTTTTCATTTGGACGGCCTGCAGGCTGTCCGCCAGTTTTGTGCCGGATAGAGTGCTTGCGGGCACGGCACCGGTCACCCAGACGGCTGTCGCGTTCTGAAGAACCTTAAGCCGAGTTGCATCGTTGGCGTCTGCTGGCGTGGCAACGCTGATCCGATGAAACGTGACCCCGTTGGCATTAGCCCATGCAGCTCTGAGTTTCTTCACGGTTGGTTGTGGTTCGTGTTCGCCTGCGTCAATTAGTACGACACGCGACTTCTCTCTTTCTGCCAGGTTCATGAACCGGGACAGCGGAGCGTCGGAGACCTTCCGCTGGTAAACGAACAGGGTGGCTGAGCCACTGGCGCCATTGATCGGTGCCGAAGGCTTTACGGGAGCTGTTGCTGGTGGAGTTGTTGGTGGCACCGGCGGCGTTGCGATTGGTGTTGGCGGCCCTGGCGATGGTGGGACCGGCGTTGGGGGTACTGGTATTGTTCTTGCGATTTCGGGGGCAGGGAGATTCGGCTTTGGCATAGCGAGTGGTGCTACCGAATCACCTGGCGCACTTAGCCTGGAGCTACTGATGTTGCCCGGCGTTTCAGGAACAGTTTCGGAAACCGCTGCCGCTGGGCGCAGTTTGGTTAGCAGCCCTTCAATGGCCTCACCAGGAATCGCGTAAGTTGCTACTCGAAGAGCTCGAGCGATGTTCAGTCCGACGACTTCGCCCGACGATGACACCAGTGGTCCGCCGCACTCTGCGGGCTGGATACGAATATCGTGCGTGATGACCGTCGGGAAGTTGTAGCGGCGTTCGCTAAACGGGCCGCCTCCCCACTGGTCGATTCCCGGTGGGGTGCCGAGCCGAATTGTGGCCTTCTTTTCGTCACCGTCTCTGATGACGACGACTTCGATACGATCCCGTGGCTTGTGCCTTCTAAGAACCTGGCGAACATCGTCAACGCTGTTCACCTTATCGCCGTCCAGGCTCATGATTTTGTCGCCCCGGCGAATTCCATAGCGATAGACGGGGGCGTTCTGCTGCACTTGTTGGTTCACCAACACGCCGCCGCCCTGAGACGGTACAAGACTGACTCCAAGATAAGACCTGCGCTGCTGCGAGGTGTCGTTGCGCGAACGTCGCAGGCCTGCGCGTTTGGCGTCGATGGTGACCAGACCGACGCCCATGATGGTTCCGGTTTCTGTCGGAGCCGCGACAAAACGACCTGCGTTTGGCGTTGCGTCACTAAACTTGATTGGCGTGAACGAACCCGACTTTGCTTTGAGCAGAATGAGGTCGAATGGTTCGTCGATCTTCTGGCGTTCAGCAGGAACCTTGCTACCGTCCGGCAGTCTTAGAGTTAAGGTTCCTTCCTTGACCAGGCTGGCCTTTGTCAGAACCTCACCTTCGGCGCTCACGACACAGCCCAGAGCAACCGGTTTGTCGTCGATAAGAACGCGAACCGTTGATTTGGACGGTTCAGTTGTCGCAGCCTTGAAGCTGGCTTTCACCGCATCGTTGCTACGGAGGCTTCGACGGAAGCGAGAACGGCGCTGTGCAGCGGCGGGTTCAGCGATAGCGGATACCAGGCACACAACAGACAATATATGGATGAGTGTTTTGCTCATGGCTTCTGCTCCTGCAGCCGAAGGGCTTTCGTAACTTTCGCATGCGCCGCGTCGGCTCGCGTGACCGTGATGTTAACCGTTTTCTGCTTGCCGATGTACTTTTTCAGTTCAGTACGGCACTCGTTCAGGCTCTTAACTTCCTTGTCGCCAATCTTCACCAGAATATGCGCCGCGCGGACTCCGCTCTTGTCGGCCAGTGAACCAAGCGTGAGCGATTTGACCATGACGCCCTTGTCTGTTTTCTCAACTTCGATGCCGAGCGTTTTGAACGGGTCGTCGCTGTCGGCCGGTGGCATCTGTGGTGTTTGTTCCCGCTGCTGAGGCCGTTGAGGTCGTCGGCCTCCGCTTCTCCTTGAGGAATCCCTTTCCGGCCAATCTTCAGACGCCAGCAATCGGTCCCAGTTGTCACGAAACTGATTGATCGGCACATGGACATTGGATGCAATGTTGGAGGAAACACGACTGTTGATGCCGATGACTGTGCCATCCATGCTAAACAGTGGCCCGCCCGAGTCACCGCCCATGATTGGCGCGTCACTGATAAGCACATTGCGCGCGGTTCGAACGACCCGACCGATGCGGACCGGTGGTGGGGCTCGCTTCGAGAACGTGACCGGGTAGCCCATCGCGAGGACCCAGTCTCCTACTTTCGCATCGCCCGATTTTGCCATTGGTGCAAACGGGTAGTCGCCTTTCTGGTCGATCCGAATCAGTGCGGCGTCGGCGTCTCGGTGGTTACCCAACGTGGTGGCCCTGACGCTGGTTCCATCCGGAAAACGAATCTGGATTCTTCGGCCCGCTTCCAAAGCGACATGGGCACAGGAAAGAACCAGTCCCTCTTTCGAAATCACCACACCGCTTCCGCCGTTACCGACGCCCACAGTGCAGGCTCGAATTTTCGGGAGGACAGCCTGGATCTTTTCCTCAAGCTTCTGGATATCAATGGTCGGCTGTTGGCCAATCGCTGGTGAATCCAAAGAGACGCAAAGAAGAATTGCAATGATCGGTATCGGAACTAGCCGCACGCGGAGCCTCCTGTCATGTTTTTTGTCGGTTGGAACCAACTGATCGCTTAGAAGTCGTCCAGCGGAACCTCGTCCCTGATCGCATGACGACTGCCAACAGCACGCCAGACTTCGGGATTAATGTCATTGTTGACGGTTCTGACCGAGCCGTCCATCAATACGACGTTTACACCATCAGTATGGTAACTGCGCGAGGTCACGGCCGCGTAAGTGAGCTGCGTGAGACTGCGGCCTTCCTGCTGAGATGTGAAGTCGATGTCGTACTGAACCCCATCGCGGACGATTGGTATCTTCGTGTTTGGCGGGAATGTTGTGGTGATTCCGGTGTGGTGGACGCGGCCGTCTGCCCAGACAGTGTGCCCCGTGCTGTCATATGGACCTGCGCCCAGTTTGTCATCACCAGTGAACCCTGCAGCAAACGAGGTTGAAGTGGGTGCCACCGGCCCCGGATCCTGTGTGTTGCGAATGTAGGGCGTATAAGCTTTCACCTCCGCTGCACACAGGGTGTTGCTAAGACCGTCAAGGATCGATGACGCTGGAACGGGGTTGTTCACGACGAACGCACCGTTACCGCCGGCGCCGTTGATCGGATCGAAAATGAACCAGTGGCCCATGTTGAACCCGTAACTTTGCGGATGCACGTAGCGCCGACCGTCCCGGGTTCGCACGCGATCAACCAGCGGGTCCGACGCACACAGGAAGGTTGGGATTCGCATTCCTGGAACCCCCGTATCGACCTGGTCATGCCAGTCAGACGACAGGTCGATTAGCTGTGCCGCGTTTTGCTGTTCCATGAATGGAAGTATGCGGCCGTGAACCGACCATGAACCGCGTTGGTCGATACCCAGCTGAGTCGTATAGCTGGGCGGAAACATTAAGAACGTCGATTCGTAGTTATGAATCGCAATTCCAATCTGCTTCAGATTGTTCCGACAAGACGTTCGCCGAGCCGCCTCGCGCGCGTGTTGAACAGCCGGCAGCAACAACGCAATCAGCACCGCGATGATGGCCACAACCACCAGCAGTTCAATAAGCGTAAATCCTGGTCTCTTCTTGCGCATGGCAACTCAACTCAAAGCCCGTTTGGCTCCACTCTACCTGACCAGACACACCCGCAGCCACCAATACTGTCCGAGTCACAGGTTCAGTGTAAGGATTGGCACGTTTTTGACGGCAAGTTGCCCCTTGGGCTCGAACGAATTGAAGCCGAGGTATCCGGAGATCGAAGTGGACACGTTTTGGTTGCAGCCATTAACCATATGGAGAGCCACCGAAACCAGACGTCGATTGGTCATTCATTTTGCGATCATGCGTTCAAATCAAACGCGCCGAAGTCCAGGTTTCCGCCAGTGATGACTGCGGCGACGGTTCGGTCTTTGAACACGTCCGGGTGCTGCAGCATGACTCCCAGTGGAACCGCGCCGGAGGGTTCTACGACTAGTTTGCATTGTGAGAACATGCGGCGCGTTGCGGTGGCGATGAGTTCTTCGCTGACGGTCAGGATATCGTCCACCAGTGATTGGATAATGGGAAACGTAAGCGGGCCGACGCAGGTTCTTAGGCCGTCGCCGATTGTGTCGTAGCGGACGGGCGGTTCAATCTTGCCGCTCTTCCAGCTGCGGTAGGCGTCGTCGGCCCATTCTGGTTCGGCTGCGATCACATGGATGTCGGGGCGCAGTGCTTTGATGGTGACCAGGCAGCCGGACACTAGTCCGCCGCCGCCGACAGGGACGACCAGCGTGTCGATGTTGGGTGACTGTTCGAGGATTTCCAGGGCGGCTGTTCCCTGGCCGGCGATCACCAACGGATCGTTAAATGGGTGAACCAGTGTGGCTCCGGTTTCGGTGATGACTTTCTCGGCCATCGCTTCTCGGGCTTCGGTGGTCGGTTCACAAAACACCGGTTCGACACCCAGACGGCGAACCGCTTCTATCTTCACGCTGGCTGAGTTATGCGGCATCACGATGTGAGCGGTAATTCCTCGCAGTTTGGCCGCGCGGGCCAGGGCGGCGGCGTGGTTGCCGGATGAATGAGCCACAACGCCGGCCGCCGCTTGTTCTTCGGAAAGTGAGAACACCGCATTGCACGCGCCGCGCGCTTTGAAGGCTCCTACGTGTTGCAGGTTCTCACACTTGAACGTGACGTCGAAACCAAGTTCGTCCGACAAAGCCGGGCATTGAACCATCGGTGTCTTCAGTACATGACTGCGAACACGTTCGGCCGCGGCGTGAACGTCATCAACGGTGATAGCAAGTGCGACAGTCATTTAGCTTTCCCTGAATGTGAATATGGGAAGGCTATTCGAAAATTACTTAACTTCAATCCGTACGCCCGGAATACGTGGCGTCTGAGAACCGGGTGTTGATCGACTCAGCTATCCAGGATGTCTTCCTGGTTGGCGAAGACGAAGTGTTGGTCACCCAGTGTTTCGGTAAAGAAACCGTCGGCTGTTGCCACATTCTGTGTCAGTTGGTCTGACAGAGTCAGTTCGGTGTCGCTGGCAATGGCGATCACCGCGAAAGTTCCAATCAGATCATCACCTTCTCGTAGTTGTATGGTCTGTCCAACCTGCAATTCCTCTGTGAACAATGTGTCGGTACCGGTAACGGTGGGCGAACCTGACGAAGTACTTAGTGAACCAGTTAGCTGCTCTGCGAACGGCGCGAAGTCTCGCAGTGGTGTGTCACTAAAGGTGCCGCCGTCCAGGTTGAATGTGTTCACTTCTGCGATGGCGTCCACGACCTCCAGACCGCCCGCGATCACGCGACCAAAGACCGTGTGTCCGGCGGCGTCCAGGAATGTGTTGTCCGACAGGTTTATGAACCACTGGTTGGTGGCGCTATCCAGATCGCCGCCTCTAAGAGCTGTGGACAGCGTGCCTCGAAGGTTTGAATTGTCTGCGTTGAATTCGTTCTCAACCGGCGGCGCGGTGTCGATCGCTCCTATTTGCCCATCAGCAAATTCGAAGCCACCGCCTTGAATGACAAAGTTACCGATCGACCGATGAATGATGGCGTTATTGTCGCTGTCAAAGTAGTTTTGGTAGTTGGCGACAGTCAGTGGCGCGTCGTCGTCCAGCAGTTCGACATGGAAATCGCCGAGGCTTGTTTGGAACCTGGTAATGCTGCCGATGGCTCGGTGAATAGACACGTCCAATGTTTGTTCGGCGCCTAAAGCGTCGGTACTGCGAACCGAAAAGTCCTGCGGTCCTACTGCCAGGTCTACAGGCAGCGTGTAGTTGCCGAATTCGTCAGCCTGCACAACGCCGTCGTCAAACGCTCCGTCGCCATCGGTGTCCAGTTCGACCGTTGCATCGTTGGTTGTCTGTCCGACCAGGTTGATTGACGACTCCCGCGTTACGAAGGCCGAAACCGATTGTTCAGAGTCGGTTGGGGTTCCTACAAGCGTTTGTGCTTGCTGGACAAACAATGCGTCCACAGCACTATGTGCGTCTTCAACGCGATCCAGTGCGTTATCGACGCGAGTCAGATCAACGGGGCCGTCTTCGTACCGCAGCACGTTGCGTTCGCCGAGGAATCTGTTGTTTTGTTCGTCGTAGGTGTTTGCACCACCGCTGCCGTTAGTTTCAAAGTCACCAACAAAGACATTCCGGGCTCCCGACTGGCCCAGTGAGAGCCCATCGGTGTCAGCGCCGACGCCGATGAATGTGTCCAGTTCGACTCGGGAATCGATTACCTGAACGACATCGTTGCCCGTGTCTGTTACCAGGCTTAACGCGGCAGAAACATCCGCTCCTGCAACTGCGACTCCATCGTTGCCGTCTCCGGAATCGATGGTCAGGCCGTCTGTGTTAAGAGTCTCAACCAGGATGTGGTCATCGCCACCATGGGTTCTCAGCAAGGTTTCGTCGGAAACCGTGACGTTGGAAACGCCCACTGAATCTCTGCCGTTGTTGCCCTGCAGGATCAGATCTCCGCCGACCTCGACATCTCTCACTGAGATACCATCCGTTCCGGATCCCAGGATGACTCGCAGGTTACCGTTGATGGTTGCTCCCAGAACTCCAAACGTGTCGTTTCCGGAACCGCCCTGAACTCTAATCTGTTTGGTCACAATCAGATCGCGAGAGACAACAACGGAATCGTCGCCGCCTGCAAGTCTGATCTGCACATTGCGAGGGATGACATTGGTATCAGGGAACGCGACAAAGTTGTCAGAGCTTCCGTTGATAGTTGTGTCGCCAAGCGGCCTGACGGCAACGTCGCCATCGAAGAACGTCAGTTCGAACTCGTTGCTATCTGCGTCACCGTCGATGACAAGATTGTCGTTCTGGATAGAAACAGACACGTTGCCTGTCAGCAACTGCCGCGTCTCAAGCTTCTCCACTGCGGCGACTGCTGGAAACGAACGTGAACGTCGACGTGAATGCTTTTTCGAACGGGCCATTGTTCTTCCTGAACTCTGCGCGTGGTTCCCCCCACGTAAGGCTCAGATTGTTTTCTCTGACCCCAATTCCGGCAAGACGAGCGGGCCGGTTCAGCAGTCGATGGCAGAGAACCGACAGTGGCGAAATTCGCAGTTCGGCATGATCTACCGGTCAGCGGCGTCCGAACGTGCGATTCGTTTCCTTACTTCGCGGCGTGTGATCATCTTGCGGATCGTGAACAGCGCGATGAGGCCTGGTTTTGGAAACAGCATGCGCGACCAGATGCCTTTGAGGCCCGAATGATGGCGGTACTCGATGTGTTCGTGCACTTCGGTTGTGGATTCGCCGATGGCACTGAACCGATGGGTGTGAGCCCAATGTTTCATTGGCCCCGCGACCTGCGTATCCGTAAACGACGTTTCACTGACGTTTGAGTGTTCTGCTTTCCACCGAACGGGAATCGGCCCCATCCACATCGTGAATTCGCCAATCGATCCTTCGGCGAGTGGATCGAACCGATGCACCTGCATGATCATCAATGGTGGCGTGAGCGTCTTCAGGATGCCAGGTTCGAAGTGGAACGCCGAAACCGCCGCCAGTGGAGCGTTCACCGTGAATCGATAGTCAAAGGTGGGCATCGGCTGAACTCACTGCGTGGATTGGTGACCGAGTATAGACTCAGTCGTAGTTATCCAATCCAGCGAGCAGCGTTTTTTCTGCACGCGGAAGCCTTCGCGTTCCTACGAAATATTCAATCGCTCCGTGCTGTCGCCGATGTGATCGATTTTTGCACCCAGGCGATCGCCCATGGTCAGGAACAGATTATTGAGCGGCGTTTCTTTCTTGAACGTCAGGTGGCGTCCGGTCTTGATGGTTCCGCCAGCTCCGCCCGCCAGAAGGATTGGCAGGTCGTGGTGTCGGTGCCGGTTGCCGTCAGAAATCGCGCTGCCGTACAGAACCATTGAATTGTCCAGCAGGCTGCCGTCGCCTTCTTTCTCAGCAGCCATGCGGTCCAGGAAGTAGGCGAACTGCTGAACCAGGAATCTGTCGATGCGTTCCAGCTTCGCCATCTTCTTCTTGTCATTGCGGTGGTGCGAAATGGAGTGGTGACCTTCTTTGACGTTCACGTCCGGGTAGCTGCGGTTGCTGCCACCGTTGCCCAGCATAAACGTGGCCACTCGGGTGCAATCGGTTTGGAACGCCAGCGTCATGATGTCAAACATGATTCGCGCGTGGGTTGGGAATTCGCCAGGTATGCCGTCGGGAACATCGTAGTCAGGGATTTCGATGAGCTGCTGGTTCGCTCGAGAGATCCGCTGTTCGACTTCGCGGACACTGTTGAAGTATTCGTCAATCTTGCGGCGGTCTGTCTGGCCAAGCTTCTTCTTCAGTTTGGATGCGTCCCCCGCGACCAGATCCAGAATGCTTTGTCGGTTCGCATTTTGCTTTTGGCTGTTCTTCGCCGCGTTCTTATCGCCAAACAAGCGTTCGAACGCCAGCTTTGGGTTGATCTCTTTCGGAGCCGGCGTGTTCTCACTCTTCCACGAAATGTTGGACGAGTACGCACAGCTATAACCTGAATCGCAACTACCCGCGTTGCGTCCGCGCACGACACCCAGTTCGATTGACGGAAGCCGTGTTTGATCGCCAATGCGTTCAGCGATTGCCTGGTCGATTGACTGACCAACCTTAATGTCGGCGCCAGAAGTTTTTCGCGGCTGCGCGCCGGTCAGGAACGCGCTGGCGCTGCGAGCGTGGTCGCCGGCGCCATCGCCATTAGCGCGGGCGTGGTGCTGGGTGAGGCCAGAGAAGATGTTGATCTTGTCTTTGTGTTTCGCCAGTGGCTGCAGTGTCGGCGTGAGTTCACGCAGCGGGCCGTTCTCGCCTTTGGGTTCCCACTTGTCGACAATCACACCGTTCGCAAAGAAAACAAACGCCGCGCGTTGCGGAGCTTTGGGGGCGGTCATCGCGAACGCGGATTGCTGCGGGAACATGGCTTCCAGCATGGGCAATGACATGGCCGTACCAAGTCCGCGTAGAATTGTTCGTCGGTTTAGTTGTTTGGTCATCTGATACCCCGGCTGTGATGTGAGAATCACTCCGCTTTCTTTGGTTCTTCGCCCCGGCGTTCGAGGAACGGCTTGCTAAGCACAATTCCTTCAACCAGCGACGAGAACCGCAATTCATTCTCGTCTAACCGCCCGTAAATCTGATCAATCGCGCACCGGTCATAGTAATCCAGACCGCGGCCCAACGCATACGTCATCATCTTCTCTGCTAAACATCGGCAGAATTGTTCTCGCCGCTCCTTCACGATTTGAACCAGCTCCAAAGCCCCGGAAAAGCTCTCGCCGCTCGGCAATTCTCCGGACGGATCGATTGGTTTTCCATCAGCAAGCGATCGGATTTTGCCGACCGCATCAAAACGTTCGAATCCAAAACCCAGCGGGTCCATGGTCTTGTGGCATGATGCACACGTGGGGCTCTCGCGGTGGAGTGCCAACTGTTCGCGAAGCGTCATCCCTGGATGCTCCTTCGCAGTTTCGTCCAGGTCCGGCACGTCCGCCGGCGGATCGGGTGGAGCGTCGTTGAGCAGGTTCTCCAGAATCCACTTGCCGCGTTTCACCGGCGATGTGCGGGTTGGGTTCGACGTGAGTGTCAGAACGCTGGCGTGTGTTAAAACGCCAGCGCGGCCACTGCCTTTTAGTGACACGCGTCGGAAATTGTTGCCTTTGACGCCGCGGATGTCGTAGTGCTTTGCCAGGCGTTCGTTAATGAAGCTGTAGTTGGCGTCGATAAAGTCCGTGATCGGACGGTTGTCTTTGACGATGGATTCAAACAGCATTTCGGTTTCGCGAATCATGTCAGCTTTCAACTTTGCATTGAAAGTCTTGAACTGATCCGGGTCCGGGGTGAGTTCGTCCAGAACTCGCAGGTTCAGCCACTGCGTCGCAAAGTTCTCCGTCAGCGCGCGGGACTTTTTGTCGCGCAGCATGCGTGTGATTTGCTTTGTGAGCGTGTCCGGGTTTTGTAGTTGTCCGCGATCGGCCAGCTTGATGAGTTCGTCATCCGGCATGCTGCTCCAGATAAAGTACGATAGCCGCGATGCGAGTTCGTATTGGTTGACCTTGTGTCCATTCGTCGGATCGTCAGGCCGCGAGTCGGTTTCGACTCGGAACAGGAAGTGTGGCGAAACAAGAATCGCCTGCATCGCCACCGCGATACCTTCGTTGTAGGAACCGTCGTCCTGGTTCGCGATTCGTTCGACAAGACCCACATACTTTTGAACTTCATCGCCACTGACGGCGCGTCGGAACGCGCGTTTGGCGAATGTTTGTAGAACTTCCGTCGCGGCTTGCTTCACACTTTTACCGGCACCAGGAACTGCGAAGACCAGACGTTGGTGAAGGGCTGGGTAGGTCGGCGGTTCTGCGTTCTCCGGGCCGATTAACTGAATCTGCCTGACGTACAGGTTGCGATCCTGCCGCTTAATCATCTTGTCGTTGATGAACCGGCCCGCGATTCGAACATCGCCCGCCTGCAACCTTGTCTTGAACTCGAACTGCCCGACCACTTTCTTGCCAGGAACATCGACAATGTGAACCGGATCGCCGTTAACGCGGAACTCCATCTTCGCAAGTTCGTCGCGACCGGCCTGCGTGGCCTTCGCTTCAATGCGAATGACATAGTCACCCGTGGCAGCCAGTTTAAAGTCGGCTCGCGCTTCGCCGGCGGAGAGGATGGCGACGAAGTCGTCCCCGCTATCGTGTGCGTGCCCGGCCTTGCTCAGGTTCAGGCCGCGTTTCGTAAGCGTGCGCGGTTTGGAATAGTCGTCCGACACAATCGCTCGGGCGGTGATTTGTTCGGCCGCTTTGAGGTACTTCTCCAGCAGCAACGGCGATAGTGAAAGCACATCGCCAATGTTGTCGAAGCCTTCGCCAACATCGTCTGACGGAAAATCGTCGGCCGGTTTGAAATCGACACCAACCAGGTCGCGAATCGTATTGTTGTATTCGGCGCGGTTGAGACGCTGGATGGTGGGACGTCCGGGGTCGTTGACCACCTTGCAGTCGAAGTTAAACAACTTGTCTTCCAGCCACGTGGCCACGACCTCGCGATCGTCATCTTCCGGCAATGGTTCGAAGTCGCCCGGCGGCATGGCTCCGGAGTTGATCATGCGGAAGATTTTCTCAAACGTCTTCCGGTGCTCGGTCAGATCTGACGCGCTGGTGTAGACGGCCAGGTTCAAACCGGCATCGCCGTCGTCGTCGCCGTGGCAGTCGAAGCAGTGTGTTTCCAGGAACGGCGCGACCTTTGTTTTCCATGTTTCGTGATCGACGGGTGGGGCTTCGGCTGCCTGGAGTGTGTTTGATGTGCCGGCGACACCCGTGCCCGGGTCACTGAAGAACACGAAGTAGCCACCGCCGATAACTGCAGCGATCCCGCACAAGCCCGCGACCAATCCAGTGGGGAACCCACGCCCGGCGGCTCGTCGTTTCGACTTTGCTCGTGATCGCTTCGTCGCGCGTGTTGGTTTGGACCTGGCTCTTTGGGCTCGCTGTCCTTTTCGGGGCGGCAACGCGCGTTTTGTTTCGCGGCTACTGGACCGAGTTGCTGTTCGCTTTGGCTTTTCTGGTTTCGTTTCCCGACGCGAAGGTCGTGCGCGTTTGGGTTCTGGTTCTGACTTACTGGTTCGCCGCGCTGAGGCTGGCAGCCGGCTGGCTTTTGCGGGAGCCGGCTTTGGTTCTGGCTCTGAAGCCTTCTTCAGGTGACCGGGGATTCGCACTGCCGCAGCACACGCTTTGTTCGGGCATCGTCCAACCTGACCAGCATGCTTTGAATCGACCCGAAACGGGTGGTCGCAGCGCGGACATTGGACGGGAATCAGCATGAAAGCTATCGCAGAGAGAGTGTGATGGTTGGCGTGGGAGGGAGCCGCAAGGTGGGAGTTCAATTGTAGCCGTCGCGCGAATTGGCGTCCAATTCCCTTCAGTAAGGCCGGGCGGACTCAGGGCCAATCGGACCGGTCATACGCATGAGTCGGCTGAACCAGGCCGATTGGTAGAAATCTTACTGAAAAATCGGGTCGGTTATCGGTGGCGGGGTGGCACCGGTGTTCTCATCCGACTCCTGATTTTCGCCGCCGCTGTTACCCTGCGTGGGATCAATTGTGGGCACGGGCGTCCCTGAGTATTCCGCCATGAACGCTTCAAATTTCTCTGTCACGCCCGGCGGAAACTCTCGTGCTCCCTGAAGCATGGTCAGCAGTTGATCGCCGGCCCAGACAAGCGCCTGTTCTTCCGGGTACTCGGAACTGGCATGTTCACGAACCGGTTCCAGCGCCGCGCTGACTTCTTCTTTGCTTGTGTTGAGGAACTCGACCCACTCGTTGTCGCTTAGGGTTTGGTTGTTCTTTATTCCGTCCGCAACTCGGCGGAACGTCGCGAAGGCACCGGCGCTGTCTACGCCACCAAAGAGACTGCGGCCGATCAGAAACAGCAGCGCGAATGCCAGAAGTCCGCCGGCACCAAAGAAGAGTTGTCGTTTGCGTTCCGGGCTTAGCGGTGGCTTGCTGGCCTGCTGTGGTTCAGGAGCGCTACGGCCGCGTTCGCGACGCAGTCGTTCGGTCGGTGTCTCAGACTGAACTTCCTGAGCTTCGAACTCATCCCACGCGGCGGAAGCGTCTTGTGGAGCGCTGTCTTCGACCACTTCAAGGTCGTGGAAAACCGGAGGAGCCGGTTCGGGTTCAGCGTCGATGAACGGGATTGATTCTGGTTCCGGATCGACCAGCGGCGGTTCCGGAGTTGTTTTCGGTCGCGTCGCTTTTGGTTTGACGGGCGCGCCCGGAAGGGCGATGTAGTCGGCTTCGCTGTCACTCGCATCCGGGACGGTGGGAATGATGACGTCTGGTTCACCGGACGGTACTTTGACCGGCTTCTTTGTGATGGGACTAAGCGGAGCGTCAGCCAGCTTGGCGGCTCTGGCCTCGTTAGGAACCAGATGAGAGAACTCAGACTTATCCAATCGTTGCCAGGGGCCGGTTGCGGATGGACCAATCATGCTGTTCGCGGCAAGGTGGTTGTTCTCAACCATCCACGCAACACGCTCGGGGGTTACCGGACCGGTGGCGAGTCCCAGCAGTTGATAGAACCACTCGGTGGCTTCGGGAGTTGTGTTGGCTTGGTCGGACATTTTGACGCCTGGGTACTTAACAGCGACCATTTCACCAGAGTCGCGCGAGGCAGGGCAAGCAAAGGACGCCCAAAAACCGCTGGACGGCACACCTTGGCGCCGAATATCTGGATCGCAGTGACCCACGGACCGTGGAAACGCCGTTTGGAGAATTCGGGAACTCACAAACCTGACGTCGCATCGAACCCCTGACACATCATGTTGGAAAGAAACGATATGCGGCCGATTCCATTACTGATTGCATTTGGACTCATCGGCGGCATCTGCGGCTGTCCAGGGTCGGACCCAACAACGTCCGTGCCTGACGAACAACAGCAGCCCGAAGAAGAACTCACGTCCGTTGGAACAGAACCGGAGGCAACGGCCAGCGAAGTTACCGACAACGACGGCGAAGTTAGCGACGATATGGTTCCCAAGCAGGACGAAAATGCCGCACCTCAGGAGCCCTTTGTGTTTGTCGTTGGAACGAACTTTGACACGACAGCCGCTGAATGGATTAGCGGAGACGTGATTGGTTGTATGGCCCCGGATGGGAAAGTGGTTCGCATGAAACTGTACGGTGTCGCCGCACCCCGCGACGGACAGCCGTACTTTGAGAAGGCCAGGGCGAGGCTGAGGTTCTACACTCAGAACAAGCCGCTGCATATTCGCGTTCGTAAGATTCTGGCTGATGGTCGGCTAGCCATCGACGTCAAGGTTCCGCCAAACAAAACTAAAGAACCGGTCATCTTACCGCCGGTTCGCATTAATAATCAGCTGGTTCGCTGGGGCTACGCCTGGCACGAGAAAACTGAGGCCCCGGACGACATGGCGTTGGAAGATCACCACGCTACTGCCAAACTGAAACGCCGCGGCCTGTGGGGCGAAGAAGAACCGCCCGTTGCGCCGTGGGCCTGGCAGGCGAAGTGACGCCGGTTCCCAATTGAGAAACCAATGTTGCCGATCGCTACGAGGCGAGCTTTAGCTTTAGCTCATCCGCATTCATGGCCACAATTGTGATGCCAAACTTGTCAGCCAGCGCTGTGACTTCGGTCTGATCCAACAGAATGGTCATGTCGCTTTCAACCGCCAGCACTCGCGCGCCGGCTTCGTGCATTGTTTGGATTGTTTCGATACCGATAGTCGGAACATCGAATCGCATGTCCTGCTGCGGCTTTGCGACTTTCACAACGGTGAACCCGCCGCGGCGACACAGCTGACCCGCACGCCGAATGCACTCGTCGGTTCCTTCGATCGCTTCGACGGCGATGACGGCGGAATCGTTGATGCAGACGGTTTGCCCGACGTCCAGCTTGCCCATTGCTTTGGCCATGTCCCAGCCGAAGTGAATGTCTTCCCATTGGCTGGGTGATGGCTTGCGTCGCGTCAGGAATCCGTGATCCACGAGTAACTCCGGGCAGTAGTCCAGGGCAGAGGCGAAGTGCACGTTGTCGCGAGCGAACTCGCGGATGACCGCCAGCAACAGTGTATCGTCAGCACGGTTTTCTCTGGCATACCGAAACCACATGTGCAGCGCACGCCAGTCTGGCAGGAGGCGGAACAGGCGGAACGGATGAAACAGAACCGTTTTGTGAATCTTGCCCGCCATTACCACGTGTTCGACATCCGAACGACGAAAATGCCGGATGGCTCGACCAAGTTTGCCCAGCGGGACAGTGCTAAACTCATGGCAGACGTCAGCAAGTTTGTCATCAAACAGGTCAGCGATACCCAACCCTGAGACCTTGTGTCCCTGCGCACGGGCAGCCTCGGCGAAGGCGATTGGAAATCGACCTGCACCAGCCAGCAGCCCAACGTGCCGGGGTTCGTGAAGTTGAGGTTTGAAGTTGCTCATGAATAAGCAGGTGGGTTCGACAAGCAATCGATACTGCCAGGAAATCAGGCGGCTTTGGATGCCGAATTCTGCGAAGGATCTTGCGCCTCGAGCGAGGCTTTGAGGGCCGCAAGTTCTTTTTCCATCGTGCGAACAGTCTTTCGCAGCTGGGGAAGTTTGCGGAGTGACATGAGTTGTCTGCTTGTTTCGTCAACCGGTGCAGCTGGTGCACCGAGGTAGGTCTTGCCACCGGGCATGCTGCGATGCACGCCACACTGGGCTCCGAATATCGCTCCATCACCAAGATGAACATGGTCGGCGACGCCAACCTGCCCAGCGCATACGACATAGCTTCCTGTCGTCACGGAACCGGCAAAGCCGACCTGCGAAACCAACAGATTGTGTTCTCCGATTTCGCAGTTGTGGCCGACCATGACCTGATTATCAATCTTCGTGCCCTGCCCAATCACTGTCGCGCCAACTTTGGCGCGGTCGATGGTAGTGCAGGCTCCGATTTCCACGTTGTCTTCAATGCGAACCGTTCCGACGTGCGGGATTCGCACATGCTGACCATCGATTGGTCGATAGCCAAACCCGTCGGCGCCGATAACCGAATTCGCGTGGATGATGCACTCGTTGCCGACGCTAATATCGTCGTACAACACGACGTTTGGATGCAGAACAACGTTGTTGCCAATCTTCACTCCGCGACCAATCACTGTGCCGGGGAAGATCGTGCAGCCAGTTCCAATTTCCACGTCTTCGGAAACGGTAACATTGGCATGAATGTTGGTGTTGCCGCCAATGACGGCCGACGTGGCGACGTCAGCAGCTGGAGAAATGCCGGTGGCAGTTCGTGGTCTGGCCGGGTGCAGCGTTTGAGCGACCAGGAGAAACGCTTCTTCGACATCAGTGGGAACCGCCACCAACGTCATTGAATCCGCGGGATGTTCGATTGTGTCGTCGGACTCTGCGACCATCGCGATTGGAGCAGAACATTCGGGCAATAGCCGCAGGTTCGCTTCGTTCGCAGCAAAAGTCAGCGCGTTCTTATCCGCTTGATGAACGGGGGATGCGTGTTCCGCGACGGCATCTCCGTCGCCCAGAACCCGACCTCCAACCAGTTTTGCAATCTCATTCGCTGTGAGGCGCATAGACACGTCCTTGTGTGCAACGCCAAGCTGCCAACGCTGACCGCGCGGGCAACCTGCATAAATTGGGAGCGGCGTTGTAGCCGCTGTTCGGTAATTTCTACAAGGCCAAGTTGCATCTTCTTCCCATCAGATGCAGCGTTCTGGCCGGACCCACTGCCTGATCGCCACCGGCAATTTTCGCCTATTGCTGCAAATACGGCGAAAACCCTAGTATCAGCGGCCTTTTCCCCCTGAACGCCGCACTCGCGGCGTCTGGTGGCCAACGACCATTCTGCGCCCAGCGTACATTTGTTGGGTCCCTGATCGATTTACATGTTCTCTTTGCTTCGCCGAAATCCCATCGTTTCGATCTTCGTGATCGCGCTGTTGCTGAGGCTCATGGCCGCGGTGGCGATTGAATTACAGTGCGACCAGGGCGGGCGGCAGTTCCTCATTGAAGGCGACGCGAACGGGTACTGGGAACTCGCCGGAACCATTGTCGATGGGACTGACTACGAAATCGGCAACCGACACGCTTTGCGAATGCCGGGCTTCCCAATGCTTCTGGCCATGGTCCGTGCGACGTGCGGTGACAGTGTCTTCGCCGCGCGTGTGTTGATTGCGATCATTGGCGCGGCGGGGTGCGTGTTTGTTTATTTTCTGGGCGTGACTCTAATCGAACAACGCGCGGGTTGGTTTGCCGGACTGTGGGCCGCCACGTCGCCGACGCTGGTTGGGTTCACTCCCCTAATTCTGACCGAAGCCGTTTTCGCAACGACACTGACCCTGAGCATTCTGCTGCTGCATTTCACTCATCTGCAGCTCAAGTGCGGCAAGGCGGTTTTGTGGTTCGCCATTTCGACCGGCGCTGCCGTGGGGCTTGCGACCTATATTCGACCCACATGGCTACTGGCCGCGCCGGCGTTTGCGATTTGTCTTTTGTGGCAGCACAGAAACGCCGCCGGACTTCGAGCGGCGGTGTGCATTTGCCTGACGACGTTCCTGGCGTTACTTCCATGGGGACTGCGGAACCAAAACGTGACGCAGCACTTTGTGCTCACGACGTTGTGGCTGGGACCAAGTCTTTACGACGGTCTGCATCCTGCGGCGACAGGCGAGAGTGACATGCAGTTCGTGGAAACGGACGGCAAGATGGAAGAACTGGGCGAGTACCAAGCGAACCAGTACTACAAAGACCAGGCGATCGCGTTCGCAAAGCAAAACCCTGGCAAAGCGTTCTCGCTGGGGCTGGTGAAACTTGGTCGATTCTGGAGCCCCGTGCCGAACGCAGCACAATTTCAGTCGATTGGCCCACAAGGTGCATGTCTGTTGGGCTTTGTTCCCATCATGCTTTTGGCGGTGCGTGGTATTTGGCTGTGCCGCGGCCACGCGTGGGCGTTGGTTCTTTGTCTTAGCCCGATTATTTATTTCTCACTACTACACATGATCTTTGTTGGATCGATTCGCTACCGGTTGCCTGCTGAGTATCCACTAAGCGTACTGGCAGCCTGCGGGTTGTTGCCCAAATCTGTGTTTGCTCAATCCACAACCACGACGTTGACTAGTTAACTACGCACCTGTTTCGCAGAGCGGAACACAAACGACATCGCACGGAAGCGATCTTTGAAACTGTCTGCCGTATTCAAATGGGCCATCATTATCGCACTGCTTCTGGCAGTGACGGCCGGCGGTGTTGCGTGTTGGGTGTGGGCCAACATGGATCAACTGGTCCATAAAGCCGTCGAAGACAACTTCCGCAAGAACGCACCCGGCTGGGACATTCAGCTGGAACGAACACGGTTCGATGGCGCCAACAAGCTGCACGTTTACAACCTGCGCATGAAGGACCAGAAGTCAGACGAGTGGCTGGTTGAGGTTCCGGAAGTCATCGTCACTGTTGATCGCGACGAGTACGTTCGCAGTCAGCAGATCGTCGTTCGAGATATCAAAGTTCGCCAGCCGAAGATCCGCGTTGTTCGTTCGTCAGACGGCAAGTGGAACTGGCAGGGACTACCGCCGCTGAAGCTGAAGAAGCGAAGCCTGCCCGCGTGGTCCATTGAAGATGCAAAGTTTGACATCGCCCTGGACTACGGTGACAGCTTCCCAACCGCCCGGTTCACGCTAGACGGTGGCCATGCGAAACTGGACCCGACTTCAAGCCGCAGTTTTGGCTTTAAAGGCGGCTTGAACCTGGCCGAAGTTGGAAACCTACTGGTCAACGGAAATCTGAACCTGGACCACGGTCAGTGGAAGGTCACCGGGTGGATGAACAAGGTCGTCGCGGGCGATCGGTTGCTGCAGTTCGCTGCCAGCACATCTCCGGAAATTAGTGACCGGCTACAGTCGCTCAATCAGCAGGTTCAGATGGCGGCCACAAAACTGCGTGGCGAAACCATACGACTGGCCAGCAATGAAGATCTATCACTAAGCATTCCCGGCAGCAACTCGCCCAGCCTTGGCCTCGCAGGCTTGCTTAACATTGCCTTCGATGTCGTTTCAAATGGCGATGGAACCGACCCGGAGTTTCGAGTTCTGGTCGGTCTGCAAGACGGAACCGTGGACAACGGCGCCCTTCCTTTCACGCTGCACAATGTTGACGCACAGATTTACCGCGACAACAAAAGCACATCGATTCGCATCACAAATGCAAAGAACGATCAAACGCAACTGGCACTTGAAGCTTCAGTCGGAACCGACGAACACGGTGCGCCGATCGGTTTTGTTCGAACTAACATTCAGGACCTGCCGCTGGACGATCGTGTTCGCAGTATCCTGCCACGATCATTCCGTAAGATTCTGGATCCATTGCACGCCACGGGGCTGGTTTCCATCCAGGGTCAGATGCAGGCCAGGGATGGCCAGTGGGTCCCTGAAAAATGGCGGCTGGATGTTCGCAACGGCACATCGATATTTGAGAAGTTCCGTTACCCGGTTGACGCTGTTTCCGGCAGCATGGTTCAGCGTCCCGACGAGAACATATTTGATATAAGGTTCGACGGCCGCGCGGGCCAACGACCAGTTGCGTTGACTGGTTATGTTCGGAACCCTGGCCCGAAATCAGAGGTACTGCTGCAAATCAAAGCCGACGATATTCCGCTGGACGAAAACTTCCACGCGGCGTTCGACGAGAAAGGTCGCGATGTCATCAGTAAGCTTGGCATCGGCGGGTTCGCTGACGGCAACATCCAGATCTATCGAGCCCCCCAGGTTGGGTTCAAAGCGATCTTTGAGATCAACGCCGCGGTTCGCGAGGGGCAACTGACATACACCAATTTCCCGTACGCGCTTACGAATCTAACCGGCAACATTAAGTACACCTCGCAGACTCGCAGTTGGGAGTATTCGAATCTGCAGGCGTTCCACAACAACACGCGCGTGACGGGTGAAGGTGTGATTGACGGAACGCGGGTGCCAGGTCTGCTGCATTTGAAGCTTGCCGCAGCGGACGCCACTCTGACTAACGATCTTCGCAGTGCTTTAGGGCCCGGGCTGCAGGAGCTGTGGGATCAGGTTTCGCCGACCGGTGAGTTCGACATGAACTTCGACATCAAGTGGTTGACCGAAGCCGGGCGTCCGGTCTGGGTAACCGTCCCACGCGCGCGGGTTCGGAATGCGACCATCAAACCACTGGCGTTCCCTTATCGTCTTGAGAACGTCCAGGCAGAACTAAGCTATGTGCCGGGGACGGCGGAGACTCCGGACACCGGACGATTGTCGATCAAGCGGATGATCGGTCGGCATGGGAACACCAAAGTCGATGCGGCGGGCTGGGCAACGCATCGAACCAACGGCGAGTGGACGCTGCATTTTGATCGCCTGATCGGGAAAGACATCGTCGCCAACAGCGACCTGTTGCTGGCGTTGCCGGAAGGTCTTCGTGAGGCGTTCCAGGTACTCAACCCAACGGCTCCGTTTGGATTGGAGAACACGGAACTTGAATTCCGCGGCGCTGGAAATCCAGCGTTCCCCGTCACAGCAGCGTGGCACACAGAAACGGTTCTCGAAGGCGGAGCGATCTCTGCCGGAATGGACTTGAAGAATGTTCGCGGTCGAGTCACCAATCATGGCTACTATGGCCCCGACGGCTTGCGCAACGAGGGCGAAGTCAAACTGCAATCGGTTGAGGTTCTGGAGCACAAACTGACCAACATCCGTGGCCCGTATCGAATCAAAGATACTCAGTTGTGGATTGGAGCTCCGGAGGTTTTCCGGCAAACGCCGTTGTCGGTTCCTGTTAACAAACGAATCACGGCCGAAGCGTTTGGAGGCCAGCTGACCTGCGATGCTCGAATTAGTTTGACAGAAGCCAGCCCTTATCAGGTGTTTGTAACCGTGGCTGATTCGGATTTGCGAACCTACGCGAATATCCACATGCCGGCTGAACGCAACATGTCTGGCAAGATGAATGGCTGGATTCACCTGCATGGAGCCGGCCCGGAAGAGAACGCGATCAAGGGCAATGGACAACTGCAAATTAGCCCGGCGGCGATCTACGAGATGCCGGTCATGGTGAATCTGCTACAGGCACTGGGAACACTCAATTTCTCTGTCGCCGACTCCGTCGCGTTCCGACATGCGTTACTTAACTTCGATGTGAAGGACCGCAACTTCCTGTTCAAAGAAATCGATCTCATCGGCAACGCGATAAGTCTGCGTGGTCGTGGTCGTGTTGACTTCGACAGCCGACTGTCACTGGATTTCTACTCCAAGCCACCACGCACCGTGGGTGGGATTCCGATTCTTAGTCAACTGGTCAGCGGCGCGACTTCGAACTGGGTGAACGTCAAAGTCGATGGAACACTGGAACGCCCGAGGACGCACGTGCAACCCAACATCAATCTAAACGGAGCACTCAGGCCGTTCCTGCAGGCGTTTGACGAAATGGCTCGACCACAAATGCGTGTCCCGTTTGCCGGGCTGCCGGGCACTGTCCCCAGATAACGTGTGTCGCCACGGTCGCATCCGGTTATCATCGATGTCCTTGAACCGTAGGATCCGGACACGGACATGAGCAAGAAAACCCGAGTCCGCCGCGGACCACTGCCCGACACCCTGCCCGCCCCACAACTTGCGCTGGCGGCACCTGCTGTTCCTGACGGCGATGACTGGGGCCACGAAATTAAGCTGGACGGCTACCGCATGCTGTGCCGCCGCTCAGGAGATGACGTTCGGTTCATCTCACGCAATGGCAAAGACTGGACCAGCAACGTCAAACCGCTGGTCGCTGGAATCAAAACGTTGGCAGCCGATGACTTCATTGTCGACGGCGAAGTCGCTGTCATCGGTTCCGATGGTGTCACTGACTTTCAAGCGCTGCAAAACACCATTTCCAAACCGCGACCCGTCGGTTTGATTTACTTCATCTTCGACGTGCTGCACCTGGGCGACCTGGACCTGAAGCCAGCCAGTCTTCCCGATCGCAAAATCGCACTCAAAGAAATCCTGCGCGACTGCACCGCCCCCGCGCTGCAGTTGTCAGACCACATTGTCGGCAACGGTCCGGCTGTCTTCGAAAACGCCCGCGCGCTGAATGTGGAAGGCATCGTTTCCAAACGCTTGTCGGCTCCCTACAAGTCGGGCCGTTCTGATGCGTGGCTGAAGGTCAAATACAACCGACGCCAGGAATTCGTGGTCGTGGGTTTCACCGATTCAGAATCGGTTGACCATGCGTTGGGAGCCATGATGCTGGCCGAACCAACCTCATCTGGTGACTGGCAATATGTGGGTCGCGTCGGAACCGGATTCTCGCAGGCCACACTGGAAACCCTCCGCGCCCGATTGGAATCATCTGAAATCAGCAAGTGCCCACTACCAACGCACCCAAGGGATGTCCCGGTTCGCGATTCAAGGTGGGTGCAACCGGAAATGGTTGTCGAGATCGAGTTTCTTAAGCGATCCAACGAAGGCATTCTTCGCTTCCCCAGCTTCAAAGGCCTCAGAGAAGATATCACCATATCCGACCTGCAACGTTCGGCCGCCGGTTCCGAGTCTTGATGAGAGGCTGTGGGAGCTCGGGAAAGAAACTGCCGTTGCAAGCTGTGGGAGCTCGGGAAAGAAACTGCCGTTGCAAGACATCGTCGGCGATGGGCTTGAAGCAAACGTAACCGCCGCAGTTAGCTCAGTGTCAGAGTTCCGCTACTGGAACCGAACTTGTCCACCTCGATGCCTTGTTTCTGCAGCAACGTGAGGAACAGGTTCGCAAATGGTGTGTTGTTGTCTTTGTCGTAGCCAACATGACGACCGTGTTTGAACCCTCCGCCGGCAAGAACGATTGGCAGGTTGTGCCAATCGTGAGCGTTTGCGTTACCGAGGTTGCTGCCGAACACAACGGACGTGCTGTCGATCAGACGTTTGCCAGCTTCTTCCTTCCCCTTGAGTGCGCCGATGAGAGTGCCGAAGGTTTCGAACTGGGCTTTTTCGATGAGTTCCAGTTGGCGGATCTTTTCCGGGTCTTTGCCATGGTGCGACAGGTTGTGGTGATCAATGGAAACGCCATCCACTTTCGGAACATCGTTCCGGCCGTGCGCCAGAATTGAGATCACGCGCGTGGAATCTGTTTGCAATGCCAACGGAACCAGTTCGAACACCAGCTTCATGCGGCCAATCAAATCGTTGGCGTCGCTGATGTCCTCCGGCGGTTTGGCTTCGATGTCCGGCTTCGGTTTCTTAACCCACGATTCCGCTTGAACCAGTCGGTTTTCCATCTCGCGGACCGACTGAAAATACTCGTCCAGTCGGCTTCGGTCGGCAGAACTACTACGTTTACTAAGCTGCTTCGCTTCGCCCGCGACAGCATCCAGAATGCTCTGCCCGTCCTTTAGTTTTTGGATCTGCGCTTTGAGTTCCTTGTCGGTTCCCTTGAGAAACAACTGCGCAAACACTTTCGACGGTGAAGGGTTTGCCGGGATCATGACACCGCTGCGGGTGTAGGACTGACTGCCGTAATGCGTTCCGAGCACCAGCGATGGATAGCGGGTGACGTAGCCAAGTTTCTCAGCCGCAAACTGATCCACTGAAATCGAATTGCGGAACCCACCCAGGCCGGGGTTGGGGGCAGACGTTAGCCAGGTTTTTTCAGACGAGTGGCCATCGGCGCCCGCTTGTTCGGGGTGCGACAAACCGGAGAACACGGTGAATTCTTTGCGGTGTTCTTCCAGCAGTTTCAAGTACGCAGGCGATTCGTAGTCTTCACCGGTTTTCTCAGGGAACACATTCGGCCCGTGGAAGCCAAGACTAGAACAGATAAAGACCATGCGTCGCGGCGGGTCGTCAGTCGCGTTCGCAATCGCCTTCGGCGCGAACCGATCCAGCAGCGGCAGGGCCAGCCCGACACCGGCGGCCTGCAGAAAACGGCGGCGTTGTTTATTGGTTGTCATCACTTGTTCCTGAACAGATTGCTTTGCACGACGGCATGAACCAGGCTTCGCAAACCGTGTTCGGTATTTCTTGTGTTCGCCAGAATTCGATCGATGGTTTCTCTGTCGGCGATTTCGATTTGATGGCCGGTGGCGTAAACCATCAGGTTCGACACGACGCTGCGAGCGACATCTTCGTGCTGCAACATCAGCAACCGTTTGAACTCGCGAATGTCCGTAAACCGTTCGCCCGATTCCAGCTGCCCGGCGGAATCGACGATCGGACCAATTTTGTATTCCCAGATCTCACGCCCGCGCAGTTTGTGTCGAACACGCTGCCCTTCCTCCTTCGATCGGTACCGCGATCGTGCGCCGCCGATGACGTCGAAGCTTTCCAATGCGAAGCCGGGTGGGTCGATGGTGGCGTGGCAGGTATTGCAGCTTGGGTCGCTGCGATGTTTCGCTAACTGCTCACGAACCGTGGTCGCGCCGCGGGTGTCGGGTTCGATGGAACCGACAGTCGGTGGCGGGGGAGACGGTGGCTGATTTAGTAAACGAGCCATCACCCACGAACCGCGTGAGACGGGCGAGGTGACGGTTCCGTTGGCTGTCACCTTCAGAACGGAAGCCTGCGTCATCACGCCGCCGCGTTGTGAATGAGCCGGCAGTTTCACGCGTTTTGGCGTTTGCCCTTCGACTCCGGCGATATCGTAGTGTTCGGCCAGTCGGCGGTTCAGCATGCTGAAGTCGGAATCGATTAGGTTTCGAACCGGCAGGTCGTTGTTGAGAAGTTCAGCAAAGAAGCTTTCCGTTTCGTTGACCATCGACACCTTCAGAATTTCGTCGAACTCAGGGTACAGCCGTTTGTCGGGGCTGGTGTTATCGATGCTTCGCAAATCCAACCACTGACCCACAAAACTTTGCACGAACGCCTTCGCGCGATCGTCGTTGAGCAGGCGTTCGGTTTGTTCGCGCAGGACATCAGACCTGGTCAGTTCGCCGGTGGCCGCCAGTTCGCGCAGTTCGGCGTCGGGCATGGTTCCCCAAAACGAATACGAAAGCCGCGCGGCCAAAGCGTAGCCGTCCAGCTTGCCTGGTGATTCGTCCAGAATCAGGAACCGGGGCGAAGTCAGAATCGCCTTCGCGCCGACGCGCATGGCGTCTTTAAACGACTGGCCATTCTCCATCGCGGTCAGAGCCAGCTTGATGTAACGGTCAGCGCCGCCGGGTTCCAACGGTCGCCGAAACGCGCGCTGAGCGAAGTCGGGCAGCAGTTTCCGGATTGATGCCTCCGGGTCCAGTGGACGCGGTTCGAACACGACTGTTTCTTCGTTGACCCATTGCTGGTGTTCCAGTCGGTCGATGGGTGTGTCGGCCAGTAGTTTGCTGACGCTTGCTGGCGGCCACTGCCAGTGAATCGGGCCTTCAATTTCGACCCATTCGACCAGCAGACCCGAACCACGAAAGTTCAATGCCCCAACGTTCCAAACGCCCTGATTACTTTTGTCGGCGACAAGGTCGTCCGGAGTGGGATAGAGGTAGTTGTTGTATTCCAACCGCGTCAGCAGTTCGACTTCGCGCGGTTTGTCGTGCGGCATGTCGAAGAAGCCCAGCATGCGCACGGTTCCGGATTTGTAATCACCCGCGTGCAGCCGCATGACGACGGGCTTCACACTTTGAAACGCCTGCCCCCGTGCTCTGATGCGATACATGCCGCCGTGTTCGATAGTCAGTCCGTGAATTTTGGAGATGTACGACGAGTCCGAAAACAGGACCGCTCCGTAACCCATGTTGCGGACGACTGAGTTCGCCTGGTTCACATTCCGGCGGATACCTTCCTGTTCAGAAAAGTTGAACCGTTGGTCAATCCGTTTCGGTTCTTCAGTGAATCGAAGCGCCGCATGAACGGCTGCGTCTGCGGCGTCCAGATACTTGTCGATGTGCAACGACGAAAATCGCAGCGCGTCGGAAACGGTGTCGAAGCCATGCAGCGGTGTGTCTTCGGGAAGCAGGTGAGCCAGCGGGACGGTGATGCCCAGCAGTTCCTGAACCGTCCGTTCGTATTCGTATCGATTGAGCCTGCGGATTGTGGTTCGTCCCATTGCCGCGTACCGCTGACGATTCACTGTTAGCAGTTCACGTTTCAGGCTGGTGACGAAGTGCTTGCGTTCGTTAGCTGACGGTTGGTGCGCTTCAGGCGGCGGCATATCGCCGTGTTCAACGCGGTCCAGGAGCTTGACCCATCGGTCCAGGTTTGCCGGGTCGTTCCCATCCAATTTCAGGCCGGCAATATCAAAGCCCGCTTCGGCTTCGTCACCCGAGTGGCAATCGAAACACAAGCCCTTCAGAAACAACTGTGACGAACCAGACTGCGCGGCAAGCGCCGCTGGTGATGCACAGGCCGATGGTGGGAACCAGCATAGGCTCAACAAAATGACGCTACAGACGATTTTCACCACCAACCCCGTTCTCCATTTGGTTCGCGCGATTATCGTTGGCCGCTCGTGTCTTTGCACGATCAATCTGAAAGCAAGCCGCTGTTCAGATGAATCAACTGCCTGTGACCGTGGATAACCTGCGAAACCTGACTAAACATCTCTGTACTCGGCGTTGGTACGATCGCCTGAGATCAGGTCTGGTCGGTTCGTTTGCTTTCCACCGCGTCCAGCATTTGCAGCCAGCGAACATCTTCCTCGCCAAGCGAAGCGGCCGACCAATTCGTGTTATCGCGCAGCAGGTCCGCGTACGTGTTGACGATAACTCGGCGCGTCAGGTCGGCGTACCGGGTGGCGTCGGTGTCGCCAAGCTGGTCGAACTGCATGTCCAACATCGGATCGTATTCGAAGACGTCCGTATCGAGAGCATGGTCAAGCTGCCGCAGCATCGCGTTCTCAACCGACGTTGTGTTCGAACCGCTAAACTCGGCCAGCACTTCTTTCTCGGCCTTCCTGATTTCCTTCTCGATCGCGCGGTCGTTGGCGGCTTCACCCGCATACTTCAAACCGTATCGAGACAGCAGCAGGCCGACGGATGGGATCATGGCTTTTGCAGTGAGCACCGCAGCCGTGACCGGATTCGCAAGTGCGACCAGGCCGCCAATCAGAAGTACGCCGTTGAACATCTTGCTGTCCAACTTATCAATCTCGTTGGCCAGATCGACAAGCCGCGTTCCGAACGCTCCGGCTGTCACCTTTTCAGTCTGTACCTGACCGCGGGCTTTCGAAGTCAGCAGGTGTTCCAGCGTCGCCATTGCGTTGGCGTCCGGCAAATGGAACACGCGGCGCTTGGGTAAATCGTTGATCGGTGGAACGCCTGTCGGCAGGCACCGCAGGCTGTAAAGCGTGTACCGACAGTCGGCCAGGCGGTAGGGAACCAAGAAGTAGTGCTTCTCGTCAAACTGTTCAACAAAGCTGTCGGATTCTTCGCTGGAACCAAACAGCCACGAATTGCCAAGCTTCTCTTTCGCGTAGCCAAAGCCTGAACTGACAGCTTCGGTGGCTGCTTTAGAAATTACAGCCACCTGCGAAAACGCAGCGAGACTTTTATCCTTCGCCTGCTTGATGAGTTCGCTGAAGTTCAATGCGACGACCTCGCTATCTGATAATGGTTTGGGCCCGGTCTGGTCCGACGGAGACGATGTCGACTGGGAAGCCCATGAGTTCGCCGATGGTCTCGACATACTTCTGTGCGTTCGCAGGCAAATCGCTGTAGGTCGTGATGCCGGTGATATCTTCCTGCCAGCCTGGAACCGTCGTCAGAACCGGTTTCGCAGCGGCAAGGTCATCAATGTGTCCCGGGAAGTCCGTCGTCTGTTTGCCGTTGATGTCGTATGCGGCGCAGATTTGGAGTTCATCGAAACCGCTGAGGACATCGACCAACGCAACAGTGAGACAGTCAATGCCGCTCAGTCGCGCGCTGTAGCCGGCGGCGACGGCGTCGAACCAACCGCAGCGACGTGGCCGACCGGTGACGGTTCCGTATTCGTTACCCGCGTCGCGGATGCGTTGTCCGATGTCGTTGTCGAGTTCTGTTGGGAACGGTCCACCGCCAACGCGGGTTGTGTACGCCTTCACGACACCAATCATGCGGTCGATGTAGCGTTCAGGAACACCGCTGCCTGAGTGAATACCGGCTCCGGAACTGCTGGAGGATGTGACAAACGGGAACGTTCCGTGGTCGATATCCAGCAGACTTCCCTGAGCGCCTTCGAACAGGATCCTCTTCTTTTCAGCGACCGCTTTGTGCAGCAGGGAACTGGTGTCGCAGATGTATGGCTTGAGCCGTTCGCCGTACGCAGAAAACTCCGCAACAATCGCATCGGTGTCCAACGCTTCAACGTCAGGGTTCAGCGCTTTGAGGATCTTGGTTTTGTGTTCGACAATCCGCGCGACTTGGTCGGGGAAAGTGTCGCGAACCAAATCGCCCATGCGAACCGCGTTACCGCGACCAACTTTGTCGGCGTAGCACATACCGATTCCACGCATTGTGGTTCCGATAGCCTGATCGCCACGCGCTTTCTCAAGTGCGGCTTCTTCCAGCATGTGCCATGGCATGATGGCGTGGGCTCGCTGGCTGATGCGTAGCTGTTTGCCGACATCGCCGCGGCGGCTCACGATGCCGTCCAGTTCTTCCAGGAACGCCTTCGGATTGATAACCACGCCTGGGCCAACGACCGAGACAACCTGGTTGTGCAAAATTCCGGCTGGCAGCAGTGACAGCTTGTAAGTTTCACCATCAAACTTAACGGTGTGACCGGCGTTGTTGCCGCCCTGATAGCGAACCACAAAGTCGTGGTCGTCGGTAAGGAGATCGACAATCTTCCCCTTAGCTTCGTCGCCCCACTGCAATCCAATAACCGATGTCGCTGGCACTTCTACATCCAATCAAGACAGAAGCCGGAACCAAACGGGCCCGGCCGAATACGCGCAAACCGTCAGAGTTTAACGCCGAATGCTCGGCAGCGTTAGCGGGTGTAACAAAAACGACCGCAGTCGCGAATGGAACGTCTATTCGTTGGTATTCGGCAGCGTAGCGACGAGGGTTTCTATCGCTTTGGCGGAATCTGTATTCGGTATTTGTCGGATGGCCTGATTCTTGATTTGACGCAGTTTCTGTTCGTTCTTGATGATGCCTTCCTCCCAAAGCAGCACCGCATCGGTAACAAGCTGCTTTAACTGAACATCGGATTTCGCCTCGGTCGAAATCAATTCTGAGTATCGCTGGAAGGCCTGTTGGACGATTTGCCTTTCTTTCCTGCACTTGGGGCAGTGATTGCACCAGGCGTCTACGTAGAGTTGGAGTTCTTCATGCCAGTACTTCTGTTCTTCCGCAAAGAACAAGAACGGCCGCGTACATTCATTGCAGTTCATCAAGGCATCCACGTAGTACGGACGCGGGTAGATTGAATACTTCTGTTTGCTGGTGTCTGCGGCGATGGCAGACTCGGGAAAGATGGTTTCCAGCGGGTATCGCCAAAACGAATCGCGAACTTTCTGCGCCGACACCTTCAAGCCGGATGAGCGAACCTCAGTGCCGTAGATCGGATGCGGGACAAGGTCCGCGGGTAGCGAGTTCGGTTCTGACATTCCAGGTTGCGCTCACGTTAAGTATTAGCCTTCACAATCGTACGAGCCTGGGTCGATGTCAGCCAGGCCTGAACCAATGTTGTTCGCTGTGAATGTGGTTGACACTCCTGCAATCCGACTTATCATCCTGCCGCTTTGGTTCTCCCGGGGTCGTTTGTGATCGCCTGGAGCTAAGAGGGAAGACGGTGAGAATCCGTCGCGGTCCCGCCGCTGTATTCGGTGACGACAACTGCTGATCCACTGCAATGCCTGCTGGCATTGTGGGAAGGAGTAGTTGAAGGTTGAACCGAGAGCCAGAAGACCTGCCTAAGCGAGAAATTCATCGCAGATGACACCTTCGAGGAAAGGCGTGGTCGGCATCCGAAACCAATCGCGCGATCGTTGTGCGCGATGCGGGCGGGTTGCGACTGCAAGGGTGTGATCTGATTTAACACTCAGCAGGTAACCCATGACGTTTCTGAACCGCCGCCGTCGTACGGCTTTTACCCTTATCGAATTGTTGGTCGTCATCGCGATCATCGCGATCCTCATCGCGTTGCTTCTTCCCGCCGTCCAGGCCGCTCGCGAAGCCGCCCGGCGAACTCAGTGCAAGAACCGGCTGCATCAGCTAATCATCGCGCTGCACAACTACGCGGACGTGAACGGAGAACGGTTGACTCCGTACGTTGTCGAAAACCAACAACGGCTTGATTTCCTGCAAACATTCTCCGGTCCACAGGGCCGCGCGCAGTTTTGGTTCGGTACCGTCAACTACGACGAACCCGACGTCAGCCAGCAGTTGGATTTCCAGTCCGGCCCATTGGCGCCGTTTATGGAGTCGAATCGAGCGGCTTATCAGTGTCCGAATCTCCGCCCCAGCCTGATGGACAACGTGCGGTTTGGGAAGCTTGCCAGCGGGTTTGGCTACAACGGCTATTACATGTCGCGAGCGTCAGGTGTTGAATATCCGCCACCCAGCTTCGCCGCTGTGTTGTCCGAAGAATTCGTCTCACGCGGTATCGGCGAGTTCCGATCGACATCCAACACCGTCGCCTTCGCGGACAGCGCGCAGGTGCGACTGGTGACGTTCTCGCCGGCCACGTTTAGCTTCGAAGAAAGCTGGTTGTTGGACCCGCCCAGTCGCAACTACCCGACGGTTCACTTCCGACACACGGATTCCGCGAACGTGGCATTCCTGGATGGTCATGTTGAAACACGAGCCTTTGACACGGACCTGGAAGTGCCCGGCAACAACTTCATCTCTCCCGAACAGGCCATGCTGATGAAACAACGGCGACTTGGTTTCGTGAGCGATGGAGATCTAAGCGGCCAGGCGAATCCCGACGAACTGTACGATCAATTTTGATTGGACGGCGACGTCCGCATTGATTTCATGCTGCTTGGATCGGCAAGCAACGCCCCCATGTGCATGGTTGTGTGGCCATACTAAGGCTGGTCGTCAACCGCTGAATCGTAAGGCGTGATTGGATCACTCGGCTCCTCAACAATCACATTCGGCATCGCAAACCGTGCTACCGCCATGGTTCCGTAGAGCATCAATAGCACTCCGGCTGGTAGAACCACACTCAACAGCACCTTCCGCCTGTACTTTCGCAAGCGGAGGGATGTTGCCACTCCCGCAAAGAAGGCCATCGCCAGTATAGCCAGAATGAAGCCCGGGAGATTCGAGCCTGTTGCCTGCAGCACAGCGGCAGCAAGAAAGAACAGGGCGATAATCGTAGAAACAAGAAAGAAAATGTTTCCGAGCGGAGAGTCAGGGCGGGCGGCATCAGATGTCGGTGGTTCGGTCGACTCGTATGGATTGGACATTTCTATTCCAGGTCAGATAACCGGTGGATGGCATTTCAAGTTTACACGCTGAGCACAAAACCAACCCGCCAATCCCGCCACCCGAAGTCAAACTCTCAATTGTTATGTAGCCGTTGGGTTTTCATCTGGGGCGGTTGAGATTGATCGCGCAGGGGTCGAACACTCACACGGTTGGAGACGGGCTTGGCGATGAGGTTAAGGAGGCGAATAAGCGATCGACAAGACACCCATGCGGAGTTCGCGGAGCAGAGAGGAGTTCGTAGTCTCGCCTTTAGGCGGAATCGAGGGTTTTCCGGCTAAAGCCGGGACTACGAACGAAAGCAGTACAATGTCGCATTGCGGCCTGATCTTCGAGCGGTTCCACCGCATTCGCGCGGAAACAAAATTTGCCGCACCGCAATCCTGCGCAGAACAACAAGAGCACACTTAGGTACGGCCCCCGCAAAAACAAAGCCACAGACTCTCTCGAACCAAAACCAGACTCGGCTGCGCGAGTTTCTGATCCACTGGTGTTATGCATCTTGTACGGGATCACGCATGATGAAATGGCCGTGCAGCAGACACCCTTGCTCGTCCTTGTGGAAGCTGTACCGAAAACACTGTGTTGGACAAGTGGCATTGAAATGATCAGCCGTGTTAACAACAGGGACGTTTGAAAAGCACACCGGGCAGAATGGAGTGGTGCGTTCGTTGTTGAGAATCGAATCAACCATTCTTTGAATTGAGGCTTTCTGTGATTCACGCTCCGCGCGTCGCTTGGGCGTCCAGACGTAGATTGATGATCCCGTGGCGACATGAAACGCAGAATCATCGGGTCGATACCAGAGTTGGCACTTGAGTTCGGAGTATTCTGTACCGGCATGGCCAAAGAAACGGATCTCTAGATAGAAGCAGTTCTTGACCGCACTGTTCGGTCCGCAGTTTCGGTCCTCGGCAGCACGCGGGGTCAATGCGGCATCCAGTTCGACGATGTCGTGATCGACTTGCGGAAGAACCCTGGCAGCGATGAATTGCCGAGCGGATTCCTTGAACGAGTCAGTGATGAGTTGATCGTGATAGGCAGTGGTGAACGGCCCAAACTGCATCGCATCAAGTGTGGTCATGTTTGCCGGATAGCGAATCGTGGTCTATGTGGCCGCATGAAGTGGGCTGTAGATCGGATCGGGCGAACTGATGAATGAATGATTATCAACGAAGTGCAGCAAAGAAAACCACCAACGCAGTAAGCAAAAACAGCGGCAACAGTACGTACCAACCGAAGCGTTCTCCAACGCGTACCATTGGGTTCACTTCTGCAAGATTCGGATCCTCGATATTTGACTCGCGACATGGCCCGCACATCGGGAAGACTGTCCCCGCAATCCGCCACTCAGGATCGGGCTCATGACCTTCACGACAATGGATCAACTCACGGTTGTATTGGAACAGATCACCCTTAGTTAGTTGATCTCCACAGAAGTAGCAATCTTGCACATCGCCTGCGACTCCTGCCCAATCGTGACCGGGTGGCAGGTTCGGTGGCTCTTCCCAGTTGCCGACATGTCTTGTCATGAAAAACACCAATGCCGAGAGCTTATTGCCGCACAACGAATTGCGAGCTTATGTGGCCACATGGAGCGGACTCATAGGTTGTCGCGCGAAGAAAATTGCCGCACCGCAACCCTGCGCAGAACAACAAGAGCACACTTAGGCACCGCCCCCGCAAAAACAAAGCCACGGACTCTCTCGAACCAAAAACCAGAATCGGCTGCGCGAGTTTCTGATCCACTGGTGTTAGCTGGCCCTCACAGTTCCAGTGTAATCGGTGGGTTGCAAATCTCGCCATCTGAGATACTCGACGCGTTTATAAACGTGATTCCGTATCGATCGTCCAGGCCGTAGCTCGCGTGCACATGACCGAAGCAATGTACTCTTAGATTCAGCTCTTCGACGCGATTCGCCAGGAGTTGGCAGCCCCAATGCTCACCATTGCGTGCCCGATCCAGGATGCCGTACGGCGGTACGTGAGTGATCAGTATGTCTGTATCATCTGGAATGTCGGCCCAGTGCTCTTCAATCTCAGCGTGCGACTTATAGTAGGCGGCTCCTTCGAGTTCGTTGATCCACGGTGAGCCGTAGATCTTCAGTCCCCCGACATCAATCAATCGATCCGTCAGCAGTTCTGCGTTGTAGAACACACGGACGCCTTCGGATTCACTCTCAAACGCGTCGTGATCATGGTTGCCAGCTACCGCAAGGATGTTGGAGAACCGCTGATCCGAGAACCATGTGTCAATGTCGGCCGTCGTTTCAAAGTCACCGCAGTGGATGAACAGGTCGCCTTCAATGTCTGGCAGATCATCGTGCCGTCCATGTGTGTCGCTGACGATGACAACTTTCATGCTCTCTACCAGCTAACCTTATGTGGCCGTTGTGGGCGGATGAGATGAATCATTCATCTGTTGCCGGTTTGGCACAGAATCAGCAGCCTGCTTGTACAGACCAACGGCCACCAAGCCGAGCCCTACCGGTCCGAGCGCCATAGTCGCGGTTACCAAGCTGTTTGGGACTAGGGAGTCTGAGAGAGTAACGTAAGCGATCACGTACTTTAGAAGTACGAGGAGAAAGCCGACAGAAACGAGCAGTGACGCAGATAATCGCTTTCGAATGAATGTGATTAGTGCAATCAAGAAACAACAAAACATCAGACCAGCTTCCAGGTGTGATGAAAACGTGAGCTCATGAATCACAGACTCAGCCATGACCGTTTCAACCGACTCGTACTCAGCCGGGTCCGTTAGTTCGCTGGTCTGGTTTTCTGCTTGCATGGACTTCACTTTACGGGTTGCGTGGCTGACGATTAAGTAGGGCTTGCCGCATAAGGAAAATCCTCGCACTCGACCTCGGAGAATTCAAGACTGTTGCCTGCCACTACCGAGTCCGCTGGCGGTTTATCATTGCCTGATGAGCCGCCGGGGTTCCACACCAATCGGCTGCGGAGACTTTGTTGTCCAGAACCGTGCGCCCCGGTTTATTGTCAGGCAGGATTATTCGCGGAGTGATGAGAATTAGCATGTCTTCTGTGGTTCGGCCGACACTGACGTTCTTGAACATCCCAAGCACTCTTTCTTTTTTGCGAACTTCGACAGAACGTTGCAGGCCGGACACAACCAGTGTGTCTCCGTCTTTCACCAACGCGCTGAGTGCGACTCGGGATGCGGCGACGCGAGGAACCTGGATAGCCGTGTTGGCGGGGCCAGCGGGCCTTGTTTTCACGTTGGCGATTTCAGACAGCTGAATGGCGAGATCCATTCGGACCGCGCCGGGCTTCGTCGTGGCTCGCACATCAATGGATGTTCCTTCCGGAATCGCTTCGATTTGCGGTTCGAACTCGGCGCCGTTCCGTTGCAAAGCGACAACGAACGGACGCTGCATTTGGTCTTTGATACTCGCCTTCTGACCATCAAACAAAGTCACCTTCGGCGCTCTCAGGATGTTTGTCTGCTGGTTTTTCTGAGCAGCTTCGATGAGATCGAAAACGCGCTTGTCTCCCATGCGTTGAACAAACACGGACTGCCGTTCTTCGACAACGCGAGTGGCCGAGACCAATTGGATTCCGTTGCCAGCGCGAAGTTGTGTGTCGGAGAGTGACGGTAGCTCAGGTTTGGGTGGCGCGGGGGCGCGGCGGATGAGATCGTTGGCGTGCAACCGTTGAAACATCTCTGGCGGCCCGGACAAGAACCGCACTTCAATCATGATTTGCGGAGCGCTGGGGTCGAACTTCGTACCGTCGATCGGTTTCGTGCCTGGCTGTAGCGCTGGGCTGTGACCGGTCGTGTGCTGACCGAAACTGGTTCCAACCGACAGCACAATCAAAAGAAGTTGTCGCATATCGAGCCCTTGCGTGAGGTGAGATGTGGAGGGTTGACAAGCGTAGACTGCGTTTTGCGAACCGGACAATCTCGGAACCCGACGCGCGCCGCAAAATTGACGGTGAAGTTGCAAGAGGTCAGAAGCCCGAGCCGCACTTCGGCAGCTTTTACCGATAAAGATAAAAGATCCGGAACACATTGGGTCGGATGTTTGTACTCTGAATGAGTCCAACACTGGCGGGCCTCTTTTGTCGGGACGCGGAGGGCAAGCATGCCGCTAAAGTTTCATTGCAGCAACGGCCATGGGCTAACCGTTAGCGAACAACACGCCGGAAAAACGGTGCGCTGTCCGAAGTGCAAAGAACAGTTGCACGCGCCGCCAGCGGAAGCTGCGAAAGCATTCACCCTGGTGAAGTCAGAGCAAACTGGTGTGAATCTCGCTGAGTTTTCGGTTGCTGCAGAAAGCAGTGTGGCTCGCGAAACGCGGCGAGCTCAACAAGGTGAGACTCGTGATGAGACAACCCCGCACGCACACCAGGAGACGACGTCGCAGCCTCGCAAGCGAAGACGTCGGCGATCCGGAGGCTACCTTCCGGGAGCGAACGGAGGTATTGGCCGGCTGAGCTTCTTCCTTGGATACCTGGTGTTGTCCTTGTGCACGGTGCTGCCTCTGGATCCGGTGATAATTTCAGTGGGAGGCATGCTGGGGTTCCTTGCACTCACGTACCTCAGGCTAACAAACGTGGGCATGCACCCAGCTTGGTTGCTGGCACTGTTTGTCCCGGTATTAAACCTGTTCGTGATTTACCGAATCGTTATCGCGCCAGAAGGCTACACCGACCACAAGCGTCTCGATTCTTTTTCAGTACTGGCGTTCGTTTCAACCCTGCTATTCGTCGCTGCATTCGCTGCTTTGCTTTGGTTTACCTGAGCATTGATGACACGCAAAACAGGGTACCTAGTCCTGCTTCTTTACAGGCAGTGGATGGCCGAGCGTATCTTTGTTCGCGACGAACTCATCGCCCTTCACGTTGACGAAAATTGGATTCGTCAGCGCCGCCGGTTTATGGTTCTTTGCGTTGGGACCGACAACCGGGCCAAGTGACTTTGTCTTGTGAGCCGTGCAAAAAATGATGTGTGCGTCGTCTTCGAGTTCAATCTTGATTTGCTGATCGAACTTGACCACGTCGTCGCTAAACATGTTTGGGTTCTTCTCGCGCGTGAATGTGAGTTCGTCTGACGGACGGCCGTTAACCAAAACAAACACGCGGTCGATATCCAACCAGTTCGCGCATTGAACGCGAACATGAGCGTTTAGCTTTCCGTTTCGCACAGTCATGTTGCCGCCGGAAACGGTTTGAACATTGCTGCCACCCTGTGGAACGACGGACACTTCAAGATAAGGACCGTTGGACATAACCAATCGGCCGGCTTCTGAGTTGGCCAGCATTTCTTCCATGTCGATGTCGGCCGGTTCGTCGGTGGACGACTTGATCCAGTTTCGAACCCAGCCGGTGCCGTGGAAGTTGTAGTGGGCGTCGGTGTTGGTGATGCCCATGATCCGGTAGCCCTGGTTCAGAAGTTGAAGCCAATTGAACACGACGTTGTTGCGGTTCGGCTTGCCTTTGCCATCAACATCGTACGGGTTCATTTCCATCAGGTTGGTCAGCGGCCCGGTGGGACCAAACGCGTGGATTTCGACGACGTCCATGTGCTTGAACGATCGTTCGTAGCCGGCGTCCGGTTTACCGTCGCCGTTCTTATCGAAGAACAGCCAGCCAATGTCCGGGTGGTTTTGCTGGATGAGCTTGCGGCTGTTGTCGTCCCAAGCGTTGAGTCGTTCCATCTGTTTCTCAGGCGAGTTATCTACCTGCGGTCCGCCACCATCCTGCATGTACGGCCTGTGAATCATGGGGAACACGTTTTGGTGATTCAGCGGCAACGGGCCGCCCGTGAGTTCCATGCCCGGGATCGTAGCGACGAACCTGCCCAGATTTTGCGATGCGATATGCGCGTCGTAAGAACTCACTCGGTTGTGTTCTGTGCATGGGGCGAACTCGATGTGTTCGGCTCCGAAATTCAAAACGCGACCGAGTTGACTACCGGTGTTATCGCCCGACGGAGAACTGTGGCTGTGATAGTCGCAGCTAATCCAGCCCGGCGTTTTGACTGAACGCACCAGCTTGCCGGCTAACTTCGCTGTTCCACCTTTGAGCACTTCCAGCTCAGTGAAGATCGCGTCGTACTCGGGCCCGCGGCTAATGATGATGTCGTACTTGCCGGACGGAACAGCGCGTTCGAATGTACCGTTCGGCGTGTAGATCAGGTTCTTTACTCCGAACTCGGCAGTCTCTGGTCCGAAGTCAGGTTTTGGAGTTCCTTCGTGCGGTTGCAGTTCGACCTTACACGGAATGGGTGAACCGTCTTCGGCCATGATGGACGCGGCGATGGTTCCAGGTTTGTAATCCGGCAAACGCAGGCTGTTGGTTACGACGATCGAACCGCCAGAGCTGCCGACTGGGAATGGTGTCAGCTCAACAGGTTTCAACTTCTCACCATTAACCGTTACGTGCGCGGTGCACTTCCCGGGCGGGAGTCTGGTTTCGATTCGCCCGCGCTGGTCACTGCGTGCAAAGCCAAGCGAGGCCGCGTTTCGAATCTCAACCACAGCATCGGGAACCGGTTGGCCGTTGGCGTCCTGCAAGGCGAAATGGACTGCCGGATATGGGTTCCCATGATGCTCGGCGATGTTCGCTCGAACATCCAACAGGTTCCTGCCCGGGAAGATCCAGCGTGTGAGTTCAAACTTCTCACCAGGCTTGAGTTCCTTAGTGCTCTTGCCATCAACCAGGTACTTCAGAGTCGAAGTCTTCGCGTTGTTGTTGCTGCGAATCTTTCCGTGGTCGCTAATCACTCCGTACGCCTGACCCCAGAAGCGATCTTCAATCCACACGATATCCACATCGCCGTTGGGGTTCTTGCCCATGTACTCCTTGCCGCCATCGGCCCGGATGTCGTCTTCCAGTTTGAAGGTCTTTGGTTCGTCCGTGTTGTTCCAGAATACGGTTCGAACTCGGATACCTCGCCCATCGTTTCGCAGTAGGTACCCGACCAGAACCGATTGATCGGCGGTGCCAACAGTCACGCCATTCAGAGTCTCTTCTCCCTCAGATAGCGAACGCAGTTGATGCTTTGAGAACTGGTGCGCTCTGCGACCCGGATAGAACGCACTTAGCTGGTCGCTGCCAGAACGGTTCTCGGTGAGATCAATCAACGCTCCGGCGACGTTCTTGACAGTCATATTTGCGTTGCGACTGCGAACGGTCTGAGCGACAACGGCTGTCAGGTGCTGATTGCGAATGATGAAGTCGCCGTCGATCGCATCGACTTCTTTGCCTTTCGGAATGAGCCTCCGCGTATCGGGGCCAATTTGAACCGCCTTGTCCTGAGCCAGTAGCGGAGTCGTAAGCAGGCAGCAAATGATGAGCGATCGGGGCATCGTTGGATCTCCTTGTTGTTGGTTCCAATCTAACAACAAGTGGCGGCCAGCGAATCCGGCAAGCGGAATCTGCGGCCAACTCTCGTTTGAACCGCCGCTCAGGCACCGCTGGCAACTGGACCAATTTGCGTGAATTCGCGGCCATTCGCGGTTCCCTGTAAACACATTGCGAAACCGGTTCCACGTAACCCGCAATGTGTCTGGGAATGGCTCCGATAGTTTCCTATACCAGTGCCTCGTTAAGAACCGGTTGACGCCCCGGTAGACGCGGGGCAGCAGAAATCAGAAGAGAAGATCATGGAAGCTGGAATTGTCGGGCTGCCGAATGTTGGCAAGAGCACCCTGTTTAATGCACTCACTTGTTCCACCGGAGCCCAGGCCGCGAACTATCCGTTCTGCACGATCGAGCCCAACGAAGGCATCGTCAGTGTGCCCGATCCGCGATTGGACACGATCACGAAATACATCCCGCCCCAAAAAGTCATCCCTGCAATTTTGAAGCTGGTCGATATCGCCGGGATCGTGGAAGGAGCCAGCAAGGGCGAAGGCCTGGGCAATAAGTTTCTCAGCCACATCCGCGAAGTCGACGCCATCATGCAGGTGGTCCGTTGCTTCGAAGATGAAGACGTCGTCCATGTCAGCGACAAGGTCGATCCACTGGCGGACATCGACGTCATCGAGATGGAACTCATGCTGGCCGACATGGAAACACTGGCCAACGCCAAACCCAAAGCCGAACGCACCGCTCGCAGCGGCGACAAGGACGGCATTCTGAGAGTCGCCACCATCGAAAAATGTCAGGCTCATGTGGAAGCCGAAAAGCCGCTCCGCACCCTGGAGTTCGACGAAGACGAAGCGCGTATCGTCAAAGGCTTTGGTTTGATGACGGCCAAGCCAATTCTGTACGTCGCCAACGTCGACGAAAACGACATGGCGGGCGAAGGCGACCTGGTTCAAAAGGTTCGAGCCCACGCTGAGAAAGCCGGAGCCCAGGTGGTTCCCGTCTGTGCAAAACTAGAGGCCGAACTTGCAGAACTGGACGAAGAAGACCGAATAGAGATGCTGGAATCCGTCGGCCTAAGCGAACCAGCTCTGGCTCCACTCGCGCGAGCTGCGTATCGAACACTCGGCCTGCATAGCTACTTCACCGCTGGCGAAAAAGAAGTCCGTGCCTGGACGATTCCAATCGGTGCAACAGCCCCACAAGCGGCCGGCGTGATTCACACCGATTTCGAAAAGGGTTTCATCCGCTGCGAGGTCTACTCACTGGACGATCTTGAAGAACACAAAGCCGAGAAAGACATCCGCGCCGCGGGGAAACTGCGTGTCGAAGGAAAAGCGTACGTCATGCAGGACGGTGACATCTGCCACTTCCTGTTCAACTAAAAGACCGAAGCCCGGCATCCAGAACTCGCTCTGTTCCGAGGCAGGCCACGTGTTAGAATGGAATCATGATTCGAGCGTATGAGGAAATCGTAGATTTTATTGCGGCCGGTTCGACCCCCGATGCTGTGGCGAGTTTCGAGTCGTCCCAGGCGACGAAAGAGCGCGTGGCCGAGTTGGTTCGCAAAGAGAAAACAGACGGGCTCTCCGCCGAAGAGGCCGCTGATCTAGATCACTACCTGAATCTCGAACACATCATGCGACTTGCCAAGGCGCGAGCGCGGCAGCGCTGTTCGCAATGACCAGCTACATCGCTAGTGACCTGCGACGGCTGGTTGCATTGCGAGCCCACCACTGGTGCGAGTATTGCCTGATCGCTGAAGAAGACACATTTCTGGGTTGTCAGGTAGATCATGTGATTGCTGAAAAGCACGGCGGAGAAACAACTGAGGAGAACCTCAGTTTCGCCTGCACTTTCTGCAACCGGTCCAAGGGTTCGGACATCGGTTCGATCGCTCCAAGTTCGGGCGAATTTACTCGGTTCTACAACCCGCGAGTGGACTCCTGGCACGATCACTTCGAATTGAAAGACGCGATCATCTCTCCCAGGACCCCTGTTGGTGAAACCACTGTTCGAATTCTCAAGTTCAATACGCCCGAGCGCATTATGGAACGTGATGCGCTGATTGCGACTCATCGGTATCCGCCAGCCAGTCCCGTTGATGACGTGACGGATCGGTGATCGGGTTATGAATGGCATCAAACGGGGTGACCTTGTCGCTGGTGTAAGCGTCGCGGCGATCGCGATTCCTCAATCGCTGGCGTATGCTGAGATCGCTGGCATGCCGGTTCATATCGGTCTGTATGCGGCTGCGATTCCGCCAATCATTGCGGCGTTCTTTGCGTCGTCGCGGTATCTCCAAACGGGGCCGGTCGCGATGACCGGGTTGCTGACGTTCGGGGCGCTTGCGACTTTGCAGACTCCGGGAACGCCCGCGTACGTTGAAGCGGGCATCCTGCTGGCTCTGATTGTTGGCATCGTCCGAGTGCTGTTGGGCGTGATGAACGCCGGCATTCTGGCGTATCTCATGTCGCAACCAGTGCTGCTGGGTTTCTCGTCAGCGGCGGCGATTTTGATTGTCGCGTCCCAGATGGAACTCGTGCTGGGGCTGCCTCAGACAGAAGGCCCATTGCTGGAACGCGCGGCGTCGGCGCTGGCATTGCGCACGGCGGAATGGAACACAACGGCCATCGGTGTTGCTGTTGTGGCGGGTTGCATTGTTGTGTTCGGGAAGAAAGTACACCGGTTGTTTCCGGCGATTTTGATCGCTGTCGTTTTGGGTGTTCTGGTTAACTACTTCGCGAAGCTGCCCGTGGAGACGGTCGGAACCATACCGGAAGGTCTGCCGAGCCTCTCGTTTGCGATTCCGTGGGATTTGGGTCCACGGTTGCTGATTCCCGGCATTGTGATCGCGGTCGTTGGTTTCGCCGAACCGGCCGCAATCGCGCGAACACTGGCCGCGCAGGACCGCCGCGCCTGGGATCCTGATCGTGAATTCCTTAGCCAGGGTGTTGCGAACGTTGCGTCTGCTTTGGTTGGTTCGTTCCCCGTTGGCGGTTCGTTTTCACGGAGCGCGGTTGCGAAGCTTGCCGGAGCGCAAAGTCGATTCACCGGGTTGATTGGCGGCATCATCGTGTTCGGGTTCCTGCCGTTTGCTGGTTTGCTGGAATCGCTGCCGCGCGCGGTGCTGGGAGCCATCGTGATTGTGGCGACCGTCCGGCTCATCAAACTACGCGCGTTGTTTCGGATGATTCGAGTGACGTGGGGCCAGTCACTTGTTGCGTGGGCGACGTTCTTTGCGACGCTGGTGTTCGCACCTCGCGTTGATTTGGGGTTAATCATCGGTGTCGTACTGGCGACGGCGGTTCACTTGCGGCGTGAATCGAAGATTGGTTTGGAAACACAGGTCGTCGATGGCACGCTGGAACTGGTTCCCTCCGGAGTCCTGTATTTCGGTTCCGCGCCGGGGCTAAGCCAGGCACTTGTGAACCAACTTGCCGAACACGATGACGACAGCATCTCGCGAGTTGTCGTCGATCTGTCAGAACTTGGTCGCGTCGACTACACGGGTGTCCTGGAACTCAAAGGTTTCCTGGACGACTGCCGAACAGCCGGACTGGAAGCAAAGTTACGAGACATTCCGGACCATGCCATCGGAACGCTCACCCGCGCGTTGGGCGACGAACTCAAAACACTTCGCGAAGTGTAATCGCATAGAAAACCAGAAGCGGCGCGTGTTGGTTCTTCGTGTGGTTCAGTCTTTCTCTTCCTCCTCGGGTTCTGGTTCTGGTTCCACTGTCACCAAAATTTCTCGACCGTAGTAGTCGCGACGGAACTCTCGACCGAACTTCTTGAACTCCAGTTCTTCCAGGTACACGTACGCCAGAATCTTGACGATTGTCAGCAGCCCGATGATTGCCAGCATCAACAACGACAAATGTCTGATCGGGCGATCCTGAATAATAAACGCCATCGCGCTGCCGATTGCGGCGGGGTGCATGGTGTCCATCAAACGCATCAGGACAATGGGAATGCCGACAGCCAGAAAACACTGGAGCGGAAGTGGCAGTAGTTCGTTGTCATGGATTGGCGAGAGCGCAACGCAAACCATGGCTGCCACGACATACGCCGCAACGATTGTGCGCAGACTGTTGGTCTTGGCCAGAGGAGCAAACACAACGGCCGCTCCCGACGAACCCAGGCACGCAAACAAAAGCAGGTCACCTTCTTCGAGGCTTTGCACCAGCCAGGCAACGAGCGCCACTGAGGCTCCCGCGATCACGCCATTGACTGCGGCCGCCTGCCACCGATTCGCGCGTTCGATGCGGAAGAATGTTTGTTCGATATTGCGAGCCAGCTTGGTGAGTGGCTGAGCGAAAACGTGTCGGTCGTCCGACTTCATGGTTCTGTCTTCTGCAGGTAATGTGTGAAACTTTACATAGTCCATGCCGCTCGTGCAGCGGATACCTTCAAAGTCGCTGGGAGCCCGTAGCGTAAGGAAAACGTGTTCATTTCACACATTTTGCGGATGACAACAACCGATCTTCTTCCAGTGAGATCCGTGTTTCTTCAAGAAAATCCGCCGCTTTTCGGGCGGACCCTTGCTGGAAACCGGATATCATCGTGATGGACATTCCCGATGGCGGGGATGTTCTTGGCACCGAGTTCACTGGATGAGAGTGAAATGACTCGGACGAAATCTTTTTCTCATAACCGAAAGAAGTCACATTATGATTCGTTTCATGATGGGGCTATCACTTGCATGTTTGCTTGTGGGTTGCGGCGACAGCGCCGTTGAACCAGCAGCAAACGAAGCAACTGATACCCCGGCACCAGCTGCCACCGACGGTGCAGCAACGGAAGCGCCTGCTGGCGATTCTGCTGTTGTAGCCACAGAAGAGCCGGCTCAGGAAACCCCAGCCCAGGAAACTGTGGCTCAGGAAACTGCGTCAGCTGAGATGATGACCGTAAAATTCAAAGTCCCGGGCATGACCTGAGGGGTCACATGAACTGGCAAGGTCGAAAAGGCCTTGCGAAGTCTACCGGGTGTAGACAAAGACTCTGTAAGTTGTGATATCAAGACGACCATAGCAGTTGCTAAGGTCAGTAAAGATTTCGAGACGTCGGCTGCGACAGCTGCGATTGCTGAAGCCGGTTTTAAAGGCGCTTCAGTAGTTGAGTAGCCAGCACGGCTAAAAACGCTCTCATCCAAAGAAGCCACCTCATTCACTTGGGGTGGCTTTTCTTTTGCGCGGTTGGCTGGCTTGTTGGTTGGAACCAACTTAACGCAACGCCCCCAACGGCACGCCGATGAGCCAAGGTTCCGGCAGATTGTGCCGCTTACCGCACAATCGGATGACCTATCGCAAAGTCGGTGATGCCAGCATGACGACCGACCACTATCGTCCTGCTTTCACATCAACAGGTCAGAACAAAACCGGTAGCCCACGTGACGTCGCCCACTCCTGAACGCGAACATTTCATCCCGCTCCGCGCGGATGATCTCGCGCACTTGTTGGCGAGCAGCGAGCTGATTGAAGTTGGCCAGCAGCACGACTTCCTGGACGTCTGCCGCATCCTGAAGTCGGTGTTCCACTTCGAATACCACGAAGAACTTCTGCGTCTGAAGAACACGTACGCTCCATTCGATCCGGACACTGACACGGTCAGCCTGCGATGGTCGGACGAAGACTCCAATACCATCCAGTCGGACGCTTTGTTCGAATCGCTGGTTCACATGTTCGAACGCGCGAACTTCCGCCGGTTGAATCGCGACCAGTTGGAAAAAGCCTTCGAAGTCAAAAGCGCGTGGGGCCTGAATCTGGAAGTCGACTTCGACATCTTTGATCGCCTGGAACTGTTCGCTCGCGGCGAGGCCGTTGTGCAACGCGACCATCGGGATTGGCGGAACTGGTATCGGGTTCAGAAGAAAGATGTCCTGGTTCATCAAAGGCTGGTCGTTGCGTTCAAGCTTCGAAACGGTGTCGTTGATGGAGCCGGCCGTGAGGGCGTTGTTACGCTGAAGATTTTCAAAGAGATCCCCAAAGGCGATCTCGAAATGCTGCTTCCCGGCACGCGTGTGCAGATGACGCTGCTGGACAGAGCCAAAATCGCGCTGCCGACGATTTCCGGCCTGGCCATGACCGTCTACAAAATTATCAGCAAGGCGATGGTGATTGCGTTCGCCGGAGCGTATGGGATCCTGGGCTTCCTGGGGTTGGTGGGCGGCACGCTGGGTTACGGGGTGAAGTCTTTTTTCGGCTACCTCCGCACCAAAGACAAGTACCAGGCCGACCTCACTCGGAACCTGTACTATCAGAACCTCGACAACAACGCGGGCGTTTTGTTCCGCCTGCTTGATGAAGTTGAGGAACAGGAATTCCGCGAGGCGATTCTCGCGTACGCACTGCTGACCGAAACCAACGCTCCCACCGGCCGAACTCTGGCGGAACTCGACAGCGAAGCAGAAGAACTTCTTCTTGCTGCGACTGACATGGACATTGATTTCGAAGCCCACGACGCGATCGAAAAGCTGGTCCGGCTTGGCCTGGTCACTTTGACCGCTGGCCGTTACCAGGCAGTGTCGATTCCTGCGGCTCTCCTGCGACTTGGTTCCATGTGGGACAGTCTTTCGGTTTTGGGCAACGCGACAAAAAACCGCGCCGCATAACGGACCGCTTTACGCGTGTTTCGAGACAAGTTTTGTCATCGAAAGCATTGGCGAACGCACTTGTGGCTTGGGCGTGGGGTGCGTGGTAAGGTACAGCTCCCGAACAATTCTGGTTCGGTTCCGCGTACGAAAAGCAACTCATGTCTGAACCGCTCGACGTCTCGATCCGTGAGACGTCCATTGATCTCGACCAATTCCTTAAGTTCGCCGGCGCTGTCGGTTCTGGCGGCGAGGTAAAATACTACATCGGCGAGGGCATGGTGACCGTCAACGGCGAACCAGAAACCCGCCGCCGACGAAAACTGGTTGTTGGCGACGTTGCTTGCATTACCGACGTCGGTACATTTCGAGTAGCTTCAGCCGCTGACGAATCTTCATCCTGAATTCAAGCGACCCGATCTTATGTCTGTCCTCACCACAGCTCTTTGTTGCCTGGTCCTGCAAACTCAATCTGCTCCGAAGCAAGACAAGAAACCAAAGAAGCCGACCATCAAACCAACGAAGTCGATCGTCTATAAGAAGGTCGGTGGCGTGAGACTCAAGCTGCAGGTCTTCGAACCTGAAGGGCACAAGCCCACCGACAAACGGCCGGCGATTGTGTTCTTCTTCGGTGGCGGCTGGACTGGTGGGCTTCCCTCGCAGTTCTACCCGCACTGCCAACATCTGGCGAAGCAGGGCATGGTTGCGATGTCGGCTGAGTACCGCGTCAAAAGCAGGCACAAGACGACGCCGTATGAGTGCGTGAAGGATGGGAAGTCGGCGGTGCGTTACATTCGAAGTCACGCTGCAGAACTGGGCATCGATCCGAACCGCGTCGCGGCTGGAGGTGGTTCGGCCGGAGGTCATGTGGCGGCGGCGACGGGAACCGTTCCCGGTTTGAACGAGGAGGGTGAGGATACAAAAGTCAGCTGCGTTCCAAACGCGCTGGTTCTGTTCAATCCGGTTTACGACAACGGTCCGGATGGCTGGGGACACGCAAAGGTGAAGGATCGCTACAAAGAGATTTCACCGATGCACAACATCTCAAAGAAGATGCCGCCCGCGATCGTGTTCCTGGGCACGAAGGACAAACTTATCCCGGTGGCGACCGCCGAAAAGTTTCGCGACGCCATGAAAGCGGCTGGTGTTAAGAGCGAACTAAGGTTGTTCAGAGGTAAGGGGCATGGCTTCTTCAACCAGGGCCGCGGCGGCGACGTCGCCTACAAAGAGACCCTGAAGGAAATGGACAAGTTTCTCAAGGACACCGGTATCGTTAAGGCTCATTGATCGCATGCGAGCGGAGAAGTAGCTGTGCCAACCGTGTTCATCCCACCATTGCTGCGCGGACTGACTGACGATCGGCAGTCAGTGCAGGTGGAAGGAACCACTCTGCGCGAAGTCGTGGATGCACTTGAAGCGCGGTATCCTGGCGTTCGGGAAAAGCTGTGTCACGACGACGAGGTTCGACCAGAACTGTCTGTCTCAATCGGTGACAACCTCATCAGTCACGGATTGGCCGAACCGGTCCCCCCCAATTCCGAAATCCACTTCCTCCCCGCTCTCGGCGGCGGCTGACGCGAACGCGAACGTTCCGTTCGATCGGTATCCGGTGGGTGGTGCGGTGAAGTTGGTGGGTGCGGTCCCGGTTGTATGCTTGGGGGAGGGGCTTTTTTGGGGTCGCACAATCTTAACACGGGTTCGATTGATTAAGGGGCGTGGTTGCGGTGCAATAGTGTCTTCACGTTTGTTCTGGAAGCACCATGGCTGAGAAGCCACCACAACCAGACCCGCAGGAACCGAAATCGCCGCAGCAAGCGCCCCAGCAAGACAGACTCATCGAGCAAGCGCGCGTGGCGGCTGATCAGGCCATTGAACTTGCAAAGCTGGCTCAGGAATCTGCAAAGCTCGCGCGCGATCTCAACCGCCGCGCGTATGGGGAATCTGGTGAGGAGCTGGAGAGCCTGCCGGAAGTTACTTTGCGGACTGAATCGGCAACGCCCGCGCCAGTGAAGCGGCCGCGGCATGCTCGTATTGACGATCCGATAATCGATGAACCCGGCGGAACGCAGGCTCCGTTGGGGCCGGTTGTTTCTCGTGACGCGGCTGGGTCACCGACTGGCAGTCAGGTACAGGCACCACAAAAACTCAAATCGCGGCGTAAACGAAACAGCCGCGAGGCTTTAAAAGAACGAGTCGCCCGCGCGCGGAAGCAGCAGATTAAAGGTGGTGTTCCGAAGCGAGTTAGAATCAAGGTGAAGAAGGGCGACCTTGATCGTGAGGAGGGAGTGGTTCCGTTTGTAAAACAAAATTGGAACTCGATGACGATTAGCGGCTGCATTATTGCCGTCGTGATGTTTCTGCTGACGTTCTACATCATGCCCGTCATCGCCGAAGACAAAATCAACACTGTCATCGCGGCGTTTGCTGATGAACCGGCAATCGTTGAAGAAGATATCCCGATTGAAGAGCCCGAAGAGGAACCGGGCGAGCAGTTGGAAGAGGAAGTCGAAGAGCCGGTTGAGGAACCTGAGCCGGAACCAGAACCCGAGCCTGAGCCCGAACCAGAAATGGCTGAGGAACCGCCACCGCCAGTCGAAGAGGCTGTGACCCCCGACCCCAGTACCGATCCGGTTGTTCCCACTGACCCGACGGACGCCATTGATTTCTCCACAGAAGGCACGCGTTCTGAAAATGCAAAGAAGGCATTGCTTGCGAAATACGGAGGCACCGCCGCCAGTGAGTCTGCTGTCGGCAACGCGTTAGATTGGTTCGCTCGACATCAGCGCCCTGATGGTAGTTGGAATTTCAACGACGTCGGACAATCGGGGGACGCGGGTTCGGTCAACAATCCGATGGCCGCGACCAGTTATGTTTTGCTGACATTCATGGGAGCCGGCCAGACGCACCTTGATGGTAAGTACAAGAAGAATGTCGAAGCGGGCCTGAACTTTCTGAGTAAGTGGGGCCGCCCTGTCGGCAGGAATGTTATCGACTTCAGTGGCCTTGCTTCGGACGACAACAAAACTCACGAACGGTTCTATTCACACGGCGCGGCTTCGATGGCGTTTACCGAAGCGTACTACATGACGAAGGCACGCAAGCTGAAACCGTACGCTCAGGGCGCGGTCAATGCCTTGCTGCTATCGCAGGATCCGCGCGGAGGCGGATGGGAGTATGTCCAGTACGCACCGGGAACCACATCTGTGACCGGCCTACAGGTCACAGCGCTGATGAGCGCGAAGAAGGCTGGGTTCAAGATTCCGAAGAAAACTTTCGACCTTGCGAACCACTTTTTCGACACGGTCCAAAGCACTTCAGACGGCGATCGCTACGGTTACACGGCAGCCAAGCCCACCTACAAATCGTCGGTGACCGCCATCGCGATTCTGTGTCGGCAGTACCTTGGCTGGAAACGTGATGATCCGGTTCACATCAAAGCCATCAAGCTACTGGACGACAAAGGCCCGGCCAGCGACAGCTTGTACTACCGCTACTACGCCACGCAGGCCATGCGCAACTACGGCGGCGAACAATGGGAACGCTGGAACCAGTTCAACCGTGATGAACTCTGCGAACGCCAGGAAACCGAAGGCGACGCCGCTGGTAGCTGGCCGACTCGCAACAGAGCGTTGGAAGCCAAAGCGGGCGGGCGGTTGTTCATGACCTGCCTGGCGACGCTGACTCTTGAGGTCTACTACCGTTACCTGCCGCTGTACGACGAAATCGGTAGCAAAGAACCTGATACGAAGAGCAAGAGTTCAAAGAAGAAGTCTCGGAAGTCGAAGTAGTGGCATTCGAGCGTCTGAGTCTTAGTCGAGAATCATGGAGGCCGGTGCGACAGTGTGGATAAGGTCGTCGGATTCGGTGTTCCAGATCTTGATGAGGCCATCGTAGCCAGCGGTGATCAGTCGCGTGCCGCATGGAGTGTAATCCGCCTGGCTTGCAGAGTTCCGATGGCTGTTGCAGTATCCCACTGCCTCTCCTGATTCGAGATCAGAGATGCGCGTGGAGGTCTCGTACGCGGTGCCGATGGCGATTCTTTTCTGGTCAGGCGAGAACGCGACGCAGGTGACGCAGTCTCCATACGAACCGATGCCGCGCAAGAGCTTGCCGGTTTTCGCGTCGATAAGCCGCACTTCAGCGTCCATTCCCAACGCTAGAATGCCGTCGGACGAGAACCAAATCGATGCGATCATCGCACAGCAAGTGCGATGATCAGTTAAATCTTCGTAGTGGAATAGTTCGCCAGTCCCTGTGTTCCAAAGCGAGAGTGCATCGCCGACTGCCGCAGCAATAGTTTGCCCATCAGGAGAAACTGCCAGTTGCCCATAACCAACTCTCGGCATGTCCGCAGGCCAACCCTCAAACGTTGTGCATATGGTCGCATCATCGACAGACCGTATGGTAAGTCGCCAAAACAGACTATCGCTCGGGCTCAACTCCATGAGGGCGAACCGCTTGCCGTCGGGCAGGACGGCGATTGCGGCAACGGGAGAGTCGTGCTGGAACTCGCGCGTGAGTTCCAATGACTCGGTGCAGTAGAAGCGCAGGTGCCCGGACGGTGTGCCGCTCAGAGCCAGCTCCGTGGTGATGTCGACGCATGAGTCTTCCGCGACTGGTTCAGGCAATGCCGTTTCCGCATCGATGGTTCCTGCTTCGATGTTGATTCTGCGAAAGTATCCGTCCTCGTAGGCGGCGATGGCGAACCCGCTATCGGCGGTTGCTTTGACTCGAAGCACTTTGTTGGCGTGCGATCCAAGAACACCTTTCGGCTTGCCAGTCGCGACATCCCAAAGGCGAATCAAGTGGTTGTAGCCGCCGCTGGCTAATGTTTGGCCGTCCGGAGAAAAGGCCAACGACAGCACCCAAAAATCATGGGCAGCTGGGTAGACACCCACTCGTGGATCCCATGCAGAACACACCGAAACTCCGGGACTGAAGAACTCGCGGATTAGGGCCCCGGTTCGCGGGTTCCAAATGCGAACTCGTCCACTGTCTGTCCCCATCGCGAGCGCGCTTCCGTCGTCTGAGAATGCGAGAACTCCACCTTGTTCGCCCGTTCTCTGTGCTTCGTCGCGATCCAGGTCAGTTTGGAGTTCAGCCAGTACTTTCCCAGTCTGACTCAGGACCATCGGAGGCGATCGGTCCGTTGACACTGCAATCAGGCTCCCATCTGCGGACCAGCATGCTGTGTGAGGTTCACTCAAAGCATGAGCCCATCGTAGTCGCCCCGTCGCAAGGTCGTAGACTTGTAGTTGTTCGTGACCCAGAAACGCGATTGCGCCCGCTGGCAGCGATACCAGCAGAGGTTCTACACCTTCGTGGACTACGGGATTCGGCGGAAGAGTCCCGTTGGTAGTCGCGTCGCTTCGTACGTCAGTAAGCTCCAGTTGTTGTCCGCGTTCGAATCCCACGGTCCCACCTGAGAGCCAGTAATGGCCACCCTCCTGCTTCTGGAAGATAACCTGGACTCCGTCATCGCCGAGCAGGTAGATGCTCCCGTCGTTCTCAAACATAAACCCGTCCGGGTGCGATGAGACCGCGGACTGGCTCCAACCGGACTGCATGTCGACACTAGCGATGAGGCTTTGCGGTTCAACGCCCCACTTCTTGAACAACTCGTCGCGACCCAAACTGATAAGAGTTTTTGAATCAGACGAGAACGCCAGCCCCATCACGCCGTTCACGTGACCACAGTGAGCTTCTGCCCGGTCTGAGATTATTTGAGGCACGGCGATTGTACTGCGTACATGGATGTTCAAACGAAGGTTGGACTCATGCCACTTGAGCGTACCAGAATCGGGCAAAAGGTCACATGGCTCGCTGGTCGCTGGAATTGATGGGCGTTCCCAGCGAGAATCGTCGACAGCAATACTGCGTATTATCCGGCTCCGCGACATCGGTGGCCCCGGTCTTCACACAGAGGAATACATCATGAAAGAACTCAACATCGGCGTCGTGGGCTACGGCTTTATGGGTCGGACACACTCCAACGGTTACAAACGCGTTAATGACTTTTTCGATCCGGGTATTCGGCCGGTTCTGAAAGCCATCTGTGGTCGGAACGAAGAGAACGCGAAGGCGTTCGCTGAGAAATGGCAGTACGAGTCATACGAAACCGATTGGAAGAAGCTGATCGAACGCGATGACATCGACGCGATCGATATTTGCACGCCCAACAATACGCACGCCGAAATTGCCATCGCTGCAGCTAAGGCTGGCAAGATGGTTCTTTGTGAGAAGCCGCTGTCGATGACGGTCGCTGAAGGCGAAGAGATGTGCGACGTCATCGATAAAGCGGGCGTTGCCAACACCGTTTGGTACAACTACCGTCGCGTTCCGGCTGTGACCATGGCCAAGCAGCTGATTGATGAAGGTCGGTTGGGTCGAGTCTTCCATTACCGAGCCAACTTCCTGCAGGACTGGACCATTGCAGAAGACGTGCCGCAGGGTGGGGCCGCGTTGTGGCGACTGGACGCGGCGGCAGCCGGTTCAGGTGTGACGGGTGACCTGTTGGCTCACTGCATCGACACTGCACTTTGGTTGAATGGCAACATCACGACAGTCAGTGCGATGACAGAAACGTTTGTCAAAGAACGCATGCACGCCGAGACCGGCAAAGTAGAGAAAGTCAGCATCGACGACGCGTGTGCCTTCCTGTGCCGGTTTGGCAACGGTTCTATGGGACTGTTCGAATCCACTCGCTACGCCCGTGGCCACAAGGCGCTTTACACGTTCGAAGTGAATGGCGAGAACGCGTCTATTAAGTGGGATCTGCATGATCTGCACCGTCTGGACTACTTCGACCACAGCGACGAAGGCAAGCTGCGAGGCTGGCGTTCGATTCATGTGACTGACCACGACGGCGAACAGCCTTACATGGATAAGTGGTGGGTTCCTGGTCTGCAGATTGGCTACGAACACACTTTCGTTCACCAGGTGGCGGATTTCCTGCAGGCTGTGAACGACGGTACTGCATGTCCTCCAACTTTCCGGGACGCTTTGGAGACTCAGAAGGTCTGCGAGTCGGTCTTGGCGAGTGCGAAAGATGGTACGTGGCAGCAGATCGGCTGATTCGGGCGTCAGAAAAGCGAGGTCCGGGGGTGGCTTAAGCGGTCGCCCGCCGGTCGGGCTTTGTTATAATCCGGATAGGTCGGAGCAGTCATTTCGCTCCGGCCTTTCTGTTTGGCTTGAAGGAAAAGAACAATGGAACGCCAACCAATCTCTCGCGCTGGCTACGAAAAGAAGAAAGAAGAGATCAGGGTATTGGAAGAGGAAGTGCTGCCCGAGATCACTGAGAGGATCAAAGAGGCACGCGAAGAGGGCGACCTGAAGGAAAATGCTGAGTATCACGCTCAGCGTGAACAGCAGGGTATGGTTGCTGCAAAAGTCGCTCAGCTGAAAACGCTGCTGAATGGTTGTCAGATTGTTGACCGAGCCAACATGCCCAAGGGCGTTGTCACATTCGGAAGTCTCATCACTGTCAAAGACCTCTCTGACGGAATGGAAGAGCAGTACGAACTGGTCGGGCCGGGAGAAGAAGACTACGACGGCGAGATTATGAAGATTCTCACCAGTAGCCCGATCGCTCAGTCAATGATGGGCAAGAAGGTTGGCGATGTTGTCGAAGCTGACATTCCCGCTGGATTGTTGAAGCTGGAAATCACGGCCATCGAAGAACCACCTGAATAACGCTCAGGCGACAGTTGGTTCACTTAGAGATCTGATGGAATAGAAAAAGGCGAGCAACCGATGTTGCTCGCCTTTTGTTGTTTGTCTTTGAAGCCTGTCAATCAGACAGCTTAGACGAGGGCTGCTGCCTTGGCAGGCTCTTCAGCTCCGAGGCCGCCGAACAGCAGTGCTCCGATGCTACCCGGACCGTGGTCGTAGCAGTCATCGTTGTGCCAAAGTGGCAATCCTGCAGCATACCGAGCTGCAAGCATGGTCACCTTCTCTTCAGAGCCAGGCTTTGCACCTGTTGGCTCAGAAGGGTTCACTCCAAGTGATCGAATCTCTTCTTCGAATTGTTCTCCAAGATCGTCACAGTAAGCAGAAATATCAAAGCCAGGGTTGGCTTCAGTGGTTGTGGTTTGCGATACCGACATAGTGACGCAACTCTCCCATTTTACCATCGTTAACAGCAAGAGTGGTGCGTACAACCGGTGCAGAAAATTGGTCGTGTTCAACGACAAAGACGAGTCCCAGCAGATCGGAGGTCGTGGGACGTTCGAGTCTGGAAGCCTGCAACAACTTAACGGAAGTACGACAGCACGGACGGGTTGATTCTTGAGGGGAGGGTGCGAAATGTCAACAAAAAAAACGGCAGACGAAACGGAATCTCGCACGCCGGAGAGGCAATTTCACGCCAACTGTGCGGATCTGCCAAAGCGCGTTCGAAAAAGACTCACAGTTCACACTCAGGCATTCCCAAAGTTAGCTGCCTGGTCGACTGACCTGGTACCGTTTCAGTTTTCGGTCCAGCGTTGAGCGTTCAATTCCCAGCAGCTGAGATGCCTTGGACTTGTTCCAATCTGTGTGGTCCAGGGTTGCCAGGATGTGCTGGCGTTCCAGGTCAGCGATCGCTGATGGGGTCCACGGCTGGTCGCCTGCCTGCGGCTGGTGGGCTTCCGCTTTTCGGTTCAGTCGAGACAACTGGATATCTGACGCACAGACCAGTTCACCGCCGCACAGGATGACTGTGCGTTCAATTGTGTTCTGCAGTTCTCTGACATTCCCCGGCCACGAATATTCCAGCATCAGCTGCATGGCGTCTTTGGTGAAGCCACTAATCGGCCGGCCGGTTTTCTGTACAAATTTCTTCAGGAAGAACTCAGCCAGCAGGGGAATGTCGCCGTCCCGGTCCTTCAGTGACTGGACGTGAATTTCTGCGACGTTCAGACGGAAGTACAAGTCACTGCGGAACTCACCTGCCTCAACAGCTTCTTCGAGATCTCTGTTGGTTGCGGCCACGACACGCACATCGACTTGCACCGGCTTGCGCCCTCCAACCCGTTCAAACGGATGACCTTCCAGCACCCGCAGGAACTTCGCCTGGATTGCCGGAGCCATCTCGCCAATCTCATCCAGAAACAGTGTTCCCTTATGAGCCTGTTCGAACCGACCGGCGGTCTTTTCCGTCGCGCCGGTAAATGCGCCTTTTTCATGACCGAACAGCTCGCTCTCGAGGAGACTCTCGTTCAAAGCTGCGCAGTTCATGCAGACAAAAGGTCCGGCACTGCGGCTGCCGTGGATGTGTATCGACCGGGCGACCAGTTCTTTGCCGGTACCGCTTTCTCCGCGAATCAGGATGGTGGCTTCGGTCGGAGCCAACAGTCCGATTTGCTTTCGCAGATCTTCAACTGCCGGGCTTTGGCCGATGATTTCGCTGGCGATTTCCAGTTGGTCAATCAGGTTTTTCTTTTGAACCTCTGCCTGTGCAAGACCGCTGGCCAGTGACTCGCGTTCTTTCAGCTGATCAACGGCTGTTGCCATCTGGTCAGCGACGGCGACGGTGAAGTTGAGTTCGTTCTCGTCCAGCGGGTTGTCCGGGTTGGCTGAGTACAGATGGACGAGTCCATGGAACCGATCGCCACACCGAATCGGAGCACAGATGACGCTCATGGCTTTCAGTTCGCCAAGGCTGTCGAACACGGCGAGTTTGGTGTCTTCAGAGACATCGCGAGCCAGGATGGCTTCATGGTCCCTGACAACGATGTCGGACAGGCTGGCTGAGAGTCTGTGGTAAGGCTGATCGTCTCGCGAGTAGTAAGCGGCCACTTTCAGGTGCTTTGAATGTGGCTCCAGCTCTTTGCCTTCCTTGATCAGAAGTATTGCGGCAATGTCGGCGACGGTTTCGTCAGCAAGGCTGGTGAGCACAACATCTGCGAGTGCCTGCCGCGACTTCGCCGCGCCAAGTTGGAGTCCGAGTTTGTAAAGCTTCGCAAGTTCCGCCCCGCCGGCAGACTGGAAGCTCGCGTGGTCCTTGCGCGACAGGATTGCTGGTTCTTCATCCAGTTGCCCCGCGCGTGTGTCGGTGTCGTCATCAACCTGCGGCGACTCGGGTAGTTCTGTCGGGTCGTCAGTAAACGCTAGCTGGGTTCCGCCTATTTCAATAACCTGGCCTGGTTCAAGCGGCCAGTCGCCTTCGACCTGTTCGCCGCCAATCGTCGTGCCGTTTCGGCTGTCCAGATCCCGCAGGAACCACTGTTCGTTGGTTTTGAAGATCTCGCAATGGTTCCGACTGCAGATATCGTCGCGCAGCACAACCTTGTTGGTTGGCGCGCGTCCGATGGTGGTGACCTGGGTGGGTGCCAGTCGGACCATGTCGTGCCATCCGCGTCCGTCCCAGCCGAGCAGGTAGCCCCAGTCGACGGCAGAACCGGTTGTGGTTGAAGAGTCATCCATTCAATAAGTACCCGAGGGAAAAGGAACGTGCCAGCTTAGACGAGACCACAGGCCGTTCAAAGCGTCTACACTTGATAGATCAGTTGTGCTGCTGAAATGGCCGCATCTTGCACTCTCCGAAGACATGACTATTCTAGAGTGTACAGGTTTGGGAAGAGATAGGGTCACGCATGAGCCTTGCCGGTTTGGGCAAAACAACAATATTGGCCGCAATTGTCGTTGGCATTGTTGGTTCAGTTAGTGCTCAGGAAAACTGGCCGCGTTTTCGTGGCGAGAATGGGGCAGGAACTGGTTCTCAGGCAGGCTTGCCGGATCAGTGGTCTGAGAAAGACTACGCCTGGACGGTCGATATCCCGGGCAAAGGACATTCGTCCCCAATTGTGTGGGGCGAGAAACTGTTCCTGACGACAGCGATTCCAGACGCGGCGACGGGCGGAACGCTTCGCCAACTCCGATGCCTTAGCGCCACAACAGGCGACACCATCTGGGTGAAGGGTATCAGTCTGGAGTCATCGCACCTGCACAAGAAAAGCAGCTGGGCTTCCGGAACGCCTGCGACGGACGGCAAGATGGTCTACGTCGCATTCGCGGACGAGAAGCAGCATAAGTTGGTGGCGTTTGACTTCGATGGAACGCTTGTCTGGACGAAAGAACTCGGCCCGTTTACCAGCCAACATGGTCAGGGTTCGTCGCCAATCTTGTTCGAAGACCTGGTCATCCTGCCCAACGATCAGATGGGGCCCAGCGAAATTTTGGCGTTCAAGAAATCCAGCGGCGAACTTGCGTGGCGAACCAAACGCGAGTTCCGAAAAACGTCCTACGCCACTCCAATGATTCACGTCATCGACGGGCAGGCCCAGTTGATTTGCGTTAGCGGCGCGATGGGTGTGTGCAGCCTGGATCCACGATCCGGGAAGCTCAACTGGAAAACGGAACCGTTCCCTATGCGAACGGTCGCATCTCCCGTCTTTGCCAACGGATTGATATTCGCATCGTGCGGTTCCGGTAGTCAGGGGAAATTGCTGTTCGGAGTTGATCCAAAATTGGATGTCAATCCGACGGAGCGCGTTAGAATAAGACGACAGACGACTCTGCCCTACGTACCGACCCCCGTCGAACACGGCGGACGGTTGTTTCTGTGGACTGATCGCGGAATCGTGGTTTGCCTCGATCCAAAAGATGGCAAGGAAGTGTGGAGAGATCGCGTCAGGGGGAACTTTAGTGGTTCGCCCATCTGTGTTGATGGGAAGCTTTATTGTGTTAGTGAGTCAGGTGATGTTGTCGTTGTTGCTGCGGCCCCTGAATTCAAGCTGCTTGGACGAACGTCCCTCGGCGCACAAAGCTACGCAACCCCGGCGGTCGCAAACGGAAGACTTTATCTGCGAACCTTCAAGCGATTGATGTGTCTCGCAGCGAAGAGCTAGAAACAAGAGGAGCGGGAATATGCCAGCATGGCCCGGAGGAGCTTGCCCACAATGTGGTGTGAACATGCCCGAGAACCTGATTCACTGTCAGGAATGCCGCACGCTCTTGAATCCCGAACTCAAAGCGGACAGTGTAGAGATACCTGCATTTATTCCGCTTCAGGAGATCGAGACCATGGTTGAATTGGTCCCGAACGGCAATTACGTCCTCTGCACATCGTGCGACAAAGAACTGCGAGTTCACAACAAGTACATTGGCCAAAAGGTGCAATGTAAGTTCTGCCGGTCACCGTTCTCCTACGATGAGAACGTCGAGGTAACTGCACTTTACGGCAAGTGTCCGCACTGTTCAGAAGAAGTCCGGGCGGCTTTAAAGTACACCGGAATGAAAGTCGCCTGCCGGCACTGCGACGGGAAGATTCAGCTGTAGATCAAAGCCTGCGTGGTATGGATGCCGTCGACTGGTTCGGCAGCTTTCATCGCCGCGGATACGGAAACGCAGAAACGCGTCAGGACTTCGTCTGACGAAAATTCTGAATTCCGCGCCGAAGGTGCATTCTCAGCACATTAATGTGTGTAGCGATGAGCGATTCACTTTCTTCCCTCAATGATCCGGACCTCCTGAAGCGGTTCTGCAAGACGCAGTGTGAGGCTGCGTTTGGAGAACTGGTGGAGCGGTACGGAAAGCTGGTGATGGGCGTTTGCCTGCGCGTGTTGAAGAATCGGCATGATGCGGAGGATGCGTTTCAGGCCACGTTTCTCGTGCTGGCGGAGAAGGCGGGGAAGATCAAAACACGGGATCGCAGGTCGCTGCCGAGTTGGTTGTGTGGCGTGGCTTATCGACTGTCGATGAACCTCGCTCGGAAACATCACCGAAAGGATCTGGCTTTGACGGCGGAACCGGTGGCAGCACGGGATCAGTTTTCAGATCTCGAACAACGTTTCGATGAACAGGCGGTGGATGAAGAGCTCCATGCGTTGCCTGGGAAGTATCGGGACGTGCTGGTTCGGTTCTACTTTCTTGGCCAGACGAGCCGGCAGATTGCTGAGGCGTTGGGAATTACTCAGGGCGCGGCGGATGGTCGGATTAAGCGTGGTCGACAGGAGCTTCGTGTTCGCCTTGCGAAACGTGGAGTTGCTCTCGGTGCGTTAACGGTGATGGCACTCTCGACTCAAACGGCGTCGGCCACGGTGGCTCCGGCGATCGCGCAATCTGTGGTGCAGGCGGCTGCAGCCCAGAGCACCGCTGGGTTGCTTTCCCCTTCAGTCGTGAAGCTTGCAGGAACTGAACTGATGAAAACGAGTTCGATGAGTCTGCCCGCCGTAGTGGTGGTTGCGGTGTCCGTGTTGTTGGCGGCCGGTACGTTTGGGTTAAACGGCGTATTGGCTCAGCCGACAGCCGGTCTGATGATTGACACGAAGAGTGCCGATGCGGAAGCGGGCAGCGCTCCCGCCGTGGTTGTTGGTCAGCAGAAGGCATCAGGGCAGAACGATCCAAGAGGATCCTCAAAAACCTATGGGCTGGATGCTTCGATCAACCGGGAGAGTCTTGCTACGTTGCTCAAATCGGTGAGGCCCAAGGCGCCGATCAAGCTTGGTGCCGACGGCGTATTCACTCTGCCGGACGGGTTCCCACAGGAGTTGCTCGAAAAAGTTCTACTGCGGCTGAACGTACCGCTCCGGGTACAAAGCATGAGCGATACGTACGTGCCGGGGAACGTCACAGGCGAAGAGCTGACCCGAAGCATTGTCCAAAATGTGGACGGTGTGTTCCCGAGATTTGATGGCAGCCGACTAACGGTACAAGGGGCGACGGAAAAGGCCGCGAAGTTTATCGCTAAGGCCGATCCGGCGGCCAGGAGAGTCGCATCGTTTCAATTGGTCAAGGCGATTTGCCCAGCCGTCACCGACCAGAATGGAAAAGTGTTGGGGGTTCTGTCTCCCAAGGTGCAACTACCGCCTCGCCGAGGGGCCGGTCCGGTGATTGGAATGAACATCACGAAGATTGTGACGAAGAAGGGCGAAGAGCCACCCACAGACGAAGAGCTGATGAAAATTGGTGGCCAGCAAAGCCTGGCCAAAGTGAGTCTTCGACCGCCGCGTCAGGCAACCGCCAAGCTAAGCGTTAACGCTCGCTCCGTGGTGATCAAGTGGACGGAAAAGGCGATCAAGACGCTTGATCCATCGACTGACATCGGCGGGAGGACAGTCTACGCGGTCGATCAACTGAAATTCTCAACACCATCGGGCGCGAAGGTCTCGGTGGATGAAGCTCGGAAGAGCCTGGACGGCAAGACTTCCTTGGCGATTTTGGAGGATTGGGAAACGGTCCTGCCCGCGAGCTACCTGAAATCGCTCAAGCCATCGACTCTGGTCATCACGCTGCCACCCAGGGAAGTGAGACCCAGGAAGGCAACGACTCCGCGTTCGGGTAAAGCGGTGGGTTCGGAGCAGGCGAGAGGGCAATAGGACCACGCCTTTCAAAGAAAGTAGATTCCCGCGCTAAATCGCTCGTCTCGGCACATTAACGTGTGTAGCGATGAGCAATTCAAACTTTCTTCACGCCTCCCGTTGCCGCGCGAACTCCGCGTGTTGACGGCTAATTTCGAACACATCGTTGCAAAGCGAGAAGCCCCGGGAAATTTCTACCGGGGCTTCGTTCGTTGTAGGGTCCGCTGTACGGACCATTTGAAGCAGACCGGTCCGCACAGCGGACCCTACTTCCGTCATTTGCCGGAACCGCTTCCGTCCAATCCTCGTTTCCTGAGCAGGGGTTCGATCTTTGGCTCGCTGCCGCGGAACGATTTGTAGGCGTCCATTGCCTCGTATGTTCCACCAGCTTCGAGTACGAAGCGACGATACTTCGACGCGAGGTCCGGATTGAAAAGATCGCCGGACTCTTTGAAGGCGGAGAAGCCATCGGAGTCCAGAACCGCCGACCAGATGTAGCTGTAATACCCGGACGAGTAACCACCGGCGAAAATGTGTGAGAAGTAAGTGCTGCGGTAGCGGGATTCGATCTCATCAATCAAACCGATTTTGGCCAACGACTTCTTCTCGAACTCGGCGGTGTCCTGAACTTCTGCCGTGTCCAGCGTGTGCCAATCCATGTCCAGCAATGACGCAGCGAGGTACTCCGTGTTTGCGAATCCCTGATTGAACTTGGAAGCGTTTTGAATCTTCTTAATCAGCTCATCCGGAATCGGTTCGCCAGTCTTGTAGTGCAGCGCGTATTCCTTGAGCACGCTGGGTTCGCTGGCCCAGTGTTCGAGAATCTGAGCGGGGAACTCGACGAAGTCGCGTGGGACGTTCGTGCCCGACAGCGACTGGTATTTGGTGTTGGTCAACAAGCCATGGAGCGCGTGACCGAACTCGTGGAATAGCGTTGTGACTTGTTCGAACGTTAGCAGTGAAGGCTGGTCGCCGACGGGTGGAGCGAAGTTGCAAACGTTGACGACGATCGGACGAACCTGTTCCTTGAGGTTCGATTGGTCGCGGAAGTTACTCATCCACGCACCGCCGCGTTTGCTCTTTCGCGTGTAGTAATCGGCGATGAAGACACCCAAATGAGAACCGTCGGAGTTCTTTACTTCGAAGACCTGAGCGTCTGGGTGATAGAGTTCCACGCCGTCCATTTCGGTGAATGTCACACCGAAGAGTCGATTGGCGACAGCGAAGGCTCCCTGCTGAGTCGCCTTGAGACTGAAGTAAGGTTTCAGATCTTCTTCGTCGAGCGCGTACTTCTTGGCTCGAACCTTTTCGGCGTAGTGCCACCAGTCACAGCCGGCGATCTTGAAGTCACCACCTTCCGAGTCCGCAATTTCCTGCATGTCGGCGACTTCCTGTTTCGCTCGAGCAAGCGCTGGCTTCCAAAGCTTCATCAGCAATTCGTAAACCTTGGCTGGTTCCTTCGCCATGTGCTCTTCGAGGATGTAATGAGCGTGCGTGGGGTAACCTAGCAGTTGTGCTCGCTGGAAACGCAGGGACGCCAGCCTGGCAACGATCTGCTTGTTGTCTTCGTCGTTCCCGTTGTCGCCTCGCATGACGTACGCGTTGTAAATCTCTTCGCGCCGCTTTCGGTTGGTCGAATAGGTCAGGAACGGATACATGCTGCTGCGATGCGGAGTAAACAGCCACTTGCCCTCTTCGCCAGCTTCTGTTGCAGCGTCCGCAGCGGCGCTGATGATCGCGTCGGGAAGCCCATCAAGTTCTTTCTTGTCGGCGATGAACATCTTGTACGCATTGGTTTCGTCCAGGAGGTTCTGTCCGAACTTGACCGAGAGCGTTGCGATCTCGGAGTTAATCTTCGTGACTTTCTCTTTGTCTTCTTCAGACAGCAACGCGCCTCCGCGTTTGAACTGCTTGAAGGTTTCTTCGAGTAGGCGAAACGCCTCTTGCTGATATCCGGTGGCCTTGCGGGCTTCCCATACTTTATTGACTCGCTTGAAGAGCTTTTCGTTCAGCAGGATTTTGTCTTCGTGGGCGGAGAGCTTGGGGGAGATCTCCAATTGGATCTTTTGAATCTCTTCGTTCGTGTTCGAACTGCTCAGGTTGAAGAATACATTTGCAACTTTGTCCAGAAGCTTGCCTGTCTCATCGAGAGCAACAATCGTGTTCTCGAACGTCGCTGGCTCCGAATTATTGGCAATCTCGTCGATCTCCTTCAGGTGATCGGCCATGCCTTTCTCGAACGCCGGCACGTAGTGTTTGGTCTGAATCCGATCGAAGGGCGGAATGCCGAATTTCGCCGTGTATCGATTCAGAAACGGATTGGATTGCGCGATCGCTTGCGAGGTATTGACCAAGTTGAACGCCATACAAAAGAGGATTGCGGCAAGAGAAAGAGGCAGGTGTCGACTGCGAGAGTTCATGTCCAGGTCCCTTCGGACGTCTGTATTTTGATATCGAAATCGTGATCGGACATCATTCCGATGTCAGACACATGAGTTTTAGCGGATGGTTGTTTGTTCAATCAAACGGCTGACGGTCGCCTATCGCAAGAAGCAGGCTTTTATGGACGCTGGTGACTTTGCCCGATGGATTCAGATTCCACGCAGTGTGGCCACATCCTGCAGAAACGCCTCCGATGCCGCACGGCCGCGCAGGCGGAGAAATGGGACGTGGTTGAATTCGCCGCGGTTAGCCTCAATCGCTGCGTAGCGGCGTTTGACTCGGTGGTAAGAAGTCAGCGTCCATAGCAGCACGGACTCGCGGCTCATGAATGTCCGCCGGAACGTTTCGCGGTTGCCGGTTCCGGGCCACAATTCCTGCTTTGTTCGGATCCTGCGGATCGCTCGCTGAGTTGCCTGCGTGACGTTTCGGGTAAACGACATGTCCAGCCAGATGATGGCTGTGGCTCGTGACCATTTGGTTTTGAACGACTTGCTGTGGTAGTTACCGTCCAGAATCCAGCGGTCGGGGGCGAGTGCCTTGTTGAGTTTTTCAACCAGCTCGTCCGGCGTCGATTCTTCCCAGTTCGGTTTGTGGTACAGCCGGTCCATCTCGATGTGTGGGGAACCAAGAAGCTCAGCCAGTTTCCTTGCGAACGTTGACTTGCCGCTGCCACTGGTGCCGACAACGTTGACGCGATCAAGTTGTTGCAGTGATAGCGGGGGCATGTTGGTTCTTACGGTGCGCGCGAGTTGGTGCGGAACGCGTTTGTTTGCCAGGTTCGAGAAGCCCGGCATCTGAAACTACGGAACACGTCTGTTGGCCAAACAGGGCTTAAAGGTTCGAAGATTGTCGCTCGACGGAATGAGATGCCGGACTTCTAGTCTACGACACGCAGCACCGTTCAACCGGCCCAGCGACCGCCAGCGCTAACCACCAACCCCACCGGATACCGATGCAACGGAACGTTGCTTGCCTAGAATTGGGAGAGGAAGCGGACGTCGTTTTCGTAGAAGCGGCGGATGTCGTTGATCTCGTGGCGCTTCATGCAGAAGCGTTCGACGCCCAGGCCGAATGCGAAGCCGGAGACTTTTTCAGGGTCGTAGCCGACGGCTTTGAACACGTTTGGATCGACCATCCCGGCGCCACCGATTTCCAGCCACGTGTCGCCCCACTTCATGTCCACTTCGACGGACGGTTCGGTGAACGGGAAGAAGGACGGACGGAACCGAATCTCAACGTCTTCACCCAGGTAACCTCTGGCGAACATCGACAGCACACTTTTCAGCTCTGCCATGTTGACCGTTTCGCTCACCATCAGACCTTCCATCTGGTGGAACATTGGTGAGTGCGTCGCGTCCCAGGTATCTGGTCGATAAACGCGACCCAGTGAGACGATACGAATCGGAGGCGCGGTCTTTTCCATGGTTCGAATTTGAACCGTGGATGTCTGGCTACGCAGCAGCATTGGGCCGCCCGCCGCTGACTGCGCGGCGGCCAGGTAGAAGTTGTCCAGCGGATCACGTGCGGGGTGATCTTCCGGGATGTTCAGTGCTTTGAAGTTGTGGTGTTCGTCTTCGATCTCACGACCATCGACCACGGTGAAGCCGAACCGGCCCATCAGATCTTTGAACGTATCCAGCGTTTGCGTAAGCGGATGACGCCGGCCAAGCTGATACTTCTTGCCAGGCAACGTGACATCCAGACCCTCGACGGCAGCCTTGGGTGTGTCCAGATTGGACTTGGCGGAATCGAAGTGAGCCTGAACTTTGTTCTTGGCTTCGTTGAACTTCTTCCCAACAACCGGTCGTTCTTCCGGAGTCGCGTTCTTCATCCCCGCCTGAAGATCGCGCAGGCGACCCTTCTTCTTGCCAAGGAATTGGATGCGAACCTCTTCCAGTGCGTCCGCAGAATCGGCGGCGTCGATAGCCGCGATGGCGTCCTTTTCGAATTGGTCGAATGTGGCAAGAAGGTCCATGAGTTCAACTCACTTCAGAACGGGCAGGGCCCGACAAGCGGACGTAAAAAAAGCCGAAGCCGCACTTTGGCGAATTCGGCCACAAAACGAAAGAGCCTCGTAGCCAAACGCCACGAGGCCATTTCAACTGACTCACTTCGTGACGAGTTCGACGATCTTCGTGAACATGTCCGGCGAGTGAATCGCGATTTCACTGAGCATCTTGCGGTTCAGTTCGACTTCGGCCTTCTTCAGGTTGCAGATGAAGGCTGAGTACGAAGTATTGTTGGCTCGGCAAGCGGCTGTGATACGAGTAATCCACAGACGGCGGAAGTCTCGCTTCCGAACGCGGCGGTCACGGTATCCGTAGGCACGAGACCGAATGACGGTCTCTTTGACGGTTCGCAACAGCTTGCTGCGTCCACCGACGTTACCACGGGCTTCTCGGAAAAGACGTTTCTTGGCTCGTGCGCGAGCCTTTCCGTAGCGAACTCTCATATCTCTTAACCAGCGATGCATCCGCTTACGGGACGCACTTCAACGAGGAGTAAAACTTGGCCGAAGGTTCAGCAAGGCTGCGAACCTGACGGGTTCATCCTGCACACCAGAAATCTGGTGAGGACATACAGTCTTTAGGCACCCGGACGCAAAGCATCCGCGATTGTCTTGGCGACGGTACCTTCGATAACACCGTCAACGCCAAGGCGACGCTTACGCTTACCGTTCTTGTGACTCAGGAGGTGGCCCCGGTAAGCACTCTTGTGCTTAGCCTTGCCTTTGGCGGTCAATTTGAACCGCTTCGCCATCCCTTTGTGTGTCTTTTGCTTAGGCATTTCTCTGTTCCGTATTCCGCTGAGCCAGTTTAGGCCCGTTTGGGGAAGCGGGACATCATAGCCACGCTTGCCAACCGTTTCCACGTCGTTTGGTGGCCAAAAACCGGGAAAAGTCCCCGACGGCCGTGTTCCCCCCGACCAAGCTGATCAATCTCAGCGGGTCTGGCCGGAACCTTCCACCAAATACTTGTAGCTCGTCAGTTCACGCAGTCCACATGGACCCCGAGCGTGAAATTTGTCGGTGCTAATGCCAATTTCCGCCCCCAGACCCAGTTCTCCGCCATCATTGAACCGGGTACTCGCGTTCACAACCACCGCGGCTGCATCGACCAAAGTCGTGAATTTGCGGGCATTTGAGACGTCATTCGTCAGAATCGCCTCCGTATGCCCCGAACCGTACCGGTCGATGTGTTCAATCGCCTGATCCAAAGAATCGACCACCCGAACCGACAGAATCAGATCCAGATACTCAGTTCCGTAGTCCTCCGCGGTCACCGGTTTGAACTCCGGAACCAACTGGCAGCACTTTGGGCAGCCTCGCAATTCGACGCCCGCTGAGATCAATTCGGCGGCCAGCCCTGGAACCAGCGTGTCGGCGACGGCCGAGTGAACCAGCAGAGATTCGGCCGCATTGCACACGCCTGGTCGCTGGCACTTGCTGTTGATCACGATGGCGGGAACACGCTGCAGGTCGGCGAATTCATCGACATAGATATGGCAGATTCCGTCGAAGTGCCGAATAACCGGCATCGTCGCTTCGTTCGAAACACGCTGGATGAGTGACCGGCCACCGCGCGGAATGGCGACGTCGATCAGGTTCCCCAGCTTGAGGAACTCGCCCACTAATTCGCGCTCGGGCCGATCGACGAATTGAACGGCTCCGGTTGGCAGACCGCTGGCGGCCAATGTGTCGGTCAGCAACTTGTGGAACGCGCGGTTTGTGTTGGCTGCTTCTTTGCCGCCACGCAGAATGACTGCGTTGCCGCTTTTGACGCACAGTGTGGCCGCGTCGATGGTGACGTTCGGTCGCGATTCGTAGATGAAGAACACGACGCCCATCGGAACACGAACCCGAGTGACTCGGAGACCGTTTGGCCGAATGCTGCCGTCAATCACTTCGCCGACGGGATCGGGCAGGGATTGAATTTCTTCGACCGCTGCGGCGATGGATTCTAACCGTTCGACTGAGAGCGTCAGTCGGTCGACCATTGCCGCCGACAAACCAAACTCTTCGGTTCGCGCGAGGTCGGCTGCGTTCGCTTCCAGAACGTCAGCCGAGTTCACTCGAATCGCATCCGCAACACGAGCCAGCCAGTCGGACTTCGCCTGGCCGCTGGCTAACAGCAGCTGCCGCGATGCCGCGCGGGCTGCGGCGGACATGCTTTGGGCATAGCTCTCCGCCACTTTACTTCTCCAGCGGTGGTGTGTGCGATTGGGTCATTACGGCTACTCGTGTTAGACGTTAGCACATCCTGCCGCTCTGCGTGTAAGATCAGTGATGCTTGGTGCACCTGACTTGCGTGGGCAGGTCGCCACGTGCGAGAAACGAGACACGTCGCCCGGGCAGAACGGGGCGATCTACACTGTTGGAAGAATTGAAATTGCCATGACTTCTGAACTAGTTCAACTGCAACCTCTGGACGAACACAACATCGCACTGCAGGCGAATGTGCATCCCACGGACTGGGTCAATCCAACGCCGACGAAGCCCTATCACCTGGTCGCGATTGGAGCCGGAACAGCCGGGCTGGTCACCGCTGCTGCGGCCGCAGGCCTGGGTGCTCGCGTCGCGCTGATTGAACGCGAACTCATGGGCGGCGACTGTTTGAACGTGGGCTGCGTGCCATCTAAGGGAATCATTCGCAGCGGGCGTATCGCTGCAACGGTCCGAGATGCAGCACCGTTCGGCGTCAACGTTGCCGGCGAAGTGACAGTCGATTTTGGTAAAGCCATGGAACGTATGCGGCGTCTGCGTGCGAAGATTAGCCCCAACGATTCAGCCATGCGGTTTTCCGAAATGGGAATCGACATGTACTTCGGGCAAGGTTCGTTTGTTGATGGCGAGACCATCCGCGTGACGCGTAGCGACGGTACCGTCACAGATCTCAAGTACAGGAAAGCGGTCGTCGCGACGGGGGCTCGAGCGGCAGCACCGCCGATTCCAGGGCTGGACAGTGTTGATTACCTGACCAATGAGAACCTGTTTTCGCTTACCGAATTACCAAAACGCTTCGGCATCGTGGGCAGTGGTCCCATCGGATGTGAGATGGCTCAGTCGTTCGCTCGATTTGGTAGTGAGGTATTTTTGTTCGAGCAGGGAGACCACATTCTGACGCGGGAGGATCCCGATGCCGCGGCTGTTGTGCAGGAACAGTTCAAACACGATGGCATCAACTTACTGCTGAGCAGTCAGGACATGAAAATCAGCCCGGCAGACGACGGAGCCATTCGTGTTAGCGTCATGCAGAACGGCCAGCCAGCTGACGTTGTCGTTGATCAGCTGCTAATCGCGGTCGGGCGAGCTCCCAACACTGCGGGCCTGGATCTTGAAAAAGTAAACGTGAAGTACGACCGCAGTGGCGTTGAGGTTAACGACAACCTGCAGACGACGAATCCTCGCATCTACGGCGCGGGTGATATTTGTTCGAAGTTTAAGTTCACGCATACGGCCGATTTTCAGGCACGCATCGTGATTCAGAACGCTCTGTTTGCGGTCGGCCCGTTCGGAAAGAAGAAGGCCAGCGATCTCATCATCCCGTGGGCGACATACACATCGCCGGAGATCGCCCATGTGGGCATGTATGAAGCCGATGCCAAACGGGATGGTGTCGCGATCGATACGTACATCCAGCATTTCTCTGATGTGGACCGCGCGTTGTTGGAAGGGCAGGAAGAAGGGTTCGTCAAAATCCACACAGCGAAAGGAACTGGGAAGATTGTTGGAGCAACCATTGTGGCTGAGAACGCCGGCGACATGATTTCCGAAGTGACGCTGGCAATGGTAAACGGAATCAGTCTGGGAAAGATTGCCGGCACGATTCACCCTTATCCGACTCAGGCTGAAGCCATCCGCAAACTGGGCGACCAGTTCAATCGCACGCGGCTTACGCCAATGAGCCTGAAAGTCCTGAACCTGCTGCGCCGAATCAACGTCGGCGCGTAGTTGGCGTGGATGGAAGTGGTAGTCGACTTACAGGTGTAGGTGTCAAAGTCTGCGGCTTGTCCGTCGTGCGTAACCGCGCGAAGCTTCGCGTGTTGTTTGTCTTGTCGCGCCTGCGGGAACTCTGGCGCGCGGCGACTTGCGGTTCTCGTCGAAACATCGAATCTCGTTCAGATTTACTGCTGCTGAACTTTGCTCCGTGCTACCGTTTTTGTGTGCGGCATTGGCCGGGCGCCCAGATCGCGTCCGCCTGCTTCGTGCAACAACCAAGTCATCAGGAGCAACGCTATGTCCAGATTCAAACCGTTCATTTTGGGAGCGATGGCTGGAGCTGCAGTCGTTTACACAAGCCTCCAATATCACGTCGTTCACTCCAACGATGGTTTCTACATGGTGGCGCGTGCACCGCAGGCATCGATGGGTCTGGCTTACGCCGACATTCGCAACATGAGCCCCGAAGATCTGGCAATGCGCCCGGAACTTGCTCGAGCGATGACGGCTCATTCTGCACGCAATCTGCTGGCGAACAATGGATCGGACACGGGTCTTGATTCACTGACGGAAGCAGGCTCGGGTATGTTCGGCCAGGCGCGAGAGCGATTGCGTTCGACCACAGACGAGTGGAACGATTTGATTGACGAGGGTGTTCCTGCTCCGCCCAATTCGTCGTTGGACGCGCCGATTTGGAATCCGTTTGCAGACGATTCGGCCCCGGAAGAACCGGACTCAGACTTCGGTTCGATATCGTGGCCTAACGATGCTCCCGTTGCTTCGGAATCCAATACACCTCAGTCCGTCGGCTCGCCATTCTCAGGCACAACCGGTGAGGCGGACTATTCTCCATTCTCAGACATCACCGACCAGCTTGATAGCGCTCGCGACAGTTTCGCTTCCCAGACCACGAATCTGGCCAACCAGTTTCAGAACCAGGTCGAAGCTCGCACCGGAAGTAGCGGCGGAGTGAAACCATTTGATTTCGCGGCCGACACCCAGCCCGCGACAACAACGGCACCCACGGCTCCTGCTGCACCAACCGTTGAGACTCGCAAGATTCCGCTGCTACGGGACGACCAAATTCGGAACTCCGTCAACGAGCGAGCTCGCCAGATCTACGAAGAATCTCGCCGTCGAGCGACGCAGCCAATCGACAGCTTGATCGACCGAGCCGAATCGCGAGCGTCTTCGGTCATCGACGAATTGGTCAGTCCGCGGCGTTCGATCGACGAACTGCGAGAACGCGCGGCTGGTGCTCTTGATCCGACTGCGTATCGACGCGGTCAATGATCACCACGGTTCACGGTGACCAAAGTCTTCAGCGTGCATCGTGACAGGCATGTCACCTCTCCCGCTTGCGGGAGAGGTCGCGGTCTCAGCCGCGGGAGAGGGCGTCCGGCATAGCCCAAAACGGCTTGGTTACCAGTAGCCCCATTGGTGTGTTGCCAGCGTGTAGAGGCCCAGCAGTAGGTTGGCTGTGCCGTGCATGACGACGCAGGCTGTCAGGCTTTTGGTTCTCACCGCGACAAGATACGCCAGCATTCCGTAAATCGCTGCGGCCACGTAGTCGACTGGTGAATGAGCCAGAGTGACCAGTGCGGTGACGGCCAGGAAGCTGGTCCAGTTGAAGGTTCCAAACGGGACTTTCCAAAAGTCGCCGTTCAGATCGGCAAAGTAACGCATCAGGAAACCGCGCCAGAAGATTTCTTCGACCAGGGCGACAGCGACCACCATGCGCAGGAACCGAAACGCGACGGCGACTCCGTACCACAGCACGCTGTGTTGTTTAATGAACGAAGGGTTGAACCCATCCGATCGTTCAGCGAAGCCGAGTTTCTCCAGCCACGGATTTGGTTCCATCTCAAACATTCGGAACGCGTGCCCGGGCGCGATCCAGACGATGATGCCGATCAGCCCCATCAACATTCCGAAGCCCAGACCGCGAACCGGTTTGAACTCATAGTGGTTCCGCCAAAACCACAGCAGGCTCAACGTCACCACCGTCTGCAGCGGATACACCCACTGTTCCGGAGCGAACCGCCACCACGGCATGTCATCGCGATCTGAAGTGAACCCAAAGGATTCCATCAGCCCCAGCAGAATCAGAAACGCCATGAACACAACAAACGGCGCAACGTGAGCAAGGTCGCGCGACTCGCGGTACTCCTGCAGTTTGCTTCGCCCTGGTTCTGCACTCATGGGGTGATGGCCTGGAGCTTTACGCGGTCCGCAGTTGCATCGAAAGTGTCACAGTACTGCTCCAACAAGTACCAACCAAACGTGATCAACCGGCCCAACGCAAACCAACTCCAGACACGCCACCCACCGGATACCGATGCAACGGAACGTTGCTTGCTGCTCAGATGATTGCGTCGTCGAGGACTTCCTGGTTCACGTAGATTGGCTTTGGTGGATCGAACTGAACCGATAGAGCGATGGCGTCGCTGGGGCGGCTGTCGACTTCAATCAGTTCGCCATCTTTGCGAATGCGGACCACGGCGTAGTACGTGTGGTCGCGGAGGCTGTTTACCACGATGTCCTGGACTTCCCCGCCCAGTTCTTCGATGGCCGATTTGAGCAGCTGGTGCGTGAGCGGCCTTGGTGGCGGATCTTCCAACAGGCGACGGTTGATGATGGTCGCTTCAAAAATACCGATCAAAATCGGGAACGAACGTTCGCCGTCAATTTCGCGCAGGTAGATGACCTGCTGATCGTTGATCTCGCTGATGATGACGCGAGAGAGTTCCATTTCGACAAGCACGTGCCCGTCCCCCAGTCGTTGCTAATTTCTGTTGACCTCAAGTATAGCGGCTTGCCGCGGCGTCCGAAGTCACAGCCCGTTCGTGAAGGTTCGCGAACCATTGTGAAGGCTGATGGGCCGGTGAATGAGCGGTTTGCGGGGCGACTTTGTATCCTGCATTGACAGTTAACTACCTGCAGGAAGGTTCCAAGTGTCACGTTCAATCGCTTTTCTGTCCACTATTTCGATCGTGTGTCTCTGGCCGAACGCTGGTGTCGCCGACGTCATCAAGCCGGTGCGGTCTGAGGTTGTGTCTCCGATTCGCAATGAGACGTTCAACAAAAATGGGACGTGTCGAGAACGAAAGCGAGGCGGCAACCCGCGGCAGATTTCGGGTTACCTGGTCTTTGACGGCGCCGACGACGGGAACCGGCAGGTTGATCCTCAGATTGCAGTGGGAGGCGACTATGTGCTGCACGCGACTAATAACGGGTTGATCATCTACAACAAGAAGGGCGAGTTCGTTCAGGGGGTGTCGCAGAATTGCTTTAACGGCGGCATTGATCCCAAGCTGTTTTATGACGCTCACAATCAGATGTTTGGTTTCGATTTGTGGAAATACTGGGATGACGAGAAAAAGAAGCCAGTCAACATTTCGATTTCAGAAACGAACGATCCAACCGGGGCCTGGAACACTTACCCGGTTCCAGCGCCGCAGGGACGTGACGGTGGCGGTATCGGATTTAGTCGGAATTGGATTGGCTACACGTTTCCGGGCGGTCCCGAACAATCGTTCGTTCTGAAATCGGCGGAAGCCAAATCCGGCAAGCCGGCCACGGTCTATCACTTCCCCGGCAATTTTGGTCAGCCGGTCGCAACGCAGGATGCGAACGATGACCTTTACTTCCTGAAGCTGACTCGCGCGAATTTTGAAATTACGCGGGTCTATGCGGATGCTGATGGAGCGCCCGTTGCTGAAACGAAAGCGGCGAAGCACAACTGGCCTTCGTTTGGGTGGCCGCCACAATCACCGCAGAAGGGAACCGATAAGCGGACGGCTTCCGGAGATCGGAACCCGAAGAACGTTGTCCTTCAATCAGACCATTTGTGGTTCTCGCAAACCATTAACCACAACGGTCGAGCCGCCGTGCGGTGGCATCAGATTACGCTTGAGGGCGCGACGGTGCAGAGTGGGCTGATTAGTGATCCGAAACGCAGCTTCATTGAAACCACGATCGCTGTGAATAAGCAATTGGACGTGTTGGTCGGATTTCAGGAGACTGGCGACGACATGTTTATCAGCCCCCGAGTCGCGTTCAGAAAATCTTCCGATCCGGCCGGAACACTTCGCGAGACGATTAGTCTGGGCGAAGGCAAAGCGGCCACCGAAGGCGGTGCGTGGGGCGATTACAGTGGCAGTGTCGTGGATGGCGACAATTTTCTGGACCTGTGGTCGATCCAGAGTATCGCCGACGAAACCGGTCGAGGAGATACGGTCATCGTGCGTGTTCCATTTGAGGCACAGCGTTGATTCGCCGTGCAGCTAAGCCGGCCGGCCGACTATTTTCGGTTCCGGCCACCCGGTGACGCTGTGAAGTCTTGGTCATCACTATTTTGGGTGGCCGAGGTTGGCCTGAGCCCGCGAAGGAAACCCCGGTTCGATCAACCATTAGTGCTTAAATTCAAGTGGAACGTTCGAATCACGTTCCGGGGTTTCACTCGTGCCTCGCTCCAACCCCGGCCACCCGTTTTTTACAGTCTCGGTCGGGGTTTCGGTTCCCGCGACTCAGCCAGCCCGCTGTTGAGCGCGAAGGTTCTCAATCTTCACGACAGGATGGGGCTGCTACTTGAACCCGCCATCACGGGCCATAGACTCGGGGCAGAAAATACGAATTGGAGGCCTGTCAAAATGACCACAACCAACCCATCAACCGAGTACACCTTCCAGGCAGAGATCGCCCAGCTGCTGCAGCTGCTTTCGCACTCGCTGTATCAGAACCGGGAAATCGCGATTCGAGAATTGGTCTCGAACGCGTCCGACGCCCTGGACAAAGCGCGGTTTGTTGCGGTGTCTTCGGACGCGATTAGTTCGGACGAATCATTCGAAATCACGATTGACCCGGACAAAGAAGGCAAGCTGCTGACGATCCGCGACAACGGCATCGGGATGACGCAGGAAGACTTAATCAACAACCTGGGAACCATCGCCCGCAGCGGTTCGCTGGATTTCGTCAACAAGCTGTCCGGTGACGAAAAAGAAGACATGTCCATCATTGGGCAGTTTGGAGTCGGGTTTTATTCGGCCTTCATGCTGGCTGGCAAAGTGGAAGTTGTGACTCGCAGCCACACCGAAGACAAAGGCTGGCGTTGGGAGTCTGACGGCACTGGCCAGTTTACCATTGAGCCCGTTGATGTTGAGAACCGCGGCACAGAGATACGTCTTCACCTGAAGGACGACGTGGCTGGTGAGTTCACCGAACCGACGCGTCTTAAGTACATCATCTCGAAGTATTCAACGTTCGTCCCATACGCCATCAAGTTAGACGGCGATCACCTTAACGATCAACCACCAATTTGGGTCGAACCAAAGAACACGCTGAAGCAGGAACAGTACGACCAGTTCTTCGAGTATCTTACGCATCGTCCCGGCAAGCCGTTGTGGCACCTGCACCTGTCTGCAGATTCGCCGTTTCAGTTCTACAGTATTCTGTACTGTCCTGAGATGAATCTGGAACGCATGGGTTTCGGGCACGACGAACACGGACTGCACCTGTGTGCCAAGCGAATTCTGGTTCAAAACGATAACCGAGAGTTGCTGCCTGAGTACCTGCGGTTCATGCACGGCCTGGTCGATTCAGCCGACTTGCCGCTGAACGTTTCACGCGAAGCGCTGCAGGACAACACGGTCTTCCGCAAGATGCGAAAAGTGTTGGTCAAGCGCGTGCTTGATCATCTGTCGAAGATGGCGAAAGACGACGCCGAAGCTTACGGCAAGTTCTACGAACAGTTTGGAACCATCCTCCGCGAAGGTGTGAGTTCGGACTTCGAAAACAAAGATAAGCTGGCCGGGTTGCTGCGGTTCCAGTCGTCGCACGATGCCGATGAAGCGGCTCTGGTCGCCTTGGATGCCTACATCGAACGAGCTCCGGAAGAACAGAAGCAGATTTACTTCCTGGGCGGCAGCGATCGAAAATCCATCGAACGCAGTCCGAACCTGGAAGTGTTCCGCAAACGGAACCTGGAAGTTCTGTACCTAATCGATCCGGCGGACGAGTTTGTCTTGTCGCACGTTGGCAAGTATCAGGACTACGACATTGTCTCCGTCGATTCCGCTGAGCTTGCTCTTCCTGAAATTGAAGGGGAAGAAAAAACCGACGTCGACGAAGCGAAAGCTGACGAACCGGATGCGGCCGGTTTGGGGCTTGTTCTGAAGCTGTTCAAGGACGCTCTGGGTGAACAGGTCACTGATGTTCGTAAGTCCGAACGTCTGACAGACAGTGCGTGTTGCATCGTGAATCCGGACGGTGGCATGAGTACTCAAATGCAGAAGGTGTTGCAGTCGAACGCCCCTGGATTTGAGATGAACAAGCTGATCCTCGAAGTGAATCCTTCGGTACCGTTGGTGAAGCGTTTGTGTGAACTCGTCAAGAACGAAGACAACAATGACTTCGTGATGGAATGCGGCCGACAGTTCTATTCGAACGCGTTGGTTCAGGCAGGACTCGCTCCAAACGGCGACGAGATGGCCGATCGCGTTCAGAAGTTCATGGAAGAGATCGCTGAGAAGAAGTCTTCTATCGCCATGGGCTAAACCTGTGACAGTTCCAACCAATCCGGACCAACTTGACCCGCGGCTTGCTAAGTTGTGCGAACGACTTAGCGGCGCGGCGGGTACGTTGGAGGAACCGGACGCGTGGCCCGCCGCGCAACTGGATTGGTTGTCAGAAACCGACGTGCTGCGTTGGACTGTCCCGGAACAGTTTGGAGGCATGGGGCTTAAACGCAGAGACCTTGCGTTTGGTTACGAGCTTCTTGGTTCGGCGTGTCTCACCACCACGTTTGTTCTGACCCAACGCAACGCCGCCATCGCGCGGGTTGGGTTGTCGCAGAATGAAGAACTGAAGCGGCGTTTGCTGGGTTCGCTGTGTACCTCTGACGTGTTTGCCACGGTTGGCATCTCTCACCTGACCACTTCTCGACAACATTTGGCTCCCGCCGTGACCGCGAAAGAAACCAGCGATGGTTTTGAACTTTCCGGAACAATCCCGTGGGTCACCGGTGCCGGGTTCGCTAAGCGAATCGTGACGGGAGCAACCCTGGAAGACGGTCGTCAGGTTCTGTTGGTTCTGGATGCCGGTTCCGACGGTATCGAGATTGGAACCCCCGGCAAGTTGTTGGCACTGAACGCCTCGCATACTGGTTCGATAAATCTGCAAAACGTTTTCGTCCCGATGAGCGAAGTGTTGTCCGGCCCCGTTGAGTCGGTCATGAAGCAAGGCAAAGCGATTGGAGCCGGTTCGTTGACAACATCCTCCCTGGCACTCGGCCAGGCCAGCGGCGCGCTAAGGCTGTTGGGTTTGGAAGCCCGGCGGCGACCCGAGCTGGAAGAAACGACGACTCCACTAGTGGCAGAATTGGAAACGATCCGCGAAGACATGTACGCAGGGATTGATAAAACGCGCGACGATGAATCTGTGTCGGCGGAGAGCGTCAGGCAGCGAGCGAACTCGTTGGTCTTGCGTTCGACTCAGGCGTACCTCGCAGCCAGCAAAGGCGCGGGGTTCTCAAAAGGGCACCCGGCAGAACGCCTGGTTCGAGAAGCCATGTTTTTCCTGGTCTGGTCATGCCCGCAGCCGGTTCTTACTGCGAACCTGCGTGAATTTGCGTGCATGGCGGACTGAACGCCCAGGGCCATGGTAAGATTTGGCTCGCACTCTCGTACACGTGAACCGAACGGAGCGGACCCATTACTCAGTTCAATCCATACGCGGAAACTGTTGTCCTGGCCCCAGCGCCTTCTCCCGTTCCGGCCTGGCATCGTGGTACGTTTCGGCTGATGTTTTTCGGCCTGTTGGTTAGCTTCCTGGACCTCAACCTGAATCGAGTGAACTTCCTCCCGGATCTTGCTGGTTACGTGCTGCTGATTATTGCGTGCCGAAATCTCATGGGTGTGTCGCTTCGATTTCGCTACGCCGGCGGATTCGCGATTGCGTGTGCGTTTTGTTGGCTGTTGTCGTTCTCGCGAGATTTAAGTGATGTCCTGGGTTTCGTTACTCCCATCTGCCAGTCTGGTCTCATCTGGATGTTGATGCACGGAATTTCAGACTACTGCAATGCACACGACAAACCGGCGTTCGCGCGTTTTGCGACGAAGGCGGCGTGGTGGTTTGTGGTTCCGACCGGGCTGCTCACGTTACTCTCACTGCCCGGCGCCAATCTCGGCGGCTTCAGCGTAATACTTGCGGTCGCATTTTTTGTTGCGCTGGCGATGAACCTCATCGCAGTCTGGCGCGCGGGATCGCTGGCAGGGCGGACGCCCGCCTACTAACAGCCGGGGCGGAGGCTTGGCGGGGTTGTTACATCAGTCGTTCGTTGGTTCCGCTTGGAGAGTTGGGCGGGCGATTTATCATTTGCTATTTCACATTTGTCATTTGTCATTGCAGGTTGAAACGAACTGACAAATGGGAAATGACAATTAGTAAATGATAAATCCCTCGCTGACAAATCCCCTCGCGCTAAGCGCGAGGGGTCGGTCATTTCCGGCTACGGCTATGGAATGATCGTGTCGGAGTCGTCTGAGAAGAAGTCGTCCAGATCATCAATTCGCAGGATGTCTGAGCCGCCGCCTTCGGCGAACAACTGGTCGGCTCCGGCGTTCCCGCTTAGATCGTCCGGTCCTCCGCCAGCGATCACGGTGTCGTCTCCGCCATCACCCGTCAGGGTATCGGCACCGGGTCCGCCATTGATGATGTCATCGTCGGCGCCGCCGAGCAGAATGTCATTCCCGCTGCCAGCAATGATTTCATCATTGCCCTGGTTTCCGAACAGCAGGTCATTGCCACTCCCGCCGAATAGCCGGTCCAGACCATCGTCTCCGTGCAGTTGGTCGTCACCGGTGTTGCCTCGAAGTGCGTCGTTTCCGTTGCCTCCTTCCAGCAGGTCGTCGCCGTCTCCACCGGTGATCTGATCGTCGCCATTGTCGCCGCTAATCTCATCGTCACCAGCTCCCCCGAACAGAGAGTCGGCACCGTTCCCGCCGAAGACCGTGTCGTTTCCGCTGCCGGCATCGATTTCGTCAGCGCCACTGCCGCTGGACAACGTATCGTCGCCGGCGTCTCCGACCAGGACATCGTTGCCTCCACCGCCACGCACTGAGTCGGCTCCATCTCCACCAAAGATACTGTCGGCTCCACCACCGCCGACAAGCAAGTCATTGCCTGCGCCGCCAATCAGAACGTTGGCGACTGATCCGAAGGCTCGAAGGTCGTCATCGTTGTCAGAGCCAGTGAGGTTTTCGATACCAACGAATGTTTCGTTGACCGGACCGTAGTCAGCGGTACCGGTTCCGTCTGCGTTGACTACAGCGACGACGCCGAAGCCGATGGTTTCGAACGAATTCGTATCGATGCCGTCACCACCGTCGATGACGTCGGTTCCGCCACCACCGGCGAGAATGTCATTGCCGGCGCCGCCGATGAGCACGTTGTTGGCGGCTCCGATTGCTCGAAGTTCGTCGTCGTTGTCAGAACCTGTCAGGTTCTCGATACCGGTGAATGTCTCGTTGACTGGGCCGTAGTCAGCGGTACCGGTTCCATCTGCGTTGACTACAGCGATGACGCCGAAGCCGATAGTTTCGAACGAATTCGTATCGATGCCAGCTCCGCCGTCGATGACATCGGTGCCACCACCGCCAGCGAGAGTGTCATTGCCGTCGCCGCCAATGAGTACGTTGTTGGCGGCTCCGATTGCTCGTAGTTCGTCGTCGTTGTCAGAACCTGTGAGGTTTTCGATGCCAGTGAATGACTCGTTAACCAAGCCGTAGTCAGCGGTACCGGTTCCGTCTGCATTGACCGTTGCGACGACTCCGACACCAATGGTTTCGAACGAATTCGTATCGATGCCGGCTCCGCCGTCGATGACATCGGTCCCACCGCCACCGGCGAGGATGTCGTCACCCGCACCGCCGATGAGCACGTTGTTGGCCGCACCGATTGCTCGTAGTTCGTCGTCGTTGTCAGAACCGGTGAGGTTTTCAATGCCGGTGAATGTTTCGTTGACCGGACCGTAGTCCGCAGTACCGGTTCCGTCTGCATTCACCGTAGCGATGACTCCGACACCGATGGTTTCGAACGAGTTCGTGTCGATACCATCACCGCCATCGATGACATCGGTTCCACCGCCGCCAGCGAGAGTGTCATTCCCGGCGCCGCCGATGAGCACGTTGTCAACGGCACCGATTGCTCGTAGTTCGTCGTCATTGTCAGAACCGGTCAGGTTCTCGATGCCGGTGAATGTTTCGTTGACCGGACCGTAGTCAGCGGTACCGGTTCCGTCTGCATTCACGGTCGCGATGACGCCGACGCCGATGGTTTCAAACGAGTTCGTATCGATGCCAGCTCCGCCGTCGATGACATCGGTTCCGCCGCCGCCGACAAGAATGTCGTCACCATCGCCACCAGCGAGAGTGTCATTGCCGGCACCACCGATGAGTAGGTTGTCGGCGGCGCCAACCGCTCGCAGTTCGTCGTCGTTGTCAGAACCTGTGAGGTTTTCGATGCCGGTGAATGTTTCGTTGACCGGACCGTAGTCCGCAGTACCGGTTCCGTCTGCATTCACTGTTGCGATGACTCCGACACCGATGTTCTCGAACGAGTTCGTGTCGATGCCGGCTCCACCGTCGATGATGTCGGTTCCACCGCCGCCGGCAAGAATGTCATCGCCGTCGCCACCGATGAGCACGTTGTCGGCCGCACCGAGTGCACGCAGTTCGTCGTTATTGTCGGAACCGGTGAGGTTCTCGATACCGGTGAATGTTTCGTTAACCGGGCCGTAGGCAGCAGTACCGGTTCCGTCTGCGTTGACCGTTGCGATGACGCCGAAGCCAATGGTTTCGAACGAGTTCGTATCGATGCCCGCTCCGCCGTCGATGATATCGGTTCCACCGCCGCCGGCGAGAATGTCATCGCCATCGCCGCCGATGAGCACGTTGTTTGCCGCACCAACTGCTCGCAGTTCGTCATTGTTGTCAGAGCCGGTGAGGTTCTCGATGCCAGTGAATGTTTCGTTGACCGGGCCGTAGTCAGCGGTACCGGTTCCGTCTGCATTCACGGTCGCGATGACGCCAACACCAATGGTCTCGAACGAATTGGTGTCGATACCGGCTCCGCCGTCGATGATGTCGGTTCCACCGCCACCGGCGAGAATGTCATTCCCATCGCCGCCAATGAGTACATTGTCGGCGGCGCCAATTGCTCGTAGTTCATCGTCGTTATCGGAACCCGTGAGGTTCTCAATGCCAGCGAATGTTTCGTTAACCGGGCCGTAATCAGCAGTACCGGTTCCATCTGCGTTGACGGTTGCAATGACGCCACTACCGATGTTCGCGAAGGAATTCGTGTCGATTCCAGCTCCACCGTCGATGTCATCGGTTCCACCGGCTCCGACCAGCAGGTCATCGCCGCTTCCGCCCGTCAGCGTGTCGTTGCCACCTTCTCCAAACAGTGAGAAGTCGACGCCGGCTTCTGAGACGTCCAGCAAGTCGGCGCCGCCACCGCCGGCTACTTCGAAGATAACTCCAGATGCAACCGCAGCCAGGTCGTTCTCAACAAAGAACGAGTCATCCTGGTCTCCAAGTCCGATGAAGAATGCGTCAACATTGGCATTGGCAATGTTGATCTGAAGCGTGTCGTCGGCAACGTCTGTCGTAAGTAGTTCGAAGTCCGGGTTGCCGACAGCATCGCCCGATAGAGAGATCGCACTGCCGTCGAGCTGGATTTCGAGTATGTCTGCATCGACAGCGCGCACGGTCACGTCTGAACTTGCGCCGGTATCCCCATCAATCGAAACCTCGCCCGACGCGGAATCGAAAGTGACTGCCGACAGCATTGCTCGACCTTCCAATGGTTGAGCGTACGCGGACGATCCGCCAAACGTTGCCGCGCGCCGTCGCCGCAGTCCGGAGTTGGTTCTGCGGTATGAGCCACGCAAGCGAGAGAGGAGGGCTTTTAGTTCCTTCAACCAATCAGAGAATCCAGTCATACGTCAGTCACCTTTAGTAAAATTAAGCCCAGCTCAAGTGGTTGGCAGCGATGCGTCCAATGTCGCGCGGTTTTCTTACGTGTGGAGCGTTTAAATCGAGCACTGTTTTACCTCTAAAATTTGCATTCTCCTGTTTTCGATTTTCGTTCGGTGCGGAGCCATACAGCCACTGCCAAGCGACTGATGTCAGTGTGAAATTTCCGGCAGACAGCCGGTCGTTTGAGTTCGGATTCGCACACAGAGCTTTTTTGTTGCACATCGAACGCAACCCCTGACTGAATCAGCGTCGATCCTTGTTCTTTAAACGCGTGCGAACTCGGAAGGACACTGCCATTCGATTTCCGGCCCTGATTTCACATCAGGGGTTCAGCGGCTTTGCACTACTCGTTGTCTCGTGAAAGTCTTAGTAATCGCGAAAGCCGCGGACCCACCGACATAACTGTCGGACTGGCGGTGATCAGAGTTAGGGCTGTTGGGTTGCGATCAGAGAGGGAAGACCGTGATCGCTGAGAGGCTGTGAACTTTGGGACCACCACGATTTGGCAGCCGGGGGTTGGACTCAACCTACTGCTAAGGAAGCCCCGGTGCGATCAACGAGCAGGGTTCCAATTCAAGTGGAAACGTTCGAACACGTCCCGGGGTTTCACTCGTGCCTCGCTCCAACCCCGGCCACCCATTTATTCAAAGACTCTGAGCGCCGCGTTGCGCAAAACCGGGGCCGGTTGACGGACGTCGATGCACATGAAACAGTGGTGCTTCAACTAAGTGACCCGCTTGGATCAGTATCTTATGCCCTCGGAACGCATCATCAGCTTCTTCGGTTTCTTCGCGATGATTTTCTTCGCGTGGTTGATGAGTTCTCACAAGAAAAAAGTCAGCCCACGAATCGTGATTGGCGGCCTCGTACTGCAGGTTGTTTTTGCGGTGCTGATTTTGAAAACAGAACCCGGACGGCTGATCTTCCAGAACCTTGGTGACTTCTTTACGGGTGTGCTGGCGTATGTCGACAAAGGCTCTGCGTTTTTGTTTGACGTTTTCCCGCGACCGGGCGAAGAAGGAGGTTTCCCTCCGAAGTACACGCTGTGGCGTTCGTTTGCGTTCGGCATTCTGCCGACCATCATTTTCTTCTCGTCACTTATGTCGATTCTGTACCACTTGGGTGTGATGCAGTTTGTCGTCAAAGTGTTCGCGGTGATCATGCAGAAAACGCTGGGAACGTCGGGGGCGGAAACACTTTCGGCGGCGGCCAACATTTTCGTCGGTCAGACTGAAGCGCCCTTGGTCATTCGGCCATACGTCAACGAAATGACTTTGTCCGAACTGAACGTTGTGATGGTCGGCGGGTTCGCGACTATTGCCGGCGGTGTTCTGGCCGCGTACGTCGGCATGGGAATCGATGCCGGCCACTTAATTACCGCGTCCGTCATTTCTGCGCCGGCCGCTTTGATGATCGCCAAAATTCTGCAGCCGGAAACAGAGGTCTCAAAGACGGCGGGAGCCACATCACTTCGCACCGACGACACCAAATGTGTCAACGTCATTGAAGCGGCCGCAGAAGGTGCATCGTCAGGTCTGCAGTTGGCTCTGAATGTCGGCGCGATGTTGATTGCGTTTGTGGCATTGGTTGCGATGGGGAACGCGATTGTGGGTTGGGTTGGCGGTTTGATCGCGCACTATGGCGGGTATCAGGCAGCGGCTGGTTGGACACTGCAGCGTGGGTTCGGGTACGTGTTCTCTCCATTCGCGTGGCTTATGGGAATCCCGTGGAACGAATGTCTGCAGAGTGGTGAGATTCTTGGCAACAAGATGGTGGTCAACGAGTTCATCGCTTACAAGTCACTGTCGGGCGTGCAGGCACAGTTGAGTCCGCGGACAGTCACAATTCTCACGTATGCTTTGTGCGGCTTTGCGAACTTCAGTTCCATTGGAATCCAGCTTGGCGGTATCGGCGGGATTGCTCCAGAGCGCCGCGGCGACCTGGCAAAGCTGGGTTTTCGAGCCATGCTGGGGGGAACGCTGGCGGCGTTCATGACCGCTTGTATCGCAGGGATGATGATTCCCACTGACCCGACGTGGGAGAAGCCGGCGCCGAAAAAGACCGTCGATGACGCGGAAGTTGAAGCAGCACTGGCACTTCCGGAAAACCAGATGCTTCCTGAACAGGCCGCAGCCGCCGGACGTCTACAGCACACTGACCGGAAGTCAAGTAACTTCACATATTTCGCGTTCAGCCGAGACGCGGGCATGGTTGCAACAGCCCGTTTCGAGCGAATACAACACACCGTCAGGCCAACGGTTCAAAGCGCGTTCTGCGCAACTGGTCTGACTGGATTCGCTCACCAATTCGGAGTCACGTGATGAACAGCGGGCAAGCCGCGCGCACGATCAATGATCTGGATCTTCTGAAGCTCATGTACATGAGCCGCGAAGGAGATCGGCGCGAAGGCGTCTTGTTGCGTCAAAGTAAAGGTTGGTTTCAAGTCGCCGGCATGGGACATGAAGCCCTCGCAGTAGTCGCCATGATGATGGAAGAGGACGACTATCTCTTCCCCTATTACCGTGACCGCGCCATGATTCTTGCGCGGGGAGTTTCGAACCTGGAACTCGCTCACGCTTACTTTGCCAAGAAGTGTTCCAGCAGTGGTGGCCGCCAAATGCCGGGCCACTATTCGCTGCGATCGAAAAATATCTGGAGTGTTCCGACCCCAACGGCCGCGAACCTCCTTCCCGCCTGTGGAGCTGCGTGGGCGATGCAGCTCCAGGGCAAGAACAATGTGGCCGTGGCCACAACCGGCGACGCGGCCAGTCGTCAGGGTGAGTTCTACGAAGCGGTTGCGTTTGCGACCGAACGTCAGTTGCCTGTCGTGTTTATGGTCGAAGACAACCGCTACGGTATCAGCACCAACACGGACAAGTTCAACCCGTTTAACCTGGGTATCTTTGGCGACGACATCGGACTGCAGCACGTCAACGCGCGTGTTCCTGAAAACGTGTTCGACGCCGCGAGTGCCGCTATCAGCAAAGCACGTGAGGGCGGTGGACCTTCGGTTCTTGTTTGCGAAGTTGACCGACTCTGCAGCCACACCAGCAGCGACGATCACCGTGTCTATCGACCGGCTGAAGAAATCGCTGAGATGGCCGATCGCGACCCGATTGTGGTTCTCGCGAATCAGCTTATCGAACGCGGCGAACTGGAAGCCGACAAGTGGGAACAGATTAAGGAAGAAATTAACGCTCAGGTTGATGAAGAGTATCAGCAGGCTGAGGGCGAAGAAGATCCGAAGGCCGAAGAGGTTCTTGATCACTTGCTGGCCGACATGCCGGACGCCGTCACTCCGCCGCTGGAAGGCGGAAAGCGTTGGCGAATGGTTGATGCCGTCAACAGCGTGTTCAAGCACGGGCTTGAGAACAACGACGACTATGTATTCTTCGGTGAAGACATCGAAGACCCGAAGGGCGGCGTGTTCGGACTGACGTCCGGTCTGTCAGACGCGCATCCCGAACGTGTGTTTAACTCGCCACTGGCGGAAGCCACTATCGCCGGTGTCGCGTGCGGGATGTCGTGTTACGGCATGCGTCCCGTTTTCGAAATGCAGTTTGTCGATTTCACGGGGCCTGCGTGGAACCAGATTTCGCAGAACCTTTCGACCATGCGTTGGCGAACAATGGGCGACTGGAAATGCCCGGTCGTGATTTACTCGCCATACGGAGCCTACCTGCCGGGCGGTTCGCTGTGGCACAGTCAGGCCAACGAAGCCGCGTTCGCCCATGTCCCGGGCCTGCGTGTTGTTGTTCCATCGACGCCGGAAGATGCGGCGGGACTGATGTGGACTGCGATGCATTCGGACGATCCAACGATCTTCCTGGTTCCGAAGCACTTGTTCCGACAGCAGATGGAAGTCAGTGCTGAGGTTCCTCCGGTTCCGTTCGAGAGTGCTCGAATCCGCCGGGAAGGAACCGACGTGACGTTGGTCGCGTGGGGCAACGGAATCGAAGTGGCGATGGCGGCCGCTAAGGAAGTCGAAGATGTTGCTTCCGTCGAAGTTGTTGACCTGCGATGTATTCAGCCGTGGGATAAACACACCATTCAGCAGTCGCTGGAAAAGACGGGTCGCCTGATTGTGGTTCAGGAAGACAACGAAAGCTGCAGCGTGGGTCAGATGATCATTAGCAGCGTGACCAGCGATCCTGAAAGCTGGTATAGCTTTGTCAGCCCGCCGCAATTGGTCTCACGTCCCGACGTGCACATCGGCTACAACCCGATTTACGAATACGCCGCACTGCCTTCGATTGCCGATGTTGTTCGGGCCGTCGAAAAAGTGCTGGAAGAATAGCCTGCGAATGACCGTAGTGGACGAGGCAACGAGTCCCCGATACCGAGATCGGCGTACCGGACTCGTGACCTTATCCACTACCGGCCTACACCAATAGGAACAAAGAACCGGTGGGCGCTGCCCACCTTACCGAAAGCCAAACGATGCCTGTTGTTTCAGTCAGAATCCCGCAGCTTGGTGAAGGTCTGCAGGAAGCGTTGCTCATTGAGTTCCTCAAGAAGCCCGGCGACGAGATTAAGCGTGACGAACCGATTTACGTCATGGAAACAGACAAGGCCGTAACGGAAGTTGAATCTCCGTACGCCGGTAAGCTGGTCGAATGGACGGCCGAACCAAACTCGGTTCTGCCGATTGGCACCGAAGTCGCAAAGATGGACGTGGCCGAAGGCGTCAAAGAGATGCCCGTTGCCCACGGCCCCGATGCACCGAACACGGTTCCATCGTTCTCCGGCGCCACAGCGCCACCGAAGACATCGGTTCCGATCCCACCACGAACGCGCAAGTACCTGAAAGAAAAAGGCCTGCTTGATGTGGCCGATCAGATTCCCGCCGCCGGCGCGAAGCTGATGATTGCCGACGTAGACAAGTACCTTGCCGACCAGGGCGGTGGAGCGGCTGTTGGCGAAGGTTCTGAACACTACGACATGAAGGAGCTGCCGCCACAGCAAATCGCACTCAACTTCCGCCTTGTCCGCGGCGTCCAGGCGTGTGTTCCTGTGACCGGTATTGCCGATCTGAATTGGAACGCCATTAACGATGCCCGAGTTGCAGCAAAGGCAGCCAACAAGCCTGTCACCAGTTTCACGATGCTGTGCTGGTGCATTGTGCAGACTCTGAAGAAGTACGAACGCTTCCGCAGTACGTTGACCAGCGACGGTAAGACTCTACGAACCTACCACCACGTACACCTTGGCATCGCTGTCGCCCGACCAGGCGACGAATTGCTAACGGCTGTTGTTCGCGACGCCGACACGCTAAGCCAGGACGATTTCTTCGAAGCGGTTGCTCGCCAGGTCAAGCTGGCTCGCGACGGCAAAGATCAGGTCGACGAATCGACGACCTTCACCGTTTCGAACATTGGCAAAGCGGGTCTCCGCAGCGGTATTCCTGCCGTTGTTCCACCCGGCGTTGCGACTCTGGCCGTCGGCGAAGTCCGCAACCACCCGGTTCCCAAAGGCGACAGCTTCGAGTTCGAAAAGCAGGTCACTCTCGGTCTGACCTTCGATCACCGCGTCATCAACGGAGTCGGAGCGGGTCAGTTCCTGACGGATCTCTGCGAAGCGGCTGAGGGTTTTAGTCTGTAGAACCAACTTCCGGGCGGCAGTCTATGAGGCGCGTCAAGTGGGCTGGCAAAACCGTTTGGCACGCGCTTGGTTCACCGAGCCGCACCGGAAGATGTCTCCGCGCGGTAAATGGGTTGCTACTGGTCTTTTCAGTAGCAGTCTTGGCCCTTTGCGTCGATAGCTTCTTCTACTTGCACGATTGGGCAGCGCCACCCCGCTGGACAATTGCTGTTTTGTATGGAGCCTGTCGGGTAACGGAGCAGCAACCACCGCGGGTGGTCCCCATCAAAGACGAGTATCACCGCCGAAAATTCGACAGGCGACCCACGCTAAAGCAGCTGAAAACCCTCCACTGGCCACCGGTTAGAGGGGCGCGATCCATCTGGGACACAAACATCGGAACACTTGAGATTGAGACGACGTACTTCTCATTTATCTGGCTTACATTCTACCTGTGGACTATCCCAGGGCTGACTTTGGCTGCCTACGTTTACCGGCAGTACGTCGCAGGATAAAGCGGGCCCAAAGATCCGCCCGGTACGCTAAGTGTGTGAGTGGCAACGACTCTTGGAAAGTTATCGCGACCGTGAGAAAGAGCCTGAACCGGATGCTGTTTGTGCGTTTAATAGAAGAGGCCTCGAACCGGATTCTGACACGCCATGCGACACCAACTGCAGACTATTGTAGCGACAACAATAATCCTGGCCGTTTCCTGCGTGCCGGTTGGTGCACAATCAGCCCAGCATCAATGGGCAAAGAAGCGAGTATCGGAACTCCTGGACGACATCAAAGCTAAGCCTTCTGAGGCAGCTTGGTTGCTGAACTCAGTTTCTGGAGTCGCAGTAGATTTCCCGGAAGCTGCGGCCGACGTCGCTGTCTACCTGACACACGAATACCCGGAAGTCCGCTGCTCGGCCGCTCGGGCATTGCTTGCTCTCGGAGGCCCGAAGGCCTCGGTGAAAGCTCTGTTGGCCGATGCAGATCCGGATGTTCGGTGCGAAGCTGGTAGGGCGTTGTTGGAGCACGGCATTGACGCGACAGACGTCAGGGTCCTGCTGTCGGATACGTCGCCAGATGTGCGGCTGGAAATTGGATGCGAACTACTCAGGACCGGCGAACGTCCTGCTGTCTTACCACTACTCCGCGACAAAGACCCCAACGTGCGAGCGAAAATCGCACGTGCGTTTCTCCGTGACGGACTAGAACCGGAACGCGCTGTGCACCTCTTGGAAGATACGAGCGCACATGTCCGGAAAAGTGTTGTTGCTGAGCTCATACGTGCTGGAATCGGCGAGGCAACCGTTTTTGACTTGATCAATGATGAGTCCGCAGGCGTGCGGGCAGCCGCAGCCAGTGGGCTCATTCGTCGCGGCAGTGATCCTGACAAGTTCCTCTCTCTGGTGAGCGACAGCGACCCGATGGTTCGCCGCAAAGTGGGCGTTGCGATTCTAAAAGCCAAAGCTGACCCGAACTGTGTGCGGGTTCTTTTAAACGACGATGTCCAGGACGTTAGGACCGCTGTTGCAAAGTCATGGGTTCTGAATCAGCGAGAACCGCTGGCGGCGGCGGTCTTTCAGTTGGCCATCGACTCGGAAGAATCGGACGACGTTTGGAACACCATGGACTTCCTTGGGGCCCCGTACGCAGCAGGCCGTGTTAGCCATATTGATGGAACGGCTGGCTTCTAACCATCGATCGCAGCGGTTCGAGGGACTGGGTGTGGTGGTAACTGTTGGTGATTCCCTGGGGCCCCGTGCGTATGAGGCAATATCACCAACCATTCTGGAATGGCTGACGTCAGCCGAGGGGGTAGAACAACGCATGGCCAAAAGTGCGCTGGAGTCTCTTGGGAAACTACCGCCAACCGCGTTTCCTGCGCTACAAGACGCTCTGAAAAGCCCCAACTGGGGGATTCGAGGCGATGCCTGCGATCTGCTGTCTCTCCTTGAACCTGTTCCCGACGAGATTGATGCGACGCTTACGACGCTGCTGCGGGATAAAAAGTTGCGCCTGCAGGTTGATGCGATGAAAGTGTCTGCGTCTCTGAAGCGAACAGCGCTGGTGCCCGTGATTCGTGAGTTCTTTGCCAGTGAGAATTCGTCGATACGCCTCGAAGCCGCCAAAGCGATTAGCCAACTTGTCCCTGGCGATCCGGAATGCGCTAAGGTGATTGTTGGAACCGTTCCCGATAGCTATCCGTCTCAACCGACGCAGGACGCAGTGGCAGCACTGAACAAGGCAAATCTGCTGGCACCGCCCGCGTTCGTGAAAGCAGCGATGAGCGTGTCTATCCTGCCTAACGAAAACTATGGCCACTTCAGCCTGTACCCTGATGCCGAAAACGAGGTGCAGGCATTGTTCAAACGGCAGCCAAACCCTGCGGCGCTGGCGGTCGAGTGGTTGAGCGACCCGGACTCCAATAGGAATTTGCAAACCCGACTGCTTCGTTGGGCCAGCCACAGGGAACAAGACATCAACTTCCTCGCGAAGCCGCTACTGGTTCTATCCCAATCCAAAAATTACAAGATTCGAGAGGCCAGCCTGGCTGAGCTTCAGAAGATTGTTCCATTGGATGTCAGGACCGTTGTTCCGTTGGCACGTCAAGGGAACCAGGCGGCCATTCGCGTGCTTGCCAACGCGAACGAAAAAAGCCGTGCAGCTGCGATCGATTGTTTGAAGGAACTGATCACGGAAAAGGACAACCGCGTGGCTGCCAGTGAATCGCTTGCATCGCTTGATCCTTCGTTCGAATCACTGGTCATCACGACGCTCATCACAGCACTGAATGAATCTGAAGACTGGTATGAACCCGTGAACATTCTCGATGTGCTGACGAAACTCAAGTCGCCTGATGCCTTTGATCGCCTAAGTCGCAACATTGAAGTACACGGATTTGGCGAAATCTCTGCGTGGTCGATCAGCGAATTTGGTCCAACCTCCATCCCGTTGCTTCTTCGTGGACTGAAAGACGGCGACAGCCAGGTTCGAGCCGACTCGGCGAAGGCTCTCTCTGGTATCGACGATGCGAAGACGAATGAGGTTGTCGAAGCCATTCTCCCGCTGCTTGATGATGAAGGCCGGTATTCTTACATGATCAGCAACCACCTTGGTGGTGAAGGAGAGGTCAAAGACGCCGCGCTGCAAGCACTCACCAGCATGAAGCCCGACAAATCATTGACTGTCCGATTCACGCGATTGTTACACAGTTCTTCCTGCACGGGTGCCGCCAGGGCGCTTGCAGCTATTGGCCCCGACGCATCACAGGCTTTGCCGGCTTTGAATCGAGTTCTGGCAAGCTACGAGCCTGATTGGAGTCGCCAAAGGCTGGCGCTGGCCAAGGCGATCGCGAGAATCGACACTCGCCCGGTACAGAAAGCCAAAGCCATCCGCGTGATGCTGGAACAGGGAACAACAGGCGAATCGGCTGTTGAAAAATATGCCTGGGAACTGAACCACACTATCGACCTCATTGTTGAAATCGGTGACGAAGCCGCCCCCGTCATCCCTGACCTGGTACACATGGTCGAGACCCAGGAATTACTCCACCCAGCTCGCCGGTTGGAAGCAGCCTACGCGCTCGCCCGATTACAGCCGGAAGTCTCCAGGTGGCGAGACTACGTGGTCCGGTGGGCTGAGTTCGATAGCGAGGAACGTCTGCAGCAGCTGGATAAAAAAGTGGCCACCGATCCGAAGTGAGGATCCACGACAGCGGCGGGTCCAGGATTACCCCGGCAGGATCGCGTTGTGGAAGACCTCGGAGACGTCTTCGCAGTCTTCCAGATGAGCCAGAAGTTTTTCGAACTGGGTGACGTCGTCGCCTTCCAGGTTCACGTAAGTTTGCGGGTGCCAGGTGACTTCTTCAACGTCCATTTTGGTATCGGGGAACGCTGCAGTCATAGCCGTCTTGGCTTTGAAGAACTCGGTCGCCGGTGCGAACAGTGTTATCTTGCCGTCTTTGGTTTCTACATCGTCGACATCAACATCGGCTTCCAGCATCGCTTCCAGAACCGCGTCGCCGTCCTCACCTTCGAACGAGAAAATCGCGAGGTGATCGAACATGTGTGAGACACAACCGGCCGGTCCCAGTTTGCAGTCGCTGCGTGTGAAGCAGTTGCGGACTTCGGTAATGCTGCGGTTGGCATTGTTTGTCAGGCAGTCAACGATCACCTGAGAACCGCTGGGGCCGAAACCTTCGTAGCGAGACGAAGAGTAATCATCGCCACCGCCGCCCTTGGCTTTTTCGATTGCCTTTTCAATGACGTGAGCAGGAACCTGATCGCGCTTCGCTCGGTCGATCAGCATTCGCAGAGCGGGGTTGCTTTCAGGATCGGGAACGCCGTTCTTGGCGGTCACGTAAAGTTGCGTTCCGTACTTAGAATACAGCTTGGACTTCTGTCCGGCTGTTTTCATGATGGAATGCTTACGGTTCTCGAAACTTCTACCCATAGCAAACAGCGTCCCGTTGTGTGGTTCAGACTCCGTAGCTTAGCAGATGGTGTTGCGACTGCACGATGGGAATTCGGACGTCGGAGCCTTCACTTCGTCATTCGAAATTCTGCGGTTCGTCGTTCTGAATAGCCAATATCCAACAAGGAATCTCCAAGTTTCAAGTTGAGGTGCTTCGCAGTGGAGCGAGACTGAATCTCTTCGGCATTCAGAGGCGAATCACCGCCGGGTTCTGCAAGCACAGTACTTCTGACTTGGAGATTCCTTGTTGGATATTGGATATTCAAACCAAACGCAAAGATCACTGACGGCCTCAACACGACGTTCTAATCTGCACAGGGCTCTCCCATTTGCATGCTCTGCCTCGCAACGAAACAATGGAGTCCCAACACACCCAAGCGGAAGTCATCTCTATGCTGCGTCTCGCCGTTGCCGCGTTTGTTTTGTTCAACCCGCTAAGCGCTGTTGCTCAGGAACTCACTGGCAAGCCGTACATCGACATGGACTACGGCCCGTTTCTGTCGATGACCATCGAAGCGGATGGGCCGGGAAAGAACATCGCCTACAAGGGCGTGATGGTGACGCTGGACGAAGAGACGCAAACGTATGCGCTGTTCGATGAAGATCTGATGCGGTATGCGGCAGCGTGGACCGGTGGAAAGTTGAACTGGCGGAGCGTCATCTATGACGGTTCGCACAACACGCATCCCTCGGCAGTCGGCGATCAGATTTTCGGTAACGCCATTCGGCCGGGGTGGAGTATCTCGGGGGACTTCAAAGACCCACGCGAACTGCCATGGGGACCGCTCCCGCGCGGGCGAGCTCACTATAAGGGTTTGTACCTGCATGGTGACAAAGTCGTGTTCCAGTACACGGTCGGTGGAACGCTGGTTCGCGAGATGGCTGGTCTGGAAAAGGTTGGCGATCAACTTGTCATCACGCGCACCATCGAAATCGACTCGACGACTTCGAACATGACGTTGCAGGTTGCTGAACGTCCCGACGCGAAGACAACCGTTGTCACTGACGATGGACGGAAGCTGGCGGTGCTGGGCGATTTGTCGGTTCCTGATGAGGAACCAGCCAGGCCGCTCACGCCAACCAATGGGCTGGTTCATCGATGGCAGTTTGACAACGAGAAAGGTTTGAAGCTGGGACGAGCGAGAATTGACAACGGGCGGGTCGGGACCGGAATTGTTTTCAATGGTCGGCAGCAGGTCGAACCTCGGTTAGAGAAGCAGCCGAAGTTTGGCGAGAACGACTATTCGATCGCTGGCTGGATTCGTACGAAACGCGGTGGCACCGTTGCCGCGATGTCGGCACCAGGCGATTGGTCAAGAGACGGCAAGTCACTGTTCGTTCGCGATGGACGACTGACACTGGATATCGGTTGGGTCGGAGCCGTCACCGGTAAGACTCCGATTGCCGATGGTCAGTGGCACCACGTTGCGGTCACGCACGCCAGGAGCGGTCGTGTTCAGCTATTCGTTGATGGGCAGCTTGACGGTGACGGGAACTTGGAATCGAATTCCGATCCGAAGAACGCTCGATTGATATTTGGGCAGACCAGCAAGAACTTCCCGAACGGTCCGGCAAACAAACTCAGTGGCACCCTGGACGATATTTGCATTTACGACCGGCTGCTAACCGCGGCGGAAGTGAGTGCGATGGCTCCGGGTAAACCGCCGGCCGGTATCACCGCCGCGACAACTGTTGGCGCACCGGAGAATGCGTCGTGGCGGATCGATAAAGATTCTTCGCTGCGGTTGCATCTGCCGGCCAGCCAGAAGCCAAGGCGGTTCAAGGTTCTCGTGTGGAGTGGTAGTGCGAAGGATCTTGATCAGTTTAAAGCGGCTGCGAAGGCGTCGCCGGAACCAGCCTCTCTGACGCCCATGACCAAAGGTGGTCCAACGCGGTTCGAAGAAGTCCTTACAACTCGCGGTAAGTTGGGAACCAGCAAAGACGCGTACGTGATCGATGAACTCACGCCGCCGAACGACAACCCGTGGCGATCGTGGCTGCGATTTGGTGGGTTCGACTTCTTTGCGGACTCGACGAAGGCTGCGATTTGTACGTGGAATGGTGACGTCTGGATTGTCTCCGGCATCACGGCCACGCTGGATGAGCTCAAGTGGAAACGCATTGCGACCGGCATGTTCCAGCCGCTGGGCGTGAAGATCGTGAACGAAGATATTTACGTTTGCTGCCGCGACCAGATTACTGTCCTGCGTGATTTAAATGGCGATGGCGAAACAGACTTCTACGAGAACTTCAACAACGATCATCAGGTCACCGAACACTTTCACGAGTTCGCGATGGACCTGCAGACGGACGCAAAGGGAAATTTCTATTACGCCAAGTCGGCTCGTCACGCGAAGGACTCGCTGGTTCCGCACCACGGAACACTCATCCGCGTCGCGCCCGATGGTCGCACCAGCGAGATTGTCTGCAACGGTTTTCGAGCGGCCAACGGAGTCGGCATTGGGCCGAATGGCGAACTCTCAACCAGCGACCAGGAAGGTCATTGGACTCCGGCGAACCGCATTAACCTGGTCAAACAGGGCGGGTTCTATGGAAACATGTACTCGTATCATCGCAGCGAACGGCCAACGAAGTACGACCCGCCAGTTGTGTGGCTGCCGAAGAACGTAGACCGTTCGCCCGCCGAATCGTTGTGGGTGACCAGCAACCAATGGGGCCCGCTGTCCGGTAATTTGATTTCCACATCGTACGGAACCGGGCAGGTATTCCTGATTCCTTACGAGAAGGTCGGAACCGTTTACCAGGGCGGAGCCGTAAAGTTTCCACTGGACTTCCCAACGGGAACCATGCGGGCTCGGTTCCATCCGCAAGACGGGCAGCTTTACATTTGCGGTTTGTTCGGATGGAGTTCCAACAAGACGCGACCGGGCGGGTTCTATCGAGTCCGCTACACGGGCCAGCCGGCTCACATGCCGGTTGATTACCACGTGGCCAATAACGGCATCTCATTGAAGTTCAGCGAACCCCTGGACCGAGCCACCGCGATCAACTCAGGCAACTACGCACTTCAACAATGGAACTACCGTTGGACCAAGAACTACGGTTCGGCCCACTATAGCGTTGCCGATCCGAAGAAGACCGGACAGGACGATGTCCGCGTGAGTTCCGCGACGCTGCTGCCCGACAACAAGACCGTGTTCCTGGAAATCGAAGACATCCAAACGGTCATGCAGATGAAGATTTCTTGGGCACTGAAAGATGTCGATGGGAACGCGTTCGAAAACGAAATGCACGCAACGGTAAATAAGCTTGGTGGTGAGTTCGATGTCGAGAAAGCGATGGATAAACCGCGTGAGATTGTGAGGAAGGTGGAGTTAGAACCAGGACTCCTCGTGGAAATCTTTGGAAGCACAACCGGTGATTCATATGAACAACAACCTTTGGATACGCGTGTCGTAAGACTGGCGGTGCCGGCAGTGTTCCCTCTTTCAACTGGTGAGGTGAACGGCTTGGGGATGTCCGGTTTCCTCACTGTGTCGAAGCCCGGCCGTTACAGCTTCCGCTTCGCCGGTAGGCCGCCGCTTGGCGAGAGGCTGGCCAATGGTGGTTACCGGGCCGGAGTCTTCATTAATGAACGCAGCGTTGGGAGCGGTGAGCGGGCAATCCAACTGCCACGTGGAGAGCACGAGTTCGCTACCTTCCCGGAACGTCATGTGGAATGGAAATCGGACACGTTTGGTTGGGAGCCAATCCCACCGACAGCTCTGAAGCACAATCCAAAAGACGGTAGCCTCGCGAAATACCGTGGACGACGTGAAGGTAGAGCGCTATTCGCCGACAGTGGTTGCATTCGCTGTCACTCAGTCCCGGAAGGCATCGACACAACCGACGGTATGCCCGAACTCAAGCAGACGGCCCCAAGCCTCGCCGAAGCTGGCGCGCGGTTCCGGCCGGAGTGGCTGCGGGATTGGATTCTGAACCCGAAGAGCATTCGGCCTGATACCAATATGCCCGCTGTTTTGCATGGTGTTGATTCGGAATCGGATGCGATGGATATCGCCGCGTATATTTCGACTCTGGGTTCAGCGGAGGAATCAGACAAGAATGATGCGACCGTTGAGGCAGGCGAGATTCTTTGGGAAGACCTTGGCTGCATCGCCTGCCATCGAACCACACCGCTTGGCGACGAAGATGGCTACAACCGGCGCTCGCTGAATCATGTGGATAAGAAGTACCAGGCCGGTGCGATAGCCGCGTTCCTGAAGGCTCCGCGAAAACATCATGTGTGGCGACGTATGCCGGACTTTGGGTTAAGCGATAAGGAAGCGAACAATCTGGTCGCCTGGCTGCGTTCTGAAACGCCCGACGCTGCTGAGTTTGAAACAACGGGCGATCCGAGAAACGGACGCATCTTGTTTGGTTCTGTTGGATGCGCGAACTGCCATTCGATGGACGAGCGCCCGGCACAAGGGCAGCTGCGAGGTTTGTCGGCGAAAGAATCTGGTTGTCTAGCGAAAGACGCTGACAAACGAGGTGAGGCTCCAAACTTTGGCTTCACCCGAGACCAACAACGTATACTACTCAACTTGATCGAGAACGACTTGCACACACTGGCCATTCATATCCCGAGCGAATCGGCCGAACGTGCGATCGCGAAGCTCAACTGTAACGCGTGTCATACTCGCGATCACAACGCAGGGCTGTTCCGTGAAGTGTTCGCCGAAGAAGGCTCACGCGGATTGCAGCCAGAGATGGTTCCACCACTGACGTGGGCTGGTGAGAAACTGAAGACCGACTGGATGGCAAAGTTCATCTCGGGCGAAAACAACAACCGGCTCCGTCCGCACCTGCGAATTCGCATGCCGCGTTTCGGTGCCTACGGCGACATCATCGCCACCGGACTCGCTCATCAGCACGGCGTCGACCCGAACGAGAAGCCAGTCGCAGTTGCGAACGACAAGGCCGAACTGGGGCAAACGCTGGTTGGCAAAGACGGTGGGTTCAACTGCCTGCAGTGCCACGGCATTGGCGATCAAAAACCAACCGCCGCATTCGATGCACTTGGTGTGAACCTGGAACAAATCCCCGCTCGCATCCGCCGACCATTTTTCGATCGCTGGATGTTGGACCCACCGCGAATCGACATCTCAACCAAGATGCCGAAACTCGCAACCGGCGGCAAGACCTCGATTCGCAACATCGCAGACGGAGACGCCAAGGTTCAATTCGACGCGATCTGGCAGTACCTCAACACGCTGAAGTAAAGAAGCCACACGGAGCCGCCAGAATAACTTGGCGTTTCTCCCAGATGCGAGCGTAGACGAAACCCAACACTCGCCGATCTCAACGCCCCAATGGGGGCCGGTGCCGGTGAACGCCTGGCTAAGTGCGTAGCCCATGATTGGTGACTCAGGGCCGGAGGCCCTAAACAATCTCTGCCGGGGTCGTCAGGGCCCCGGTGTCAGGGTATGAGTCCACTGCAGGCCCAGAGGGCCGACACAACATTCCCTGCTTGTGTTTCAGGCCTGCGCCCCAGTGGGTCAATGTTCCGTCCGGGGCCTGACGACCCCGGCAGTGATTTTGCCGGGCCTCCGGCCCTATGCAAGAGCAGGCAACAAGTTCGCTTTAATGTGCCGCTGGAGAAGCACAGTCTGCACCGCCAGATTCGACTACTTTTTCGCAACTCGCCGCCGGCGGAGTCCGCCCCAATTGCTACCAACCGCATGGTCAATCTGCCTCAATTGTGAAGATTCTTAACGCGGCTCAAGTTGGTTTTCGTCACTAGCCGATCCTGGGGGCAAGGTCGCTGGATGGCACAACATTTTGTGTTGACGAATTGCGCCAACACACTATATTGGGATCTACACAGCAACGGAGTCACTGCCGCTTTGGCAGGGATTGTGCGGCCAAGCCGGGAAATGCGTTGTTTTCCGGCTCATTTCACTTCGTTTGACATGTTCGTCAACGCGGGTATGTTGGCCGCCCTTCAGCAAGGAAGCTCGCTCGACATGATGTCGATTCTGACACGCTTTTCACCCTGCCTTAGTCGCCCCCATTCGAGTCCTGTCCGAGTCGCTATATGCGCCGGAATTGAGACGGAATTCGGCCGGCCTGCGGCGGCTGGAAATCACTAGTCAGGCCCCCCGGGTTTGCCCGGGTATTTGTTTGGAAAAATGGACCCGACCGGGCACGACGCTCGGCTTTCACTGAGGAAAGAGAGAGGAGCTTCGAATGATTCGAGCACGTTCAGAGTGGATCGTACGCAAACGGGACGGCCGGCTTGTTCCTTTTGAATCAAGCATGATCGAGCGAGCTGTTGCGAACGCCTTCCGCGCAGAATTGAATCTCGCCGAGAACCAACCACTGGACGACTCAGTCGCCGGTGAAGTGGCCGAGATGTCGGAAGAGGTCGCCGCTGAAATCTCCGCAGCAGCAGCAACACCAGATGGTGCTGACGTTGAAAAGATTCAGGACTTTGTTGAGCTGATGCTGATGAAACGCGGGCACTACCGCGTGGCTCGCAAATACATCGTCTACCGCGCTGAACACGCCAAGATTCGTTCGCTTCGCGCAACCGAACCACTGCACGGGCTGGAAGAAGAAATCCCGTCGCTTCAAATCAAGATGGAAGACGGCCTGCGTGTTCCATTCGATGAAGAACGCATCCGTCGTCGTCTGGTCAAAGCATGCGAAGGTTTGACCAACGTTTGCTCTGTTGAAGACATGCTTGAGGAAGTTCTCAAGTCAATCTTCGATGGCATCTCAGTCACTGAGATTTACCAGGCAATGATTCTGGCCGCTCGGTGCCGCATCGAATGCGACCCTGCTTACGACGTCGTGACTTCACGGCTCATGCTGATGGTCATCGCCAACGAAGCGCTCGGCAGTGCTCCGATTGACGACGAAGATTACAACAAGCTGTACTACAACCAGTTTGAACACTACGTCATCGATGGCATCATCGCCGATCGTCTGACACCAGATCTGCGACAGTACGACCTCACCAAGATTGGTGCGGCCCTGAAACCTGAACGCGACGCGCTGTTCAAGTACCCGGGTCTGCAGGCTGTTTACGACCGGTATCTGTTGCACATCGATGGTCGTCGCATTGAGACTCCCCAGTACTTCTGGATGCGAGTTGCAATGGGTCTGGCTTCGAAAGAAGACAACCGCGAAGAACGCGCGATTCAGTTCTACAACATTCTGTCGTCGCACCGGTTCATCTCGGCCACACCGACACTGTTTAACTCAGCAACACTGCATCCGCAGCTAAGTTCGTGCTACCTCAGCACTGTCAAAGACGACCTGGATCACATCTTCAAGGCCGTTTCAGACAACGCTCGGTTGTCCAAGTGGGCCGGTGGTCTGGGTAACGACTGGACGCAGATTCGCGCGACGAACTCGCACATCAAAGGAACCAACGGGGCCAGTCAGGGCGTCATTCCGTTTCTCAAGGTTGTTAACGATACGGCTGTGGCCGTTAACCAGGGCGGCAAACGCAAAGGCGCGGTTTGTTCGTACCTGGAAACGTGGCACCTGGATATCGAAGAGTTCCTGGACCTGCGGAAGAACACCGGTGACGACCGCCGCCGTACGCACGACATGCACACGGCTAACTGGATTCCAGACCTGTTTATGAAACGGGTGAAACTGGATCAGGATTGGACGTTGTTCAGCCCGAACGATGTTCCTGACCTGCACGATCTTGTTGGTCGAGCATTCGAGGAACGCTACGAGGAATACGAACGCCTGGCCGCGGCTGGCAAGGTTCGTCTGCACCGTACCGTTTCCGCCAAGGACCTTTGGCGAAAGATGCTGACTCGCCTGTTCGAAACAGGTCACCCGTGGATCACCTTCAAGGATCCATCGAACGTTCGTTCGCCTCAGGATCACGTTGGTGTGGTTCACAGCAGTAACCTGTGTACCGAAATTCTTCTCAACACATCTGAGAAGGAAACGGCTGTCTGCAACCTTGGTTCCATCAACCTGTACAAGCACGTTGTTGATGGGAAGTTGGACCTGGAGATGCTGGAAGAGACCATTCGCACCGCAATGCGAATGCTCGACAACGTCATCGACATCAACTTCTATCCGACTGAGGAAGCCAAATACAGCAACCAGAAACACCGACCGGTGGGCCTGGGCCTGATGGGTTTCCAGGACGCTCTGGCTGCTCAGGGTATTGGTTACGCCAGCCAGGAAGCTGTCGAATTCGCCGATCAAAGTATGGAAGCAATTTCGTACTACGCGATCATGGCGAGTGCGTCGTTGGCTCAGGAACGCGGCACCTACGAAACCTACAACGGTTCGAAGTGGGATCGCGGTCTGCTGCCAATCGACACCATCGATGTGCTGGAACAGGAACGCGGTGTTCCTGTGAACCTCGATCGATCTGCGGCACTCGATTGGAAGCCGGTTCGTGAAGCGGTTGCTAAGTTCGGTATGCGTAACAGCAACGTCATGGCGATTGCTCCGACTGCGACTATCTCAACCATCATTGGTGTGAGCCAGTCCATCGAGCCGTCGTACAAGCAGCTGTACGTGAAGAGTAACCTGAGCGGTGAGTTCACTCATGTGAACATTGCTTTGGTTAACGAGCTCAAAGAACGGAACCTGTGGAACGCCGACATGCTGGAGGCGCTCAAGTACTACGACGGTAACCTGTCGGAAGTGCCGGGCATCCCGGATGAAGTGAAAGCTCGGTACCTGACCGCGTTCGAAATTGATTCAAAGTGGATCATCGAATGTGCGGCTCGTCGCCAGAAGTGGATCGACATGGGTCAGAGCCTGAACCTTTACATGCAGGAACCAAGCGGCAAGAAGCTGCATGAGATGTACATGCACGCCTGGGAAACCGGCCTGAAAACGACCTACTACCTGCGAACTCTCGCAGCGACTCAGGTCGAAAAATCGACGGTCGATATCAACAAGTTTGGTGTTCAGCCTCGCTGGATGAAAAGCAAGAGTGCTTCCAGCGACATCGCCATGAACCGAGCCGAAGGTGCTGCTGAGACTCCCGTCCCCGCACCACATGCGGTTCCGGCAACGGACATGTCAAACGTAGAAGCCTGCAGCCTGGACAATCCAGACTGCGAAGCCTGTCAGTAACCAACCGGCTCTGACCGGACGACATACAGAGAGCGGCTCCAACCAGGGGCCGCTCTTTTTTTACGGATGGCCCCGGTCGCTTTCACGCGGTTGCTTACGAAATATCGATTGCCGGTGGCGTAAAGCCAAATGCCACTGATGCTACCCTTCGCCGCCGATTTTACATCGGTGGGCCCCCCTGCTTTTTCACTACGGAACCGGTCAGCAGTGCGCTGTAGTGCAGAAGTCGCTATGCCCAATGCTGCAACACGGTCAAATCCGTAAAGGAGTCTGGCCGAACATGGCGAGCATCGTCAGCTCTCCCGCTTCACCATCTCCTCAACCCACACCGGGACATACGGACTGACGCAGCCTTTTTGTTTCGGCCAGTCTGCGTAGAGACCAATCTTCTCACCAATCGCGACCGCTCGTTTCCGGTGGTTGGCATGCTTCATGCCGATCGCGCCAAGCGTGTTGTTCATCGTCCACTGCGTTTCCGGCTTGGCTTTGGGCATCTCTTTCTCAAGACGATCGAGCAGCGCCTCCACATCACCAACATCGTGCCCCTTGTTGATCATCGATGCGGCCAGATGCCAGCCGGCCCGCGAGACCCAACTGTCTTTTTCGCTCTTCTTCATCCACTTCTTGCGCAGCTTGTCCTTCTCGGCGTCGGGCTGGTGCTTGATGATGTACGACTGCAGCCAATCCGTCACCCAAGAGAAGCGAGCCTCGCGCACCATTGTGTCGAGCTCTTTCGCTGAGAGTTCCTTCGGCTTCATGACAAGGATCGCCAACATCTGCGCATCCATGTTGCCTGTCTTCCACAACTTCAGCCCGAGCTCGTGATCGGTCTTGAGCTTCTTTGCAAGCTTCCGAAGGTCGCCGGTCTTGCAGCCAAACTGCTTGTCCGCCGGTACGCCTGCGATCCCATCGCGACCTACCTTGCCGTTGAACTGCCGACGTTTCTCGTCACCAAGCGATTCGAGTTCTTTGAGGACATCTTTGACGGTGGTAGTACTCATGGATGGCATGTTGGAGCCTGTTCATTTGCAGTTGCACAAGGGCGAGTATTCCATGCAGGAGTACCCAAGGCAGGTGGCCCTGTCCGCTCATAGTTGACTGCTTCTAAGTGTAGCGAATACGGATCCACGCAAGACCACCAAGAAAGACAATCGCACGGGAGATGGTGACGGATGCTGCAATGAGGTGAATCGGGCGATGTAACCGAAGCGCATTCTGGCGGAGTGCCCGCAAACATGCTCGGTTCGGGTTAGCCAGCGGCAGTTATCTCGGTGGGCGGCGTTTGTTAGAAAAATCGCCGGCTCCGAAGTTGGCGGCGGCGCCGAAGGCTGCTTTGCGGGCGGCTT
>CAZAIB010000003.1:121885-125326 GCA_964485095.1 uncultured Planctomycetaceae bacterium | reverse complement strand
TCAGGCTCCCACTTTTGATCTGGTGCCTTTTGTTTCGATGCCGCCGTCGCGCGGTTGCCGAGGGCTTTGGTCACCGCGGCGATGGTTGCTTTGTCGGGCTTCACGCTGCCCGGGCGGTTGCCTTTGGCGATCAGCAACGGAGTCCAGCCATACTTGTTCTTGTGATCCCACTTAGCTGGGTCGGCTCCAAGCGAGACAAGCAAATTGACGATGTCCGGGTAGCACCGATAGGCGGCTCCGTGCATCGCGGTTTCGCGTTTCTTGTCGACATGATTCACGTCTAGTCCGAGGCTGTGCAGCCACCGAACAGCTTGCGCGACTTCTTCGACGGTTCCCGGATGTTCGCCGACGTGATGATTGCCAATGCCGGCTGCGGCCATCAAAGCCGAACAGTTGTCCGCGTTCGTGATTCGCGGATCGGCGCCCAGTTCCAACAGAAGTTTCATGTACGGGATGTCGACTGTTTGACTGGCCATAAGAAACGGTGTGGCTCCCTTTGGGTTGAGCTTCCCTTTTCCAGCACTCCCACGACGAAGCTTCAGATTGACGTCAGCGCCCGCCTTCACCAGCTTTTGAACAAACTGCATCGCCGATGTTTTACCAGCGACTCTTGGACCCGGGTCGCCGAACGCATCGTCGCCGTTTTGTGGCCTGCGAACCCAAGCTAGGGCGTGCAGTGGAGCGTACCCGCTGGTTTGTTCGTTCGGATTGGCTCCGTGTTCGACAAGCTTCAAAGCCAGATCGTAGTGAGCACTTTCGACGGCAAGCATAAGTGCCGTCATGCCTTTACGTGGGTTCCGGTCCTTGGTCTTGTCCGGCGACATCGCATAGTCCAGCTTCGCGCCGTTTTCGATAAGAACCATGGCTGCGTCAATTGAACCGGCCCGGCATGCGAACATCAGTGCGTTGAAGCCCGAGCTAAGTTTTCGATCCCTGTTGGCTCCAGCATCGATGAGAACCGAAACCACATCCGCGTGACCAGCGTCCGCAGCCCACATCAGTGCGGTCTGTCCCTTTCGCTGCGTCGCGTCGACTTTCGCACCGCGCTTCACCAGGGCTTCTACAGTCTTGACGTTTCCGCTGCGCGCGGCGTGCATGAGACAACTGACGTCGCCAGTCGACCGTTTGTTGGGATCCGCTCCGGCTTCAAGCAACCCAATGGCCAGCGATGAGTCTTGTTTCGTGCAAGCAATCAACAGTGGCGTGACTGAGTAGTCGTTGCTTGCATTCGGATCCGCCTTCTTATCCAGCAGGCGGTTCGTCCAGTCGAGGTTTTCGTGCTGAACGGCCCAGTGCAGTGCGGTCATCCCATCTGGTAGACGGTGGCGGACATCGGCTGATTCGAATAGCGACTCAGCAACGGACCATTGCTGTGTCTTGATCGCGTTCACAAACTGCGACGAGTCGCTCGCCATGACGGTAGTTGGGAGGGCTACCAAAATAGTGATGATCGTGAGGCTCACTTGCCGCATGATTTACCTTGAGGGGTTCGACTTAGGGCCGGCTTAAACACTCACAGGATCAAACAACTCATCCACCTGACGTGTGCTGTCAGAGAATGTCTCCAGTGGCACGCCAACCTTGTTGAGTAGCGTGAGGTGCAGGTTCGAAAGTGGTTCGGGTTTCTCGTAGCGGATGTGACGTCCGCCTCGCATCTTCCCGGCGGCTCCACCGGCAACCACGATTGGAAGGTTGCTGTGATCGTGCTTGTCCGGGTCACCCATCCCGCTGCCATACATGTACAGCGAATGGTCGAGCAGCGTTCCGTCTGCTTCCGGAGTCGCCTGCATCTTCTCCAGGAACTCTGCGAACAGTGAGACGTGGAACCGATTGATCTTCGCCATCTTTTCAAGCTTCTCGGGGTTGCGACCATGGTGCGTCACCGGGTGATGCGGTTCGGCCACCCCGATTTCCGGATAGCTGCGCGTGCTGGCTTCGCGGGCCAGCTGGAACGAAACAACGCGTGTAATGTCGCCGCGGAACGCCAGCAGTTGCAGGTCAAACATCAAACGCGTGTGGTCAGCGTACTCAGCCGGAACCCCGACCGGTCGGTCAAGATCAGGCAGCGGATTGTCCTTCGCTGTGGATTCCGCTTTCGCAATGCGGCGTTCGACCTCACGGATACTGTCGAGGTACTCGTCAATCCTGTTCGAATCTTCCGCACCGACACGCGACTTCATTCTTTGGATTTCGCTGACGACCGAGTCCAACAAACTGGCGCGACTCTTAAGCGCGGCCGCGCGTTGTTCGGGGCTTCCTCCTTCACCGAACAACGACTCGAACACAATTCGCGGGTGGGCTTCGGAAGGCAAGGGTGTTGTCGGAGACGACCAGGACAGATTGTTCTGGTAGACGCAGGCGTAGCCGTTGTCGCACTGGCCGACCGTCGAGAGTAGGTCCATCGAAAGTTCGAGCGATGGCAACTGCGTTCCCTGCCCGATTTGTTTCGCCGCGACCTGGTCCACGGTGGTTCCAAGATAGTAGTCACTGCTCTCCGTCAACTTCGCCCGCGCAGCGCTCAGGAATGCGCTGTTGCTGGTCGCGTGAGAACCGGGATACGCGTTCTGCAAATCCATGCCGGTGATGACGGTGACCTGCTTCTTCACCTTCTCCAGCGGAGTCAGACTGAACGGCAGCGTGTTGAGGTCGGATGTTTTTGGAATCCACTTCGCTGGGTTAAATCCCATCGGGATGTAGACATACCCGATGCGACGAAGTTTGCTGGCCGCCGCCGCTGTGTGTTCGGCCGCAGTCAGGCTTGGCAACATCGCGTCCAGCAGCGGCAGCGAAATCGCCGCTCCCATGCCACGCAAGACGGTTCGCCGCGACAGATGTTTTCGCGAAATGAATGTGCCGAATTGGTTAGTCATGGGCTGTTCCAGTGGCGGTTGATTTGGACGCTGTCTTATATTGTGATCGATAATTGAACGGGCGACTGTTGATAATTCCTCGAATAAGTGAGGAAAATCGGAAGTCGTCGTTTTTGGCGTCGGCAACGATCTTTCGCACGGCAGCAGCGTCTCGGTGACCAACACCCCGCCCCAGCCCGAAAGTCATTAGCTTTTCGACCAGGCAGCTCACAAACATTTCCGGCCGGTTAAGCAGGCTTTGTTCCAGATCCTCGACGCTGCTGACTGCGGTTCCGTCGGGAAGCACGCCAGCCGAATCAATTGGGTCGTCAAAGTCGAACGCACGCCACCGACCGACGGCATCGAAGTTATCCAGAGCAAAGCCAACCGGGTCCATTAAGTTGTGGCACGCCGCGCAAGCCGTGTCGTTTCGGTGTTGAGCCAACCGTTCCCGGAATGTCGATGCCACGATTGCTGACTTCTCTTTCAGCGTGGGCACGTTGGGCGGCGGCGGTGGTGCTGGCGTGCCAACGATGTTCTCCAGCACCCAGTTGCCGCGAATCGATGGCGAGGTTCGCGTGGCGTACGACGT
>CAZAIB010000003.1:0-121785 GCA_964485095.1 uncultured Planctomycetaceae bacterium | reverse complement strand
TCTCCAGCACCCAGTTGCCGCGAATCGATGGCGAGGTTCGCGTGGCGTACGACGTCACCGACAGAATGCTGCCGTGCCGCAACAAGCCGCCGCGATGTGAGTCCTTTGGAACCGTGACGCGCCGGAAGTGGCTGCCAAGGACTCCCGGAATGTCGTAATGAACCGCCAGGCGATCGTTCAGAAATGTGGAATCACTACTGATGAGATCCATCACACTTTTGTCAGAACGAATGACGTCGCGAACAAGCGATTCAGTTTCCATTCGGAACGCTCGACGCAGGTTCTCGTCGAAGTCAGGGAAGGCCCGCAGGTCTGGCTTCACGCCGTCCAGGTTCCGAAGGTACAGCCATTGCGATGCGAAGTTCGTGACCAGGCTATCGCTGCGGTGGTCAGCCAGCATGCGGTCGATCTGTTCGCCTAGAGTCTTCTTGTCGCTCAGCAAATTCTGTTCGGCCAGATCCAGCAAGACATCGTCCGGCCCGCTGCTCCAAAGGAAGAACGACAAACGCGAAGCGAGTTCTGTATCGCTAATGCGGTGGAGTCCGGATTGCTTTGACGTGCGTTCCAATCGGAACAGAAAGTTTGGGTTCACCAGGATTGAAGCGATGCCGCGTTCGATTCCGAACTCAAAGGTCTCTCGCCACTTTGGTTTGGCCGCCTGTGTGATCTGGGCTTTCGACGTTGTCACGCTTGTGCCCTGGATCGCTTCTTTGAAGAACCGCAATGGCAACGCAAGGTCGTCATCATCGACTGCTCGCCGATACGCGCGACGTAACAGCGGCGTGAAGATCTTGCGGGCTGCCAGTAATTGAGCGCCAAGTGATTCATCGGTCGGATTCGCACTGAAGATCATTCGCCGACTTGGCGTTGTTGCGTTGGCAAGCGGCTTGGTCGCTGTGTCAGTTGAGTCATCAGACGTTAGCGGGCCAACGATGCTGACTTCGTACAGCGCGGGTTGCTGTCGTGGGTGACGATGTCTGTTGTAGGCCGCATCGAACGGCTTGCGTTTGATCTCGCTAAGTGAGAACCCCTTGTCGACGAACGCGACTGCGATTTCTCGTGGGCCCGCGTCGATGTGGAACCGGACTTTCAGATTGGCGTCAACCTGACTGAAGTCCTTGCGATCCTTCGAACGTTTGATCCGAAACCGATGCTTCCGACTAAGATCCACCAGCACATCCAGTTCATGTGTGCCGCTTAGTCCTTCCACTTTTTCGTCACGGTCGCGGGTCAGACGGATAGCAACTTCGTAAGTACCCGACTCGGCGAACGTATGTTTGATATTCGTCCCGCCACGCGTTCCCAGCGGCAGTCCTCGAAGGTGTTGTTCCTGCGTGAGGTCCGGTGCGAGTCGAACGGTTAGACCCACCGGAATGTTGGTTCGTCGGCCAACCGCGATACGACTTAACTTCTCTGCCGCCGTGACGTATCGATTCATAAGCACCGGCGACAGCGTGCCCAGCGTGATGTTGTCGAAGCCCTGGCTGGATTCGTCTTTGGGGATCCACTGCTCCGCGTCCACTTTGATGTTTAGCAGGTCGCGAATGCTGTTCTCGTACTCGGTCCGAGTGAGCCGACGCAGCGAATCAACGTGCGGGATTACAGGCTGCGTTTCATCAACCCGGTCCAGGATCTTCGCCATCGCCGCTTCGATGCGATCGTAACCCGCTTCGTCGGGCCGGTCCGAATCCGGCGGCGGCATCTGACGAGTTCGGAGCCGCTTAAAGATGTGCTCCCACTGCTTGCGAACACCGTCGGCTTTCCAGTCAGCTGCCGAAAAACTTTGCGACTGCAGATTCAGATCCCGACTCGGTTCGGTCTCACCATGACAGTCAACGCAATACTTCTGAACGAACCGATCTATCCGCAGTTCGTCCGCGTTCGGCTTCGCAGCCTGCCAAGCGACCGCGGTGTTCTGCAGCACTGCTAAGAGAAGCAAGCTGGCTGCCGCAGAATGAAGCTTTCGACCTGGACGCATTGAGTTCTCTTCGTCTGATTCCGTGCCGTCCATCCCAGTCTAACGCGGAGCCAACCTGAGTGCAGCAGCGATTGCGTCCAGGCTTGCACTCCTTCTGTTTAAATCGAATCAGCTACCAACCGGCCAGGAATGCCCCCACGTTGCGGCCCAACGCATCAATCGCATAGCCGCCCTCCATGACGATGGCTGTTGGCAGACCGATTTGGCCGATGGCCGAACCCAATCTTGTGAAGTCCTCAGTCGTCAGCCCGAACGTACTGATTGGGTCTTCGCAAAACGTGTCGGCTCCAAAAGGAACCACGATTGCATCAGGACCGAAGTCGTTGATTGTCTGCAGAGCACTGCCGATCGCAGCTGCGAACTTGTCCCACGCTGTCCCGTCCGGCAAGCAGATGTTGCGGTTCGTTCCCGATCCTTCGCCGGTACCGGTTTCGTGTTCGTACCCGCAGAAGTACGGGTATGCGATCTTCGGATCGGCGTGCAGAGAAATCGTCAGCACGTCACCACGTTCGTAGAAGATGCTTTGCGTGCCGTTGCCGTGGTGATAGTCCACATCCAGAACCGCAACTTTGCTGGCGCCCTGGTTCAGAAACTGCTCGACTGCCAAAGCCGCCGTGTTAAAGAAGCAGTACCCACCATACGCCGCGCGTTCTGCGTGATGCCCTGGCGGACGACACAGTGAGAACACCGGCGCGCTGCCTTGCCAAGCTTCTGTAGCGGCCGTCATCGCGCAACCGGCGGATGCGACAATGGTTTCCCAGGTTCCCGACGCAATCGTGGTCCCCGCATCGAACGAGTAATAACCAAGGCGGCCAAAAATGCTGTCGGGAACTTCCGCCGTCATCATGCGGCTGGGCCAAACATGCGGAACCATCGCGCCGTCGGCTCCAAGATCAGTCCACTCGTCGTACACCGTCTTCAGGAACTCAACATAGTCCGCAGCATGCACGCGTTCGAGAACCGAAAGCTCAAACGCTTCAGGTTCTCTGAAAGTAAACGAACCCTTCCGCAGTTCATTCACGATCGATTCAACACGAGCCGGGCTTTCAAACGGCGGCAACGTTTGGCCCCGATGCATCTCAACTTCCGGAGCGTGCTTGAGCACCACTTCATCGTGAACTATCAGCATTCCTGATTCTCCCATCGGCTCACTGTCTCCTCTTATTCTTGAACGGCCATTTCTGAACGCCAACACGGTCGGCCCACGCCTGCCACTTATCGATCATCTCCCGTAGTTTGTCCGGATGACTTTCGGCGAGATCGCTTTGTTCGGTTCGGTCAGCGTCCATGTCGTAGAGATGCCACTTGGTTGGTTTGTCTCTGCGGTACGCGGACACGATCTTCCACTTGCCATCACGCAAGGCCAGGTTGCCGTGGTGTTCGAAGCCGATCGCTGCTTTACGTTCGACTGTGGTTTCTGAAAGAGCCGGAACCAGGCTCACACCTTCCATCGGTTGGATCGCGTTTTCGCCAACCGACTGCGGGTACTCTGCACCGGCCGCATCGACAAACGTCGGCATCACATCAATCAGGTGCGCCGGGTCGTTGACGATCGAACCACGCTGTTCAGCAGCAACGCCTTTTGGCCAATGAACAATGAATGGCGTACTGATACCACCCTCGAAGCCGTCATGCTTGTAGCCGCGAAACGGCGTGTTGGATGTGTTGGCCCAGCCGCCTCCATAAGCGACGAATGTGTCCTCGGCACCCGGCATCGTTTCCGGTCCGGTTCTCACCCAACGACCATCGCGCGTTTGCATGGGTGTCCAGATTTTGGTCTGAAACCCGTCACGACCCAGCGGCTTGAAGTCGAAGTTCTTTTTCTTGTCTGAGTTGTTTCGGCGACCGTAACCTTCAGCGCAACCGCCGTTGTCCTGGAGGTACACGATGATTGTGTTCTCAAGAGCGTCATGCTTCTTGAGTTCGTTCACGATGCGACCGATACCCTGGTCCATGCGATCAACCATCGCCGCATACACTTCCATGCAGCGGATTTCCCAATCTTTGTGCTTCGTCTTTTCCCAGTTGAACGCGGCCGGCGACATTGCCCAACGCTTGTCCAAAACGCCCACCTCGATTGCCCGACGGTATCGCTGTTTGCGGATTGGTTCGTAGCCGTTGTCGTACTTGCCTTTGTACTTCGCAATGTCTTCTTCAAACGCATGCATGGGCCAATGCGCGCTGGTGTAGGACACGTACATGAAGAACGGTTTGTCGGTCTGATCGCGATGATGATCGGCCACGTACTTCACCGCGTTGTCACTGATCGCGTCCGAGTAGTAGAACCGTTCTGGCTGGTAGTCGGGATCGTTTTCCGGAGTGATAAACGTGTTGTCGCGGCACAACGTCGCCGGATCATAAAAACTCCCCGCGCCGACAATGGTTCCATAGAACCGATCGAACCCGCGCTGTCGCGGCCAATTGTGGTTCGGCGCTTTTGGTCCGACATGCCGCGTCACATGCCACTTGCCGGACATGTAGGTTCGATAACCGGCCGGTTTCAGGGCTTCCGCAAGCGTCACACAGCGACGGTTCAGGTCGCCGCGATACGCGTCGTAGCCACGATCGCCCGTCATCAAACCAATCCCAGCTTGATGCGGATACAACCCGGTCAACAAGGCCGCTCGTGTCGGACAACAACGGGACGTGTTGTAAAACTGAGTGAACCGAACTCCGTTCTGCGCCAGTCCATCCAACACGGGCGTCTTGATTTCGCTGCCGTAGCAACCGATATCGGTGTAGCCCATATCGTCCGCCATGATGAGCACAATGTTCGGTTTGTCAGCCGCATGAACTGAACCAACAACCGTGCAACCACACAGCAAAGCAAGCCTGCGTATCCAGAACATCGTTGTTCCCCTGAGCATCGTTCGGCAACTCTGAAGCAACCTAACGTAGACGCAAAGCAAGTCGGTCGCCAGCAACTTGCGAACGACCTAAGCAGGGCTAAGCAGAGTTTCCGTTCAATCGAATTCGCAAGTGCAGCGGCGACTGTGAAACTTGTCGCGCGCAAGCTTCTCGACTCGGCCGTTCGTGCAGAATGACGCGAACCGCTATGCTGCTGAGTATCCTTCCCAGAGCGATTTCACGATGCACACCTTTCGAGCGATCTGCTTACTCGCGGCCGCCACGGCGACCGTAATGGCCGACGACAAACCCTACATTGCCGGCTTTGAACGGTTCCACCAGGACGCGACCGACGACGTTGCAGGCGGCAAGTTGCTGCTTGGCGAACTGCAATGCCTGGCCTGCCACACGGCGCGGGGCGTTGATGGTGCGGTGCATCGGCAAGCGCCGAATTTGAAGGACGTTGGACGTCGAGCAGACGCCAACTTCCTGCGCGATTTCATTTTGGAACCGCACAAACATCAGCCGGGCTCAACCATGCCGCGGATGATGAACGAACTACCCGATGCAGAACGCAGGACTGCTGCGAATGCGATTGTGAACTACCTGCTTTCCACCGGAAATCGGTTCCGACGCACTCCGCCGGACTTAGCTGCCGTCCAACGTGGATACACCCTGTACCACACCATCGGCTGCGTGGCTTGTCATGCTCCGCTTAGCGACGATGTGAATCCGGAGGTCGTCAACCAGTCGCGTCCGTTTCCGAATATGGAATCAAAGTACTCGCACGCCGGCCTGCAACGGTTCCTCTCGAACCCGCTGGCTGTGCGCCCATCGGGCCGCATGCCGCACATGAATTTGGTCGGCCGGGAAGCGTCTGACATCGCTCACTACTTGTTGCGGCGAACCAAAGTGTCCGCGCCGCTGAAGTACGACTTGTTTCACGGACGCCGCCGCAATCTGAAAGATGAAGGAAAACTGGAACTCGCAAAGACCGGCAACACCGAAGCGTTCAACCTTGAGTTCCCTCACCGCAATTCCAACTACACCGTTCGATTGCATGGCTTCCTGAAAGTTCCGCAACAGGGCGAGTATACGTTTCACCTTTCGGCTGATGACGGAGCGTACCTGTCGATCGACGAGAAGCAGGTCATCGACAACGACAGTCCGCGCAGCAACGACAAGGTTCGCGTCGCGAAAGCCACACTGAATCTGACAGCCGGTTCGCACGCGATCGCCGTTGACTACTTCCAACGCGGACGAGAACAGATTCTGAAACTTGAATGGGAAGGTCCGGACATCGCGAGGCAGGAGATTCCAGCCGCAGCACTAAGCAACGAAGCAGCGCCGATCGAACCCATTGCGCCGTGGCAGTTTGATGCCGCGCAGGTTCCGCAGGGCAAAGCATTGTTCGCCAGGCATGGCTGCAACTCGTGTCATCAGCTCGAACCGACTAACGATCTCCCGAAGTCCGACTTGCTGGCAGCCAATCTCTCAGGCGGTTGTCTGAAGCCCGGTCTCAGCGGGTCGAATCCGAACTACGGTTTTTCGGACAGACAGACGGCTGCGATCACCGCGGCAGTTGACGCTCTCAAACAGCCCGCTCAGTCAGAACCAAAAACCGGCTACGCGCACGCGCTAAAACTACTGAATTGCTACGCGTGCCACGAACGCGACAAGGTCGGCGGCGTGCCCGACAATCGGCGTTCGTTGTTTGCGACCACTTCCATTGAACTCGGCGACGAAGGTCGGATCCCGCCGTCGATTTCGGGCGTCGGTGACAAGCTCAACCCCGAGTGGCTGAAACAGGTTCTCACCAACCGCGGCATCGCGCGGCCTTACATGACTGCTCGCATGCCGCAGTTTGGCGAGAAGCAGGTAGGCCACTTGCCAGCGGCGTTTGTCATGGCCGATCGAACCAAACAACCGAATCGCGAATCGTCTGACCAACCAGCTACCGCCAAAGAAGTCGCCTTGCGGCTCATCGACAAAGGCAAACTGCAGTGCATCGCCTGCCACGATTTCAACGGCCACGAATCCATCGGCATCCGCGCGATGGATTTGACGAGGATGCCGCAACGTTTGAACCGCGACTGGTTCCATCGGTACATGCTGAACCCAACCGCGTACCGCCCGGGTACCAAAATGCCCGCGTCGTGGCCGAACGGCCGATCGCTGTTTAAGGACGAACTGGACGGCGACGCGTTTAGGCAAATCGATGCGATCTGGACGTACTTGTCCGATGGTCGAAAAGCGATTCCGCCGAAGGGCCTGAACCGCAAATCGCTGGAGGTCATCGTGGGTGGCGAAGCGGTCGTTTATCGCAACAAGATTCGCGAAGCCGGTTTCCGAGGCATCTGCGTCGGTCATCCCGAACAGGTCAACTTCTCATTCGACGCCGTCAGCATGCGGATGGCTCAAATTTGGAAAGGTCGGTTCCTGAATGCGGCGCCGCACTGGAACTCCAATGGCATGGGTCGCATCGGACCGCTGGGCAGCGACGTGATCACGTTCGCAAAAGGCGGACCATTCGCGCGATTGTCAGACGCTGATGCGGCGTGGCCGGAGCAACTCGGAAAAGAAGCCGGGTACCAATTCCAGGGCTACGACCTTGGCAAGCTTCAGCGGCCCACGTTTCGATACTGGTTCACAGGAGCCAACATCACGGATGGATCGACCGGCATCGAAAACGGCAACAGCAAGACGCTTCGCAGGACGCTCACAGTCACCGGCGGAAACACGCGCGATCTTTGGTTTCGCGTTTGGGCCGGCGAAGAAGTTGTGCGTGATGGCGATATTTATCGCTGTGACAAGAAATTGCGTGTTCGCTTGAACGCGGACGGCGTGACCCGCGAGAGCAATGGGCGAACCGAGTTGTTGGTTCCGGTTCAGTTCGCCGGCGGCAAAGCAACCATCATGATTGACTACGAATGGTAAGCGGCATGAAATTCAAATCGACTCTGGCCGTGTGCCTTCTGCTGACCAGCACCGCGCTGGCTCAGGACGAACTCCCACCCATTCGCGCGGTGCACGAAAAGGAAGCGCAGTACTACAACATTGTTGATCTGGCGGTTGACAATACGGTGTTCCTGGAAGCGACCAGCTTTGAGGTTCTGCCTGAAAAACGACTGGCCATCGGCACGCGCCGCGGTGAAATTTACATCGTGAAGGGACTGCTGCAGAAGGTACCGTTCCCCAAGTACCAGCTGTTCGCCAGTGGACTGCACGAAGTGTTCGGCCTGGCCTGGAAAGATGGTTCGCTGTACGTCACGCAGCAGTGCGAGGTCACTCGAATCACCGACACCAATAACGACGGTCGCGCTGACAAGTTCGACACGGTCAATGACGACTGGGGCTTCGGCGGCGAACACGAATTCACGTACGGTTCGAAGTTCGACCGCAAAGGCGATCTGTGGACGGTGCACTGCCTGACCGGTTCTTACACATCCGAATACAAGTTCCGCGGCTGGTGTTTGCGAACCACTCCGGACGGCAGCAGTGTCCCCACATGCAGCGGACTCCGTAGCCCTGGCGGCATTGGCATGAACGCGGCTGGCGACATGTTTTACACAGAAAATCAAGGGCCGTGGAACGGAGCGTGTTCGCTAAAGCATCTGCGACCGGGCGGGTTCCTCGGGCACCCGGTCAGCTTCCCCTGGTACAAAGACGCGCCCAACATGGGGCCGGTTCCCGCGAAGCCAAACGGTGGGCGCCAGCAGCGGCAGTACCGCGAAGTCGCTCGAATCCCAGAACTGGTTCCGCCGGCCGTCGTGTTTCCTTATCGCAAGATGGGGCAGTCGGCATCGTTCATTACGACCGACGCATCCGCCGGAAAGTTCGGACCGTTTGCCGGTCAAACATTCGTCGGCGACTACACACTAAGTCTTGTGATGCGAGCCCAAACAGAACTGGTCAACGGCGTCTATCAGGGCGCGTGTTTTCCGTTTCGAGAAGGCTTCAAGACGGGCTTGATTGGCGGACTGCTGACTGACGATGGCTATATGTTTGTCGGCGGCTGCAGTCGCGGCTGGCCCGCGCGAGGTCCGGAAGCGTTTCGGTTGCAGCGTTTGGATTGGAACCAGAAAATGCCGTTCGAAATCCAAACGATGCGGCTGACCAAAGACGGGTTCGAACTGAAGTTCACCAAGCCGGTTGATCCAAAGCTTGCCGCCGATCCACAGTCGTACCTCATGACGACATTTACACACGAGTACAAACCAGGTTACGGCAGCCCGGAAGTCGATCAGGCTCCAGTGAAGATTAAGCTCGCCAAAGTCAGCGACGATGGAGCCACAGTCCGACTGGTTTTGGACGGCTTGCGAGTGGGCTACATCCACGAACTCACCTGCGCGGGCATTCGATCGACCGACGAAGAACCACTGCTGCACGACATGGCGTGGTACACACTAAATCAGCTGCGCGGCGAATGAGACACACGCTACCTGCCCTGCCCTGTCACCTCTCCCGCTTGCGGGGGAGGTCGCGGTCTCAGCCGCGGGAGGGGGGTCGTTCCGGCAGCGGAACCGAACCACGAAAACGAAGTACACGGTCGTCAGGCCAGCTGAATCTGGCCCTGAGAGCCCGACTCTCCCGCAAGCGGGAGAGTGACAGCATTGCGCGAGATTGTTTGGCTTCTCGTGATCCCAATCCGCACTCGTGCGTTGTAATTCGAACCAACGGGTGCGCCCGTCATCGAATTGTGGTAGCCAGGAGACAATAATGAACTTCAGAGCCATCCTTGTTGGCGGCGGTGTTTTGGGACTCGCCATCATCGTGCTTGGTATCGTGGCGGGCATTGTTGTGTTGGTTGTGGGATCAAAGACAGATAAGCGTTAGCCAGCTCGTCGAACTGAGCGTTGTGCGCCGTAGCGCGCGATGCACATTTACAACAAGACAGACACCACATGACATACGCAATCGAAACCAAACAACTCACGCGGTACTTCGACGATGTACACGCCGTGAAATCGGTTGACCTCGCGGTCGAACGCGGCAGCCTGTACGGGTTCCTTGGTCCAAACGGAGCCGGAAAGTCGACGACCATTAAAATGCTGACCGGCATTCTGGTTCCCTCTTCCGGTGAAATCTCGCTGCTCGGTAAGAACCCGTGGAACCAGGAAGACGCCATCGCGATTAAGCAGCAAACAGGTGTCGTCCCCGAAGACCTCGCACTGTTCGACAACCTCACCGCGCGCGAGTACCTCACGTTTACGGGCCGGATGTATTCGATGGATCTCCCGACGATCCGCGAACGGTCTGAAGAATTGCTTAACCTGCTGAAGCTGGAAGAGGTCGAGAAGAAACTAACGGTCGAATACTCACATGGCATGAAAAAGAAACTCGCGCTGGCCGCGGCGCTATTGCCGAATCCGGACCTGCTGTTTCTTGACGAACCGTTCGAAGGCGTCGATGCAGTCACGTCGCGAGTCATCCGTGATTTGCTGGCGATTTACGTCCGCCGCGGTTCGACCGTGTTTGTTACGTCGCACGTGTTGGAAATTGTCGAACGCATTTGCACTCACGTTGGCATCATCGCCAACGGACAACTGGTCGAACAAACGTCACTGGAAGACCTGCGGCAAGGCAGTTCGCTGGAACAACGGTTCCTCGAAAAAGTCGGGCGTCCGGACGAAGAAGAAATCAACCTGGCCTGGCTGGAAGACGGACCCACTCGCGACGACGACGCAGCGGAATCAGCAGAAACCTCGGCTGAGGGATCTGCATCGTGAATGTCCGACACTTCCTGGCTATCGTCCGTTTGCGCTGGCGGATGGCGACCAATCAGTTTGGCAAGTCCAGCACCATCAACCGTGTCGTGTCAACGATCTTAACGGTTCTGGCCGCACTGGGTTCGCTGGGCGCGTTTGTCTTTGCCGTAGGCTGGGGCGGACTGCTGCTGTCGAAGATCGAACCGTTCGACATGCTTTTCGTCTGGGACGTGATTGTCGGCGTGTTCCTGTTTTCATGGGCCATCGCGCTGATGGTCGAACTGCAGCGTTCAGAACTCCTGTCGCTGAAGAATCTGTTGCACTTACCGATCTCGTTAGCGGGTGCGTTCTTTCTGAACTACTCCAGTTCACTGATCAGTTTCACAGTTCTTCTGTTGCTGCCCGCAATGCTGGGCCTGTGCACCGCTTCTGTCATGTATTTCGGCTGGCACTCGATCGTTGTGTTCGCGCTGCTGGCTGCGTTCCTGCTAATGGTGACGGGCGTCTCGTACCAACTGCGCGGGTGGCTGGCGCGGTTGATGGAAAACAAACGAACGCGGGGAACCGTGATCGCTGTCACTACGATTGTCTTTGTGCTGATCATGCAATTGCCGCAGTTACTGAGCATGGGAGTCATCGGCCCGGACAAAAGCGCTCGCGAACGACTGGCAACGCACAATGCCGAGTTCGACCAACTGAAAGTACGCCTGGACGCCGGCGAAATTGATGGCGATGAATACTCGCAACTCGCCAAGACATCGATGGACGAATTCGAAGCCAAAGAGAACGCCATCAAGGCGGCAAATGAGGAATCGTTCAACAACACGGCTTCAATGGCGAACCTGGCGTTACCTGTCGGGTGGCTGCCGTACGGAGCATCCACTGCCGCTCGCGGTTCGATTGTCGCGCCCTGGCTGTGTGTCTTTGGAATGACTGCAATCGGTTGCGTGAGTCTGACTCTTTCCTATCGCAGCACCGTGCGTAGCTACACCGGCGAACACAACAAGATGTATCGACCGGCTACCGCCAAGGCTACAAAATCCGGAACGCGCAGCGAGATGCTGGAGAAGTCGGTTCCTCTTCTGACCGACCAACAATCTGTCATCACGATGGCAACACTCCGCTCACTCCTCCGCGCGCCCGAAGCCAAAATGGCGCTGCTTACACCACTCATCTTCGTGTTCATTTTCGGCTCCATGGCGCTGACCGGTCAAATGGACAAGGTCCCCGCGATCGCAAGACCGTGGTTTGGTGTGGGAGCGATCGGAATGTCACTTATGGGCATGGTTCAAATGATGCTCAACATGTTTGGCCTCGATCGTCAGGGCTTCCGAGCCTACGTGCTAATGCCGGCCAAACGTCGAGACATCCTGCTGGGCAAGAACCTGGGCATCCTGCCGATCGCCATCGTGCTAGGCGGTGGACTTGTTCTGTTTATGGGTATCGCCGGCAAGATGCACTTCACACACATCGTCGCGTCGCTGATCCAGATTGTGATCGCGTACTTCATCTACTTCGTGGTCAGCAACTACACGTCCATCGTGGCTCCAATCGGTTTCGCTGCCGGAACCATGAAGCCCGTCTCCATGAAGTTCAGCGTTGTCGCTCTGCAATTCATCGCGGTCTTGTTGGTTCCCGTCGCCATGGTGCCAGCCGCCATCGCACTGGCAGCCGAAATGCTTGCGAATCACTACTCTCCGCAGTTCAGCGCTGTTCCGATTTACCTGCTCATCACCCTAATCCAACTACCACTGGCCGTTCTATTCTACCGCAAGATGCTAACCCTCCAGGGAACGCACCTCCAGGAACGCGAACAAGCGATTCTGGACGTCATCTCCAAAGTGGCTGACTAACCGAACGTCCCGTTCGATCGGCATCCGGTGGAGCGGGGGTGACGTTGGTGGGGCACCGCCGGTTGGACGGTTGTGGGTTGGACATGCTCAAGAAGCCCGGCATCTAAACTGAATCGACGCAGCAGATAGATGTTTGAGGGTTCTTGGTGCCAAGACCGCGTACTTGGTCAATCGAGATGCCGGGCTTCTCCGCGCGCCGACCTACTCCAAACGGCGCAAACCTAAAGCCGGCCCCGCAAGTTGCGAGACCGGCCAATGTGGTTCTGATTGACATCTTCCTCAGCCGTCCAACCGGGTCAGCAGGCACCAACTCCACCCACTTCCCCCACCGGATACCGATGCAACGGAACGTTGCCTAGTTGTCGTAGTCGACTTTGATGTAGTCGTTGTAGGCGACTATGTCGATTTCGTGCTTACCGAAGTCCATTCGGACTTTGCGACCGCAAGGTGATACTTCAATGTGCCTTGGTTCGCGTGGTGGAGCCATCACCTGAACGTAGCTGACTTCATCAGCACAGCAGTTGCAGGCGTGACCGCAAGCACTTGGAGACTTGATCGCGATGACCATTGGTCGAGCGCCTCGAGCAATATTGTGTCGGTCGCGAACTCGGACTCGTTTGAACAAAGGAACTTCACAGCTAATGACTTCACCGAATGCCGGAGCATGCACAGGTGGTGCAGGCAGAACCGGTGCTGGCGGCACATAAACTGGTGCCTGAGGAACCGGCGGGATTGAGTACCGCGGTAGTTCCGGAATTGGAGCTGGCAGAGCAGGCACGTTGTCCTGGTATCCAATATTGAAGTTCACTCGAGTAGTGGTTCGAACTCGACTTCGACTTCGGCTGCGTTCACGATCAAGACGTTCCAGTCGCTTTAGTTCAGCAAGGCGTTCCAGACGAGCCAACTCTTTGGCTCGTTCAACCGAGCGTAGTCGAGCGACTTCCAGTGATCGGCTTCGAGCTGATCGGCCGTAATCGAGGTCACGACGAGGAGGCGTGGTTGTGACCACTCGCACTGGCGGGCGACCGTAGACTGAACCGCGATTCGAGTAAGCTCGATGGTTCAGACCATAAGCCGGGCCGTTGTTAATTCTCTGGATCGTTGCCAGCGCCTTGATCAGGTCGTTGGCTGATGCGGTAGACCCGGACATGACAAGAGTTGCGATGGCCGTAAGTGTGATTGCGAGTTTCTTCATGGGTCCACTCCTTCCTGAGCGTGCGTTTTGTGGCGGTTCGTTTTGAACCGATATGTAAGAATGCACGTTGAGGACCAAAGATGGGTAACTCCGTAAGTCTTTACTGGGTAGTAATTTACAATATGCCGTGTAGATTCTTCATTGTGTTCAATACGACAACATCCGTGTTCCAGACGCGACATTTGGTGCGCGAAACGACACGATGGACTCCGGCGTCCCGTTTGATCGGCACTCAGTTGGTGAAGCGGAGAGTCGTGATGGCACCCTCTGGCTGAACGCGGGCGCGGTGCTTTAGAGAGGAAGACGAAACTGTGGGTGTCTTTGGAAATGTGATGCGGAAGACTGGTATGCAGCGACGGCTCAAGCCAGTTCTGTCGGTCGTGATCACGTTCATCGCAGCGATCTGGGTTATCGAACTCGTCGATCTGTTCGCGATGTCAAACAAATTGGATGCATGGGGTATCCGTCCGCGATCAATGTGGGGCCTGGTCGGCATTCCTTTGTCGCCGTTTTTGCACGGCGGATTTCGGCATCTGATCTCAAACACGATTCCGCTTCTGATTCTGGGAACCGTGGTCGGCTTTCGCGGCGTTCGCAATCTTGTCGAAGTCACAACCATCATCGCGCTGGTTGGTGGAGCCGGCGTGTGGTTAATCGGCAAGTCTGCTTCGGTTCACATCGGCGCGAGCGGGTTGGTGTTTGGCTTCTTCGGGTTTCTGATCACGCGTGGGTTCTTTGACAAGAGCATTCGATCGTTGTTGGTCGGCGTGGGCGTGTTGCTGTTCTACGGTGGTTTAATCTGGGGCGTGCTGCCGACAGATCCAAACGTGTCGTGGGAAGGTCACCTGTGCGGATTGCTGGCCGGAGCACTGGCAGCCAAGATGCTGGCGAACCGAACTCCATCGTCATCGTTTTCGATCGAATGATCGCATCCCTCAGGACAACACTGGCAACGGCAAGCGGCCGACATCAGTTGTGTCGCCGAATCATCGCCGGCAGCGGCTTGGTGCTAATCGCAGCCACCTGGCGCCTATGGTTCTCGTCTGGCGAGTTCCCTCAGGTTCCATTCTTCGCGTTCGCTTGTTGGACTCCACAGTGGGTGGACTGGACGCTAAGCGGACTGTTGATCGTGGCCCTTGTTGTGATGCTGGTAACACGCATCGATACAAAGCCAAACATCGTCGCCGGCATCATCATGATCGCCGCGCTTGTGGCACTCATCATTTTGAACCAGCACCGGTTGCAACCGTGGGCATGGTTTCTGATTCTCGCCACCATCGCCACATCCGCCCGCGCCGATTACGCGTTGTCGGCGATGTGTTGGTTGTTGTTTGGAGTGTACTTCTTCTCTGGGCTGTCAAAGCTCGACCCGCATTTCCTGGGCGGTGGTGGGGCGTGGTTGCTGGACGGACTGCTAAAACCGTTCGGAAGTTCAACGACGACGTTGCGACCGGGCGGGATGGAAGTGCTGCTGTGGACAATGCCTGTCGGTGAAATCGTGACAGCATTTTGCGTTCTGATCCCGCGGTTCCGGTTCGTCGGGTTCTTTCTGGTCGTGGCCATGCACGGCACGTTGGTGATGGCGTTGGGTCCGTTTGGATTGGACCACAAACCGGGCGTTCTGCTGTGGAACGGGACGTTCCAACTGTTGGCGCTGCCGCTGCTGTGGAAGCCAATTTCGGTGCGGGAGAAGCTCGAACGCTGCGTTCGATCGCGGTTCCTCAAAACCGCGGTGCTTGCTGCAGCGGTTGGACTCCCTTGCTTTGGAACCAGATGGGCACCCATCATCGATCAATGGCCAAGTTGGTCCGTGTATGCAACCTGGTATCAACCAATGGCAGTGGCTATCACGTCCGCGGGCTATGAGACACCGGGTTTCCAACCGCTTCAAGAACACTTGGCCTTCAGTTTCGTCTTCGAGAGCGGAGGCCGCGTGGTTGTGGCGAGTAGGTACCTCGAGTTAGATCGATGGTCCCTCGCGGCAACGGGTGCTCCGATTTTCCCACAGGACAGATTTCAACTTGGTGTCTTCCGGGCGCTGCCTCAACCAGGTCAATCGGCTCGGATGTCGATTAGTGTTGGCGGGCTCCGGACCCCGCAGGATGGATCTCGGTTCATCGGCAAATTGTCGGGCCACGCAATCGATGACTACGCAAATCAATTCTGGTTCAACACCCGCCCGCGGCCGTGGACCCTAAACAAAACGAGGCCCGACCAGTCAACAAACTGATCGAGCCTCAATAAACGTCATCGCTACGTCTGGACGCTGGGAGCGAACCAGGCTGCCGCTCCGCCCGTAGCCACCACGGGTAACCACGCCGCATAGTCGGTGGCCAGCAAGCTGGTGGTTCCCAAATACAAACTGGCCTGCATGATGCCGTAGAACACACCCAGCACCAGCGTGCACACAGCCATGTTGGTAACAAGACTGCGGCTCTCGCGTTTCAAAATCAACGGGATGGTTAGCAGCACGGTGGCGATGTTGATCAGCGGCCGGGTGACTCGAAAATGCAAGTGCATTCCCTGCGATCGAATCGGTACAAAGCCCGTAGCCGGGTTCCGAATACGATGAACCAACTCCGACGCGGACAACAACTTGAAGTTACTCCCACGGTTATACAGTTGATCGAAACTCACCTTCGACACGATAAACACATCATCGTCCTGCGTCGGCAAAATCACCTTGCGCCCCTGCTCAGTCACATGCGCATCCTTCAAATCTTCGCGCGCGTCTTTTAGCAGCCAGCCTGGCCCGCGTGATGACTGCGGGTGGTAAATCGCTTCGGTCGTGTCGATCGTAATCACTTCGCTTACAAGCGTAGTGGGAAGTGTGAAAATGGCGTTGTGCAGCGTTCGAGTCGCCGGCGTTATCGTCTCGCCATCGATCAGCATCATGTCGTTGAAATAATCATGAACCGGTTCGACCTCACGGTCCTGGCTTTCCTCAGAACCGCGCGCTGTTTGTAGTTCGTGTGCGATTGAAGGGATTAGTACTTCCTGGTTGGCGATTAACAACCCGTTAACCGCGACCGCTCCGATGACCAGTGGAATCGCAATTCGGAACGCAGGAATACCGGCGGCCAGCACCGGATGGAACTCGCTGCGCTTCTGCATCATCGCCAGGACAACCATGGCGGAAATCACAACCAGCACGGTTCCGATGAGTTCGAAAAACTGCACAGCCTGGTACGCGTAAAACGTGACGATTTGTTTCACCATCGTCGCCGTATCGGCTCCACCCTCCTGGAAGGCATCGACGTTCGTAAACAAGTCAAAGACGACATACAGGCCAAACGTTGCCATAAACAACACGACAAACGTGTGCAGGAACCGCTTCAGGATGTACTTGTCGAAAATGGTCATAGACGCAGTAGGATCTACTGTTTTGCTGAAGCTTTTAGCGCGGCGCGTTCGACCGCTGACGCTCTGTTGGACGCGGTTTTGTTGTGCAGGAACCGAATCAAATCGGCCTGAGCCCGCGTGAATTCGCAGTCCCGGCGGCCCATAGCAACCTCAGCCGTTTCAAGGCTGCGCTGAATGTCCCACGACTCGCGAACCTCACCAAACCAAATCATGCTGAACGACGGAATGAACTTCGGCAGCAGCGGACCACCAGGCAGAACCATCGCCATCACGCCAATGGATGAACCCGTGTTAAACATACTGTTGATCGCGGTCTTCACATGATCGCCGATAAACGAACCGACCTTCGGTGACCCCGAATCGATGGGCGTGCCCTCCAGCGGTACTTTCACGTTTGAGTAATCGCTCTTCAGGTCACTTGTTGTCGACATCGCGCCAATGTTGACCCACGGGCACACATAACTGTGGCCAAGGAAGCCTTCGTGGTACTTGTTGGAATAGCCCTGGAAAATGCACTCTTCAATCTCACCGCCAACGCGGCACACCGGACCAATGGTCGTACCTTCGCGAATCAACGCGCGGAACAGTTGAGTGCGTTCGCCGATGAAGCACGGTCCTTCAATGCGCGTGAACGATTGAATCTTCACGCCAGCTTCGATGCGGATCGGTCCGGTTCGCGCATCCAGAACGACGTACGGGTCGATTTCAGCAGATTGATGAATCGAAACCTTCGCAGCGTCGCCCAGGACAACGACATGATCCGGCAAGCCGGCTTCCGGAGCGAAGTTGTTTTCGAAGTCTGTTGTCAGTTGTGCCGGGTTGTGCGTGATGAGATCCCACGGTCGCTCAAGCATCACACCACTGGCGGGAACCTTTTCGGTTCGGGACTGAGCGATCTGGCCAATGACATCGTTCCAATTGTCTTCTTCAAGCAGCAGCGCTTCCGTGGAATCGATTTTCAGCCACGCGACCTGACCCGCGATAAGGCCAACGTTGTCCGAGGTGGCGGCGCCCAGTTCGCCGGGTGTCGGCAGCCAGCGGCCGTTGATCAACAGCGTGTCGCCGGATTGCATTCCGATGGGATCGTTCACGATCGCGGTCGGATGTTCTTCTTTGTAGACGTGTTTGAGTTCGGTTCGAACCAACGCGCCCCACGCGTCAGGTTTTTCGCTAAGCAGCACGCGTTCTCTAAGACTGAAGCAGCCGCACATCAATTCGAAAACGGGGCGCATGAGGGCAATCGGCGCAAACTGAGTCGCCTGATTGTCTTCAAAGAATACAACGCGCATCGGAACACCTGAGCCGAAGAAATCGATGGCCGGAACCGGCTATAGAATGGGCCGCAAATAGTACCCCGATGCAGGCCAATACCGATAGGCGTGAATTTCGTGCAAAATCCCGCGAAAACGGGCACAGCGGGACCAATTTACGCCGCGACGCGGTCCGGCCACTCTGCCATCGCGGCTTCCACTTCGGCCGGATACCGCAACTCGTTGGCCTGCCGCTTCAAATGCGGCGTCGCATCGTTCACGCGAGGCAGGTTTGCCGCGAAGTCCATGGCCTTCGTGTCCAGTGACAAATCGGCCCACTCAAGTATCTCACGCACGGCGTTCACGGGATCCTCAACGAACCCATCAAACGACACAGCGAACACATTGTTCGGCGCGATTCGGTTCAGATCCTCACGCGCGATGCTGTTGCATTGGAAGTACTGAGCCGCCGCGACGTTTGCGCACGATTGTCCGCGGAGCCGCTGCCAGTCCGGCACCAGCGCGAACTTCCAGCGGTCGCCGTCGTAGTCTGTCAGTTGTAGTTGGTTCGCAATCTCGTAACCGGCCGAACAAAACCGGTGCCGCTTGATCGGCCCGAACTTATCGAACGCCCGCCAACCGGCCAGCAACGAATCAATATTCGAAGCCGCTTCGCGCCTGAGATAAATAAACCGTGCGTCGGGGAACATCGCAGCCAACGCGGAAACGCGCAGTGAGTTCTTCGGTGTCTTTTCCAGCAGCCGAAACGACGAAGGCAATTGCTTGCGTGAACGCTGTGTCAGAATTTTCATCATCGCGCGATTGCGAATGCGTTCAGTCAGTGAACGGTCGGTGAGCCACTTTTTCTGATCGACATCCAGCACGCCAAGATTCAAAACCCGCTGTGCGAAACCGTCGTGGATTTGTTTCAGGTTCTCAGCCGTCACATCGGCTTCGGTAATTCGGTTCGATTCGAACCCCCGATCCGGATGGAACGGTCCCTCAAACACCGCATGCGATTCGCGCGGCAGATGCCACAGATCAGGATGCATGCTCAGCGCACGGAACAGGATGCTGGTCCCCGAACGCGGCGCGCCGATGATGAAGATTGGTTCGTGGATCATGCACACAACCGATGCTTGTCTGTGGTTGGGTTCCGAGATGGAAATCGGGCGAAATCGGTCAGGGTTCTGACCAACCGCACCGGGGACTTCTACCACCGAACGCCGAAACGGGTCGAGACAAATTCCGGCCGCGCGCAAGTTGTTTGAATGCCGCCGGTTATGACGTGGCCAGTGGTGCTTTCTGCTCCGTGATGTTGGGGCACTGGGGAGCCATTTCCGCGTTGAGCTGAATGAAGTCGTGCCATTTCTGTGGGACTTCAACCAGTGGGAAGATGGCTTCGACAGGGCATTCCGGCTGGCAGGCTCCACAATCGATGCACTCATCCGGGTGCACGAACAGCATCGATTCGCCTTCATAGAAGCAGTCAACCGGGCACACGACAACGCAGTCGGTGTACTTGCAGTTGAAGCAGTTTTCGGTGACGACAGACGGATTCATGACTCTCTCCAGTGCTTAGAACAAGGTTTCCACCCGCGTATGCAAAACGGGCACAGCAACCGGACACGAATTTTCATATCTTTTGGAAATGACCGAATCGGCCCACATCTTTCAACGCTATGTGCAAGGCGACCAACACGCGGCGGACGAGTTGTTCTATCGGTACGTTGAACGTCTGACCCGGTTGGCTCGATCGCGCCTGTCAGCCGCGCTTGGTCAGCGAATCGATGCCGAAGATGTGGTGATGTCGGCGTATCGCAGCTTCTTCATCGGAGCCCGAGATGGTGAGTTCGCGATCCAGCACAGCGGCGAATTGTGGTCGCTTTTGGTTCGAATCACTTTGAACAAGCTATACCGATCGGCCGCACACAATACGGCTCAACGCCGATCGATTGGTCGCGAGGTTGCCCTGCCCGATCAATTGGCGAACGCACAACCATCTGCCAACGATGCTGTCGCACTGGCCGACGAACTGGAAGCCGTCATGCGCGGCTTGCCGGAGAACCGGCGGCGCATCCTGGAATTAAGACTGCAGGGCGAACTCATCGAATCCATCGCCAGCGAACTGGGTATCAACGAACGCACCGTCCGCCGTGCGTTGGGTGAGGTTCGCGAGAAGCTGGTTAAGTCGGCCGGGTTGCCGGACGACTGGTCTCAACCGGCCCCGAAGCCGAAATCACAAAGTGTTCCGCCAAGCCGACCGGCCAGCGCGACGTTGCGGTATGCCGACTTTGTTTTGGAACAGCAAGTTGGTATCGGTGGCATGGGCCGCGTTTACCGGGCGACCAGGAAATCCGACGGGACCATCTTCGCAATCAAGTACCTGCGCAAATCGGTTCTCAAACGACCGGGAGCCGTTGAACGGTTCGCCGAAGAAGCCAGTACGGTGGCGACACTTGAGCATCCCAACATTGTTGGCGTGCATGGGTTTGGCAGCACAAACGCTGGCGGTTTCTTTATCGCGATGGACTACGTTAGCGGCACTGATTTGGCCACGATTGCCGCTCGCGAGCAGCCGACAACCTCGCAAATTGCAGAGTGGCTGCTGCCGATTTGCGATGCACTTCAACACGCCCATTCGCGCGGCGTGATTCACTGTGACCTGAAACCCGCCAATATTTTGGTTCGGGACGATGGAGTGCCGCTGCTTACCGATTTCGGATTGGCGCAACGAACGGGTGACGGACTGGGAAGAGCAAGCCTGTCAGGAACCGCACCATTCATGGCTCCCGAACAGATTGACGAGTCACTCGGAACGATTAGCGAACGCACGGATGTCTACGGCTTGGGCGCGGTCGTGTTCAATCTTGCCACGGGTCAGCCGCCGTTTGTTGGCGCGCGGGCGGTGGATGTGATGGCCGATATTGTTTCACGAAAAGAACCGCCGCGGCCATCGAATGTCCGCAAACAAGCGGGCGACTTTGATCAGCTATGCGCACGGTGTCTTTGTGGATCTGAGAACCGGTTCGATTTGAATGAACTGGTTGAGAGCCTTCGGCAGCTCGCTTACAACTGATTTGTCGAAACGTGGGCTTCCAACCGGTCCTCAGCGACCGCTCGTTTTGCTTCAACAACTTTACGATCACGAATCGCTTTTCGCATACGAGCCGTCCAGACCAAGCCGATGTAGGTCACGAGACCGGCCATGCCAGCCAGAAAGGCAATGTCGGTGAGTTGTTCGGGCGTCTTGATAGACAGGCCAATCAACATAGCAGACAAAAGTAGAATTGTGGTCGTGCTAATCACAGGTTTGGAAGCAGCCTCGTCCGAACCCACGCTGGAACCGTACTCTTCTTCAACCTCAGCAGTCACCGCCATTGTGCGCCTGCGTGTGCGACTAATGTCCCATGGCATCACAGTTCCACGGAAGACGCGGCGAGCCAGCAGTCGCCCTTCTTCGTTAGCAAGACTGCACCCGTTGACGAAACCGTAAGAGGTCTCAATGCTCCAACGACAAGTCGCTTCAACGGTGATCTGTTCATCACCAGCGTCCAGTTCGATCGTGTAATTCTCGCCGATCGACATTGGCTGAGGCATCTGAGTCGCGAGGCCGCTGAGTGAATAATTCACAAGTCGACCGTTAATCGACTCCGTCTTATCAATAACGCGACAGGCAAGATTGGCTGGGAACCGGACTTCGCGTCGCTGATCTTTGTCGGCCAGACGAACCAGCTCTTTGGGGGCCGATTTTGTCAGGAAGATTCCGGCAAGCCGTTGGCCGTGCATGGCCATTTCCCAGTGGACAATACCTTCTTGCTTGGCGCAATACGCGTCGTCATCGACAAGGAACAACGAACACTGAACACTTTCGCCGCGATCAGGAATTGCTTCGGACCGCGGAATCGTGACAACCAAATCCCGTTCGGTCAGCATGATTGCATCGCAAAACAGGACCTGCCCACTACCCACGTGCAACCTGCAAACAACGCCACGGATATTGGGATCAAAGGCCTTTGCTGCACCGCTGGTTTGGGTGCTGCTGGTTGAGGTTGTTGGATCTTCTTCGGTCAATTGATTCACGACATCACCGACTAGTCTGGGATACTTTTGGGCGGAACTTCTTCGCCAACGAAGGGAATCTCGTCGGAGAAACCTATGTCGCGAGTTAGTAGTTCACCGAAAGCGATATGTGGGACGCTTTCGTTTTCGTCGGCCGATCGGGAACGCGTTCAGGCTGCAACGGTTCTACCGATAAGATTGCTTGCACACGTGGTCACAAGGCCACAGAAGGGCTGTGAATGTAGCGGAGCTCTTAGTCACGGGACCGCAGCTGCAACACCAAGTTGTGTGGCCTGGGCTGGACCGAGCAGGCTTCACCCACCTAGTGAATTTCAGGTCGTTGCCACTACAGTCGGCGGGAGGGGTCGATGGCAGCCGCTTGCTTGCGAGCAGCAGTGGCTTTCTGCCTGTTGCCAGCTTTGTCGAACGCACGTGCCTGGTGCAGGTACGCGTCGGCGACAGCCGTATCGAACCGTTCTGCCCGCTCGAAGTCGGCCACAGCTCGGTTGTAGTCGCCTCGCGACATCCACGCGTCGCCTCGCACAGAGTAAGCCTGTTTCGGATCGCGCATCTGCACGTTCGTATCGAAGTCGCCAATGTCTTTCTTGCCCTTAGTGCCAGATAGCTGTTCGCTCAACTTGATCGCTGTTGTGCAATCACGAATTGCATCTTCGCTTTTCCCAAGTGCCAGCAACGCTGACGCTCGTTTGACGATTGGTTCCGTCGTCGTCTTGTTCACCTGCATCGCAGTTGAGTAATCTCGAATGGCAGCGACGTGCTCGTTGCCCTGCGTCAGGTAATCGCCGCGACGAATGTAGTGTTGATACACAAGCGGTTCGCGATCGATTTCCTTCGTCAGTGAGGCCAGACCGACCAGCCACTGAACCCGCGATCCATCCTTCTGAGCTTTCTCAAACTGTTGGAGTTCAAGGTACGCGGTGCGGCGGGCCTGGAAGAGCTTAATTTCGTATGGAGCCGATCCGATGGCGGTCGTCAGATCAGCGATGGCTGATTTGTGGTTTTTCATCGCCAGGTAAACCAACGCCCGATTGTTAAGCGCGTTGACATAGCCGGGCTTGGCTTTGATGGCGTGGTTCAGATCTTTCAGTGCTTCCGGGAACTTCCGAATCTTGTAGTTCGCGAAGCCGCGATTGTTCCAGGCGTCGGCGTATTTTGGATCCAGCGTCGCGGCCTTGCCGAAGTCGGCAATCGCTTTCTCTGGCTGACTAATCGACAAATACACCAGGCCGCGGTTGTTGTGAGCCTGCGGTGACTGCGGGTTCAGTTCGATTGCCGCACCAAAATCTTTCAACGCGCGAGTGTGTTCGCTTCTTGAAAGCAGAAAGAACCCACGGCGGTTGTAGATTGAAGAATCTTCCGGGCGAACACGAATCGCGGTGCTGTAGTCAGCCAAAGCGTTCGCATCTTCTCGCATCATGCCGTAGACCTCAGCACGGGCGATGTACAGTTCGGGGTCTTCCGCGTTCATCGAAATCGCGTGAGACAATTGCTCAACAGCTTTACCCACCAACCCCTGCTTGGCCAGTCGAGCCGCATGGACCAACAACTTGCGCGCGTTCTCTGGGGTCTCAATGGTGCTTGCGGGCAACTGCGTGTCCGCCGCCGTCGCCTTCTTCGGGTTGTCGATCGATAGGTCCACAGGCTCAGACGATTTAGAACCGCCGCAGCCGGATAGAAAAACAAGACCAAGCAGAAGAGCAGAAGAGCGCATGCCGTGGCTCCGCCATGGAAAAGAGGCGCGGGGAATATCGTCGAACCGACGAGTGGGGAGCGGCTTTTACCGGCAAATCGCGTTTCGCGTCAATGCCGATCAAACGGCCCACATCGGCCCATTTGCCCGCCTCACGCACTCTTTCTGCGGTTGGCAGAGAAGTTCCGCGACCCTGGTTCTTCTGGAATCCAGCCGCTACGGCAGAGCCGCCACAAACCTTTCCAGGCTTCGCAGGGTGTCTGGCTGCCGGGCAATATTTGGAAACTGCGATCGTTCCAACCGACTGCGAATATACGAAACCACGTTGGCAGGCGGGTTCGCTTCGACCGAACCAAGGATCAGCGCAAAGACCTCGCGTATCGCGCGGGGGTCATCTTCGTATTCTCGTTCGACGAGCGGCAGCATGTTGCGAACCTCGATGTTGGCGAAGTCTTCGTCGATTTCTTCAGCCTCTCCGGAGTTCTCGTCAACCATTGCCTTCTTCGTAGGCGGTTCGACGTAGCCAGTGATTTCCGGCAACACTCGGGTCCATCGTGGAGACAAGCTTCTCAGGGCACCCGGTGTGTTTTCCTGGAAGTCGCGAATGAGATCGCACTGTGACGCCAGCCGCAGCACTTTGTCAGATTCGTACTGGTCCTTGGCCGATCCGTAAGTCAGACGAAGTCCTGATTCCTCGCCTTTGCGATACCAACGTCGGCCTGCTTTTTCCTGACTGGTCAACTGCCGTGTATCCACTCGCATATTGCGGGTGTCGTATCCGTTCTTGTTCCGCCGAAACAGAATGCGTCTGGTGACATAGAAATCCTGGCGGCGCTTCTGAGTCGTCGTACCTAACGTTGAGTACGCAACTAATACCAGATCGCCTTTTGCCGGAGCCGCTCCGCTGACAACGCTTACGCGAGAAGAGTTGGAATCGGTGACATCGACCTTAATGACACCAATCGGACTCCAGGCCAGCTCGTCACTTCGGAACACAGCGAACCTGTGCCCGCGTTTGAATCCATGCACATACCCCAGATCAATCCTGACCTGCGCACGCGTTGTGATCACCTGACCGACCAGGAAATCCGGCTGAGTCGTCTTGCGCGGCTGGGCCAAACCGATTCCGGTCGACAAAAACGCGATAAGACAAGAAGCAACAAGTGTGCGCATGGAGAACTCCGCCGATTTGATGGGTGCCTGGATTCTATTCGAATCAGTCACTCAGCCCCAAAAGAGAAACGCGGCAATCTGCGGCTACTTGCGGCCTGGTTCCTCATAATCCGAAGGGTTTACCCAACCAGCTGGCACTTTCTCACCGTTCGTAAAGCGTTCGTAGTACTTTGCCGTCGGTGAAGCCACGGGGTAACTATCAAATATCTTTCCCTCCCCGCGAACTCGTGGGTCCAGTTGAGCTCGAAGCTCCATGATCATCTGCCGTTCCATCGCAACCTTGCGCTCTTTGTGTTCCTCACTGTCGGCCAGATTCTTCATGCACTCGCGGTCGTTGGTGATGTCGTAGAGTTCTTCTTCTGGCCGTTTGCCAAAGGCCAGTTGCCAGTAAGTCTGTTGGCTTCCCGAACGAAACAGATTCAGCAGTTCGGTTTTGGTTGGACTGCCGTCGCAGTTCAGATATCCGGTAACCGGATCGCCGGCTGGCCAGCGTGCGGTCTCGTAGTTTCGCAGGTACAGGAACCCGTCTTTCACGATGCCGCGAATCGGGTAACCAGCGTCGTCGGGTCGGCCGACGTCGTGGCGTTCCTTGCCAATCAAAACGTGGTCGCGTGACTTCACGACAAGACCTTCGGCTTCAATGTTGAAGTACTCCGTCAGACTGCGGCCCGTAATTGGCCGCATCTTTTGTCCGGGAACGCCCGCGACTTTGAGGAACGTTGGTGCGTAGTCAATGAAGTTGACGAAGTCGTCGATGGTTCGACCAGGTTTCTTGATGCCGTCTTTCCACATCACAGCCAGCGGCAAGTGGTTCGACATGGCGTATTCCTGCCCTTTGATGCGAGGAAACGGCATGCCGTTGTCTGACGTCACGACAACCAATGTGTTGTCCAACATGCCGCGTTCTTCCAGCGTCTTCAGCATGCGGCCCAGGTGGTTGTCGAAGTGTTCGATCTCAAACGCGTAGTCCAGCATGTCGTTGCGAGTGACTTCGTTGTCTGGCCAGAACGCGGGAACCTTGTCGATGTCGGACAGTTTCTTGCCACCCTTCCGCACTCCAACTCCGTACTCGTATCGCCGGTGCGGTTCGGTGCTGCCGAACCAAAAACAAAACGGTTTCTCTTCAGGCTTCTGATCCAGAAAGTCCCGGAAGTTGGCGGCGTAGTCGTTGTTAGAGATCCCCTGAGCCGGCGGTTGCGCTTGCTTGCGGTTGAACGCGGGCCCGGCCAGTTGTCGTGGTTGGCCGGCCTTGTCGACGGCTTTTCCCGGCGCCCAGCCTTTAGCCGTTCGACCGCAGAAGTATCCGTTGTCGCCAAGTTCTTCGACATAAGTTTTGAACTTTGCCGGGAAGTGCGGCATGTGATTGCAGGCTTCTTCCAACTGCCATGTGTTCCGGCCCGTCAAAATACATGCTCGCGATGGAGCACACTTGGCGTTGGGTGTCCAGGCGTTTGAAAACAGCAGGCCTTCTCTGGCAACTCGGTCGAACGCCGGTGTCTTCACCCACTGACACCCATATGCTCCCCAATGCGGTTGCGACGCATCGTCCGCAATGCAAAACAAAATGTTGGGCGGCGATGGTTCAGGCTGAACCGTCTCGTCCTGAGCCATCGCACTGGCGGCAGCAGTGGCAAGAACACAAAGAATCACGTTTCGCATAGTTTGCTCGAATGAAGCTGGAATCTGAGCCACCATTCTTAGCGACCGAACACCCTCGCGGTAGCACGAGAACCCAAAATCCGTGCCTGAGGTCTGTTTGATCGGCCCGAAGTGCAGGTATGATGGAGATCCAACCCCACGGAATCCAATCAGGAAACCTCAGCTCATGCCGCACACACCAGACAACCCACCTCAGTCACGACGCAGTTTCATCAAGACCACAGCAGCCGCATCTGCAGCCGTCTGGCCCTCCGCGGCACTTGCATCCGGGGCCCGAGCGGCAGGTTCTGACGAAGTGAAAGTGGGACTTATCGGAGCCGGTGGCCGTGGGCGTGGAGCCGCAAGTCAGGCGTTGACTGCTGAACCTTACGCGAAGCTTGTCGCTATCGCCGATGCATTCGCTGACCGCACGGAAGACGCGACCAGCATGCTGAAGGAACAAGTCAGCGAAGACAGCGGTGAGGGAATCGGTAACCGTGTCGCGGTCGAACCTGAGAAGCAGTTTGCTGGCTTTGATGCCTACAAAAAAGTCATCGACATGTCTGATGTCGTGATCCTGACATCGACTCCACACTTCCGCCCGCGTCACCTGCGAGCCGCCGTGGAAGCCGGCAAGCATGTGTTCTGCGAAAAGCCGGTCGCCGTCGACCCGGTTGGAATCCGCTCGGTTCTGGAATCAACCAAATTGGCAGAGAAGAACGGAACCAGCCTCGTGTCCGGCCTGTGCTGGCGATACCACCCCGTCATCCGCGCCACGTTCCAGCAACTGCACGACGGACTTGTCGGCGACATCACTGCGATGGAGTGCACTTACAACACCGGCGGTGTTTGGGACCCACGCAAGACTCGCCAACAGTGCGCCAGCGACATGGAGTACCAAATTCGCAACTGGTACTACTACACATGGCTGTCCGGCGACTTCAACGCCGAACAACACGTGCACAGCCTGGACAAAATGCAGTGGGCCATGCATGACGTTCCGCCAGAGACCATTCGTGGCAGCGGCGGCCGCACAGTCCGAACGCAGGAGAAGTACGGCAACATCTACGACCACTTCAATGTGATCTACGAATACGCCAACGGCGTCAAAGCGTTCTCAAGTTGCCGTCACTGGAGGAACTCGGCCAACGAAGTTTCTGATCGCATCTTCTGCACCGAAGGAACCGTCGAGATCAACAGTGCCAAGACGAAAATCGTCAACCGCAAGGGCGACACCGTTTGGAAGTACGAGCCGAAAAAGGGCGAGGAAACCAACATGTACCAGGTCGAGCACAACGAACTGTTCAAAGCGATCCGCGACAACAAGCCAATCAACAACGGCAAGTACATGTCGCTTAGCACGATGATGGCAATCTCAGGCCGCATGGCTGCCTACACCGGCAAGAAGCTGACCTGGGATCAGTGCATGAATTCCAAGCTGGACCTGACCCCGGAAAACTACGAGTTCGGCGAAGCCCCCGAAGTCAAAATCGCAGTCCCCGGCAAGACAAAATTCATCTAGGGAAGCGTTCCGCTTCACCGGTATCCGGTGGGTGGCGTGACTGGAGTTGGATGGTGCATACCCGGTTGCACGTTGGGCCGGGGTGTCGGCGGGAAGTCGACGTATTGCTAGTCTGCGCTGCGGGGGCGGGGGACTTTCTTCTTCCCGCCACGTCGTCCGCGTTTGCCGCGGCCTTTGGACACGATCTTCTTTGTGCCCTCGCCAACCGGCGCGCCCATTTGTTGTTTGAGTTCCATGATGCGGTCGCGCAGCTGAGCAGCCCGTTCGAAGTCCAGCGCTTCGGCCGCCTTCATCATTTCGGCTTCCAGCTCGTTTAGGAACTCCTGCGTGACGAACTGAGCTTCGTCGGTGAGACCGACTTCTTCTCGAGTGATTTGACGAGCTTCGATTTCGTCTTCGATGCCGCGGCGGATCGCCTTCTTGATGCTCTCAGGCTTGATGTTGTGTTCTTCGTTGTACGACAACTGGATTTCACGACGGCGATTGGTTTCGTCAATCGCACCCTGCATGCTTTTCGTGACTTTGTCGGCGTACAGATAGACTTCTGCGTTCACGTTTCTGGCCGAACGACCGATGGTTTGAACCAAACTGGTTTCGCTTCGCAGAAACCCTTCTTTGTCCGCATCCAGAATTGCAACCAGCGAAACTTCCGGCAGGTCCAGTCCCTCGCGAAGCAGGTTGACTCCAACTAACGCATCGAACTTTCCCTGGCGGAGTTCCCGCAGGATTTCCACTCGTTCGATCGCGTTCAATTCTGAGTGCAACCATTGAACCTTAAAGCCTTCCTCACGCAGGTATGTTGTGAGATCTTCGGAAAGCCGTTTCGTGAGCGTCGTAACCAGCGTGCGTTCGTTGCGGTCAGCGCGTTCGCGAATCTGTTCCATGAGATGCGGAACCTGCCCACGCGCGGGGACCACGTGAATGACGGGGTCAATGAGCCCCGTTGGGCGGATGACCTGTTCGACAATCTCACCTTCGCTGCGTTCCAGTTCCCAATCGGCGGGGGTGGCCGACACAAACACCGTGTGGTTGCGGCGTTCGTTCCATTCATCAAACTGCAACGGACGATTATCCAGCGCCATGGGGAGGCGGAACCCGTGTTCGACCAGTGTCGTTTTTCGCGAACGATCGCCCGCGTACATCGCGCGAATCTGTGGGATCGTCACGTGCGATTCGTCGATGAACATTAGAAAGTCATCGGGAAAGAAATCGTACAGCGTCGCAGGAGCCTCACCCGGCTTACGCCCCGCCAAAGCACGGCTGTAGTTTTCGATGCCAGGACAGAAGCCTGCTTCCTTCAACAATTCCATGTCGTATCGCGTTCGAGCCGACAGTCGTTGAGCCTCAAGTAGCTTCCCTTCTTTGCGGAACTGTTCCAGCCGATCGTTGAGTTCGTTTTCGATTTCTTCCATCGCCGTGTCGATGCGACTTTGCGGCATCACAAAGTGCTTGGCCGGGAAGATGTATATGTCGTTGAGCTTCTTTGCGTTCTCGCCCGTGACCGGATCAACGATGGATAGGCTTTCGACTTCGTCGCCCCACAGTTCAATGCGATAAGCGAATTCCTCGTACGCGGGCCAGACTTCGATGACATCGCCGCGAACACGAAAACGACCTCGAGCCAAATCGTAGTCGTTGCGGTCGTACTGAATGTCAATGAGTTTCAGCAGTAGTTCGTCACGATCGATTTCGGTTCCAACCTGCAGCGGAACCATCATTTCCAGGTAGTCTTTCGGCGAACCCAAACCGTAAATGCAACTCACACTGGCAATCACAATCACATCACGGCGACTCACCAAAGCACTGGTCGCCAGTAGTCGCAGCCGATCGATTTCCTCGTTAATCGACGAATCCTTTTCGATGTAAATGTCGCGCTGCGGGATGTACGCCTCCGGCTGGTAGTAGTCGTAGTAGCTCACGAAATACGACACCGCGTTGTTCGGAAAGAACTCGCGGAACTCACCGTACAACTGCGCGGCCAGAGTCTTGTTGTGGGAAAGAACCAGCGTTGGCCGCTGCATTTCCTGGATGACATTCGCCATCGTGAACGTCTTACCAGAACCGGTTACACCCAGAAGAACCTGGTCCTTCTTATCCTCTCGCAATCCGCGCACCAGCGCGTCGATGGCGGCCGGTTGATCACCACCGGGCTGAAACTCACTGGCAATCTGAAAATCGGGCATGGGGCCATCCGGCGCACTCGTCAAAGCTCTGAATGCCTGGTTGTAGTCTGCCTGCGCGGGGAATCAAACCCTGGACGCCGCCAGTCTGGACGATGCCAGCCACGCCCGCGAGCAGCAAGAGCTGCCCATTGGATTCGAACACTTAAAGAGAAGTCATCCGCCGGGCTCGTAGTAGACGAGCATCGGACTGTATGGAGAGCAGTCGTACCCTGTTAAACTGGCCACAAGCACCCGCGCAAGATTGCGATAAGTGGTTTCATCCTGGCGCCTTTGCCGACCACGTCATGACTTCCGAAGCTACCGTCGTGTCGAACAAACCGAGAAAGTGATTCTGTGGACGTACAAGCAGCCATCGTTGGAACCGGCTTTATGGCATGGGTGCACGCCGAAGCACTGGATCGCATCGGGATTCCGATCGCCGGCGTGCTGGGTTCGACCCACTCCAAATCGCAGGCCGCTGCAGGACAGTTGCGAGCCGACAAGGCGTACGAAACGTTCGACGAATTGCTATACGACGCGGACGTAAATTGTGTTCACATCGTGACGCCCAATCGTCACCATTTCGAAATGTGTCAGCAGGCTCTCGAAGCCGGTAAGCACGTCATGTGCGAGAAGCCTCTCGCCATGAACACGACCGAATCAGCAGCGCTGGTACGACTGGCCGCAGCACATCCGAAGCTGGGCACCGCCGTGAACCACAACGTCCGCTTTTACCCGCTTTGCATCGAAGCCAAACAGCGTGTTGCCAGCGGCGACGTCGGTCGTGTCTTCCACGTAAGCGGCTCGTACTTACAGGATTGGTTGCTCTACCAAGCGGACTACAACTGGCGCGTGCTGGCTGAAGAAGGCGGCGACTTACGCGCCATCGCGGATATCGGAACACACTGGCTGGACTTGGTTCAGTTTGTCACGGGCCAACACATCACCTCTGTCTGCGCCGATCTGGCAACTGTGTTCGAAACGCGAAACCGGCCTGTCGGCGAGATTGCAACGTTCCAAAAAGCGGACGACGCGAAACGTGAGTCTGTCCCGATCACGACTGACGACTGCGGAAACGTGCTGCTGCGATTTGATAACGGAACCATCGGGAGCCTTGTCGTTTCTCAGGTCACCGCTGGTCGAAAGAACTGCCTGCGGTTCGAAATTTCCGGTTCCGAATGCAGTCTTGCCTGGAACAGCGAAGAAGCGAACCAACTTCGTGTCGGGAAACGCGACGCGGCCAACGAAGTTCTTATTCGCGACCCGGCTTTGATGTCGTCCGCAGCCGGAGCCGCATCAGACTACCCCGGCGGGCACAACGAAGGCTACGCTGATACATTCAAGCAGTGCTTCAAAGCGTTCTACTCGGCCATCAAATCGGGCGACTTGTCGAACCCAACCTATCCCACATTTCAGGACGGGCATCGAGAAATCGCGCTGTGCGAAGCAATCCTACAAAGTCACCGAGAACGAAAGTGGGTTGACGTTAGCGCGAACACCTAACCGTCACCGCGCAATTCAACGGTACCGGAGTCTGCAGCGAACGGCGCGCGACACAACCGGCGTCCCTCTTGGCCCACCAAAGAAAGACCAACTATGAAACTGGGATTCGTCACCGCCATCCTGCCAGATCAGGATTTGCGCGATGTGTTGAAGATTGCCTCAGAAACGGGCTATGACTGCGTTGAGGTCATGTGCTGGCCGAAGGGCAAAGCCGAACGGCGCTACGCGGGTATCACTCACATTGACGTTGATGGCTTCGATGACAAAGCGGCGACCGAAGTCCGTGGGCTTTGTGATGAGTTCGGCGTTTCGATTAGCGGCCTGGGCTACTACCCGAATCCACTGACGCCCAACGTGGAAGAATCCGCCGCGTATGTGGCTCACATTGAAAAAGTCATCAGTGCGGCGTCCGTATTGGGCGTTGGGATGAACACGTTTGTCGGCCGCGATTGGTCAAAGTCGGTCGACGACAACTGGCCTCGGTTCCTGGAAGTCTGGAAGCCATTGATCAAGTTGGCCGAAGACAACGGAGTTCGAGTCGGCATCGAGAACTGCCCCATGTCGTTCACGAATGATGAGTGGCCCGGCGGAAAGAACCTCGCCATCAGCCCTGAAATCTGGGCCCGAATGTTTAGCGACATTCCCAGCGACAACTTTGGGCTCAACTACGACCCGTCGCACATGGTCTGGCAACAGATGGACTATCTGGCTCCCATGACACAGTTCGCCGACAAGCTGTTCCATATCCACGCCAAGGACGTGCGGATTGATCGCGAACGATTGAACCAGGTCGGCATCCTGGCCACGCCCAACCAATACCACACACCTAAACTACCGGGCATGGGCGAAGTGAATTGGGGAAGTTTCTTCTCAATCCTGACGGACACTGGTTACCGCGGCCCCGTGTGCGTTGAAGTTGAAGACCGAGCCTACGAAGATTCGCTGGAAGATCAGAAGGCGTCACTGTGGCAGAGCCACCAATACCTGCGCCAGTTTATTCCCATGCGGAAGCCTCCAGCTTCACCAGGGTAGCAGTAGGTAGACGGGATGGTGTTAGCGGTAGGTTCCTACCGCTTAACCGTGTTCCCAAACAACGCTGACCAAATCGAGTGCAACACAACAACGGGACGCATTGACGTCACAATTTAGAAACAGAACACATGACTTACGAATACACCGACATCTCCAAGATGATCGACCACTCACTGTTGAATCCCACCATGGCAGTTCCTGAACTCGAAGCCGGCTGTGAACTCGCCCTGGCATACGACGTCGCCAGCGTTTGCATCATGCCGTACTACGTCAAACGCTGTGCCGAAATGCTTAGCGGCAGCACAGTCATGGCCAGCACAACAATCGGGTTCCCGCATGGCGGCCACACCACAGCCATCAAGTTGGCCGAAGCCGAACAGGCTCTCGCTGACGGTTGCCAGGAACTGGACATGGTGTGCAACATCTCCAAAGTCCTAAGCGGCGACTACGACTACGTCCAGGCGGAAATCAAATCCATCGTCGATCTCGCGCACGCTGCGGGACAGAAGGTCAAAGTCATCTTCGAGAACTGCTATCTGAACGACGAACAGAAAATTCAACTGTGTCGGATCTGTTGCGAAGTGGGAGCCGACTGGGTGAAAACCTCCACCGGCTACGGCACCGGCGGCGCCACAATGGAAGATCTGAAACTGATGCGAGAGAACACATCGGATCCGGTCCAGGTCAAAGCCGCCGGCGGCGTTCGCGACTTCGAAACACTTCTCAAAGTCAGAGAACTAGGCGTGACCCGCGTCGGAGCCAGCAAGACCGCCCCCATCCTGGATCCATGCCGAGTCGAAAAAGGTCTCCCAAAACTGGACCTGCAGAGCGGTCCGTCAGGCGGCTACTGATAGAGGTGCGGCAAAGCAAAATTTGGGTGGGTGGCCGGGGTTGGACTGAGCCCGCGAAGGAAACCCCGGTTCGACTAGCGGCGCACGTCTGATGCGTTGACTCGCTTTGAATAACAAGCCCCTTTGTGTTTGTCGTTGGAACGAACACTCCGGGGTTTCACTCGTTCCTCGCTCCAACCCCGGCCACCCAACAGATTCAGCGGCTACTGGATAGAGTTGCCCATGCTCGCCGCAGCGAACGCCCATTTCGGAACTCGTTTTGACTCGCGCGATGACGTGCGGCACAATGGGTTGTATGACGCACTCACGTAGCAACACACCACTCTGTTCCGGATTCGAGCCGTCGGCCAACATGCCGCGCCGGCAGTGGTTGCAACGATTCGGCGGTGGCTTGGGTTCTCTCGCTCTGGCTGGGTTGCTGAACCCAACCAGTTCACACGCGGCGGATATTGACGGCGGGCTGCATCACGCGCCGAAGGCCAAACGAATCATCTACCTATTTCAGTCGGGTGGTCCATCGCAAATGGATCTGTACGACTACAAGCCGGAACTCGCGCGGCTGACTGGCAAGGAACTTCCCGACGAGGTCCGCAAAGGGCAACGACTGACGGCGATGAGCGGTAACCAGGCCAGCCTGCCATTGGTGGGTTCGCCGTTTCAGTTCAAGCAGTACGGTGAATCAGGCGCGTGGCTTAGCGAGGTGCTGCCGCATACATCGGACATTGCGGACGATCTTTGTTTTGTGAAATCCATGCACACGGAAGCCATTAACCATGGTCCCGGTGTGACCATGATGCAGACTGGTTCGCAGTTTCCTGGCCGGCCCAGTATGGGAGCGTGGTTGAGTTACGGGTTGGGCAGCGAAAGCGAAAACCTGCCCGCGTTTGTTGTGATGGTCACGAAAAACAAGGGCGGGCAGCCGTTGGTTTCCAGGTTGTGGGGCAGCGGGTTCCTGCCATCGAAGCACCAGGGAGTACGCTTCCGATCCGGCAAAGATCCGGTTCTGTATCTCAGCAACCCGGACGGTATCGACACAACGTCCCGCCGCAACATGCTGGATGCCTTGAAACAGCTTCACGAAATCAAACTGCAGGAAGCCCCCGATCCGCATCTGAAAACGCGCATCGCGCAGTATGAACTTTCGTTTCGAATGCAGGCGTCGATTCCCGAAGCGGCCGACTTTGGACAGGAACCAGAACACATCTTCGAAATGTACGGCAAAGATTCGAAGAACCCTGGTACTTTCGCCGCCAACTGTTTGCAGGCTCGACGCCTGGCCGAACGCGGCGTTCGGTTCATTCAGTTGTACCATCCCGGCTGGGATCAGCACGGCGGACTGCCCGGCGGCATTCGCAATCAGTGCCGAGAAACAGACCAGGCGTCTGCGGCGCTGGTGAAAGATTTGAAGCAACGCGGACTGTTGGAAGACACTCTGGTCATTTGGGGTGGTGAGTTCGGTCGAACCGCTTACTGCCAGGGGAAACTAAACAATGGCAACTTCGGCCGCGATCACCATCCGCGGTGTTACTCCATGTGGATGGCGGGTGGCGGCATTAAGCCAGGAATCTCATACGGCGAGACTGACCCGCTAAGCTACAACATCGCGGACAATGGCGTTCATGTTCATGATTTGAACGCGACCATCATGCACCTGCTGGGCGTCGATCACGAGCGACTGACGTACAAGTACCAGGGACGCCGATTCCGACTCACGGACGTGGAAGGCGAACTGGTCGAGGGCATTCTTGCGTAGCCCGGCGTCATCACCCTACTCAGAGTCGCTCTGCTTGGGTTTGTATCCGATCCGATCCAACTCCGTCGTTAACGAACTGCCGTACCACCTTAGCCGGTAGACTCGCAGCGTATCGTTGTCGATGGCCGTGTAGTTCAGCTCAGATTTCCGCGCGTAGCTAATCGACAGCGCCGAGACGCCCGTCCGGATTTGGCCAGGATCCCATTCCTTCGGGGTAGACGACTTACTGAAGTGTGCCGGGCCCAGTCGGATGAAGTCGTATTCGGGAAGCGTCCACTCTTTCAACGCATGTCGGCGATGAACCGACAGCGCTGCCAATCGGCAGTCCTCAATCGAATCGCAGGTGAACGACCAATAGGTCGTGTGGTCGCTAAGGAATCCCTGATCCCAATGATAGAAATCGCTGGCGGAGGCCGGGATGGCGGTCGATTCGTTTTCGATTTTCTGGCGCGCTTCTTCGCCCGTGGCGACCGAGGTAAGGTCTGCTTCATTCTGGCCGTTGCGTAACACCGAGAACACCAGGACACATAGCCAGAACACCAGACCAAGTGCCAATCCAACAGGAACCCACCGAAATGGGGATTTGCGCACTCTGGTTTCGTCCATGAACTTAATGACTCCGCCTGGCGATATGGTTTCCGGGAAGGCGCCGGACCAGCTTCTTCATTTCCAAAATCGTAAGCGTTGATAACACGGTCGCCGGCGCCAGATCTGTGGAACGCAAAACATCCTCGATGGGCGTTTCCTCTGCACTGACCAGGTTCAGCACTTCTCGTTCGCGTTCGTTGAGAGTCAGCTCGCGGGGTGAGTGAACTTCTTCTGTGGGCGTGGTGCGAATCGGAGCCGAAAGTGGACCCAGGCTATCCAACACATCGTCCGCGTTGCGAATCAGTGTGGCACCATCGCGAATCAGTTCGTGACAACCGGCGCTGGCGACATTATCAACTCGGCCAGGCAACGCCAGCACGTCGCGGCCCTGTTCCATCGCATGCCGCGCAGTGTGTAAAGCTCCTGAGCGTGCGCGGGCTTCGATTAAGATGACCGCCAATGACAGTCCGCTGATAATCCGGTTCCGTTGTGGAAACAAACCACGTGATGGCCGTTGGTGTAAGGGGAACTCACTAATCACCGCACCGGCTCCGGCAACATCGCGGGCGAGTTCCTGGTGTTCGGGCGGGTAGATGTTTAGCAGTCCGGAACCCAGAACGGCAATCGTTCGGCCGCCCGCTTTAATGGCTCCGGCGTGCGCTGCCGCATCGATTCCACGCGCGAGTCCGCTGACAATGGTGATGCCCGCGCGAGCCAATGCGGCGCCAATTTTTTCGGCCTGCTGCCGACCATACAACGTACAGTTTCGAGAACCGACAATCGCAACGGCAAGTTCGTCGCGTTCGTACGTGCTGCCGCGTCGATACAACATTAGCGGACTGTCGGGAAGTTCCAGCAACGGCCGCGGATAGTCGGCCGTTCCCTTCAACACCAAATCGATGCGATGTTCGGCCGCTTCGCTGACTTCCTGCTGCGGTCGATCATTCTGGCGAGCCGCAGTAATCGCGCTGACAAGTTTAGGACCAACGCCGCTCACAGTCTGCAGTTCAGTTGCGGATGCGGAGAGAACAGACTCCGGCGAACCAAATCGATCAAGCAGTTGCTGCTGAGTTCGCGGGCCAACACCCGGCACCATTGTCAGGCGCAAAGCCGAAAGAATCTCGTTGCTGGCGTCGCTCATCGCATTACTCGTTCAAACGTAGTTGTCCGCCCCAACCCAACTTACGATGCAGTGTTGTGTAATAACTGTGCCCCTCGAGGCGTGCCAGTTTGAAAGTCTCCGGCAGCCGTTTGACTTCAATCGAATCACCGGGTGCAACCGGCCGCTTAATCTGGCCATCAATAACAACCATCACACCTTCAGGCGCATCGGGAATTGTCATGGTGTAGACCCGATCGGCCGAGTCAACGATTGGCCGGTTCGTCAAAGCGTGCGGGCAAATCGGCGTGACCACGAACGCCTGGAGTTCCTGCCGCAAAATCGGACCACCCGCTGACAGGCTGTGAGCCGTCGAACCGACCGGCGTGCTGATGATCAAGCCATCGCAACTAAACGTGGTCACCGATTCGTCGTCGATGTCCAGTCCAACAGCCAGCATCGCCAGCGCACCGGCTGACGACACGGCGACCTCGTTAACGCCGATGAAAGTTTCTTCCTGGCCACCTTCGGTTCGATGAGTGCACTCGAACATCAGGTGTTCGACAATCGAAAAGCGACCTTCGCAGAACCGACTAAAGTTTTCCTGGAACGCTTCCGGAGACAGATCGGCAAGGAACCCCAGTCGGCCAAAGTTGACGCCGACAATCGGAATCTGATTCCGTTTCAGCTTGCGGCAACCACGGATGATGGTTCCATCTCCGCCCAGAACAACCGCCAGGTCCGCTTCGATGTCTTCCGGAAGAGGGTCGTCCGTCTCGTGCACGTGGACGATATCGACCGGCTGTTCGCAACCGCAAAGAAACTCGTTAATCGTTTCCCATGCCGCGTCAACGCGCGACTTTCGACTCCGGATAACCAGTAAACGCAATTTGTCGGACATGTGGATCTCAGGCTGGGGAACGCATCAGCCACCAGCATATCCAGTTTGCCCGCCCGACAAACGTCACTCGCCCAAAAAGCCAAACCAGCCAGCCCGTCTGTCAGGAAGTCTCACTCGGTTCTGGCTTAGCCGCAGTGGCTTCGGGCCCTTCGTAGACCAAAGTGTCCGGGTGCTGGCTGCGCCACGCGTCCCATGTGGTTTCCTGGTACGGCACATCTTCACATGGCATGTCTTCAGACTTTTGCAGCACCTTTTGCCCATCGACAACCAAAAGCATCTCCAAACCCTGCGGAAACTCAACGGCACCAGCCACACCGATCGTTAACGCATCGTGCTTCGATGACGTTAGCACTCGCGCGCAGCCGGACAGGTCGCAGTAAGTCACCGTGACGGGCTTTGAACCAATCATGTCGTTGATTACATGCCGCTCAGGAGCGACAGTCAGTGCCTTGATGGAATACGCACGATACTCACCACCAACAGACACGCCGATGACCTTCGCATCACCACTGAGAACCGACGCGCTGGCGTTCACAAACTTGACATCCGAAAGGCCATTCGCCTCACCAGTCAGCAGTGGGTAACCATCAAAGGTTGGAGCCGTGCTGGCTTCGTAATCCGCCCCTTCCGTTTCCGCGTCCTGTGGCAGTGGAAGAAAAACGGTCTCCGTTTCAAACGAAGGATTCGCAAGTAAGTACGCAGACAACAGAACAGCGCTTGCGCTGACAAGCAGCACACAACAAAAGAATTTCATCCGACTTCGTTCCCGAGCCACTCCGCGAATTTAAGGAGTGAACAAAACGGCCTTTGGCCCATTGATATTGGTGGAGTGTGTGGCCGGCTTAAACCGCGAACCAACGGTGAGGTTCCGATGAAATCACTTGCATCTCGCAGACCACATCAAGTACTGAGTGCAGGACTGTAGCTCCTGCTCGGGAAAGGCAAACGGCAGTTCTTGTCTCAACTGGTATCGATTCGTCACGCGATGTGACCTCTGATACAAACCAGCTACTTGCCGCGTGCGCAGTCGGGATCTATCGTGCGTTTTCTCACGTTCTTCTTGTAGAAGTTTCAACTATGACAACCATCGATCTCAGTGGAAAAACGGCAATCGTCACCGGAAGCAGCCAGGGCCTTGGCCGAGCAACCGCAACCGCGCTGCATGCAGCCGGAGCCAACGTGGTGATTAACTACTTCGCCGATGGTGGCGGAGTGAACGAAGGTTTGGCCAACGAAGTTGTAGCTGAACTTGGCGAACGCGCGATCACAGCGGCGGCCGATGTCAGGAACCGAACAGAACTCGAAGCGATGGCCGATAAAGCGATCGCAGAATTCGGTTCGTTGGATATCGTCGTCAACAACGCAGCCGTACTTCGCGATCGGACCATCAAAAAAATGACAGACGAAGAATGGTCGGCCGTCATCGACACCAACCTGACCGGTGTGTTCAACATGAACAAAGTCGCTGCGGAAAAACTCAGCGAAGGCGGTCGCATTGTCAGTATGTCGTCGGTCGCAGGAGTGCTGGGCGTCTTTGGCCAGGTGAATTATTCCTCCGCCAAAGCGGGCGTGATTGCCATGACCAAGGTGCTAAGCAAAGAACTGGCTCGCAAGGCCATCACGGTGAACTCCGTCGCACCGGGCGTGGTTCTAACCGAAATGGGCAAAGCGATCCCTGAAAAAGCACGCGACGCAATGTTGGCTCAGATACCGCTGGGACGATTCGCAGAACCGGAAGAGATTTCGAACACAATTCTATTCCTATGCAGCGACATGGCCAGCTACATCACAGGCCAAACCATCCACGTCAACGGTGGTTGGTGGGCCGCGTAAGCCCGTGTTGGATCACCACACGATTGACGAACGGACGCTGCTAAACGACACCGGCGCGCGAACGGTCGAACACCATCCCACGCTGGATTCGACCAACCGCCTGGCCATGCACTTGCTTGATCAGTCGCCCGAACTGCCAATGCTAATCAGCGCGGACGAACAGACGGCCGGGCGTGGCCGAGGTGGCAACTCGTGGTGGTCGCCAGCGGGAGCGTTAATGTTCTCCGTCGTCATGGAGCGACCAGAAGCGGCCACCGAACTTCCGCCCTACTCGCTTGCCGTCGGACTGGCTGTCCGCGCGGCGCTGCAGGTGGCGATGGGTGACGTGGAACTCAAAGTGAAGTGGCCCAACGATATCTTCCTGGAAGGTCGCAAGGTTTGCGGCATTCTGGTTGAGGTTCCTCCCGCGCACCGCGATACGCTGGTGATCGGCATCGGAATCAACGTCAACAACTCAATGACCAACGCCCCCAAATCGGTGGCTGACACGATGCTGTCGATGAGCGACTGCAACGGCCACACGTTTTCCCAAACAACCGTGCTTAGCGCCGTGGTCAACGAGGTCATCGATGCAGTGACCAACATCAAAGACGCAACCGTCGCCGATCGCTGGAGCCAACACTGCTGGCTCACCGGAAAACAGGTTTCCATTCAGCGCGGCGAACGCATCGACACGGGCGATTGTGTGGGTATCAATCCCGCGGGCGCGTTGCTGCTAAACACCGCAGACGGCGAACTGGCAATCTCATCCGGCTCAGTTATCGGCATCGACCAACCAGCTAGCTAGCGCGGAACGCCACTGACTTTCCCTTCACCACCGATTTTACATCGGTGGGTCCACGGCTTTTGCATTACGGACCCGGTCACAAAGTCCGAAACCAAAAGCCGCGAACACAACAAAACACCGGCTCCTGACACGTTGCTGCAGTTTTTTGTGAACCGCTGCCCGCCAACAACGTTACGTCAGGAACCCTGATTGCCTCAATCGGTTATCATGAGGTGCGCACGAAACTCACCGGAGCCGATCTATGTCTGAGACCGCATCGACGAATCCACCGCAGGGAGTTCTGGGACACTGGAACGCCATGCCGTTGTATGTGCGAATCGTCATTGCGATGTTTATCGGCATGATTGCAGGCCTTGGGTTGGGCCAGCACGCTGTGATATTTGAGATCCCCAGCAAGGTCATCCTGCAACTACTGGGCGCGCTGGCGCCGCCGTTGATTTTGATTGCCGTTACGCACGTGTTGATGACGACAGACATCAGCGGCAAGGAAGCAGCCAACCTGGCCGGGTTGCTGCTGCTTAACACAACGGTCGCGATTCTTATCGGTCTGACCATCGCCAACGTTCTGAAACCCGGCGCTGCAAACCGGATCGAAAAGCCCGAACCAGTTGCTGCTGCGGGTGCTGAAACGGCGGCGCCCGCAGGGGCCGACAACAAACCCGATCAATCAGTGGCCGAAGATAAGTCTGTCAGCGTGGGAGAACTGCTCGCGAACAACCTGCCCAAAAGCATCCTTGGCCCCTTGGGCGATCAAACCAACATCATCGGCGTCATCATTATCGCGGTTGCGTTCGGCATCGCTTTACGCGACATGAAAGACGCTCCCGTTGGAAACATCTCTGACATCGTACAGTTGGCCTACGACGTGCTGCTGAAGGTTCTGCATTGGGTCATCTATCTCATCCCGTTCGGAGTCTTTTGCATCGTCGCGCACGTGGTGGGGCATTCGGGCTTTACTGTATTCAAACAACTGGCGTCGTTTATCGTCGCCGTGCTGATCGCGTTGTCACTGCAAACGGTGTGGTATCTGGTCCGCATCCGACTTGGTTCTCGCTTCCACCCGATCGCGGTTCTGAAGGGTGTTCGAGACGCAATGATCATGGCGTTCTCAACAGACAGTTCAACCATCACGATGCCGGTGACATTTGCATGCCTGAAAGACAAGGTCGGCGTGAACGAAGAAGCCGCCAGCATGGGTTCGCTGGTGGGAGCCAACTTCAACAACGACGGCACGGCTTTGTACGAAGCCATGGCCGCTTTGTTTGTGGCGCAAATGCTGGGCATGGACCTAACACTCACGCAGCAGTTGATTGTCGTGTTCACATCAATCATCGCCTCAGTCGGTGCGGCGGGGATTCCGGAGGCCGGGCTGGTCACCATGACCCTGGTCTTCACCGCCGTCGGACTTCCGATTGAACACATCGGCCTGCTGCTAACCGTCGACTGGTTCCTCGACCGCTGCCGAACAACCATCAACGTGCTGGGAGACGTCAACGTCAGCTGTCTGCTGGACACCAAAATGTCAAAAGCAGCCACCACTTAGCGGCCGGCGAACTCACCGCTAACAGAAACCGGACGTCGTCCTTCGCGGTAGAACCTGTTTTGTCTTCGCGTCGTTGCCAGGCAAAGTGATAAACCTGGATCGAACCCAAGATTGACACGAGCCTGCTGCCGCCGGACCATTGGTTCTGGTAACCCGCTCGTCTGGGGAGAACCGAATGACAGATTCAGTTTGTCCGTGGTGCAACAAGCCAAGTGAAGTTTCGCCTTGTCCCGCATGTGGTAAACGATGGAACGCTCCAAGGACTGGTCGCCTAAAGGGAGCCGCAGCCGACCCAAAGACTGCGGCACAGTCTCTTAGGCTATTCGTTTTCTCGGGATTGGCCTTCGTAGTCGCGATTATCATTGCCGTACTGTTCGATCTGCAGTCTGGCAAACTCCTCGAAGCAGTGCTTCCTATTGGACTGGCCAGCTACGTCCTGATGTGGTTCGGACTCTGCAGGCTGTCCGCCAATGCAAACCTTCCGGGTTCATCCGCAAGCCAAAACATGGGTTTGGTCGTTCTGAGCGCGGTTGCATCAACGGCTGCAAAACTGTGGCTGTATTTTAACCCGACAATCGTGGGCCTACGTATTGCCATTGGACTCATTGGTCTCAGTACGCTGTTCTTCTTTCAAAGATACCTGCGCGATGTGGCCGCCCATTTTGACCGAGAAGACTTAGTGGCTCGCTGTGATCAGGTGTTGTGGGGCTTTGTTGGTGCAGCTGCAATTGGCGGGTTTGTCGTTTGGTCTCAGCGCGGTGAGCCTACGGGAGCCACAAGGCTGCTGTTGGGGGTCGCCGCGATCGGTGGCTGCGTTCTGGTTTTGTTCGGTCTGGATCTGACTCTGCGAATCGCCCGGACGCTGGAAAGCAATGCCGAAACGGTTCCACCCACGGATTAGCTGGTTCGGCGGGGCTGACATGAGCCTTGAAACCATCAGTTTTTCGACGATCGCGGCCCTTCCACCCAAAGGCTGTATTCGGCGTAATTCTCCACTAGTCCCTGATGGTACCAGTTCACTATCTTTCGTCTTTGGTTTGCAAAAGCAGGGGCTCGCCAGTGCGGTCCGATTGCAGGCCGAATTGCGTTTTGCGTTTTGCGTTTTCGGTTCGCACGAACCGACATGAATTAGCACCTACGATCTGCGGCCGGGGATTCATCTCAGTGTCAGAAGCAGCAGCAGCGACAGCACCTACAGAACACGGACACAAGAAGCTTGGCCAATTGGCCGCGACGGCGATTTGTGGCAACGATATTACCTCATCGTGCCTCTACGTCTCCGCGCTGGCCATTGTGGCGGCAGGCAAACTGGCTCCCATCTCATTGTTGATGGTGGCGGCCGTTTTGTTTTTGTTCCGCAAGATCTACGCGGAAGTGGTCGGAGCACTTCCGCTTAACGGTGGAGCCTACAACGCACTGCTTAACACAACCAGCAAACGCTGGGCGTCAGTGGCCGCGTGTTTGACGGTTCTCTCGTACATGGCCACGGCAGTTATTTCGGCCCTCGAAGGTATGCACTACGTGCACAACCTGTGGCACGGATTGAACGTGATGTACGGGACCATCGCCCTGCTGGCGTTCTTCATGTTCCTGACAATCATTGGTATCACAGAATCGGCCATTGTCGCGATCGTGATCTTTATCACTCATATCGTCACGCTGTCACTGTTGTTGATTGCCGGTGTGATTTTCGTATTCTCCGGTGGCCAGTCGGAGTCAGCTGCTCGACCCGGCACCGAGCAAGTTGAGTACAACTTCAACGAAGAACTCCCCGCCACGCCTGGAAGCTTCGATGAATTTGCCATCGCCGACCCAGCACTCGCGGCCGAGGCAGAAGATGATCAGGCTGGTGCTTCCATCTGGATGGCATTGTTCTTTGGATTTGCCGTTTCGATGCTCGGCATCTCCGGTTTCGAGAGTTCATCGAACTTCGTCGAAGAACAGGAAGACGGTGTCTTCCCGAAAACACTGCGCAACATGTGGATCGCTGTTAGCTTCTTTAACCCCTTAATGGCGCTGCTTGCGCTCTCAGTTCTTTCGCTGGGAGCGGTCGATGAGAACCAGTCAGCACTGCTCGCCCACCTTGGCGAACAGGTTGGTGGTGAGTGGCTGGGCACACCACTTGGGATTCTGATTTCGATCGATGCAGCCATGGTGCTTAGTGGTGCGGTTCTTACCAGTTTCGTCGGTGTAACCGGCCTGGTTCACCGCATGACACTTGACCGCTGTCTGCCGCAGTTTCTCCTGAAGACCAACTCGCGTGGCACCACGCATCGAATCATTATTGCGTTCTTCCTACTCAGCGTTTCGGTCTTGCTGATTACAACCAACCATGTCCCAGACGCGGAAGTTGAGAAGATCCATAAGGCAGTTGCCGCCGCGGACATCACCGCCCCAGTGCCGCCGAAAGAAGGCGAAACTCCGCCAAAACTGGCGGCAGAACAACAGCAGGCGTTCGACGCAAAAATGCAAGCTGCCCGATTTGAAGTAAACCAGGCAGTCATCAAACTGGCTGACGCAGAGACAACGACTGAAGACGACGAGCGGCTCGCGCCGGGTGCATTCGCGATCTACAAACTGCTGTCGAAAAAGGACCGCGCCTACGTTCCGCAGCGCGATGCTGATGACCTTGTCGCAAGAATGCATATCGCCGGCGAGAACGCCCAGATTAAGAAACTAGCTGGCATCTACACCATCTCGTTCCTGTCCGTAATGGCGCTATTCGGTATTGGTAACGTGTTGCTGAAAATCAAACGCAAGAACCTGCCACGGCCAGCTAAGGCATCGTGGATTGCTGTGTTCATCGCGATCGCCGCCGTACTGGCGGGACTCGTCGGAAACGCGCTCATCGACACGGCGTACCTCATCACGTTCCTGCAGTACTTCATCCCATCAATGGCGGTGATCCTGATTATGCTTAGCCGCATTTCGTTGCTTAGCGGATTGCTGGGTATGGTCCGCAACTTCACTGCTGCCATTGTGGCCCCAATGACCAAAATGGCCGGGTGGGTTCGCAAGAAAATCGACGACATCAATTCGCAGCAAATCGTGTTCTTCACACGCGGCGACAACACCGCAAACCTTAACAACGCGGTTCTGTACGTGAAGCAAAACGAACACACCAACCGACTGAAAATCGTCACCATCACCAACGATCAACACACCGCTCCGGCAGGCCTTAGCGAGGAACTGAAAGTACTCGACAAGGCGTACCCGGAAATCGATATCGAGTACATCGAACTCGAAGGCAACTTCAGCCCGGAACTCATCACCAAACTGTCCGCCGAATGGAACATCCCCAAGAACCTCATGTTCATCGGATCCCCCGGCGGCCGCCTGGGCTACAGCCTCGCCGAACTAGGCGGCGTCCGCCTCATCATCTGACCAACGTTCCGTTGGGTCGGTATCCGGTGGGTAAGGTGACCGCGGTTTGTGGGTGCATGCCCGGTTGGATGGTTGGTTGGCTTTGCGTCTGGCTGTATCGCGTTCTATGCGCGTCGGTTGGAACGCGGGGTGGCACCACGGTTCAGTGGAGGGAATGCCTGAGTCGCGGAGAGGCTGCGAATCGTTGGTCCATCACTATTTTGGGTGGCCGGGGTTGGACTGAGCCCGCGAAGGAAACCCCGGTGCGATCAACCAGCAGTGCTCAGATTCAAGTGAAACGTTCGAATCACGTTCCGGGGTTTCACTCGTGCCTCGCTCCAACCCCGGCCACCCATATATTCACAATCGGAGAGCGGCGACAGGTGGGTGCGCTCGAGTTACCGTGCCTTCATAGAACCTGCAGGCAACAACGCTGACCCGGCCCACACACAGAACCAGACGTCCGCGTTTATCTGACGTCTGTTGCATCCAATCCGCATTCGCCTTACCCGCCGGAACCGTATTCGTGGTTGGCGGCGTCATCGACGCGGCTGATGATTTCAATTTGTAGTGGCAGTAGCAGCAGGATCCAGTAGGTCGCGAACGTGATTAAAGCAAGCAGCAGACCGCCGGTGTCGCCCAGCAGGTCGTTCAGGACCAGGCCGATAGACATCACGGGACAGCAAGTGTTAAACGCCAGGACAATGCAAACTGCGGCCGGCAGCGCCGTCCATCGCATGAACAGCGACAACAGTGCCGTGAAGTGCATGATCAGCAAGAAGTCCACCGCCACGATATGGAAACGGCTTTGTTGAAGGACCGTTTGCATCTCGTCCGGATACATCACGGCGGCGACAACCAACCACGCAAGGCCGGGCAGCCCAGCCAACAGACAGCCCCACGTCTTTTGCCAGACCAGGTCCCGCGCCGAGATGGGCAGGATCAGAAGCAGTGGGAACGTTCCCCATCGCGATTCGTCGAACAGGATCCGAGATGAGAAGATCAGCATCTCAATACCCAGCACAATCAGAATGCCAGAGACAAAAGTAGAACCGATAAGTGCGCGGTCTCCGGCTCCATAGAAATTGACAACGAACCACAGGCCCGCAAACAACGCGGCGCGAAGTATCCACATGACTCGCCCGCCGGTCAGAAAGTAGAACTCCTTCCACGCCAGCGAGTTCTCCCAGGTTCGTGAGACACCAAAAATGCGGCGGAACGAACGACGGCTCCGAGACAACGTCGCGCGTTGTGGAGTTCCCTGTTTACGAGTCGAACGTTCGAAGCCCAGGCACGCCAGCGTAAACAAGACAGCGGAAGCCACCAGGCTGTACCAAACCTGCATAGTGATAACGGGGCCCGCAAATCCGACTGACAGAGCGGCCGAGACGCGATCGAAAACGGACAGGTCGCCCTGAATCCCCTGCCAGGAATCGATGGCTGACTTGATCTTTGCTGTATCAAGTACACCGAACAGTTGACCGGGCGGAAACGCTGTGCGAGCGAACCCCAGCAGCGTGGGGCTGACGAAAAACAAAGTTAGTGCCACGGCCGTCCAGACCGCCGCTCGACCAGAAGACTGGCTGAACACGGAAAAGAACAACGCCATGTTTGCCACCAGAATCAGGTGAGCCCCAATCGCGGTGTATGCAGACACAATCTGAATCAGTGTCACGCCGCCCAGAGTGATCGCCAGCAGCGTGAATGGAAACTGCACGACCAGCAGCATGATCGCTCCGATTAAGCGACTGGTTGATTTCCCCAAGAGGATTGAAAACGAACCCATGCCCGCCAGCTTAAGCAGACCAAGGTTGCCGCCCTCGGATTCCTCAGTGACGCATGTTGAGAAGTAACTAATCCCGGCCAGCGTGCTGACCAGAATGTTCATCCAGCAAATCCAGTCGAACAGGTTCAAACCCGCCGCACCAACGGTAAGCGTTTGCAGCGATGCGAACCAAAGCACCAGCAGCATCAACCCGGCAAACGCGACACGGACCAGATGCGTCCGCAACAGTTCCACATCGCGCCGAAGCGTCCAGTTAAACAACGAGAAAGCGCCGCGATTCATGCGTTCTCACTCACGTGCGGACTCCGCGTTCTGTCAGATCCATGAACGCTTCGTTGAGATGCTTGCGGTCTTCGCTAAAGCCGATGATCGGAACACCAAGCGTCAGCAGGTTGGCAAGTAGTTTGTTGGAATCAACAGTTTCCGAATCGCATTGCACCACAAACTCGGGTCGCCCTTCGACCGGTTCTGCCGATTCAACTCCGTCAACGGTTCTTAGCTGTTCCAGGAAATCGCTCGGAGCATCCTGAGCGCGAATTACCCACGCCTTTGGTCCGTCGTTCTTGACCAGAAGCCCATCCATGCTGCCGCTGTACTTCACGGTGCCTCGGTCAACAATCGTGACGCTGTCGCAGAGTTCAGCCAGTTCGGACAGGATGTGCGAACTGATGAAGATTGTTTTTCCGAGCTTGCGGAGTTCCTGCAGGATCTCCATGAGTTCAATTCGAGCGCGGGGGTCCAGGCCGGAAGCGGGTTCGTCAAGCAGCAATAAATCCGGGTCGTTGACCAGAACGCGGGCCAGGCTGACGCGTTGTTGCATGCCGCGTGAAAGACTGCTGACCAGGTCTTCCTGCCGACCGTCCATGTCCGTTAGAGACAACACGTCGCCGATAACGCGATCTCGATCTTTCTGCGACAACCCATACGCCGCGCCAAAGAAGTCCAGGTATTCGAACACGGTCATCTGGCGATACATGCTGAAGTGATCGGGCATGAATCCGATGCGTCGGCGAATCAGTTTGACGTCCGTTCGAATGCTGTGATCAAAAACCCGCACCATCCCGGACTGTGGTTTCAGCAGCGTGCAAATGAGTTTCAGCGTTGTTGTCTTGCCGGCACCGTTAGGCCCAACAAAACCGTGCAACGAACCAGCCTGCACCGTAAACGACATATCAACCAGCGCGCGGTGCTGTTTGAAAGTGTGACTGAGGTTCTTCACTTCGATAGCCGGTGTCCCGGCTGCAGCGTCGCTCATGGTGTCGTATCCAGTGGCAGATCCTGAGAGAACAGCACATAACCACTTTGGTTGGTGAAGGTCTCACCCTTGATGAACATCTCGTCCGGCATTTTTGTGTAAATCAACAAACGCACGCGGTCTGGTGGCAGTCGGGCTTCCATGAAGTCCACATCTTTGAAGATGCCAAAATGATGCGCTGTCATGGAATCAAATAGCTTCGAGTAGGTTTCTTCGTTCGATTCTTTTTCCTGGTCGTACAGGTACCCGATCGAATAGGAGTAGCTGTTAAGCGACCGCATATCGAGGAATTGATGAATCTTCCCAAGCCTCGCGCCAAGCGTCAGAGTTCCGGTCGTCTCATTGACCTTCATAGCGAACACGGAAGTCCGATACACCAACCGGACGACTGGCAACTCCTCGCGTGATTGAACGTATCCATACTCATACTCGCCTCTGTCGACCGGTTCGAACTTGATCTTGCCCAGAACCTTCCGCAGGCCTTCGCCCACTTTGACAACCGCTTCGCTTAGATCTTCCTTGAACCCAACGCTCTCAAGTTGCGCACCGAAGTCCGGCAAGGCGATCATTTGTCGATGCACGTACGGTCTGTTGGAAAACGGTGGTATCTCAACCTCAAACGACCTTTTGACTCCGTCATCACTCTCACGCAAACCAATAGAACCTCTAACCGGTTCTGTGACCTGGCCTGTCGCGTAGACCATCCCTTCACCGGAATGAGCCAGGCTATACGTATCGCCGCTGGTCACGAAGACGTTGGACCACTGAATGACATCCCATCGATCGCCGTCTATTTTTTTGGCGATCGCAACAGCGTTCACTTTTGTCTGTTCTCCATAACCACGCTGACCCACGTACAGAAACGCCAGGCTAAACAACGTAGCGGCTCCAAGAATCGCTCCGTAGGTCACGAGGTAGTGGGCACGACGTTTTCCGACCAGGTAGCAACCAGGGAAGATAATCAGAATGTACAAAATCGCCAGCACGTAGATGAGCAGCCAGTTGTGGTCCGGTTGCGTCATTTCGATCAAGCTGTTCTGAGTTCGTTCGGCAACGTCCCAGCCGTACTCCAGCGATGACCCTATCCCCATCTCCACATCGGCGCGGCGCTGTTCGATGGCTCGATCCAAAGCTTCATCGGCGCCTGCTTCCGGAACCTGGAGGAACGCGTTTTCCAGTGTTCGTGCCCGTTTGGGAAATGTCGAATCCAGGGCAGTCGCCTGCATGTCGTAGCGAAAGATGACTCCCGAACCGACGCGTTGCTGAGCCTGAGGTCCGTTCAGAATTGCCAGTTCTTCCGTGAACTTTGGGTAGTCGCCATCTTCTGACTTCAGCAAATGCAACTGGCCGCCCAGCCTTAACCAATCAGCGAACGCCTGTCGCCGCGGTTGTTCCCAACGCGGCACATGGTCCAGCACAACGCTGCGCAGGCCGTGTGTTGCTGTGGCGGCCGTCGGAAAGATTGCTTCATCGAAATTGCGGACCCCTTTGCGACCCGTCGTCAGTCCGCCGGTACCGGACAAGGCCACGAATGCGTTCTGGCCAGGCTTGACCGCTGGTAAAAGTTCATCTCCGCGAAGTGGCCGTATAGCCACAGCGAGATCGGACACCTTGCGTTCCCATCTCAACCTCCATTCGTCATTGTCCGGATTCGTTCCGATATAAGGCACGAACTGCAGCCAACGTCGTCCCAGTGCCTGAATGTAAACGCCGTTTTCAACGAAGGACGCTCCGACCGCCTGCCCTGTGCCCGAAGCCTGTCGAATGGAAATTCGGCCTTCAAAGGCTTCGTCGCTTGGATTGTCCACCAGGATCGACACGGGGTTGAACTGATTGGGCGTTACACGTCCATCAAACCCCCAGACCACCTGACTGATCTTCAGCTTCTGTGCGAACGCGTTCGGCGAAGCAATTCCCACCAACGCGAACATTAGAAATGTACAGCGGCTAAGACATCGCATGCTGAGGCTCGAATCCATCAGTGGTGGCAGTTTCAGTAAGAGACCCCTGGCCCGGTGTGGTATCACCGGGCACCTCGCCGCGCCCCAATTTAAGTCCAGCCGTCGCCAGCACGCGCCGCCGCACAAGAAACCACATGACTGCATGAAACGCGATATGGAACGGCACGATGACGAACCAGGCGTTCCGCATGTACGCGTTGTTTATTCCTGCAAACTCGTTGATCGCGATACCCGCACTCGGACCGCTAACGAGGATTGGTGCATACGGTGCCAGAACGGAAATCGTCCCTACGGCGGTTAGGCCACCTGGGGCCATCGGGTTGTCAACCACCGCCTGTCGGCCGAAGTCAGAACCCATTACTGAGCACCCCCATCCGAGGATGCCTGGTAGCACAGCCCAGAACAGCAACAGAGCCATCGCGACAAAGATGCTCTTGGTTTGAGAACCCATCCGCAGGCCAACCCACACGGCTACCCAGGCAATCAACGGCAGGTAGACAACAACCTGTAAGACTCCCCAAACGCAGTACAACACCGCGCTCCAGTCAGGGAAACCTTTCAGGTAACCACCGAATGCGATTACTGTCAGTAGCGGAATGGCCGTGACCAGAAGAACGCGCCTCAGGCCCGCGCACTTTTGTCGCATTATCTCACCGCTAGTCATGGTTGTGGTCAGCAGCACATCCAACGTTTCGCTAGCGCGTTCAGACGCCACCAATGTTGACGCTTTGATCGTGATGACCAACGCGGTCACAGCCCATAAGAAACTCGACAGACCAGCCAGCCGAGAGAACTCACCCGCGAAGCTGCCCACACCGGCCGCCATGAGACATATCAGCGCCGTCGGAAGTTCAAGCACAAGAAAGACGCGAAACAGGTACCGTGCGGTTCCCAACGACTTCTTGGTCACTTCACGCCACGCAATCGGTTTGTCGGCCGGAAGCGAACCAACGTCTTTGACCAGTGTGACACCACCCGCCCGGTTGTTAAGCCAGACAAAGAAGCGGTCCAGAGCCTTAAACAGCTTCATGATTCGAGACTTTGGCAACACCACTGCCCGACGAATCAAAAAGAACCTCGCGCCAAGGAAGAACATCAAAGACATCAGGTAAACGCCCTTGGCTCTCCACAAACAGGTCCACAGGATGTCGATGATGTTTGCACTTGGGACTACCAACCTGCCCGCCATTGGCATTGCTCGGGTGTTGGTTTGTTCCCAGACAAAGTAACCACTGATCCCTTCCATAAACGGATAGTGTCGACCTCCCCACATTGTTCGATAGCTGAAGGCCCCGTCCAGCATCATGGCGCCGAAGAAGATCACAATCTGAAGCAGATAAGACGCAATGAACGCGCCGACCGTGGACTTGAAGAAAGTAGAACACATCAATGTCAGGCAGGCGATTTGCACGCATGTCGCCAACAACAACCAGATGCCTGTCACCATCGAACCGAATGTCAAACCACCCAGCGTGTAGGACAACGCCAAAATCGGCACCGACAGCAACAGGCAGGTAATCATCGGCAGCAACCGGCTAAACAGCTTCTCAACCAGAATCCGCCATGGCCCCAGCTTCGTCAGTAGCAACAGCCCCAACGTGTTCCGCTCTTTCTCTGCCGTGATCGCCGCACACGCAAGCGCCGGCATGAAGATATGAACCGCAAGCATCTGGGCCCTTAGCAGGCTGCTAAACAGAACCTGCCCACTTCCCAGCATAGCCAAACGGTTGCCGCCGTTTTGCAGCAATAGCAACTGGTCAGACAGCGCAGCGATTCCAATCCACAACAGAATCGCCGCATACACAACACGAATCACGTACGTGCGCTTCTTCGCCGATAGCTCCGTCAGCTCGCGCGCGAATAGCGGGAGTTCAAGTTTGGCAAGCAACCCTCTCACGCTGTTTTGCCCTCGGTCAACTTCATAAACGCTGTTTCCATATCCATCGCTTCGGGTTGGAACATCTGCAGCCTGGCCCCCAAAGACACAATGCGTTCGTGCAGATCTTCAATGGCTGTATCGCTTTCTCTTAAGGATATCGCCCAGCGGTCGATTTGTTCTTCTACTCCCAAAACACCATCCAGCTCGCGAATCTGATCAATCAATTCCGGCTTTGGGTCTCTGGCTCTGACGTGCACCACACGCATGAGCCGAAGCTTTGCGTAGATCTCTTCCAGCGAACCCTGTTCTACCATCTGCCCCGCTTCAATGATCCCGATGCGAGTACAAAGCTGGCCCAGTTCGTGCAGGATGTGGCTGGAGATCAGAATGGTCTTGCCCATTTCCTTCAGCGCTTTAAGAAGTTCCCGCACTTCAATTCTGGCGCGGGGATCCAAACCGCTGGCGGGTTCGTCCAGCAGCAGTAAGTCCGGGTCATGAAGTAGAACGCGCGCCAGAGCCAGCCGTTGCTTCATACCGCGTGAAAGTCCATCGACGGGTGCGTCGATCTTGTTGGTCAGGTCGGTGAGTTCCAAAACATCGTTGACGATGGACTTCCGCTTCTTACGTTCAATCCGGTACGCGGCTGCAAAGAAATGTAAGTACTCGCGCGCGGTGAGGTCCTCGTAGACGCCAAAGAAGTCGGGCATGTACCCAATGCGTTCACGCACACGGTCTGGTTGCAGCGCGACGTTTAAATCGCAAACCGCCGCGCGGCCGCGGAACTCTGTTTGCAGTGTCGCCAGAACCTTGATGGTGGATGACTTGCCGGCTCCATTGGGCCCAATGAACCCGTAGACCTCACCCCGCGGGATCGTGATTGAGATACCGCGAACGGCCTCAACCTTGCCATAGTTGACTCGCAGGTTGTCTATTTCGACAACATTCACCGGCTGTTTGGCCGGCGGGCCTGGTGGAGTCGTCGCGGTTTCAGTTGCGTTGCTCATTTGTTGTTCTCCGCATCTGCCGGCTGATGATAGAGCCGCCGGTAGACTTTCTGAGTATCACCTTCAAGCCACGATACGATGAGTAGCCATTCTCCTGGGTCTGACTGGTCCAACATCGCCAGGTCTTCGTAGTTATTGGCTCCGTTGGGGCTAACCGTTGTGACGTAACGGAAGAAGTGCTGCGAGCGATCGCTAACCTGGTTTAACAGTGAGAAGTAATCCGAAACGGGTCGGTTTTCGAACTGGTATGCCCAGTCGTTCCGGTAATCGACCGCGATCGATTCCGGATAGGCCAGCGGTCTTAGCATCTTGCTCTGACCCATATTCAGCACAACAGCTCCGATAGCCGGGTTGTGGTTCCGAATCGCCAAAGCCAGAACCCTGCGATCCGCGGCGTCCCAAAGCTTGCCAGGGTTTTCCCAATCAAAGCCACAACCGGGAGCTGTTTCGGAAACGATTTCGAATGTTCGACTTAACTGCGGTTCCCATTGACGCACAGTGCGATGTGTCGTGTAGCGCCCGGGAACACGTCCTTCGTAGTACAGCCCTGACGAATCGCCCGAAAACGCTGCCGGCTGCCGGACCGATAGGGAACCCGGAGCCTCTTGATACCGGGCCATTCTTTGATACTGCAGGTCATGAACCGAAGCTCGAATGTCGAGCGGCGTAATCAGCTGTGACGAATGGTCTGCATGCACGTCTCGTTGTGCACCGAAAAAGTCCAGGCTGATTCCGGTTCGGCGAACAATCTCTCCCGAACCCACAACGTCGTTGATCTCAATGCTGCCACCGTTTTGCGTGGTCGCCATGTAGTAGTTCGACACACCCACCATTCCCATCGTGAACAACGCGGTCACGATCGGGAACACGATCCATGTGTACCGCCGCATCTTCAACATGCCCAACAGCAGATAGTCGCCCGGCCCCACGATAAACACGTAAGCCAGAAGCATAGTGGTCACCAACCACAACGGAACCATGCGAACATTGCTTGGCATCAGTTGGCGAGTGACCTCGTTCTGGCCGATCGGACGGACGGTCATTGACTCGCTTGCGCGCTGATAGTCACTCAAGGCGTACGCGCGGCCGTACGGGTTTTCGTCACCATTGGCGGGCGGTTTCTGTGGATCGACTGCGCCCCACTTGTCTTCGTCAAGCTGGCTCTTCCTGACTCTCCAAAGAAAGCCTGCAACCTTCTTCCAATACGCCGCTGTCGCGGCAGACATTTCTGATTTCTTTCCGCCAGAGTTTTTTTCGGCCGGTTCGTCTCGCAGCGGCTTGTTGGGATCGACCAGGACAACTCGACCCAGACCCAGTTTCGTTTGCACATGCATGCCTTCCCAGCCGGAGACAAAGCTACTGGATCTATCAAGCGTCATCGCTGGCGGGTCGGGATGTTCGACAAACAGGTCGATCAGAAAATTCGTGTGCCGGCGTTCGATGGCTCCATCAGGAACCACACACAAGCTACCGCCCGCCCGGACCCATTCACGCATGGCATCCATGCGGCCCTGATCCAGCTTGCTTAGTCCGCCATCCGCAATGACGACGACATCAAACGCACAAAACCCAAGTGGATCGGTCAGCAATGCATCGGGTTTAATGAGAACACTGGAACACGCCATCGATCCAATCCGGATTGGTTTGAGTTCCAGAACACCCCGTAGATTCTCACTCCAGGCTTTTGGCTGCTCGACGTATTGCTCAAGTGACAAAGCCTGATTTAGGAATGTGTGGGCCGCGGTTTTCGGATCCTCGGCGCCCTCCACCACCATGCCAATGACGATGCTTCGTCGCGTTGAGGGTGTCACCCGCAATGAAAGGTCAGACTTGGTTGAGTCCTTGTCCGACAAAATGATCGCATCGGTCGCAGTCACGAACTTCGCATCCACGTCAACCAACGTCGAGTTTGACGTGGGCATCGGCGGCAGCAGCAACGTTGTCGTGTACTCGGTGCCAGCCACAACAATGTCCGGTATATGAACCTCCAGCAACTTTGTGGTTCGGCTCTCTAAGAATGTCAGGTGCAGCGTGCCTTCCATCAGCTGATCGTCACGCGGGTCCAACGTGACCTCGACCAGAATCGGTCCGTACGAACGCGGTGACGGGGCGATAGGTTCGATACGTAAGGCCAGGGGCGCCAGCGGAGCTTTGGACTGAGCGAACCCAGGCTGTGGAGCCAGCAGAACTCCGGTAGTAATCGCGATCAGTATTGTTCGAACCGCAACCAACATCGATACCCCTCCGCCTGTCAAACAAAAACGTACAACCGGCTCAACGGAACCTAGCTCCAGCCACCAAACCCACCGGATACCGATGCAACAAACGTTGCCTAGGTGCCAATGGGACTTCGTTGGAAGTACCACCATTCAACTAACAGGATGACAAACGCTCCGATCGCCAACCACTTCCACAGCGGGCGATCGTTTTTCACTGTCGTTTCCGCAACACCCACGGCGACTTCGCGGAACTGAATCTCTTCAGTGACAACCAGCGACGATTCTCGGGGACTCAGAAGTCCCGCGCCAACGTTTCGAACAACGTCGCCGCCGTCCGTAATCTTGTATTCACCCACAGACGACGCCGGGACACCGGTCAGCAACCCCTGATCGTTGGTTGCGATTGTTCGATACCCGCCCTGCGGTCCTGTGATGCCGTATTCCGTTTCAGACAACAACGTCAATGGATCCAAAACACCCGTCCGCTGCCCGCGAACTTCAGAAAGCGCGGTGGCTTGCAGTCCCTGGTTCACCGTGTTGGCCACAGTGATCGGAAACGCCAGTCGGAACGGCAAAGTCGAACTGTCGGTATGGAACAAGAAATAGAACGACAGTTTTATGCCGTCCCGCTGTTTCAGCAGCAGCGGCCCACCATCACCCCATGCGATGATTTCGTACCCAAGTTCCTCAATCTGGTTGTCAACGACATCCGCTCGGCGAACAGGAGGATCGATAATGCTGATGTCGCCAAGCTGAACATGCTGCAGCAGCGGTTCGGTTCGATTCCAGTCCACGATCTGCGTTTCACCCTTCGACGATTCCAACAGGCCAGTCAGATCGGGCGGAATGAAGCCAACAAACGTGCGGACCAAAGCGTCTGTGTCCAGGTCGTCTTCAGTATCAGAAATCAGTACGTCGTATTTGGCCGGTTCAGACTCATCGCCATCAATCGGATAGAGGTCGATATTTTCCAGACCGCTTAACGCGTGTCGCCAGGCTCCTAGTCCACTGTCCGTGTAGACTCGCAAATCGCGGCCTTCAGGAAGTTCCATCCACGCCACATTGTCGGACTCAAGCGAATCAAAGCTATCAGGCTTCAGCACCACCTGCAGCGAACTATCACTGGTCGCCGTCACTCTGAACGAGAGTCGCTGCGACTCACCATCGTTGATGACGAACGCTTCCTTCGCGATTTCTTCGCCGTTCTGTAGCAGCGATAGTTCGCCACCCATCTCAGAACCTTCCTTGCCGGCGATCCGCACAAAGACATCCCATTCCAACTGCTGACTACGCCGTGCGTTGAGTTCAATGATGCCGACATTCGAACCGCCAGCTTCGATTTTTTGATAGTTCAACTTGAATGGTAATTCGAAGTCGACTCGTTCAGGGAAGTTGCCGTCTGACAGAATGACCACCGACTTGATTGGTTCTGTTCGCGACATCGCCAGGGTCATCCGCATCGCATCTTCCAAACCACCTGGAACATCGGACGTTTCAATGTTCGCAAGCGCTTTGCGGAGGATGCGTTTGTTGTCCGTGAATTCCGTGAGCCGCCTGCCAGTGGAGGTCACCGCAATCAAAGCCAGGCGTTGATCGCCGGTTAGCCCGTCGATCAAGCGTTCTACTTCTTCCCTGGCGACATCCAATCGGCTTTGGCCACCCTCTTTGTCGAGTGCTGCCATGCTGGCCGAACAGTCGATCAGAACCGGAAGATTCTCATACTGTTCCGGACCGCCCCGCATGAATGGCTGCATCGCGGCCAGGCACAACGCGGCCAACATCAGGAACTGCAGCAACAACAAAATGTTGCGCTTGAATTTTTGGAACGGCGAATTGACCCGCTGATCGTTAATGACCTGCTGCCACAGCGCCAGCGACGGAACTTCCAGGCGCGGCCGCTTGAGCTTCAGGAAGTACAGGATGATCAGCGGTATCAGCAGAGCAAACAGCCAGGCACTGCCGAGTGAGTGGAAGCCGGGTAGGTTCATCGATTCACCCACCCCTGCCTGGTCAACAGGTCAAACAAGATGTGTTCGATTGAGTCGCCCGAATTGACCGCGACGAATCGGCCGCTTCGCTGACGACAGAGCCGCGATAGCTGATCTTCGAGTCCCAGGCGGTGTTCGCGGTAGATTCCCATCAAATCACCGGCTGACGTGATATCCAGCGTGTGTCCGGTTTCGCTGTCGACGAACCGAATATCGCCGGTGGTGTCCGGTTCGATTTCTGATGGTGCCAAAATCTGAGCCGCAAAGATTTCCAACCCCGCGCTAAACAGCATGTTGAAGGCTCGCGAGACTTCGCCGAACGTGAGGAAGTCGGAAATGACAATCGCCACCCCTCGACCTCGGTGTAGTCGCAGCATCGATTCGATCGCGTCTTCAACAGGGAAGTCGCCGCCCGCTTCCAGGCCTTCCAAAAAACGCAGCAGCTGCTGCATACTCTGCCGGCCCGTCTTCGGTGGCATGAACAACGGCTTGCCGCCCGCATGGTTAAACGAATACGCGCTAACGCGTTCGATATTCATCAGGCCCATCACACCCAAAGCGGCCGCCACCTGCTGAGCTCGTTCGAACTTATTTTCAAACTTCATCGACGTCGATGCGTCAATCAGCAACACGACGTGCATCTCTTCTTCGTGTTGGAACTGCTTGATGTACGGCCGATTTAGTCGAGCAAAAATGTTCCAATCGACATACCGCATGTCGTCGCCGGGCACGTAGTCGCGGTAGTCGGCGAAGTCGGTACTGGAACCACCTTTGCCCGAAAGGTGTTCTCCACGACTGCGGTTTGTGAGCCGTCTGTTCGGGTTCAGCCGCATGCGTTCGACCTGACCCAACACGTTGTTCTCTAACAACGCGGTGAACTGCGACGACTTCTTTGAAGACACGATATCCAAGGTAGCAACTCTTCGTTTTCGGGATACTTAACCAATCCGTGGCGAGGCAATCGCCACCAACAATCCCGCAGCTATGCCCCCGCGCCCACAGGTGCGGCGGCGGTTGGAAGCTGGTCAATGCAGTCTTGAATCAAGTCCCTGACCGCAATGTTTTCAGCCTGGCCGTCGTAGTTAAGCAGTGCTCTGTGCTGCAGCACTTCCGGCGCGAAGTACCGAATGTCTTCAAACGCCACATGCGCGCGGCCTTCGCTTAGAGCTCGGACACGCGCGGCTTTGATGAGTGCCTGGGCGGCTCGCGGGCTGGCTCCCCAACGCAGGTACTGGCGAACGCGTTCAGGAGCGAATTCGGTGTCCGGGTGAGTCGCCAGAACCATCCGGCAGGCGTAGTCCCGCAGGTCATCCGCGACGACCACGTTGTCCAGCACCGTGCGCAGGTGCAGAATTCGCGGACCGTCGATGATGCGTTCGACCGTTGTGCGTTCTTTCAGAATGGTTCGCGTCACAACCTCGTTTAGTTCCTCGCGGTTTAGAAACGGGACAACCACTTTGAACATGAACCGGTCCAGCTGCGCTTCGGGCAGTGGGAAGGTTCCTTCCTGTTCGATTGGGTTTTGTGTCGCCAGGACGAAGAATGGCTGTTCGAGAACGTACTGCGTTCCGCCCGATGTCACGGTGCCTTCCTGCATTGTTTCCAGCAGGCCGGACTGCGTTTTCGGGGTCGCTCGGTTAATTTCGTCAGCCAGTAGCAGCTGCGTGAAAATCGGACCCTTGCGGAACTGGAACTGATACTGACCCGATTCATCGGGGCTCATCATGTTGGTTCCGATGACGTCCGCCGGCATCAGGTCGGGAGTGAACTGAATACGATTGAAGTCCAGTTCAAGAACCTGCGAAAGCGTCTTGACCAGTTCCGTCTTACCGAGACCAGGCACACCTTCCAGCAACACGTTGCCGCCGCAGAAAATTGCAGTGATGGTGGCTTCGACAACCCGGTCCTGCCCGACCATCACCTTGCCAATTGCTTCGCGGACTTTGCGAAAGTCCTCTTTGAACTGGTTAGCTTCTTCCTGTAGTGCGCTTGCGTCAGTCATATTGTCAATCCGTGTGGTCTCGTTATTTCAAACAGGTCGCCAACAGTGGTTTGCCACCGACCCAAAAGCGAGTGTCTACTTATCAGAGTCGTCTTCGTCGCGTTTTCGTTTAAGTTGTAGCAATCGACTTGTGGTTGTGTTGCTGTCTGCCGGAGCCTGTGGCGGCGGAGTCTGCGCGGTTGGCTTGTCAGACTTCGGTGCCGATTCAGGTCGAGCCGACGGTCGAGTGCCCGGACGACCTGTTGTTGGCCGAGTCGGCAACGGCTTTTCGCTTCGCCCTTTCTCAAGACTCGATCCAACCTGCCGTTTGCGCTGCAGCAGTGTGCCCATGGTCGCGGTCGATTCGGTCCTTCCACCCAGTCCGAACCAACCCTTGATCACAGACCAATCCAGTTGAACGCGGCGGATGCCAACATCAATCGGAACCAGACACGCCAGAGACATTAGGAACCAGTCAAACACCGGCCATGAACTGCGCTTCGGATCTCTGCGTCCGTAGATGTCGTCCGCTGTTGATTTCGGGCTTAACTGCTGGCCGCCGGTCTCACGAGCAATCTCCTGCAGCGCGACGTGGTTCGATTCAAACTTCAGGTACTCGGGCGAGTACGGCACAATCATGCCGCCCTGAACAGACTCTTTCCGGTCGCCTGCCTGAGCGACAGCCATGACCTGGTAGCGACCCTGGCCGTCCAGTGGGATGGTTGCCTGGTATCGCCGCGGACCAACCTGTTGCAGTTTGATTGTGGCGTTGCCGTTGCTGCCAAGGCCGACTGATTCAGCGTTCTCGAAGTTCTTCTTTCGGCTCTGCACATCGGCTTCGTCGAAATCTTCGACGTTGGTCGACTGAGCTTCCGGTCGAGCTGTCTTCTTCCGCCCAGCGTCCAATCGAGACACAACGGCGCTGATGTCCAGGAACGCGGGTTCCGGGTGGAAGTCTTCCACAACAATCACGCCATCGTTGCCGTTGATGTAGTTCCACATTCGCAAATGGCCCTGTTCGCGAACGCGAGAGATGCGGATCATCGTTTGCTTGAGAAACGGTTCCAGCTTCTCCCAGCCAGTCCAGTCTTTGCCCCAGTTCGGAGAAAAGTCCGACGTAAACGCGGCGCTGACTCCCAAACCGTACCGCCAGACTGAAAGAATCGGATCGACTTCGCCCTCTTCTTCTTCCGGAACACGCAGCACCGTTGTCGCCTGCTGTTTTGTGGATGCCAATACGTAACCGTGCAGCGGCGGCAAAGAATCGATGCCGTCCACGATTTGGTCGGGGTACTGCAGTTCGGGCGTGATTGTCTTGTTTTGAATCATGCTGCGCTTCAGCGTCTTCGCTTCCTTGATGAAGATCGCCGGCAGCTGGTTTGGATCGTCCGGGAAATAGAATCGACCGCCCGTGACGGACGCGATGACCTGCATCGACCGAATGTCACGTCCACCGTGCGGGAACACCGCAACCGTACTGACGCTGACGCCCGCATCTTTGAAACCCTGCAGCAACGCCTGCTGCGGGATTGGCGGATCACCGTCGGAGATGATGATCATGTGCTTGGCCGCCGCATCGCTTTTCTTCAAAGCGTTCAGACCCATCTGCATTGTGGGGTCGAAGTTGGGCATGTCGCCGATTTCGGCCCCGTTGATTTGAGGAACCAGCTTGTCGTATTCGCCGGCCGGAGTGAGTTCAAAGATCCAGTTCTCACCACTAGAGTCATACCCAATCGCGCCGACCTCATCCTGTTCGCTTAGAACCTTAATCGCACGCTTGGTGATACGTTTGGCCCACGTGTTTCCTTCAGGGAATTCGCACGTGTGCAGGATGATGACCAACGCACCTTTGGGCAGCACTTTCTTCTTGGTGATGTCCATGCTCACCGGCAACGCTTCTTCGATTGGCGTGTGATGGTAGCCGCCAGGGCCGAAGCTGTTTTGGCCACCGATCATCATGAAGCCAATGCCCAGGTGATACACGGCATCATGAACCGCCTGCATCTGCACAGCGTCAAAGTGATCAGCCGGAACATTGTTGAACACAATCGCGTCGTACGACATCAGCGACAACGACGTGCGCGGGAAGTCGACAGACGGCATCGTTTCAACAAACCGCTTGCCGTTCTGCAGCGCCTCGACCAAAGGTCCGCGGTCAAGATCATCGTCCGCGTCGTAAACAAACAGAACCTTGCCTTCACCTTCAATGAAGATGAAGTTGCGAACCGAATTGTTCGCCTTCACATGATCCAAACCCTCGTCCGGTCGGATAGTCGCCGTGTACTCGTAGTAGCCAGGTTCGCGCAATTTGATGGGCAGCGTGATTCGTTTCTTTCCAGCCGGGAAATCGACTTGTTCGTCGAACACGGTGCTGCCGTTCTCCTTGAGAATCAAGCGACCGGAACCGGCTTTCCGCGATGTCAAAACCACATTGGCTTCGTAGTTCTCACCGATCTTCACATACCGTGGCAGGTCCAACCGTTCCAGCAGCACTTCGCTGTCGTAGTGATATTCGATCGGCAGCACATCAACGGCGATACCACGCGATTTCAAATCCGACAGCACCTCGCGCATGTGTCCGCTGGTTTCGGTTCCATCGCTAATGAGCACAATGCGTCCGCGATTTTCCTCTTTCAACATCGCAGCCGAAAGCGAAAGCGTTTGTTCGATATTCGTCGCATCACGTGGAACGCGTGAGTTCAGCGCGTTGTCGAACGGGAACGACTGCCGCGGCGGAAGTTCGACGGCCGCGTTCCGAGCGAACACAACCAGCCCGGCTTCGTCTTCTTCCTTGATCTTGTTCCGGACCGTCTCCGACACAAACTGCAGAGCGGCGTCTGTGGTTTGATCGACCGAATCAGAAATATCGACCGCGTACACGACGCTGACAACATCCTTCGTTCGCACCGCGCGCGGTTCGGCAATCAGGATGACAAACAGGCCGACAATGGCCAGCCGCAATAACAACGAAGCAGTGCTGCGGCCCTTGCTTAGCCCTGAGTAGCCAGCGGCGTTCATCCACCAGATCCATGGAGTCACCAGCAGCAACAAAAACGCCAACGGCTGGACGAACATCAAATGATCGAACCAGTCCAGGTAAAAACATACGCCACCAAAGATCGCCAGAAAGATGATCAGCGGCAACGCATCAGTCCACTTCAGCGCATAGCGCGGCGCGGGGAAGAGTCGTCTGAGAAATCGTGTCATAGTTCGATCTCCACTACCCGTCTGTTACCTGTGTCTGCCACAACAATTCTTGAGCGACCGCGAAAGGCAATTCCCCACGGCGTGATGAACTGACCCTCGCTGCGACCGTTCCTGCCGAACCGCCCCAGCAGCTTGCCGGATGCATCCACATGCGAAATGCGACCAGCCCGATGCTCGACAATGTAAAGCGATCCGTCCGGAGCTTTCGTCACATCATAAGGATACTGAAGTTCATTATCATTGTCGTTCAGTACCCCAACAAACGTCCCGTCATCTTTGAATAGCTGGGCCCGATTGTTGAAAGCATCCACGACATACACTTCGCCATCCCGCCAGGCGATACCGCTTGGCCGCTGGAACTGCCCCGGTTCGGTTCCCTGAGAACCAAACTGCAGGACAAACTTCCCGTCGGGCGTAAACTTCTGCACGCGCTGGTGGTCGCCATATTCGGCAACATAAATGAACTCGTCTTCGTCCTGGCAAACGGCGACCGGATACACAAACTGCCCCGGTTCGGTTCCGTGAGAACCAAGCTTCGAAAGCACGCTGCCATCTCGCGCGAAGAAGACCAGTCGATCGTAGTGGGTGTCGGCCACGACAATGCGGCCGTCTTTCAAACAACAAATGCCTTCGGGGTTCCCGATACTTGATTCGGGCATGTCCCATTGCTGGAGGACAACTCCGCCGTCACCCATGACCACGACTCGGCCATCGTCGTCCAGAACATACATGTTGTCGTTCGGCCCGATCGTGACCGCTCGAGGAGCGGGCACCTTGCCATTGTCAGGAGGCAGCAGCCACGAACTGACACTCTTGATTGCGATCGTGTTGTGGTCTTCGGACTCATCGCATCCGGTCAAAGCCAACGTCAGCCCCAGCAGCAGCGCAGCAATCGCGCGGGTGTGGGTGACTTTGTTTCGCTGCTGACCCTGCTTTGTCACTTGTTGCTCCAACACGATCTCCGGGCGAACTTTGTTATTCGTTCACCGCGCTGCAATCTTCATCCAAAATCGAAAGACGGACTCGTTGCCCGCCGACCAATGCACCCTGTGTTAAATGCACAAACGACCGCTGCCGATCGGTTGCTTCCTCACGAACCGTTGTTTCGGTCGTGGGGCCAAGGCACCTGGAGCCAGTGACAACGAACCGTCGTCCGTCGCCGCCGCCTGATTCATCCAGTTGTTCGATCCGCAGTCGTTCCGGACGGAGCACACCTTCAGCGTGCCCAGTATGATCCAGCCAGAAGGCGAATTCGTCTGTGGAAATCCAGTTTCCTGGCCCCAGCAGCGTTGCCAACCGAGAATCCGCAGGTTTCTGATACAAATCGGACACTGAACCACTAAAAACACAGCTTCCAGCGTCCAGACAAATCACGCTGTTAGCGTACCTGAGCACCAATTCCGGCTGGTGCGTGGCGAACACCAACGACCGCGATCCGCCTCGCACGTGTTCCATAACCACATCGAAGTAGGCCGCCAACCGCCCCGGATCAACATGCGCCAGCGGCTCGTCCATCACCAAAATGGCCGCTTCCGTCGCCAGCGCCCGAGCCACAGACAACCGCGCGCGTTCGCCTTGTGAGAGCTCCGCAGGACGTGATGCTGATCGAGCTTCCAAGTCGAACCGCTTAAGCCACTCGTTGGCGTTCGCTGAATCAGAAGCGCCATCCGAACCGGCTTTCTGAATGTGACCGCCGGCTGAAACGTGGTTCCACAATCCGCCATTCTGTGGAACCCAAAACAGCGGCACCGATGAATCCGGAAGTTTGCGATCGATGGAACCCGCCGTCTGGCGTTCGAACTCAACCAACAAATTCAAAAACGAAGTCTTGCCCGCGCCAGAGTATCCAAGAACCGCCGTGACGCCGCTGGTGACATCAACGGTCACACCAGAGATCCGCTGAGTGCCATCAGAGACAAGCGCCACATCGCGCAGAGACCAAAGTTCAGACATCAGCAGATCACCCTCCACGCCCGTCGCGATGCGGCGGCCAGTAAAAGGACAGCTGCTGGAAACACACCGGCCAACAAAGTCATGGCGGTCAGCGTTTCGTTGCGTCCGTAGTGCATGAGGTTGTAGAGGCCCGGGGTAAACGGTTCCAAATTCGTCGGCCGCAAAACCGACGCAACAGTCAGGTCCCAGTATCCCCAATACGTCAACAGAACCACTACCCAAAACGCAGGTTGTTTTCGCATCACCCACAACAACGCCAGGCCGCGGCGGCGCAGATTACCATCACCGGACTCCGCCATCGTCTGAGCAATAAAAATCGGTTCGCGTGGTTGTCGAGAAAAGAACACGATCCGCAGCAAAACCGCACGCGGCAACAGGTACAGCGTTAGTGCAATAAGCATCGGCACCGGAGTGTCGTACGCGGAACGCATTATCGGCAGTTGAAACAACGCCAGTGCAACAAGACTTAACACCAACGATCCGATCAGGCCCGGGATGACACACAAAGTCGTCAACGTTGTCCGCGGTCGGCGACCGAACAGGAAACCCGTCAGCCAGTACGCCGCCAGTCCGGCAGCCAGGCCAAACGCAAGCGAGATCAGCAGTTCGCCCAGAAACTTGCTCAACATTTCCGGCTGGCGACCCAGTGTGGCGATTCCGCCCGCAACGCCGCTGCCCATCCGCCACAGCGGGATGCCGACGCACATCACGATCGCCGCCACAAGAAACACAGTCGCCGTCCATCTGAGTGGTTCCGAAGTCCGCTTGGTTTTCGTCAGCGATTCCGTTTGATGCCAATCGCTTCGCAGCAACGCAACAAACACGGCACCAACCACAACAAGTTCACAAAGAACCGGCACGATGGACAACTGCAACGATCGCGACGGCATCAACCAGCCTGCGTGGTTATCAAACAACCAAACCGTCCACGCCACCGGTGCCCGGCTGATTTGCATGAGCGACGCGATTTCAAACTCCTGAAATACCAGCAAAAACACAATCGCAAACGCCGGCAGCGCCGCCATCATCGGCCCGCGAACAAAACAACCCAACCGACTGCGCAGGCGACGCCATCCGTCGCGTTCGTTTCGCATCAACAAACGTTCGCAGTGGATCGCTTCGGCAGACAATCGCGGCGACGGCATCAGCCACATGACCAGCGCAGCGACGGGCACAAACCGAAACAGCAACAACGCCGAATACAAACACTCTGCGGTGACATCCGCACTGTTGATGGGGCGATCCATCGTTTGTCGTAGTCGCGGCTGAGTCGGCAATGTCATGGTCGCGGCCGGATCGGAAAACTCACGCACCAATCGCAACGTGGTTTCGGAATACACGAAGCCGATAAGCAGTTCCGGCATCAGAAACGGAACCAGCAAAGCGATCAGCAGCACCTTCGGCCCGAGCTTTCGGTTCGAACGCGTTCCGGAAAGCATTCCGGCCAGCCACGCCGCGATTGGCAAGCTGATGGCTGCAATTACCAACGCTCTCACGAACGACCAGCCGCACGCTGCAAATAAGCTCACTGCAGGTACTCCGACTTCAGCCACTCAAGGCAAGCCGATTGCGACTTTGCCGTGCGACTAAGAAGGAACCCGTCCGCGGCCCATTCGCGTAGCTGTTTCACTTCGTCTGGAATCTGCGATTCGTCAACCTCGCCCAACGGAATCTGACGCGAACGCGAATTGGCCATCGCGATTTCCACGTCGGCCGACAACAACCAGTCAACAAACTGTTCAGCCAGCTGGCGACGTTTGGTTCCTTTGATGATCGCGACCGTGTTTGGAATACAAATGGTCGAACCGTCACTCAGCCGAATCGGGAGCGCACTCACCGGCTTACCCTTATCGACTGCTCCGAAATAGTCGTCGGTATCGGTGAACCCAAAATCAATCACGCCATCCATCACTAAATTGCGAACCGTCGAATTGCCCTGCACCTCTCGAATGCCGCGTTGGTGCAATCCGCGATGCCACGCTTTGATTTCTTCGGTGCCCAGTTGTTCCCACAAGACCGAATAGTGTGAACGCGTGGTCCCGAACAGCGGCTTTGCGATGGCAACGTTTTCAAGACGCCCGGCCAGTCGCTTTGTGATTTCGTTTTCCGAACACGGCATCAGATCGGTGTTAACGATGAACACGCGCAAGCGGCCGGCAAAGCCCGTCCAGATTCCCTCAGGGTCTTTGTAGCGATCGGGAATGCGTTCGAATCCGGAACCCTTGTACGGTTCCAGCACTCCCGCATCCTGCAGTTGCAGCGTGTTAAGCAGTTGGTTGTTCCAGAACACATCGCAGCGCGGGTTGTCGCGTTCGGCGATAATCTGGTTCACCAGCCCCAGCGACTTGTTGGCTTCTTCGTCAAACCGAACCCGAACGCGGATCCCGGTTTCCTGTTCGAACCGCTTAATGATCTGTTCAGAGAAAACAGCATCATGCGCGCAGTAGACAACCAATGAATCGGCATCATCCACGCCCGCACCACGCCATTTGGACAGGCCAAACAAAGCGGCAACGATGGCGATAATGGCCAGCGGGACAGCCAGACGGCTGCCGTCAGAATTAGCCATAACCTACTTGCCGTCGCCGGCATCCGAAGCGGCAGCACCGGGAGCGGCATCGCCCGCGGCGGCAGATTCGTCGGCGATGTTCTTGAAGTACTTCTTGATGCCATCGCTGTACCCGGGTGGCACCTGTTCTTTACTGATCGCTTCGGAAACGCCTTGTTCAAGCGTTTGCAGAGTTTTGGTCACTTCCTTCTTGAACTCACCCGCCTCGGACATGCCCTTGGTCTTCCAGCTAAGCAGATTCTTGCCAGCCTGAATCTGAGCCTTCGATTCTTCTTTCTTGAAGTCGGTCACCTGCGAGTCGTCTTCCGGGGCCGGAGGTCCGCCTTCGCCCTGACCTTCGCCGCCACCACCTCCTTCGCCGTCACCTTCGCCACGGCCCTCGCCCATCATTTCGGCGTAGAAGTCGGCGTAGTCTTCCAGATCCATGCCTTCCATTTCCGAACCGTCCAACCGTTCGTCTTCATTAAGCTGCCGCGCCATTTGAACCGCTTCAAGAGCCTTTTCCAGCCGCTGCAATTCTTTGGCTGCCTGCGCCAGGTTTTCCGTTTCCATCTTGGATAGCTCAAGCGATTCCATCGCAGCCTTCATCGCTTCTTCAGACATCTCCTCGCCGCCTTCGCGACCGGCCTGCATTTGCTCCATCGCACGTTCGAGTGCCTGAGCCATTTGTTTTGAGTTGGCTTTGTCGCTGGCGAAGTTGGCCATTTCCTGCATCTTCTTCTTCAGCTCACGCGCCTTCTTTTCGCGTTCGACCGGATCCTTTTCCTCAGCCAGTTCTTTGAGCTGCTTTTGGATTTCGCCAAGTTCGGCGATCAGCTTGTCGGCCTTGCCTGCCTTGAGTTCCTTCATCCACTCTTTGGCCTTCTTGTCAGACTCACCACCGAAACTTTGGCTTGCGATTTGCTTGCTTAGCATCTCGCGAAGCTGTTTCGAGTTCTTCATGTTGAACTGTTTGTTAAGCCCTTTTTTGCGCTCGACAAGAACCTTCTCCTGATTCGCTTTCTTGACCTTGCCCGGCCTCATCTTCTTCAGGGCGGCGGTGAGCTTCTTGAGTTCCTTCTCCGTTTCGCTTCCTTCGCGAAGATCCTCAGCATCTTTCTTCAACTGCTCGGCCCGAGCCGTCGTTGCCTTCTGGCTCAAGCGTAGATTTTCTGCGACACGCGTCTTCAGCGTTGCAGCTTCGACTTGCCCGAATGGATCGAACTGCGGAATGAACACCAGTGTCAGCAGCAAGACGGCCGCCGTCATAAACATGGGCCCAAGGCCAGCGTTCCATCGGTAAGGAACAACGTTAGCCGGTTCAATTTTCTCAGCCTTCGTTTCGGCGTCACGCTTAACAAGCGCCTGATATCCGCCGGCAGAACTTTCGAGCTTCGAAACAGTCAGGAACAGATCCTTCGAGTTCGCATGCTGATCAACCTGCCGCGCTGAATCACCAAGCGACGGACGCCTGTGAAAAATCGCTCCGAGAACCAGCGCCGCGACCGGGACCACAAGCAGACTTTGCCACGGGAACCAATCCGTCGGGATGTAACCCGTCAGTCGGCTCACCAGCAACGCGACCAGGTAAATCCCGCCCAGCCAGAGGAACGACTTATAGAACGCCCGCGCGATGGCGGAGATTCTTAGACGCGAGCAAACGCGGTTAATCAGTGACGATGCGTTCGGCAGATCGCTCATTTCAGTCCTCTGTACAGAATCGCGGTTCGCGGGTGCTGACAGTCAATTCGATCGAATGTACATCTTATTTCGGCTAAAACCGACCATCAACAGGATTCCAACCAAGTCGTTGTTTGTCTACCGGGGTTAGAAATCGGTCGAAATCGTTCGGAAACAGTGCTGAGATCGTATGAATAAGAATACCCAATCAGCCATTCGCTGGACGGCTTGCCTCAGCATTTTGGCGTTCATCTGCGCCGTGGGACTATTCCTGGTGAGCCCATTTGGCCTCTTCGTGTGGCAGAACGCCGGATTTTTCAATCGTGACCGCATGGAAGCCATTGTGGCCGAAGTCCGTGCCTACGAGGAACTCGCCGCCGGAGAGGAGGGCGAATTCCTGCTCAGGGACGTGACGGAACCGACCGCGATGCAAATGGTGTATGTCACTGAGCGACCAAGCGATGCGGGCACGGTGAAACTCCGCCGCGGCCCGGCATACGACTCAATGATGAATCGGAAAGGTGTGAGGGTTTGCGCAGCTCGAAGTTCGACCGGAGCGCTGGCCGTTGCAATCTGCACCAGAAATATGGGACACGCCGGCGAGTACGGGTTCGCCTACCTGGAACACGACAACCTTGATGTACCGGGCGGGATGTTCATGTACGAACCAGAATCGAAGGTTGAAGAACACTGGTATCGAGTTCTCAACGACCTTCGCTAGAGGTGGGAGGGTAAGCCAGGCCTTCAGCACACCTTCCTTGCTGGTCAAGCGAGCCGGCATCGGTAAAGTTACTTGCAGTTCAGACGCCGTTTGTTTGCTTGTTCATGGCGGTGCCGTCAAAACCGTTTGTTGTTCGCACGAGATCAATGAAACTGTCGGTGTTTCGCGATCACTACGAGATTGAAACCGTCGCCCAACTGCGACTACATCTCTCGTTCCGCCACGACGATCATTACGCGTCGTTCTGGCTTGCCACCGCGTCGGAAACAGATCCGTCAATTGCCGTCTTCATCAACCGTGATCGCGCGGTTGCCTTTTATTTTCGCGAGTCGGGTGACTCTGGCTACTATTCCGATGGCGTGGATGAGAGCGATGAAACTGTGGACTTCCTGATCAACAACTTCCAGTGCGACTATTACCCAACTTCTATGGTGGTTTCTGCCGCCGACGCGTTCTTGGCGATGGAGCAGTTTCTCGGATCGCAGCAATTGCCTAGCGCAATTAAATGGGTGGAGTCTTAACCCGCTTCACGGCGGATAACAGGGTCTTTACGCTAGGCCTTCGACAACTGATGGATGCCTGAATGCAACGCTTTCACCAGTTCGTATTTGTCGTCTCGCTGTTAGTGCTGAGTTGGTTCGCAATGATGGCCGTTCACGAACTTGGCCATGTCGTGGGTGCGCTGACTACTGGTGGCACGGTCGAACGCGTCGTGTTGCATCCGCTTACGATTTCGCGGACTGACGTTTCACCGAACCCAAACCCGTCGGTTGTTGTTTGGCTTGGCCCAATCCTTGGTTGCATGGTTCCCGCCGCTGTTTGGTGGTTCATGCCGCGGCGCTTCGCCACAGCGCGCAACATTGCAATGTTCTTCGCCGGTTTTTGCCTGTTGGCAAATGGGGCGTACATTGCTGTCGGCTCCTTTGACCGTGTCGGTGACAGTGGCGTCATGCTGCAACACGGTTCGCCTGTTTGGATGCTGCTGCTATTCGGCACACTTACGGTACCACTTGGTTTTTACCTTTGGCATCGTCTTGGTTCCGTCAAACAGTTCCTGACTGATCCATCACTGGTCGATCCAGTCGTGGCCTACATGTTACTCGGTGCACTTGCCGTGATGCTGGCCCTCGAGTCCATGCTGTCAGTGCGGTAGGTTCGCCTCATCCGGTTCCTGAGCCAGGAGATATGAGTCCACGGCGTCTCTCGCCTTTTCATCGTTATTGGTTCAGGGGCAGCGGGCTTTGGCGTTGAGACTTGCGGTACTCGGCAACCAGGACCAGGAAGCCGATGTAGTCGTAGAGTGCGTGGGTTGTGATTGGGATCAGTAAATTCGGGCGATCGACCAGGTACATTGTGCCGGACAGATACGCTGCGATTGCTGCGGCCAGGATGAAGTATGTGGGCGTGACGAAGTGAACCAGCCCGAACACGATGCTCACGACCACGATCGCGGTCGGTAGTCCCCACTGGCCGCTGGCCCAGATTTGCAGAGTGCCGCGAAACAGAAGTTCTTCGCAAAGTCCGGCCATGAATGCCAGCAGGACAATGTCGAACCAACGACACTGTGCGAGTAGTGGTGAGAGCATTTCGCACAGCATGTCTCGGATGCGTCTAAACGGTGGCAGGTCCGTCCAGTAAAGAACCCCAAACAGAACCAGCATGGGTACTGTCGCGAGAACGCCAACCAACAGGCTCCACCAGTCGAAGTACAACTGTTGAACCGGATTGACGTGGACAAACCAGCCTACAACAAACGCAATCGCAACCAGGCCACCCTCGCACACTCCAGCCAGGTTCAGAAAGGCCGAGCGGTCCAGAGGGATCTGCTGTTCGTCGTTGGCGTCAGGCGGTTCGGACACAGTTGGTTGGTTGTTCTTCGAGTTATTCGGGCTGGTCAGGTTGTGCTGCGAACTGCAGGTATGCGGATTGATGTGGTTCCACTTGAACCGGGTGCCCGAAGAACCGTCGCTCACGGAACCAGCGGTGGTCATAACCGTCACCGCCGAAGAGATTCGAGCATGCAGCGGTTCAGTCAGAATCGCTGCAACGATCTATCGGCAATCTTTGCTGTAAGGCACTCACAGGCTCGACGATACCATTGTTGACGAGAGGTTTCGTTGCGACTCACAAGCGACACCAGGAACTTACATCCGAAGCCTCTCTCCCGGATCGTTGAAACTGATTCAAAGGTGGCAGACGGGCTGTCTTTAGTACGCAAGTACAAAGGACAGTTTCTGAATTATTGACCTGCACTGATTTGTCTGCAAAACCAGGGACTGGTTGATTCGATCTATCGATACCGCCGCCATCGCTCAACCCCCTCTGAGCGGTGGCGGCGTTCTTTATGCGCCGGTGAGAACCAACAACCGCCACGGCTGCTCCTCTGCCCTGCCCGCGCGATGCGGCCGCTACTTCTTCTCGGCCTGCATTTTCTTCGCGACGTCCTCAGCTTTCTTCCACACACGCATTAGGTTCAAACCCAGAACCTTGCGGATGTCGTCGTCGGAGTAACCGCGGTCGATGAGTCCTTGTGTGATGAGCGGATAGCTGGTGACGTCTTCCAGTTGTTTGGGCAGCATTCCGATGCCGTCGTAGTCTGAACCCAGACCCACGTGGTTCACACCGGCGACTTTGATGATGTGTTCGATGTGGTCCAGCACGTCGTGAATGGTTCCCGGCACGATGGGCAGTTTGTCGCGAAACTCGCTTTCTTCGCGGCGAATCTTGCTGGCATCGTCGCCATACTTCTTTTCGAGTTCTTTGCGGAACGCATCAATCTTCTTTGTTCGTTCCATGTTGGCGGGAACCACGAATCCCGAGTAGTAATTGACCATCATGACACCGTCTTTTTGCGGCAGCAGTTTCAGGACATCATCCGGCACGTTACGAACATGATCAGCGACAGCACGCGCTGATGAATGCGAGGCGATGACCGGAGCCGTGCTGACTCGGATGGCATCTTTCATGCAGTCGGGCGACACGTGTGAAATATCAACCAGCATGCCCAGTTCGTTCATGGTGCGAACGACTTCTTCACCGAACTCAGTCAGCCCACCGTGTCGAGCTTCGTCCGTGCACGCGTCGGCCCAGTCCAGTGTCTTCGAATGCGTCAGGGTCATATACCGCGCGCCTTCGGCGTAGAACTTTCGCAGCAGACCGATGTTGTTCTCGATGGAGTGACCACCCTCCATGCCAATCATGCTGGCAATTTTTCCAAGCTTGCGTGCCTCTTCGACATCCTTGGTGGTGAGTGCCAGGTGGAATGTCTCCGGGTATCGCTTGATCATGCGGTGCGTGAGTTCGATTTGTTCGAACGTGGCCTTGGCCGCGGTTTGGCTTTCCATCGTGCTGACCGGAACGAAGACCGACCAGAACTGCGCCCCCATATTGCCCTTTTTCAGCCGCGGGATGTCTGTGTGGAACTCAGTCGGCTTTGAGATATCTACCTTGTCGAAATCCGAATCCGCTTTGGCTCGCATGGTCCAGGGCAGGTCGTTGTGTCCGTCGACGACAAGACACGAATTGTGCAGGTCGATGGCTTTCTTCGTCAGCTTGACCGGCGGACGTTCGTTCTTGCTGTCTTCCTGGCCAAGTTTCGAGCAGAAGATCATATGTTGCTGAGGCAGCACGCTAACCGTTTCGCTCCACTGCAGGTTAAGGCCGTCCTGAACAGCTTCTTTGATGACCTGTTTGATGGACATCTTATGAACCTCCTTGATTGGCACTGGCTGGATGGCCAAAGCGTAATCACCGGGTTCTTCCTTGCGGTATTCGACAAAGCAAACGCGACCGCCCGGTTTAAGAGCCGTCGAAATGGCGCTCAACATCTCGTATGGAAATTCGAACTCGTGGTACACGTCGACCATGATTGCCAGGTCGATGGATTCCGGTTCCAGGTTGGGTGACTTCTGCGTTCCTTTGACCGGGATGACGTTTTCGATGCCGTCCTTGTCGAGGTTCTCCTTGAGTCGGTTCAGCATTTCGTCCTGAACATCAACGGCCATGATTTTGCCGTCGTTGCCAACGCGCCGCGCCATCAGTCTGGATATCACACCGCTACCGCATCCGATGTCGGCAACCACATCACCGTTTTTCAGGTTCAGCGATTCCACCATCAGCGTGAGCTTCTCTTCGCGCTCGCGCGAAGATCGTTCCAGCCATCGAGCGCCGCTGCCATTGAAGCCGAAACCCATGACGTGGGCGATTTCGCGACCCAGATAGAACTTGCCAATTCCATTTGGGTCGTGTCTGTCGCGGTAGTCGTAGCGGTCGGCCTTCTTTGTATCGTCGCCGTTCGCTTCCTGAGCAAGCGCTGCAGGGATGGTTGCGGCGATGGACAAGAGAAGCAGCAGTCGGGTACTGATCATCGTTATTCCCTGGCTTTGGTTATGTGGTTGGCTGGCCTGTTGAACCATCGCGGCCGGCTCGGCTCATCACGGCGGCCCAATCGTCGATCGCGAGTTCGGTTGATTCACTCACCACCAAACGCGGAATGTCATCGACAATCTGAAACGACCGACGACACTCGGGCGAAACGTCAACAAGTGTGTCGCCGTCATGAACAAGCTCGGCATGGCAGGCCGGGCAAACAGCAATGTCGGCGACGCGGTTAAAATCAAAAGGCATAAGTTCTCACCACTGCTATCAGTTGGCTCCAATTGAAGTCTGAGCCACTACCACTTCCGCCATTGGACGGTTGGATCTTCCGAGCCCTCATATTCGCCTATCGCGAGGCCGTTGTGAATGAGGTTAAGAAGACTCTGGCTTAGTTCTGCCGAGATCAGCTTACGGCCAGAGTCAGCGTGCATCGTGTTTAGACTTGTGACAACACGTTCGACACCCTGCAGCAGGTACTTTGCTTCCCAGCCGCTGTGCGCACACATGCGCGACTGGAACAGGGCGATGGATTTTCTGAACGACTGTAAATCGTCCTGCGAAAGACACCCGTCGGCTCGAACGCACTCGACGACGGCATCAAGCTGTTCGTCCATCGAACGGGAATCGTCCTTTTGGATCGGTTCATTCATTGATTCGGCCCTGCAATCAGAATCCGCGGAGTTCGCGGATGTCGGCGAACGACCTGAGGTCGTAGTCGATTCCCACGTAGTCCAGCAGGCTGCACAAACTTCGCACGGCGACGCCCATGCCGTCCGGCCCACTGAACCCGCCAAACTGACCGCCGCCCTTGAGGTGCGGTTCTGTTTCCAGGAAGAACCCCGGCACACCCAGCCCCTGCATTTTCTTTGTCAGCGCCGGCAGGTTATCACGAAGATCTTTGAGAACCATTTCGTGGCCCGCATCGCCCGCGTCGGCAGGGACAAAGTTCTTCAAGCGATCTTCATCCACCGCGCCTTCCCAGACCAGTGATGGATCGATGCTGTAATCTTTGACGTGCATCCAACCCATGCTGTCGCGGCAGTCCAGGTATTCAGTGTAGCACTGCACGGCGTTCTTGTTTTGAGCCGCAACGTTGCCGCCGTCGAAGATGGCGACGATATTGGCGTGATCGACAGTCTTAACCAGTTTGTCCAGCAGCGGACCGGTTTCGCCAACAAGGTTTGGTTCGATCTCGAGTCCATAAATCAGGTCTTCAGCCGCACACGCTTCGACAATTCTTCGAATGTTGTCGGCCGCCTGCCCAACATGATCGTCAGCTTGAGTCCCGCGCGGATGATAGAACGAGAACCCGCGGATGAGCTTGGTTCCCAACTGCTTCGCGGCGTTGATTGTGGAAGCGACTTCGCCATCCAGGTACTCGTCGATGGGTACAAACTTGTTGTGCGAGCCATCATCGACATCCAGCAGCTTCACCTTGCCAACTCGAGCACCAATGCTGGTGACGTTCATGCCGTACTCGGTGTGCAACTGCCGCATCTGTTCGTATTCGTCGTCAGACAAATCAACAACGTGCTTCACGGTTCCGCTGCCATCAACATCGATGAATCGCGGGCTGTACCACTTCAGGCCGATACCGGCCAGTGTGGTCATCTGTTCGATGGCTGTTTTGCGGTTCGCCGCTTCGTCGGCAAACGCACTGATGATGACTTTTGGTTTCTCTGACATGTTGTTGCGTCTGGTGTTTGGTTTGAGAGTTCGGGCTGAACCCATTGTAGTTACGTTTTGATCAAAATGCGCGGAGCCCGTTTGCTTGCGTTTGGTTTAGCTTTCGGTGTTTCGGCTGGCGGCAATTTGGTTTGTCAGTGGTCCGTCAAACAACGTAACCAGTTGAGCCAAACCCGCGTCGACAATTTCCGGACCGCTCACGAACCGGCCGGGGCGGCACCATTTAGCCAAAAATTCCTCCGACACTCCAAACATTTTCGCCAGCAGGCCGTCCAGGTTCTCTTCGAGCAATTTGAAATGCCGAGCCCACTCAGTGGCCTGTTCCAACTGAACATCTTCTTCCGACGCCCATCGCATCGGATGGAACAACAACGTCGAATGCGGTGTGACGTATCGCTTCGAACACGCGGCGAACGGAAGCAGCGCGGCCGACGAACATTCTCCAGCCACCATCGCGGTCACGTTTAAGCCGCGCAGACGAATGATGGTCGCAATGGACAGGCCCGCGTAGACGCTGCCCCCGCACGAATCGATCCACAGCGTGCCCGTACTTCGCATCGGCACTTCGGTGAACTGCATGACCAGTTCGGAATGCTTTTCGGTAAGTTCGCCGGCCAGTGTCAATTCCCACGGGCCATCTTTGGCAGCGGGTGGAGACATCGGGCGTGTCGCAGCAAAGTGGCGTGGCATTGGATATTCGCGTCGGAGGTTTGAAGGTGGACGTCAGAGCCTAAGAACCGCGATACTGGGTAGCAAGTTGATCCAACGGTGCACCAACCTTTGAGGCTCTCGCAATGAAACTGTTGACTCCGATTCTGCTGGCTTTAATCGCGTTCCCCGCTGCCGCTCAGGACGCGCGAGTCACCATGGTGCCGGCCAAAGATGGCAAGAGCGTGGATATCAAGATCGGCGACAAACCGTTCGCCGTGTATCGCATGAACAAAATGGGCGCGCTGCCGAAACCGTTTCTGCTGCCCGTTCGATCGGCAGATGGAACCGTGCTAACGCGAGCACTGAAAGATCCCGAAGACCATCCGCATCACAAAGGTGTCTGGGTGTCCGTAGACAAAGTGAACGACGTCGACTTCTGGGCCGAAAAAGGAAAGATCCTGACCACGGGAGCTCACTCAAACCTGGTAACAGTCGGCGGCAAACGCATGCCGCAACTGCACGTGATGAACTCATGGCAGTCGCTCGAAGGTAAGCCAATTGTTGATGAAGAAACATCGATTGTTGTGTTCCCCAATCGACTGGTGGCCTACGACATCACCTTCGTTGCGAACCACGGCCCTGTTGAGTTCGGCGACACCAAAGAAGGCCTGTTCGGCTTCCGCATGGTCAACAGCCTACGAGAAAAAGAAACCGGCAAGGTTGTGAATGCGGACGGCAAAAAAGGGACCGGCAAATGCTGGGGCCAAACGTCTGCGTGGGTCGACTACTACGGCAAAGTGAACGACAAAACCTACGGCATCGCACTGTTCGATCATCCGAAAAACATGCGCAAGTCGCGGTACCACGTTCGCAACTATGGTTTGTTTTCAATCAGCCCGTTCGGCGATGCGGCTTACACGAAGGGCAAAGAAAAACCGAAACACGTAAAACTGGCCGCGGGCGAAAAACTGCGACTCAGGTATGCGATGTACATCCACGATGGTGATACCGCAGCGGGGAAAGTGGCCGACGCCTACAAGCAGTACGTGAAGGCCACTGCCGATGCTGGTCAGGCGCCGCGAGACAAATGAGCGACATCAAGTTCCCCGGCAAGGCCAGCGATTTCCTGAAGATCGGCGTGGCTGCCGCCGGGCGTGGCGATTTAGATTCGGTGCGGGCGATCCTGAAAGCCAGGCCCAAGTGGATTCACCGCATCGGTTCGCACGGTCGAACCATGCTGTGGGAAGCCGCGCATCGCGGCAAGCTGGACATGGTCAAGTACCTTGTCCGTCGCAAGGCCGACATCAACGCGTGCGGAACCTACTACACGCCGTACTTCGTCGAAGTCAGTTGCTACTGCATCGCTCGGTTTAAGAAGCGAGATGACGTCGCGGACTTTCTGCTAAACAAAGGCGCGAAGCTGAATATTCATACGGCCGCGTTTCTGGGCGATCTTGCCGGAGTGAAGAAGTTCCTCAGTCGCAGCAAAAAGCGGCTCAACGAAGGACACCCGCAATATGTGATGGCTGACAAGGATGCTCCCGTCAGCTTTTACATCGAACCAGCCGAGTGGGCGACGCCGCTGTGTTACGCCTTGCGCGGGGGCAGCGAAGAGACGGTTCGGTTCCTCATTGAAAAAGGCGCAACGATTCGGGGTAACGAGAAATCGCTGTTCATCGCGGCCGACGACAGCGCGCCGATGGTTCGCTTACTGCTGCAAAACGGAGCCGACCCAGCCTTCGCGCCGAGAACGCATCCTGATGACGTGGAACTCTACAAAGTCGTTTCCGCGTTTGGCGTGAAGCGGCCGTCGAAGAAAAGCGAGAGCGAAGAACTGGTCTATCTGTGCCGCGGCGATCGCGGCGGTAACCCCAAAGAGGTAGCTTTGCTACTCAAGCACGGCGCGGACGTGAACCACCAGGACCACAAAGGAAAAACGGCACTCCATCGAGCCGCCAAAGCCGGGTTCATCGACACCATCAAGGTCCTGTTGGAACACGGCGCGACGGTTGATGTTGCGGACCTAAAGGGAGAGACAGCTTTGTTTGATGCCGTGCGTTCGACGATCAAAGACGTTGAGAAAAAGAAGAAGACCATCCGCCTGCTAAAGAACGCCGGCAGCGACCGAACGCACTCCAACAACCGAGGCCAAACCGCCATCGACGTCGCCAAAGCCGGGAAGCACGCCGAATCAAAAGAGATCGCTCGCCTGCTGTCTCGGAAATGATCAGGAGAGACAGCATGGACGTTCCGAACCTAAAACCACGCGACCCCGACTCACACAAAGGCACCCACGGCCGCGCGCTGGTCATCGGTGGATCGCGCGGGATGACTGGCGCAGTTTGTCTGACAGGCTTGAGCACACTCAGGTCCGGAGCTGGCCTGGTGACGTTGGCTGTTCCCGACAGGTGCCTGGAAACAGTGGCCGCGTTCAACCCGTGCTACATGACGGTTCCGATAGAACAGACGGCTCGACTTGAGGAACTCACGCAAGCGGCGACCAGCATTGGTATCGGCCCCGGCATGGGTCAGGGCGAACATGTGCAACCACTGGTCACGCAGCTTTATGGTTCCTTCAGCGGTCCAATGGTCATCGACGCCGACGCTTTAAACGCGCTGGCGGCGGTTCCTGAAATTCTCCCGCAGTCAGCTGGCCCCAGAATCCTCACACCCCACATCGGCGAGTTCCGTCGGCTGATCGGCGAACCCAACCTGTCACCCACCGACTGCCGCAATCGCGCGAAAACCTTCGCGGCGCAGAACCAACTGGTTCTGGTTCTGAAAGGCAACAGAACGCTGGTGACCGATGGTTCCGTCCAATACGAAAACACAACCGGCAACCCAGGCATGGCCACGGGCGGTTCGGGCGATGTTCTCACCGGGGTGATCACCGCGCTGCTGGGACAGGATTACTCACCGCTGGAGGCGGCGGTTTTGGGCGTGTTCGTTCATGGACTGGCAGGCGATATCGCTCGCGACCAACTCGGCGAAATCTCAATGACCGCACTGGGCATTGCGAACGCGTTACCTGCCGCGTTCCTCGACCATGCTTAAGGCTGATCGGTGAGGCCAGTGGTCAACGGGTAGTGCAGAAGCCGATGTAGAATTAGGGGCGGAAGGACTTAAGGCCAGATTTGTTGACAGAAATGTAACCGACTGAGGCCCGCAGTCGGTTCGTCGCAAAGCGACGAAGGCGTACCTGCCTGCTCAGGGCCTGAGCAGGCTACTTTGCGGGCGACTTATTCTTGCGAGAGCGAGTACAGCCGATGCCTTGTTCGGAGAACCAGTTTTCCGTCGGCGATGGCAGGCGTTGCCATGCCCATGTCGTCATCTTCCAATTGGTTGGTTCCGACCAGTTTGTACTCGCGTCCGGCTTTGATGACGAAGGTCTTACCGTTCTCGTTGATGCAGAAAATGTGGCCGTTGTAGGCCCATGGCGACGAAGTAAATCCGCTGCCGGAGTTGGGTAGTCGCTTCTTACCGTAGACTTCTTCACCCGTCTTCGCGTCGTAGCAAACGAGGAAACCGCGATCGTGCAGCACGTACAACAAACCCTCATAGACGATTGTGCTGGGATTGTACGGAGCGGCCGTTTTGTTGCACCACGCAATGAACTCGTTGGAGGTCTCGTCTTTACCCAGAGAGATGTCGCCTTCGGCTCCAGGACGAATCGCAAAGATCGGTTTGCGCCGATCGCCGACGTAGCCCGACGTCACGTACAACAGTCCGTCGTAAGAATAAGGCGTCGCGATGGTGATGGTTGAGGCTCCACCGAATTCGTAAAGCAGCTTGCCGTCGGTGTCGTACGCACGACTAAGCTGACTTCCGGGAGTGATGATTTCGGTTCGGAGTTTGTTTTCCCAGACGTATGGCGTGGACCAGTTGCTTTTTTCTTTGCGAGCAACCTTCCAGATTTCGTCGCCGGTCTTGGCGTCGAGAGCCATGAGCCACGATTCTTCTTCGTTGTCGTTGACCAGGTAAAGCCGCCCGTTGTGCAGAGCGGGCGATGCGGCGGTTCCCCAGGCAAGCCGAGTCTTCTTTGCCTCGAATCGCTTTTCCCAAAGCACTTCGCCCGTCATATCCAGGCAATAAATGCCCACGTTTCCGAAGTACGCGTAGATGCGTTCGCCATCGGTTACGGCCGTTTCAGAACCGAAACTGTTTTTAATGTGAATGGTCCCCTCCGGCGCGCCGGCGTGGACGGTGCGTTCCCAGTTTGGTTTACCAGTCGCCAGGTCGAAGGAAAGAACCTTCCACGTGTGCTTGTCTTTCGGCGGCACCCCACGTTCACCGCCGAAGTACAGACCCTTCTTTGGCTCTTCGTATTTGCCCTCTGTTTCGACGCTGGTCAGAACAACTTGCCCGTTCCAAACGATTGGCGACGACCACCCGCGTCCTTTGATGTCCAGCTTCCAATCGACATTGGTTTCTGTATCCCACGTCAGAGGCAGCGTTTTCCCGTAGCCAATGCCGCGAGCATCGGCGCCGCGGAACGCGGGCCAGTTTTTTGTGGTTTCCGGTTCCTGAGAGAATCCGGCGTTGGCCAGCAAAACAGGCAGAAAGGCGGCAGCAAAAAGACGTCGCATGATTGGTTCCCTGAACCGAAAGATGTCGGGCAGTGTCCCGAGAATAGCTTGTCCGTTTCCTCGCGACTAGAATCGCGCGGAAGTGATTCAGAAAGACAACTCCCACAGATAAAGTTGAAGCCATGCCAAGCCTTGGAGTAAATATCGACCACGTTGCGACGGTTCGTGAAGCTCGAAAAACCAACGAACCGGACCCCGTGTGGGCCGCCGTGCTGGCGGAACTCGGTGGAGCCGACGGGATCACGCTGCACCTTCGCGAAGACCGACGCCACATTCAGGATCGTGACCTGCGAGTGATGAAAGAAACCGTTCAGGTCAAAATGAACCTGGAAATCGCCATCGCCGAAAGCGTTGTGGCCATCGCGATGGAGGTGAAGCCAGAACAGATTAGTCTGGTTCCGGAGAAGCGTGAGGAGATCACGACTGAAGGCGGCCTGGACGTGCTGGGCAACAAAGATCGCATCACAGAGATTGTGAACCGAGCCAAAGAGGTCGGCATCGAAGCGAATCTGTTTATCGATCCCGATCTGGCTCAAATCGAAGCCGCCGTCGCCGTTGGAGCCCACGCGGTTGAATTGCACACCGGTCGTTACGCCGACGCCGAAAGCCCGACCGAAGCGGACGCCGAATACGACACGCTACTCGAAGGCGCAGCTTACGCTCAGCAGAAAGGCTTGCTGGTTCACATGGGTCACGGCCTGACCTACCGCAACGTCCGCCGCATCGCTGAGATCAACGGTGTTCAGGAACTCAACATCGGCCACAGCATTGTGGCTCGAGCGGTCATGGTTGGGTTCGAGAAAGCCGTCGCTGAGATGAAGCAGTTGGTCACATTGTAGAGGTCGAGTGCGAACCTGTTCCGGACGCTGCTTGCTGTTGAGCAACTATCGCGGCGGCTCCGGCCGAACCTGTGTTCGCTCGTATCGAACACAGCGAAGGCAATCCATAACCCATCCCGGTCAGTGGATTGTGCCAGTAGGTTCCACCGGTCAGCGGGTCCAGGCCGTACATGTAACCCTGAATCGACACGACCAGAATATCGCCGTCCAGCATCACGCTAACCAGCTGGCTCCTGCCCTTCGGCGACTTCCATTCCCAAATGATCTGTCCCGTTTCGCGATGCATAGCCACGACGCGCGAATTGAAGCCGACGAACACCAGGTCCATAATGGTTGGAGTGAAATATTCTGTCCGATGATCCATAGAAATTCTCCTGTCGAATTACTCAAGGAGAACGCGTTCCGCACGCGGTTGGATCACTGGTTTATGGCCAAACACAAATCGATTGAAGAGAACAGGTTATGTCAGAACATAAACCCGGGCAGGTCGGATGGTTCGACCTCACTGTGGCCGACGCCGATACGATCCGCGACTTCTACAAGGCGGTCGTCGGATGGGAAACGGAAGCCCACGACATGGGCGATTACTCTGACTACGTCGTGAAGGCATCCGACGGAACTCCCGTCGGCGGCATCTGTCACGCGAAAGGTCCGAACGCAGATATCCCGCCACACTGGTTGATATACATCACCGTGGAGAACCTGGCCGCCAGTTTGGAACAGGTTCAATCGCTCGGCGGCAAAGCCATCACTCCCACACGCAACATGGGCGGTTACGGTTCAGTCGCCGTGATTCAGGATCCAGCCGGTGCGGTGTCGGCGTTGATTCAGCCGAAGTAGTTCACTCGACGCTGTGGATCAACATCATGTCGTGGCCCTGGTCCTTGGTCTTGGTCACCAGAACCATGCGGTCGCCTTCGACAAGTATTCCGTTCTTGCGGCCCCACGTGTCGACTCGTTCGGTCAGTTGGTCCGCGTTGCCGGCGACGGCGTCGGTGTGAAGCGAGGTGACTCCCCAAAACAGACACATGCGCCGGGCGATCTTTGGGTCGCCGGAAACCGCGATGATCGGAGTCTGGCAGCGTTGTTTTGAGAATGCCATTGCGGTTCGACCCGTGCGGGAAGCGATCACGATTAGCTTCGCGTTCAATTGCGTTGCGGCTCCGACGGCTCCAATTGCGACGGCCTCAGTTACAGGCAACGCGCGACGGGTGGGGTCGCTTTCTGAATCCACCCGTGGGCTGAAGGTGACCAGTTCTTCGGCGTTGTGAGCGATCTTGTCCATCATGCGAACGCAGCGAGCCGGGTGGGCTCCGATGGCCGTCTCACCCGACAGCATCACGGCGTCGGTTCCGTCAATGACCGCGTTCGCCACGTCTGTTGCTTCGGCCCGAGTTGGCAGGTCGTTTTCCTGCATGCTGTCCAGCATCTGAGTGGCCGTGATGACGGGAACACGGTGCTGGTTGCAGAGGTTGATGATTTTCTTTTGCAGGATCGGAACCTGCGTGATGTCGGCTTCGACACCCAGGTCACCGCGAGCCACCATGATGGCGTCGGTCACGTCCAGGATCGCTTCAATGTCATCGACGGCTTCAGTCTTTTCGATTTTCGAAATGATGAACGGCTGGTGTCCGGACGGATGCTCAGAAATCGCACCGCGCAGTAGCGCCACGTCGTCTGAAGAACGCACAAAGCTAAGGCCGACGAAATCGAGTTCGTTATCGAGCGCCCATTTTAGGTCGCCGCGATCTTTCTCCGTCAGACTAGGCGTGCTAAGCGCGACGCCCGGCAGGTTGACTCCCTGACGCGAACGAATGCGGCCGGATTGTTCGACTTTGCAAACAATCGTGTCGGACGTTTTCTCTGTCGCTCGCATTGCCACCATGCCGTCGGCCAGCAGAACGCGGTCGCCCACATTGACGTCGTCGATGAGTTGTTTGTAGGTGCAGGTGAGCCAATTCGGATCGTCCGCGTTCGGTTCTCTGCCAAACGTAAACAACGCGCCTTCGTGGCATTCGACACCGGCTTCCGGCAGTTGACCGAGCCGAATCTTTGGTCCGGACAGATCGCCCAGGACACCAATGGGGCTGTCCAGTTCGATGGCTGTCTTACGGATGATTGTCAGAACGTTGTGCAGCCACTCATGGGTTCCGTGAGCGAAGTTCAGGCGGAAAATATCAACGCCGGCTTCGATGAGTTCACGAATCGCAGGTTCATCGGCGGACGCGGGTCCGACCGTTGCGACGATCTTCGTTTTGACAAGTGACAGCCCGCTGCCTTGCGTTGGCGCCATTGTTTTACTTTCAGAGATGAACCGGCACCCAGCGTTCGACTTCGCCAGGTTCGGGTTTGTGAGGTTCGGCGAGGAACGGAATGGGTTGCTTGTTTTGGTGATGTTCTTCGACGGTTTTCTTGAACGTCTTCACAATCGCCATCAGCGCGTCGCGTTCTGTTGGACCTGTTGCCGTGACGCCGTCCATGTTTGCGGTTCGAGCGGTCACGCCCGAGTCGGTGTGAGTCAGCAGAACGTGGCAATCAAACACCGGCACCGGCCCATCAGTGATGGGCAGAGCGGACTTGTGGTTGTCGGTAGGCTTATCGGCGGTCATAACGCTGGGGATTCTAGGCGAACGCCGCAGAAATTGCAGCGGTGGGTCAATGCCGTTCGAACCAAACCTTTTCGCCCGACCGCCCTCGGTCTCAGTCGCGGAAGGTGGCTGGTGATGGGCCTGAATGGGCGCCCCACTTGGGGCCTTGGTGTGGCTCACTATAATGCCGGCCCAACACGAATCACGGAGCGATAACATGGCTGACGAAACTACTGATGGAGCCGTCGAGGATGTCGAAGTTCGCGGCCACATTATTGACAGTCTGATTCTGCCCAAGATCCTTGACTTGATTGTTCAGGCGGGCGGTTCGTTCAAGATCAAGGACATCGCAATCGGGCAGGGCCGCGAGGATGCCAGTCTCGCACTGTTGGAGGTTCGAGCCGAATCGCGCGATAAACTGGACGCGATACTCGCCCAGATCAACGACCATGGTGCGGTTCGAACCACACAGGAAGACGTTCGGTTGGTCACATCCAACATGGACGCAGCGTTTCCGGAGGGGTTCTACAGCACCACCAACCAAAAGACGCAAGTGCGGTTGGACGGTGAGTGGGTCGATGTTGACGAACAGGAAATGGACTGCGGGCTGGTCGTGGACCCGAAGGCAAAGACCGCGCGATGCATCCCGATGTTGGACGTTCGTGAGTCCATGGAGATTGTGGTCGGCCACGCGGGCGTCCGAGTGTTCCCGTATGAACGCAGCGAAGAAAAACAGACGTTCGAATTTATGAACAGCGCGGTTTCGACAGAGAAACCAAAAGGCGTTGCGGTTCGCCAAATCGCGCAGCAGATGTTCGATACGAAAAAGGCTGGTGGCCGAACCGCGATTGTGGGCGGGCCGGCGATCGTTCACACCGGCAGCATCAAGCACATGTCGGCTCTCATCGAACGTGGCTACGTGAACTTGTTACTCGCCGGAAACGCATTGGCGACGCACGACATCGAACGTTCGATGTTTGGAACCAGCCTGGGCGTCGATCTGGATCATGGGAATCCGGTCGAGGCGGGGCACGAACACCACTTGCGAGCGATCAACCGCGTCCGCCGCGTCGGCAGCATTAAGAAGGCCGTCGATGAAGGCGTGATCAAGTCCGGCATCATGTACGAATGCGTGAAGCACGAGGTTCCGTTTTTGCTGGCCGGCAGCATTCGCGACGATGGCCCGCTTCCTGATGTTGTGACGGACTGCGTTGACGCTCAGGTCAGGATGCGTGAGATGTGCCGCGGTCTGGATTTCTGTTTGATGATCGCCACAACACTGCATTCGATTGCAGTGGGGAACCTGCTACCCGCGTGGGTGAAAGTTGTGTGCGTCGATATCAATCCATCCACGGTTATTAAGCTCAGCGACCGCGGTTCGTTCCAAACCGTCGGCCTGGTGACCGACGTGGAACCGTTCCTGCGAAACCTCGAAGCAGAATTGAAGACGCTGGAAGAAGCGACGTAGGCAACGTTCCGTTGCATCGGATTCCGGTTGCCGCGTTGGGATGGTGTTGTCGAACCAGCCAGACCGGTGGTGCGCTTTCTCAAGCGGGTTCCGGCGTACAACTGCTGGGGACTCGTTGCCTCGTCCACTACAGCGTCGTTAAGGACTTGATCGACTGTCAGCGGACGCGGAAGACGTGAATCAGTTCGTCTTTGTAGTACGTCTCAAGCCAATCCGGCACGTTGCCAGCAGCCAGTTCACTGAAGAAGACAACATCCTGTTCGTATTCAAGCGAACCGGCGTCAGTGAAGCACACGACGTATTCGATGTTGTACTTATCCACGACTTCTTTGACCGGGTCAGCCGTCCAGATTTGCGGTGTGTACAACGTCGAAGGCAGCCCCACCACAGGCACCTGCAGTAGTTCTCCGGTTCGCTGCGGTTCGTTTACCAGCAACGGATGTTCGTGCGAGATTCGTTGACTAAGGAACTCGCGAAGAGTTTCGGCACATTTGTCTCCCAGCGGGCGCTCCACCACAACCTTCAGGAAGTACCAGTGGTCCTCATGTCGATCCATCCCAAACCGCTCATAAGCGACGTTCGCCTGCCCCAACAGCATCACGACTACGGCTCCACCGAAAACGGAACGGAACAGCGACTGAGGCCCATGGTTGCCAACGGCCTGACCAACTCTGGCCAACCCGCTAAACAGAAACGGCAGCGCCGCCAGATACATTCGGTCGCGACTACCTGGCTGTGACTTCGTTTCCAACACATACAGCATGAAAACAGTCAAAGCCGGGTAGAACAACGCCAACAGCAGCGCCCTGTTGTCGCGCACTGCCGAAAACACTTCGCGTGAAACGCCAGGAAGAACTTTCCGCGAACGGAACAGCCACACAGCTCCCATCGCAGCAACCAGTAGCAGCAACCACTCAGCAATCCCGCCGGCTGTCAGCCTTGCGTAATCCAGACCCGACAAAGCGGAAATCTGGCGATACATGTTCCGAGCAATTTCAATGAACGGCTTTTCAACAGCGTAGTTATTGCCGCCTTTAATATCCCCCACCAACGAGTAGTTCCGCCAGAACAACGCCGCGCACATGGCTCCCGCTGGAACACAGAACCCGATCAATGTCTTGAATTGAAGTCGAGTTCGCTGGAACAGCCAGTCGGCAACCAGCGTGACGCCGACCGCCGTCATGAAAAATAACCCGGCGTAACGGACCGTCAACGCAATCGCTGCGACAATGCCGGCCAGGATAGCGTTCCGAACCTGGTTACTGTTGTCTCGAAGCAGCAAGCACGCGCTAAGCATCGTGAGCGCCGTGAAGGGTACGTCTGACTTGCGAGCCACCATGTTCGACCAGGCCAGAACAACGCACAGCCAAAGAACCGCTGCCACAATACTGACTTCGTTTGAAGCACCGGATCGCCTGGCAAGAAAGTAGACACACACCGCAATCAGGACAAACGCGGAACCGGAAATCAGCTGAGCTGCCGGCATCATGGCCAAACCGCACTTCATCAACATCGCAATGATGACAGGTTGGCCTGGCGGGAACACCGTTTGCGGAGCCGGCATCTGGTTGGTGTCGTGGTGTTCCTGGTAATACAGAGTATCGGTCACGACGCCGTTGCCGTTGGCAATGTTTCGAGCAACAGTGAGGACCTGAGTCAGATCGTTGTTGATTCCAGGCGTTGTCACCAACTGCGTGATAGCCGCACACAGAAGTGCAGCAAGCCCGGCAACAACCGCAGCGCTGACGAATGTCTGTTTATTGGAAACAGCCTTGCTCATAACTCACTACTGGTCTGGATCTTCGCCCAGCTCTTTCTTCAACCTTGGTTCAATGTTTCGATAGCGGACCGAAGTGTGATCGCACTGCAGAAAAACTGGCCCGGCCGCAAGTAGTGCACTGCATCCTGGTGTCGCGATCAACGATCTGGACCTCGTACATGCCACGCAAGTAAATGCCACTATTTCCGCCGCGCGCGACGTTGCACTTGGCAATCAGCCGAAATTCGTGGAAGCGGCGTTCGGTTATGAGGTTTCCGTGGTCTCGCACGCTCCAAAATCGGATTTTGGTGCCGTATTGAACAGTTCGCCGGCAGTGACATACCAGCCACTTTCTTCTTCGGATTGGACATGCCCGGCCCAGCGAATTGTTTGAGCCGGTCGCTCAGAATACGATCCGCCCATGAAATCAATACGCATTGGAAACGCCGCCGGCTTTTGGGGCGACAACATCGACGCTCCGAAGCGTCTGGCCGAAGCCGGTTCGCTGGATTATCTCACGCTTGAGTACCTCGCGGAACTCACGCTGTCGATTCTCGCTTACCAAAAGTCAAAAAGACCCGAAGCCGGGTTCGTCACCGACGTCGCGCCGGTTGTGCGCTCGTTGGTTCCAACATTCAAATCGCAACCGGGCTTCAAACTGGTGACCAACGGTGGAGGCATGAACCCGGCCGCCTGCGCGAAGGCCGTGGCTGAAGTTCTGCGCGATGAAGGATTGGGCGACGTGAAGGTCGCCGCGTGCTGGGGCGATGATGTTCTGGAGAACCTCGATAGCCATATCGCAGCCGGCGAAGCGTTCAACCATTTCGAAACAGGCGAACCACTACACGAGAACGGCAAACCGAAAGTGGATGTCGTCAGCGCGAACGCGTACCTCGGTGCGGCCGGGATTGCCGACGCGCTGTCGCAGGGCGCTCAAATTGTTCTGACTGGTCGGATTGCGGATGCGTCGTTGGTGACCGGACCCGCGATGCACGAGTTCGGTTGGTCGTGGGATGATTGGAACAAACTGGGCGGAGCAACAGTGGCCGGCCACCTAATCGAATGCGGAGCCCAATCAACGGGCGGCATCTATTCGCGCTGGACCGAAGGTTTGGATCTCAGCAATCTCGGTTATCCCATCGCTGAACTTAGCGACGATGGAACGTGCGTCATTACCAAGCCAGACGGAACCGGCGGCGTTGTGAATCCGGAAACTGTGGCCGAGCAATTGATCTACGAAATCGGCGACCCACAGCGATACATGACACCAGACGTCGTCGCCGACTTCTCGCAGGTCACCGCACAGCAACAAGGTACCGATCGTGTCCTGGTTCAGGATGGACAAGGCACGGCCGCTCCGGAAACGTACAAGGTCTCGATGGCCTACAAGGATGGCTTCGCTGGTTCGGCCATGATTGTCGTTGCCGGACGCAATGCTGTCGCCAAAGCGAACCAGGCCGGCGAACTGATTCGGCAACGAGTCCGCGAGGCCGGTTTCGAGCTGGCTCACTACAACTACGAATTGCTGGGCAGCGGTGGTTCTCTAAACGGAATGAACCTCGGCACCGGCAATCCATGGGAAGTTGTTCTGCGAGTGTCCGCCCGCGACCCCAACCGTGCCGCCATCGACCGCATGCTGCGAGAACTGGCACCACTGGTCACCGCCGGCCCACCCGGCGTCACCGGCTACACCGGCGCGCGATCGAAGTCGCATCCTGTTCTAGCCTACTGGCCATCAACAATTCGTCGCGACCGTCTGAAGCACGAAGTGGCCGTAAAAACAGCCACCAACTGGGCGTCCTGAAGAACCTCTTGCACTGGACGATCACCCGCAATGACAGTCACCTCGCCCCTTTTTAGGGGAGAGGTCGGGCTGTAAGCCCGGGTGAGGGGACTGGTGCACGTCCAAGCAACCAAAGCAGCAGAAACGATCAACCCTCCGTTGTCTCAGCAAACCCTCTCCCGCGGCTGAGACCGCGACCTCTCCCGCAAGCGGGAGAGGTGACCGATGCGCGGCCAGAGTTTGCAAGTGACTTCGGGTTTCTAGTTTCCATACCCACGAGGACCTGGTTCGCAACATGAACCCTGACAGTCTTCCTGTTGGATGCCAGACGTTGGACGGAAGTAGGTTGCCGGTTGCACTGTTGATCCCTGCGGTGCCAGGTTCAAACTCCAGTCGTAGTCAAGGTAACTGACCGTCGCTGAACCGCTGGCTGCCAGCCGTGCAACATCGCCGGGCATGAACTGTGACAGGTAACGCATCCGCTCCTGATCGTCACGTCCGAAGTCTTCGGCAAACCACTGGATGATTGGCGAGATGCCGATCTGCCTCTGTCGCAAGTCGTAGGTAAACTTGTCTGGCGTACGGAAGAACAACCTGGTGCTGTAGTTCAGCTGCCGATCCAGCAGTTCAGGAACATACGCCCGCTGAGCCAACTGTGGGCAGCCTTTGGAAGCACACACGATGGCGAAGTGAATTCGGGCATCGCCCATGGGCCGCAGCACCTTGTGTTCGATGTCATTCAGCGAATAACTTTTCCCGCCCACAGGCAATTTGAAATCATCCCAGATGTTGGCTCCCTTGGCGTTCGGTGCATGATCCTTGATGCTCTTGGTCGGGAAGACTCGAAGGATCCCTTCGATGGTCAATGCGTTGTAGACGTTAATCCAATATGCCATCTCCGCCTCACGACTGGATCGCAACGAAGTATCAAGGGAACGCATCTGCTTCAGATAGTTGAACAGCTCCGCTCGGTCCGTACGGTTCGCGTGCCAGCTGGTGTAGTCAACGTTTCCGTCGCGGTCGACGTACTTCTGCAGCAGCGAGTCCCAGACGCGGTGATCTACGGATTCAAATCCAAATTGCGCGGTGGCACGTGGCTGCGTGTCGTATGTTGCTGGCTGGCGAGGCGGACGGACGTCTTGTTGAACCGGGTTCCGGTACCGACGTTCGAGAGCCGGCGCAGGTACCGATATTGGGGGAAGCGCGGGTGCCTGAATTGGTCGAGCTTGAAACTGCTGCTGTGGCTGCGCTTGATTCCTGCTGCCTGATTGAGCATTGCAGGCTGGCGTCATCGTCGTCAACAAACCCATGAACAGGGCGACGGAGAGAACGCTTTTGATAGATGTGATTGGTGACTTCATGTTTCACTCCTTGTTTGAGGATTCCGATGTGAACACAAAGATCAAAAACCATGCCAGCCACGGCGATGTTAACTTGTGCGGTTTGGGTAAGTACGATTTCCCGCTGAACAAGCGCAAATGTGGGTCGCGATACGGATTTGCATGTGCGCAGCACATCGCCGAGGGATCAAACTGACAACATTAATTGCAGACATGACACATCACGCAGGCCCGATTGGCCCCGCTTAGAGCCGGTGCGTCTCGTTCTCGCTCGAGTTTTAAGTTCCCGGTCGGCGCGAGAACCGTTTCTGAATTCCCCGAGAGCTTTTGAAATGTCGAGACACGCTGGTCGTCCGCTTCCCGCGTTCAATCGCGCTAAAGCGCCGATGCCTTGATCACCGTTCGCGCTTTGGTGGTTTGGACGTTGCCGGATTGGGTCGTTTCCCAGCGGAACTCCTTGAGTTGTGCGATTAGTTCCTGGAAGTCGCGGAAGATGCTCAGTTGCTGTCCGGCGATCGCCATTCCTCTCATGAACGCCTCGGCTGCATTTCCTTCTGTGATGACGGCGTCGGGTTCGAACATCATGTGCATAATCATGTCCAGCGAACGATTGAACGTACTCCCTTTAATGGTTCCGGCCGCGATTTGGCTTGCCTCGACAGCTAAACCTGGCTTGCCGGATTTCAGCTGGGCAATGATCCGTGTTGTGAGCGGAATGGATGTTGAGAACACAAAGAACGAACTTCCTCCCTCATCAACGACAAGACTGTGCGGACGGTATTCCGGTCCCATATTGAACCGCACTTCGTTAGGGATTTCCTGTTGCCAGTTATTTCCCAACCCGACAGCGGTGTAGCCGTCGGCGATCTCAAACTCCTCGGTTCCAACCACTGTTCGTGCACCCTGCAATGACGACAGGACTTCACTGAAGAGTCCCGGCAGGAACTTCTCGGCTGCTTTCCGATCTTTAATCCCGCTGACAACGGCGTACTCCAGAACCGGCATGTCCGAAACCTGAACGCGCTGTTCTTCGCCTTCGTAGTCCAGCGTGACATTCAGTGTGCCCTGCCCCTTCGTGTCCAGCAGACCAGCCGCCGGTGCCGCGAAGACATCAAAGCTATCCTGCTTCAGCATCTTTCGAGCACCCTTAAGTTGGTCGTAATAAAATCGTGAAACGGCAGCGTTCATGGCCTGTTTCGTGTCCCGGCCGGTGAGTTCGTACTGGAGGTCACGATTTGCCAGTCGCTCTTCGATCCGATCAAGATAGTCGGCGGCATGGTTCGCCAGCGAACGCGTTGTGTCGACCGTGATTGTGTCGCAGTCCTTCGGCACGAACTTCAGGATGGCGGAATCCGCCAGTGTTGGAACCGGCTTCGAGATTTCTTCTTTCACCACATACAAATCGCCATCCCGCACATCAATGCGCATTGCGCCTTCTTCGGCGTCTTCGAAGTAGCGGGCACTGGCCAGCAGGTCTCCCAGCATGTCGTCTTCGTCAAACTGAACCAGGTTCTTGCCGATTGGTTTGTCAGCCCACTGCTCCCAGAGTTCACGGGTTTCTCGAAGAACCGCGGCAAATTTTTCGTTGCGCCAGGACGAGTAGAATACGGTGGACCTATCGAACTGCCACAGCCGACGCTTCGACAGGTCCAGGGCGTCTGCGTTCTCCCGAGCCGGGCCGAAACTCAGGTGCAGGCCGGACTTCACTCGGGTGAGCGAGATCTGGAACTTCAGTGCGCCCAAAGCGTCAGCAACTTCTTCAATGGTCTTGTTGCCGTACCGAGCGACACCAAGTTCGACCAGAAACGCGCCCCAGAAACTTGACGGCACGGCTTCGCTAAGCCGAATGTCCATCTTGATTTCTTTCCGCGAGGTTAAGACGTCGATTCCTTCTGATGCATATTCTTCAGCCAACGCCTTGATCTCACGGAATAGTTGGTTCGTCGCGGCCGGCGTTCTGAACTTCAGCCATACATCCATGTCCTCTAGTTTCAGCCGACCCACACTGGTCGCGATTTGTTTGTGGAAACCATCCAGAGCTGTTCGGCCAGCCTCGTTATCTTCATCCAACGCTGACGAACAAAGTCCCCACAGCAACCCAAGCCGCGCGAACTCGGCCAGTTCGGCGGTGGTTTGATCGGTCGTGGAGAACGCGATTTCTGTGGGGATGTAGGTTGAAACCCCAATGAGGCCGGTGTTGGCAATGCCGGGCGTCACGCCCATTTGCTGCCCCATTTGGCTTTTGGTTAAGAACCAATCCATCTGCGGCGACTTAATCACCGCCTGCAGGTGCGGCATCAGATCCGAAACAAACACAATGACTTCGGAATCCGGCGCAGCGTACTTCGGGAACTCCGGCGAGTCCTGGCCCTCCTGGGCATGTGCGACACCAGTGAGTCCGACTACCAGGTATAAAGCGGCAAGTAGGTTGTGCATTTGTTTTTCCTCGATGACTGGCAGCGGATTCTGGACCAACAGAAACACTTGATCGAACACCAAATCACAAGCGCTCGTGTGTGTTCTGTTCTAATCATTCGGACGGCGGCAGCGTGTCTCCGGGCTGCAGTAGCGGCGGATCTGAGTGGACCGTTTCCGGGTACTTGATTCCGCAACCCGTGTTCAGCACGACAACTCGTTCGTCGGGTTTGATCCAGCCGTCGGCCAACAGCTTCTGCGTTGCGGCCATGCAGGCGGCTCCTTCCGGACACACAAACGCTCCCTCGACCGACGCCAGTAGTCCCTCGGCGGCAAGTGTGTCTTCGTCTGGAATGGCAATAGCGCAGCCGTTCGTTTCGTAGACCGCTTCCAAGACAAGGAAGTCACCGATCGCCGATGGCACAGTGATGCCAAACGCACAGGTATGGGCGTTCTCCCAGAACTCAGCGTGTTTCTCACCAGCTTCCCAGGCTTTAACAATCGGAGCACAGCCGGTCGCCTGAACGGCCACCATTCGGGGCAGATCGCCGGTGACCCAGCCCATCTCTTTAAGTTCACAAAGGGCTTTGTAGATTCCGATTAAGCCGACGCCACCGCCGGTCGGGTACAGCACCACATCAGGCATTTCCCAACCGAACTGTTCGGCCAGTTCCAGACCCATGGTCTTCTTGCCTTCGATGCGGTACGGCTCCTTAAGCGTGCTAGCGTTGTACCAGCCGTTTGCTGTGATGGCCTGACCGACAATTTTCCCGGCGTCGCTGATCAACCCATTCACCAACGATAAATTCGCGCCAGCAATCGCGCATTCGCTTCGCGGAATTGGTGGAGCATCCTTCGGCATCACAATGACGGCCTCGATACCGGCCTTCGCACAATACAACGACCAGGCTCCGCCCGCGTTCCCGTTAGTCGGCATGCCCAGCGTCTTAACGCCCAGCTCTTTCGCTCGAGACACACCAACCGCAGCACCTCGCGCTTTGAAGCTTCCCGTGGGGATAATGCCTTCGTCTTTGAGGAACAAGTTTGACATGCCAATCTGATTGCCAAGCCGATCAAGCTTCAGCAGCGGCGTCATGCCTTCGCCCATCGTGACGATGTTTTCTTCACTCACGACCGGGAGGAGTTCGCGGTATCGCCAAAGGTCGTGCGGCCGGTTGGCGACCGTCTCTTTGCTCATGTTGGCCGCGACCTTTTCCAAGTCGTATCGGACCAACAGCGGGCTGCCGCATGCGCACAACTGGTGTGGCTTTTCTGTTTCGTAGTGTGCGTCGCACTTTGGACATTCCAGGTGACTGGCGAACATTTCTGACCTTGTCGTAGTTTGAATTCAGTGGGTTTTGTTGGCGTGGCGCTTGGGAACCACCGCCCGTGGAGTGCCGGTTCCAATTGGACTCAGGTTAGCGTTTCCTGCCGCGTTTGACGTGCCCGATCGTAAATTGCAGCACGCCCTTAGGTGGTCGGTTCCGTTGGTTTGCTGTTACCCAGTGACATTCCACACATCATGATGCCCAGTTCGTACAGGAACACCAGCGGGAACATCATCAGCAACATACTGGTCGGGTCGGCTGGCGTGAGCATCATGGACAGGAACGCGATAACCAAAATCGCCATCCGTCGGCGTTCGCGGTAAGCGGCTTGATCGAACAGGTCGATGCGTTCCAGGAAGACCATGACCAATGGCAACTGGAAACTAAGCCCAAACATGACCGGCAACATCAACGCAAAGCTAATCCATTCGGACAGACGAATCTGCGGGTTCACGCCCAGCCATTCGTTGAAGCTAAGCAGAAAGTCCAGCACAAACGGGAACACCAGGAAGAAGCAGAACGCTCCACCCGCCAGGAAAAAGCCGAGGCTTAGCGGCAGGAACACGTACACATATTTTCGTTCGTGCGAATACAAACCGGCCGCAACGAATTGCCAGACCTGGAAGAACACCCACGGCGACGCCAGAACCAGACCCGCCACAAACGAAACCTTCATGTATGTCATGAACGCTTCCTGAACATTCAACGTCACCGGCTTGGCCGCTCGATCGGTTGTCTTCTTAAACTGTTTAAACTCCGGCGCCTGGATGTTGAAACTGATTGCCTGTGAGTCAATTTTCTCCGGATCGAATCCGGCATCGGGGTTCAACTTGTGCAGCGCGGCTGCGAGCTGTTTGGCGTCGATCGTAACAGCGATGGAATCGGTGAATTCTTCTTCGTCTTCGGTCGGAGTGGCACCCGGTTCGCCTTCGCTGGCTTCGTCAGATTCGTCCCAGCCAAGTATCTTCCGAATCGAGCCCATCGGGTCGAATCCCTCAACATCGTCGACAACCGATTCGCCCTTCGAGTGCCGCCGTAGCGCGTCGTCGATGGGCTTGCGAACCACATTCACGACGTGGTTCCCGAAAACCAGCATCAGAATGACCGCCAGCGCGAGTCCGATGATGGCTTTCCACAGGTGAATGCGCAAAGCCTCAAGGTGCTCGCCAAACGTCATCGTGGTGTCGTCGAACAGATCTCTGGACTCTTTAGGCATCGGGATAGACTCGTGATGGCAGGGACGATAGTGAATTGCGAACGATGATCGGATCGTTTGTTCGCGGGGTCGTCCGTGGAGCGTTGGCAGAAATGCCAGGAGAGGTTCGGCTGCAGAAGTCCGCTTGGTGAGCAGACAGTTTGCCGACGCTGAATTGTATCGCCAAAACCGTCTATCGCAACGGCTCAATCTTGATTCAACCCACGAAGGTGTAGACTGCTGATCAGAATCGAGCACCGAGATCCTGAGATGAAACCCCATCGCGTGAAGAAAGCTGAGCAGAAGCTGGAGTCGCTTGAAAGCCAGCTCCACGAGGCCCTGCTTGAACACCTGCCCGAGGCGGTAAAGACGAGCTGCGACCTGTTCAGCGCTGACAATACGAACCCGGCAAGCGACTTCACGCGGACACTGCGTGCGAGGGCACTTGAGTGTGCTGTTCTTCGTGAGGCATTGCTACGAAATGATTCGAACAGCGTCTCAGCAAGATATCTCCAGGCGTGCGACGAGTCTGACGACAAATCGAACGAACAGCGTCGAGGCCCACAACGTCTTGCTCAGTGGCTGCTGGACCAGTTGAATCACTGATAATACTCCAGTCGGTTGAGTCGGCGTGCCGTTGCGGTTTCAATGAAGCAAGTGACCAACACTCACTGATCCATCCGGAGTAGAAGCGAAATGAGCGGCAAGACATTCAACGTGGCAATGGTCGGACTTGGTTTTGGAGCCGAGTTCATTCCGATCTACCAGGAACACCCTAACGCCCATGTTGCCGCGATTTGCCGGCGCAATGAAGAAGAGCTCAACAAGTGCGGGGACCAGTTTGGCATCGACAAGCGGTACACAAAGTACGAAGACGTTCTTGCCGACTCGGACATCGACTACGTTCACATCAATAGTCCGATTCCCGATCACGCCTCAATGTCGCTGCAGGCGCTGGACGCCGGCAAGCACGTGATGTGCACCGTCCCGATGGCAACAACCATCGAAGACTGCCGGAAGATTGTTGAGAAGGTCAAAGCGACCGGCCTGAAGTACATGATGGCCGAGACCGTCGTCTACAGCCGCGAGTTCCTGTTCATCAAACAGATGTACGACAACGGCGAACTCGGCAAGATCCAGCACCTCGCGGCATCACACCCGCAGGACATGGACGGCTGGCCGTCGTACTGGGAAGAGATGATTCCCATGCACTACGCGACGCATGTCGTCAGCCCGTGTCTTGGTCTGACTAATAGTGTCGCTGAATACGTCAGCTGTTTCGGTTCCGGAACCGTTCGCGACGACATCGCGAAGAAGTCGGGCAACAAGTTCGCCGTCGAAAGCTGTCACATCAAAGTCAAAGACAGCGACGTCACCGCGCACATCTGGCGGTTCCTGTACGACGTCGCGCGACAGTATCGTGAGAGCTTCGATGTGTACGGAACCAAAAAAAGTTTTGAGTGGACTTTGGTTGAGAACGAACCACACGTCATCCACACCGCGAAGGTTCCCGAACACGAAATCCCCACGAAGATTGAGATCCCCGACTTCGCTCATTTGCTGCCCGAACCAATCCAGCGGTTCACGATGCCGAAAGAAATTCACGACGCCGAACATCTGTCATTCATACAGGGCGGCGGCCATGGAGGCTCTCATCCGCACATGGTTCACGAGATGCTAAGCGCGTTGCTGGAGGACCGCGACCCGTGGCCGAACGCTGTTCAGTCTGCCAACTGGACCTGCGTCGGAATCTGCGCGCACGAGTCGGCCGAAAAGGGTGGCGAACGCATCAACCTACCTGAGTTTACGCTTGGAGCATCTAGTTGAACGCACCACTGATGGGCATCAAACGGCCAGCTCGATACCTCGCTGCACAAATCGATCACTTACTGTCGATTGGCTGCGCTGTGGCTACCGGTGCCGCGGCGGGCGAGTTCGTGACACACAAATCGTCCGATGCATTCGAAGGCATGTTGGCGCTAAGTGTCCCGATTGTATTTTTGCTGTACTTCTTTGTCTTCGAGTGGCTGGTGGGAGCGACCCCGGGCAAGCTGATATCGGGACTCCGGGTGCGCAAACTGGACGGCAGTCGGTGCGGAGCCAGAAGCGCTTTCATCCGGACGGTTTTTCGGCTATTCGAGGCGAATCCACTGTTGTTGGGCGGCCTTCCTGCAGCCGTCATCATCAGCGCATCAAAGAGCGGACAGCGAGTGGGTGATAGAATTGCCGGAACCGTGGTTGTCGTTGCCTAACTACGGCATCTCGGAAGAACTTCGTCAAACGAGCTCGCGGCGTTCGTCGTCGCCGAGCGGAAGAAAATCGGCGTCATTGCCAAGTATGTCAACATAGAAAAAGTCGTTCTGCGCTCCGCCAAAAAGAAGGTCTCTCGCCTCGTCGTTACGCGCTCGCACGTCGTCGTCATCGAAAGCGCTCAGACCGGGGAACAGGGTTAGAAGTCTACTGACGCGTGCCTCGTATGAACCAACGGCCCACGCCTGTCGGACCGCGTCGAGGTCTGCATATCGATCGACCGTACCACCGTGCAATAGGTCGCTCCCTCCGGAACCGTACAGGGTGTCTCTGCCCACTTCACCGATCAGGATATCGTCGCCATCGCCACCGTCGAGGCGATCGAGCCCAGAACTTCCACGCAGGAAGTCAGCCCCGGTTCCTCCAAACAAGGTATCCCTACCGAGTCCACCGTTAAGTGAATCTCGACCGGCCCCGGCCCGAAGATCGTCGTCGCCATTGCCGCCTCTGAGACTATCGTCGCCCAAGCCACCAATTACTGTGTCCTCACCGTTCTGGCCATCAACCGTATCGTCGCCGGTACCACCAGACAGAAAGTCATCAGACGCACCATCGCCGCCCCTTAGAAAGTCGTCGCCTTTCCCACCAATGATTCGGTCAGCGCCTTTTCCGGCATCGACGAGGTCAGCCCCTTCGTTGCCGAAGATTTCATCGTCGCCCGACTTACCAAAAATCGTATCGCGTCCAGAACCGCCATGTACGGTGTCGGGGCCGTCGCCAGCGGTGATGTGATCGTGGTTAAGACCGCCTTCTATCCGTCCCCCCGACGATACTGTCGTGGCCCGACCCGGCTTCCAACACATCCTCGCCATTCGCACCGAACAACGTGTCGTTTCCAGCATCCCCTTCAAGCGTGTCGTCCCCGCTACCGCCGTCAACAAAGTCCTGCCCTCGACTACCGTGCAGCTCGTCGTTTCCGCCCGCACCCCGAATCGTGTCATTGAAGAAGCCACCAAACACGGTGTCATCGCCGGCTCCGGCACCGATTTCCGCACCGACGTGAATTCCTGACAGTTCGATTCGGTCGTTCCCACCGCGAGCTATCACCTGAATCCGATCGACGTCGCTGATCGGAACCAAGCCCGCGTCGGCACCAACAATGACGCGATACTCGCCATTCCCGTTGTCACGAACCTCAATGTTATCGTTGTTGTCAGTTCCGTTAACCGTCAACAAACCGTTGTCCAACGTGAACGTGGTCAGCAGCGTTCGTGCTTCCAACGATTCCGAGCTGCATGACTGAGCCTTCAAGCGCCGTGTCTGTCGTTTCATTTTGAACCTTTGCCTTTTGTGCCGTCTGTTGGCTCGCGCAGAGACAACCCGTCGTGTCCCAGAACGAGGTGGGCTCGCAATTGCTGAGCTACCGTGTTCCACGCTATCAATGAGGATCGGGCCTTTGTCCCCATCACGAAGACAGGTGTTCTCACGGACACGATGCAACGCCGGCGCATCTGTGCCGATTCGACCGGATCAATCGGCAGGAACGGCCTCAGCCACAGGCAGAACGGCAATCGGAGCCGAACTTTGACCAGATGAACCCAGCCTGTGGAGCATGCCCTGTGCATGTGGTACTTTCTCGACCCGCTACCATCGCCGCAAAATCAACACCGAGCACACTCACATGCACCAGTACGACCTCATTGCCACGACCGCGTTCGGTCTTGAGTTTGTCGTCTCGCGCGAACTGAGAGAACTTGGTTACGACCAGCAACGAACGTGGGACGGGCGAGTTGGCTTCCGCGGCGATGCAATGGCAATCTGTCGAACCAACCTCTGGTTGCGATCAGCGGATCGCGTGGCGATTAAGTTTGGTCAGTTCGAAGCCAAAGACTTTGGTGCATTGTTTGACAACGTGAAGGCACTGCCCTGGTCCGACCTGTTGCCCGTGGATGCAAAGTTCCCGGTGAACGGCCGATCGGTAAAGTCGCAGCTGTCCAGCGTCCCGACGTGCCAGTCGATCGTCAAGAAAGCAATCGTTGAGAGTCTGCGGAAAACATACAACCGCTCGCGGTTCGAAGAATCCGGCGTTGAATACAAGATAGAAGTCAGCCTGCTAAACGACATCGCCACCATCACGCTGGACACATCCGGCGACGGATTGCACAAACGCGGCTATCGCCAAAAAGCGGGCGCCGCTCCGCTGCGTGAAACAACGGCGGCCGCACTTGTGCTGCTTAGCTACTGGAACCGCGACAGACCGTTCATCGATCCGTTTTGCGGTTCCGGAACCATTCCGATTGAAGCCGCCATGATCGGCCGCAACATCGCGCCCGGCCGCAACCGGTCGTTCGCCTGTGAAGACTGGGCCATCACAACGCGCGACATGTGGAAGCAGGCTCGACAAGAAGTCAAAGACACCATCGCACCCCGATTGCCCTACCCGATTCTGGCAACCGACCACGACAGCAAGGTTCTTTCGCTCGCCCGAGCCAACGCGGCCGAAGCGGGTGTGACAACCGACCTGCACATTCAAAACAAAGAATTGATGGACCTGTCGTCCAAACGCAAGTACGGCTGCGTTGTCTGCAATCCACCGTGGGGCCATCGCCTAAACGAACTCGAAGAACTCCGCGCGCTCACGCGAGTGATGAAGTCGGTCATCGAACCGTTGGATACCTGGTCGGTCTACGTACTGACGGCGCTCCGCGACTTCGAACGCCAATTCGGCCGCGCGGCATCACGCAAACGGAAGCTGTACAACGCGAAGATTGAAAGCACGTTCTATCAGTACAACGGCCCGCGCCCTCCGGAACAGGGAGTGGAATCAGAAACCGCAGGTAGCGAGGACGAAGTAGCACCTTCTTCAGAACTCGAACCAGTGGTCGCGGCTCCGGAAGAAGAAACGCAACCAGAAGCTATTCCACCCATCCCGGTTTCAGCGGTCGCTGAACCCGTGGCCGTTGTTGCTGAACCAACACCGGTCGAACCTGAACCTATCGCCGCCGAACCTGTGACGGAACCGGAACCGGAAGACCCCGAGCCAGCCGAAGACAACGCCAGTGCAGACAGCGTGCTTGATCATCCCGCAATCAGCGGCGCGTACTTCTTCCCACGTGAGGCCCAATTCGAAAACACGGTTCAGATTGAAGTCGATGGAGCATCACTAAGTTGCCTCGCCGATATCGCTGACGATCCGAACCGGCTGACGCTGGTCCATTTTCATGGCAATGGCGAAACCATCGCTGACTATGTCGAGATGGGCCTGCCGATGATGTTCGACAGGATGAACGTCAATTCTGTCTTCGTTGAATATCGCGGCTACGGCGAAAGCACAGACCGGCCGAAACTGGTCGCCATGCTGGACGATGGCGAAGCAGTCCTCGAACACCTCGGCGTAGACCTAAGCAAAACGATTGTCTTTGGGCGTTCTATCGGTTCGCTATACGCAATCGAGCTCGCCGCACGGCGACCCGAACTGGCGGGGCTGATCATTGAAAGCGGCATCGCCGATCCGCTGGAACGGTTCCTCACCTACGCCGATCCAACTGCCGCGGGCACAACCGAAGCCGAAGTGCGAACCGCTGTTGCCACACACTTCGATCATCGGGCCAAGCTGGCCAGGTTCGCCAACCCGGCTTTGCTGCTGCACACCGAAGAAGACGGACTGATCGACATCTCGCACGCCGAACGCAATCACGAGTGGCTAGCCAGCGAGGACAAAACGTTAGTCCGGTTCGCTCGGGGCAACCACAACACCATCATGCCTGAGAACCTCGGCCGCTACTTCGCCGAACTCGAAGAATTCATCAACCGCTGCCGGTGAGCAGAGACTGGCTCGGTGCGCTGTGCTGGTCGTTTACATCCGCAGATCTGCACAGATTCACGCAGATCTATCTTCCTTGTCCGCGCACCTAATCTGCGAAGATCTGTGCGAATCTGCGGATAGAACACATCGCTGCCGCGCACCGATGCAAATCGCGGGGCGCAGCTCATTGGTTGACTGGCGACTGTCGAATCTCCTCTGGTACACGACATGGCGCGCGAGCTAAATAAACTCCGCAACGAAAAGAGAGCGTGAGTGACTCAGGCGACTTAGCTCTATTTAGTCTCCGGTCTGATCCTGGATCGAAATCCCGCGATTTTCTAACTGGGTCACTAGAGCGTCCGCAGTTTCTTCCATGAGTGCACTCGTGGCTGAGAGCGAGACTGATGACCTGTCCTTGAAATAGAACTTCAACGAGTAGCTGGTCCCGCGTCCGCGGCGTGAGACACGCGTCTTCTTCTCAAGTATCACATGCGTGACGTCATCGAACTTGATCTCTTGAACGTCCGGAATCAGCCAAGAGCCCCATTGGGTGGTGAGTTTGTCCTGTGTTACCGTCACATGATTAAAGAATGCGAACGGCGCGACCAATACGGTTCCGGCCACAGCAAAGACTAAAAACAGCACGCTCCGCCACCCGTCCTTCCTGATTAACCAGCCAAGGCCAGAGGCAAGTACTCCCGCAGTCAGGCTGACAAAACCTACCCATGGCTCGTATGTGGCTCTGACCATGCTATCGGTCTTCTCAACCTGTGTGCAGCCACACGCCATTAGCACAACAACTCCACACAACAGCCACAGGAACCTGCGCATTTCAAACCCGCTTATACACATTGAATATTACTCTCCAGAGTTTGAACGGCGGACAGTTCTGTTGCAAGCGTTACATACCGACCGGATATGATCGCGGGCCTGAACCAGCCAGACCTTTGACGCTACTCTGACGGTACGCATTGATAGCGTTCGTTTAATCAGAGGTGGCCGACTTGAGTTGGTTCGGACGATGTGGTCACGAAAAGATGTTGTGGCGAGGCTCGCTTAGACGGCTCACACGGTCACCCGAGCAGCTGAAAGCGAACGGAGCGAAAGCGCCGGGATAAACCGGTTTGCGAGAACCAGGAGATCCGATTGGTTTCCATTTCACTGAAACAGACTAACGCGGCCACCCGGTTTTGAAAGTCAGAACACCTCCGGCGGCCGGAACGGACAAACGGAGTGGGTTGACGACCTTCTGGCGGAGGCGAGTCAAGAAGCGTGGCCGCAGCCTGTCCAGGAACCGTCCACGCGGCGGGCGATTGTCAAACAACACCCTCCCAACGCCGCTGCCGCACACCGATGCAACTGGATGTTGCTTAGCGAACCGATTCCAGACCCATCGCGCGTCTTAGCAGGCCTATCTGTCCGGCGTGGATTTGTTCGTGCAGGGGGCAAAACAGAATCGCACCCAGCTTCATTGGGTACGCCGCATACGGCATGTCGACGGGTTCCAGCAGCACTGACGCTGCGGTTTCGGCAAGTTCGCCCATCGCCAGTTCGTGGACGCGGTGCATGCGTTCCAGGAGTTCGTCCGGAGTCGGCTGTGAAGCGGCATCGGGCTTCGGAGTGGAACTCCGGGCGTAGGCTTTGCGGAATGGACTGGGAATCAGATCCAGGTCTTCGGGGCTGCGGCCACGGATGCGGAACATGCACAGACCGTACTGGCTGACAGTCATATGGCCGACCTGCCACGCGACGTGCGTTGGCATTCCGTCGGGCATTTCAAACCAGCGATCCTTGGGCGTCGCCTCAAGCAATTCCAGCGTGTAGCGCCGAGCGAAATCAATCTGGCCAATTGCCGCCTGAAGCATTGAAGCGGCGGTTTCGGCATCCGGGAGTGTCATGTCGTTCATACCACGATCATAACAACCCAGCCCAAACCAGCCACTACGTTGACTTACCCCGCGGCGACTGGATCCAGAGCTTTCCGAGCCAGCTTTTCAATCTGTCCCTGTTTCAACCGGACAACTCGATGCGCCTGCGAAGCGATCGCGTCGTCGTGCGTAACCATCACGATGGAAAGCTGATTGTCTTCGTTCAGCTTCTTCAGAAGATCCATGATCTCCTTGCCGGTGGAAGAATCCAGGTTACCCGTTGGTTCATCCGCCAGCAGAATTTGAGGAGAACCAATCAAGGCTCGAGCGATCGCCGCGCGTTGCATTTCTCCACCGGAGAGTTCTGATGGTTTGTGCTTGATGCGGTGTTCGATGCCGACTTTCTGAATGATGTCCATCGCCAGTTCACGATGCGATTTGCGGTTCTTCCAGAAGTCCCACGCACTGCCGCGAATCATCAACGGCGCCTGCACATTTTCCAGCAGGTTGAGTTCCGGAAGCAGGTGGTAGAACTGAAAGATGAACCCAAACACCCGATTGCGCAGCTGATCGCGCGAACGTTCGTTGAGATCGTCGATGCGTTGGCCTTCCAGCATGATTTCGCCAACGTCCGGCTGATCAAGAAGTCCCATCAGGTGCATCAGCGTGCTTTTGCCGGACCCGGATTGGCCGACAATGGAAACAAAGTCGCCTTTGTTGATGGTCAGACGAACGCCCCGCAACACGGGAACCTGGTGGGCTCCCTTGTAGTAGGACTTTTCGATTGCCGTCGCGGCAAGTTGTGGCTGAGGCATTTTTAACGTCTGGCTCATATCTGATTCCGTTCTGACGTGAGCTTTGGATGAGGGAGAAGTCTCGTAACCGGAGAGGCTATGGTCTGGAGCTATTCGTAACGCAGCGATTCAACAGGGTTCAGTCGCGAGGCTCGGCGAGCAGGCAGGATGCTTGCCAGAACCGCAATCGCCATCGCACCAACGGCAACCCAAACGACCGTTCCGGGGTGCACTCGAGTCGGTATGTCGTGGAAGTAGTAGATCTCTTCGTTGAATACTTCGTGGCCGGTCAACCAGCTAATGCCGTCTTCAACTTCGTTGATGTACTTCACAAACAACAAGCCAAGAACCACGCCAACGCTGCTACCGACAACGCCGAGGGCCAGGCCGTAAGTCACAAAGATTGACATAACGCCTTTAGAGCTGGCTCCCAGAGCTTTCAAAATTCCAATGTCGCGCGTCTTTTCGACAACGATCATGTAGAAGATCGCAAGGATGCCGAATCCGGCGACGGCGATGATCAGGAACAGCAGTACGTTGAGAATGGCCGATTCAACGGCGACTGCTTCCAATAACGGACCCTGCTTTTCTTCCCATGTTCGCACCTGAACCTGTTCGGGCGGGAACGCGGCCTTGAGCCGACTGACGACTTCTTCGTGATCGTCGAAATCCTTTAGTCGAATTTGAACCGATGTGACCGCGAAGGTGGCATCGACAATGTTGCCGTCTTCGTCACGGACAGGATTCTCAAACATGCCGCGACACTTCTGTAGTTCGCGAATATTCATGAACACCAATCGTGAGTCGTACTCACTCATGCCGCTCTTAAACACATCAGTAATCGTGGCTTCGATCTTCACCGGATCCATGCGGTTCGCCACAACGGTTCCCAACCGAACGTCGTCGCCGGGCCGCAGCATGAAGCGGATTTCTGTTTCACCTGTCTCACCGTTCTCAACCGGAACGCTAATCAGGCCCGCAGCCATGTACAGCCTGGCATCGCGCGGAGTGAAAACATCCTGCGGCTCTTCGTTTTCTTCCTCACCAAAATCGGGTTGGGCAAACTTTGGAGACTCGGGTTCCTCGTAGACTTCGTCACTGAAACCACCCGCAAGTTCAATGTCTTCTTCGGTCGTTGGTCCTTCGCCAGCTGTTTGCTGAATCTCAGGACCAGCAGTCGGAGATGCCATCCGGCCAACGTCAAAGCCTTCCCGACGCATCTTGTCCTGAGCGGCGAGAATCCGTCTGCGACGATAAACCCTGGCTTCTTCTGTCAATTCCCAGTTGGGTACCTGATCTCTTGATCGCAGTGCTTCCCGAACGACTTTGCCATCCTTCACAACCGGCTGGTAGCTCTCCAGGTACTCGACCATCGGGCCGACCAGCGATTTGCCTTTGGGGTCGATGCCGATGAGCTCAACGGGAACCGTGTACGGTTCGCCAACAAGGTCGAACGTTAACAGGCCTGGCACTTCGACGACTGGTGTCATGTCGGCAATGTAATCGCCGGCTGCCGCGTCGATGCGAGCCATAAACTGGTCGGCGTCCAGAATGCCATTCATGCTGCGGGATTCGACCACGACGTCGGCCAGGATACCGTGAATGCGATCACGCATCTCAGTGCTGAAGCCAGCCATCACGCTGTTGACCACAATCATCGTGGCCACGCCCAACATCACACTAATGATGCTGGCGAGCGCGATGTATCGGGTTCGCAGATAGCGAACGCACAAAAGCAATTTGTACATGCTGGCAATCCTTTGCCGTTAAGTTGAACCGTTGCGACAGCATCGTGCCGCCGCGTCTTTCAGGCGAACCTGACCTACGCTTCTTCTGTTTCTTTGTCGTCTTCGTTGTCTTCGTCTTCGTCGTCTTTACCACTGTTGTCTTCGGGATCCAGCATGTCGCCAAGCATCCCCATCAAGCCACGGATGCCATCAGCGGACTTTCTTCGCAAGTCGTCCGTGAGATGACCCATGTCTTCTTTGAAGCCATCCAGCTGCTTGCTGATGTCGTCGAACTTTTCTTCGAACTTCGACTTTGGCTGTTCGTCCTGCTTCTTGTTGTCGCCCTTGCCTTTGGGGGCTGTCTCCGGACGCAGCAATGGGAAGTAGATGACGTCGCCAATCCGGTTGCTGTCAGTCAGCAACATAACCAGTCGGTCGATACCGATTCCCAAACCGCCCGCAGGTGGCATGCCGACCTTCAGAGCTTTGATGAAGTCCGTGTCCATCTTGGCCATGGAATCTTCTTCGGACAGACCTTCCAGCTGTGTGCTAAACGTCTCTTCCTGCAGGTACGGATCGTTGAGTTCTGTGTAAGCGTTGGCCAGTTCCATGCCATGGATGAACAGTTCGAACCGCTCCGCGATGTTCGGGTCGTCCTGCTTCCGTTTTGTCAGCGGGCAGATAGACGCCGGGTAATCGATCACGAAAACAGGCCCAACCAACGCGTCTTCGACCTTCGCTTCGAACACATCATTAATGATAACGTCCGGGTGAACACCGTCGGTTTCAATGTCCAGCGTTTCGGCCAACGCCTTCACGGCATCGGCGTCGTTCATGTCGACGCCCGCGTGTTCTTTAAACAGATCCGCGTACTTCATGCGGGGCCATGGAGCCGTAAAGTCGATTGTCTTGTTCGCGACAACATTGCCTTCGGCGTCGCGTTCGCTCCACGGAATCAACAGCTCAGGTACGGGTTCAAACGTCGCTTCTTTTGGCGCGACAGGTTCGTCCGGCGATACTTCCTGTTCGCGCGAGATCGCTTTTGCTCGGTCTGACTTTGCCTTCTCGTAATCCGCTTTTCCCTGAGCGTGTACGAACTCAACTTGAGACGTAGCAACGACCTGCGACGCAAGGAATGGTGTGTCACCGGGGTCAGTGATTCGGACCCGAGGTTCCTTGATGGACTTCAGTCCGTTCACCACGATGGCTTCTGTCAGATCCATCATCGAACGGTAGTCACCGTAGGCCTGATAGATTTCGATCATCGTGAATTCGGGGTTGTGCGTCGCATCAATCCCTTCGTTGCGGAATACGCGGCCGATTTCGTAAACGCGTTCGATCCCACCCACCATTAAGCGCTTCAGGTGCAGTTCCAACGCGATGCGTAGATAGAGCTGCATGTCCAGCGCGTTGTGGTGCGTAACAAATGGTCGCGCGGCGGCTCCACCGGCGATGGAGTGCAGAACCGGCGTTTCGACTTCGTTGAACTTATGTTCGCGCAGGGTCTGTCGAATGGAATCGATAATCTGCGAACGCTGTAGCATGCGTTCCAGCACGCCTTCGTTGTAAATCAAATCCAGATACCGCTGTCGCAGCAGCATCTCCTTGTCTTTGGCGCCGTGGAATTTCTCCGGCGGCTGAGCCAGCGACTTGCACAGGATGTGCAGCTTCTCAACAAAGATCGAAACTTCGCCGGTGTCGGTTCGCTTTAGCTTGCCGTTGATACCAATCAGGTCGCCCAGATCCAACATACCAACCAGCGACCATTGTTCTTCCGACAAATCACCGCGGGAGAACAGCAACTGGATTTTTCCAGTCTGGTCTTTGATGTCGAAGAACCGCAACTTGCCGGCCTTCCGGCGCAGCATAATGCGTCCGGCCACGATGACGTCGTCGCCCAACACGCCGGGTTCTTCCGGGCATGCATCGCGAACGTCGGCGATTGCCTGATGATCGTCGAACCGCTGGCCGAACGGGTCCAGGTTCAGTTCGTCCTTGATCTTGTTCAGTTTTTCGAGACGCGCTTTTTCGAAACGGTCTGGCTTTGAGCCGGACATAACCAACAGTCGCTGCACCAGCACCTTGTGTCGCCGCCCGCGTTGAACTCGGTATGAACCGCGTTCCCAATGGCGATTAAAGCGCAGGGTATTGTGATTGAAGCAGAACCTCGCACGGGGCGAAGCGGCGGATTCTGCTGCAAAAGCCAAACTGCGTCAACGGCAACCTGGAATGAGCAGTCAAACAGCGGTGATTGGGCAGTTTTGGGATCGCGATCTTCGCTGGGCGGGTCAATTAAGACGCCAATTCACCCGTCCGCAGGCACGAACACTCAACGGCCGAGCATCTCCAAATCAACCGTCTCGCCACTGGCGTGGGTTCGAGTGCGTCAAGCGTCTCCTGTGGAATCGAACAACCTGAAACGCTGGGGTGAGTGATCCATCAGCGAGTAGATAGATCACCTAGAACGGCAGCGGGAACAGCGGACCAGTCTCCTCACGCTGGATCGCGCGGAGGATTTGCGGTCGGCGGTTTGTTTTTGCCGGAAGCGTGGCAGGTTCCGCTACTCGAATAGACCGGATCAGCGACATCTGTCCGTTCTTAGGCGCGGCTGAACCAGGCACGGCCGAACGTGTGATCGGGAGCACCGACGATGGCCGGGACAGAGATTGGCTGTACCGGTTCATCTGCGACCTCGTTGGTCGAGAACCATAAGTCTGCCAGAAGTCGGGCGAGTGCGATTCCATAAAGCCCGCTCGCGCGATGGCCTGCTTGTAGTTGGAAGGCCTAAACGAGGCGTGACCCGTGTATGGCGACGAATGCGACCGAAACCCGTGTAACCACGGTGCCTGATTGTCAAAGCGAACGAACTCGGCACCCGCGTCACCCGGTATTCCGATTTGCCCGGAAGCCGTGTTCATTCCGCTTACCAAAATCAGACAGGCCGCTATTCGAAACCACATACCAAACTCTCCCTGGTCAAAGCACTGGAATGTCTATCGGCCATCGGGGGTCTGGAGATTCGACATAATCGCTACAACCGGGACGCGACCGGCAATTGCTGCCGAACGAATGGGTCCAGGGCCTCGGTACAAAAACCGGATATCCGGTACGACCAGTAGAAACACACTAATTTCCCCAGACTCCCGGACCGATACAGGTAGACAACAACCATGGCCCAGGCGTCTCGCTTGGGCTCCATTTCCGTTTCACAGCGAGTTCAGTCTGGTGATGAACAGGGGCAGACAATTCTGCAGCATTCCGATCGGATGCTTCCTTAGTGCGCTGCTTTTCACGAGTAGTGGCGTCGCTCAGGATCGTCTCGATCGTATCATCCAACGACGCACTTCGCCGCGGCAGGAATCGGTTCGACCTGCTCAATACGAACCAGCTCAAGCGCCACAGCCTGCTGACCGTCAACGACCGCAACTTAGACAAAGCGTCACGCCCGAGTATCGAGCGACAATAAAGCAGCACCATAGTCAGCTGGTGACGTCCGATCGAAAGATCTCACGCATCGCAGTGACAGCCCCGGACATCGTCAACTTCGTGCAATACAGCGAAAAAGAAGTCGCGCTGATTGGACTAAACGTTGGCAGTACCGACATGACATTGTGGTTCGAAAACAGCTCCGAACCGGTGATGTATGAAGTCACCGTGATATCCGGAACACCGAAAGCCAGCAGCCCGCACGCGGCACTTGGCGAAGTCGGAGAGAAACTTAAGAGTGTATTTCCTCGTAGTCGCGTCAGGCTGATCCCGGTTGCCGATCAGGTGGTTGTGAAGGGTCAGTCGTACGATGCGGCCGAAGCCGAACAGATCATGCAAATCGTGCAGGCTCAGTTTGGCGGCGATGGGAAAACTGTTGTCAACATGCTGCGTGTGCCTGGTGAATTCCAGGTCATGCTGCGAGTCCGGATTGCTGAACTCAACCGAACTCAACTTCGGAAACTCGGCGTGACGTGCCGTGATTTACTGAAACGTAGTCGCAAGGCACAAAGTTTTGGACCAACAACAGCCGGCGTGAGCGGAGTGTTTGACACTTCCGAAGTCGGCAAGATGATGCGTTGGTTGTCTTCGAACGGAACCATTAGTTACCTGGCAGAGCCGTCGCTAACGGTTCTCAGTGGTCACTCGGCCAGCTTTCTTTCGGGGGGCGAATACGCAGTTCCGACTGTCATCCAAGATGGTCAGAAACGCACTGAATTCCGGAACTACGGGACCAAACTCAAGGTGACACCAACGGTTCTGGACCGTGATCTCATCCGTCTGCAGGTCTCACCCGAGTTCAGCCAGATTGATGAGAAGACAACGGTTGATGGAGTTCCAGGAACGAACGTTCGGCGAGTGGAAACGGTTGTTGAACTTCGAGAAGGCCAGACGATTGCGATTGGCGGCCTTGTGTCGCGACAGATGCAAAGTCAGGTCAGCCGCAAACCAAGCCTTCGACCGAAGTGGTTCTCACGGCAGGCCACTGAAGCCGACACAGAACTTCTGATTGTTGTCACGCCTGAAATTGTGCGACCGATGGATCCTTCTGATGTTCCACCGATGCCAAACTACTATGTGACTCATCCAAACGATACTGAGCTGTTTGTTGAGGGCCGGTCGGAAGGCCAGCCACATCCGCGAAACGGTGAGGGAGTTTCATTTGGTGCTGAACAATTCATGGGTGACACCCAGTACGGTTCGTCTTTCGGAGAACACTTCATTCCGGCCGGCGATTCCATGATGCCGCAGTCCATTCTGCCCTCGGAGTCCATCAGCCACGGCCCCACGCCGTTGGAAATGCTGGACCAGCCCAGCAGCGGCCAACAAATGTTTGATTTGCCGCAGCACCCCGGCGTTCCGAGGAGCAACAGCAGTTCGTACGGTCCGCCGCAACCGCCGGTGATTCCCGATGGCGGCGGATCAAAGCCGCTACACATTTACCCCAGCGAGCCGCCGTCTGCAGGTTACAGGCGCCGTGGTGCAATCATTCGAGCCGGGCACAGTACGACGACTCCTGCAGCAACGCCTCCAACTAAGACGAAGCCAATCAGCCGCCAGCCGCGAACCGCTGCACCAATCGCAATCGGTTCCGGGCATTCGTTGCCATCAAACACAACCAGCCCCAAGCCTGACAAACCACGGTTCCCAAATTCGACACGTGGAGCCGTCATACGCCCGGCGGGAAGTCAGCCAGCGCCTGCTGAGTTGCCACCAGTTGGCCACTCGTTGCCTGCTCAAATCAGCTCCAAAGAATCGACATCGGGACAGGGCCGGAAATGACGTCGACAATACGGAAGTTCGCTATCTGCAGCCTCGCGATTTTCGCAGTCGGTTGCGCAAATTGTCAGCAATGTGAAGTTGTCTGCGAAGACCCGGGCGTGCCGATGATGCACCCACTGGGAGTCGTCAGTCAGGCTCACTACAACGCAATGCAGGCCAACGGAGAAGCAGCCGACTTTGTGATGCACAGCGGTGAGTTCGAAGAAGGATCGTCTGAACTCAACGCCGCTGGCCGCGACCACATTCTGGAAATCGGCGCGAGGATGGGAGGGACGCCGTTTCCTGTCATCGTCGAACGCGGTGAGTCTGTCGAACTGGATGTGCTGCGTCGCGACTTAGTAACCCGTGTCCTGTCAGACCTCGGCAACAGCGACGCCGGACACCGCACAATGATTTCTCGAGCCTACAGCGACGGCATGTCGGGCGTTGAAGCGGTAAGCCACCAACAACAACTGCGGTAGCAAAGTCGGTGGACTATCCAAGTCCAGGATTTGGCCGAACACCGCTCAATACCGCGTAGGCTTTAACTTCTTGTCGTGAGGGTGGCTGAGGTTGGACTGAGTCCGCGAAGGAAGCGCCGGGGTTTCCTTCGTTCTCGCTCCAACTTCAGTCACCGATCGGTGGCGGCCAATGTTCGCAACCTTGCAGTTTGTTCCCACCGTTGGATGCGCGAAGCCTTGGCGCGCTGCCCAAAAAGAAAACCCGGAGTCCTAAGACTTCCGGGCATTCGGGGAATAAGCACCAGCAATTTCTCGCTACTGAAGCTTGTCGAAACTGAATCGTCGCATGTCTTCTACGTTGGTTGGTCTTACTGCAGCAGGTTCTTGTTCGTCAGGCGCCTGAGACCGCCAGTTGATCATGTTTGGGGCTATGTCAGAACGTTCGTTCTGGTAGCGGACGGGTCCGAAATCTCCGGCGATCGCAAACATCGCCATCACCGTCGCGGCAATCGCCAGACCAGCCACCCACCCATTGAATTGCCGACCACCGCGGCCTGCGTTCGCCAACCTGACGGCTGGTTCCATTTCCGGCCACAGGCTTGGTGACGTCACGCCGGAATCTTCTGAACTCAGTTCCTGCAACTGTGAATGAGTTCCAGCCAGGTCAGTGTGATAGCTGTGGCAACTGCTGCACTGCGATAGATGTCGTTCGACTTCCGGACGATCGGTGTCGGCAAGGTCATCGCCAACCAACAGGGCAATCAGGTTTCTTGCTTGAGCACAGTGCATTCTGCAAATTTCCATACGTCTATAGTTAACGGGTGCGGCTTACTCTTCAGCCTGTTGGAGCCGCTTCTCCCAGATCTCTTTGAAGCGGTGTCGCGCTTCCGCTAGCCGCCATCGAATCGTCGCTTCCTTGCGATCGGTGATCGCAGCAATCTCGGACGTTGAGAAGTTCTCCAAGTCTCGGAGTACTAGAACCGTTCGATACTTCTCAGGAATCTGGTCCAGGACTGCGTGAATCTCCTGACTCAAATCGGCTTGCAGTCGAGGATCCTCAGACGGAGGATCCGGCAACCGCTCGGCACTGCTCTCGCTAAACAGTGACCACCGACCTGATCTCTTTTTCTTTCTTAGGAAATCAAGCGTGAGATTCACGGAGATCCGAAACAACCACGGACCGAACCGGCGCGAAGGATCAAATTGATCAAGTCGCCGGAACGCCCGCATGAACGCTTCCTGAGCCAGGTCGCGTGCTTGTTCGGGATCGTTAATGAACCTCCGAATGACACGAATGACACGAGCCTCGTACCGCTTAACCAGTTCACCAAAGGCGTTGGTGTTCCCACGGCGTACCTCTTCCACCAATCGAGCATCTCCAGCCCCGTCTAAGGGGTTGTCGGTGTCCAATTCGTCGGAATCAGTCGACATTCGTGTTTCCGTCATCATCACGCTCTTAAGTACGGCGGTATCTCAGAACCTGTTGGGCGTTGTTCGAGAACAATGGCTAAATAACTGCAAATAAACAGTTTACGTCAATCGACACGAATGTCGATCGAACCCGAGAGGCCTCGTTTAACCCGTGGTCGAAGACCAGGCTGCCCAAAGACTGAACCCCTACGAAGACTAGGGCTGAACCTGCCCACGGCCTGGCCTTTGGCCACGGGTTAAACAAAGCAAACCGGCCGGAGCTTGGAACCTGTTCGCGGCGAGCGACGCTCAAATACACCATCCCCACGTCATGGCCGCACACCGATGCAACTGGAAGTTGCTTGCTTGCTCGCTCAGTCGTCGATTGTCTTGGACGAGCTTGCTGGAAGAATGACGCTGCCTTCTTCTTCCGCAGGGGCGGGGGCTTCGCCGTTGATCCTGGCGATGGCGGCTGTTGCGGCGTCGCGCAGTTGGGTGTCTTCGTCTTCGATGAACTGCTTGATAGCCGGAACCAACGCAGCGGCTTTCGCACCAAGGTTGCCTGCTGAAGAAACAGCCATCCTGCGGCTGTCTTTGTCCTCCTGCTGAAGCAGACTCGTCAGCGCTGCCAGCACTTCCGGGGAATCGTCTTCAATGGCGCACAGCGTGGCGACTGCATTGGCCTGGACGAACAGCGATTCATCCTTAAGCGCTGTTTTCAAAGCAGTTCGAGCTTCCGGGGTCACACTGCCGATTTGCGCCAGCATGCTGGCTGCCAGTTCTCGTTCGTGCGCGGCGCCGTCGTTAAGTGCTGCGACCAGTGATGGGGTTGCCGCGTGGCCCTGTTCGAAGAGTTCCTTCTCAGCGGCTGACCACGCATCGCCGTCGCCGGAAGCGTACGCTTTGCACAGCTTCTCAAACGGCGTTGGCGGAACCACGACAGCCGTCTGAGACACAGGAACGACTGCGACCACCGGGTTTTCCGTTGTGGCAGGCAGAGCCGGTTCGTCCTGCTGCGGAATCGGCTCGGGCGCAGGTTGGTTCCGGGCTGCATCAACCATTTCTGTGGCCGGTTTTTCACCGCAGCCGGTTGTCAGAATTATTGTCGCTGCCAGAACACACAATGAGCGTGTCATCGGTCGCCTCCATGCCGTACGTTGATTCCTGACGGGTACTGTATTGATTGCCCTCAATTGCCCCAATACCGATCCTTTCGCGTCAAAACCGGGGTGTAGAAGCCCGGCATCTCATTGGTTCTCACACAACTAGGGAACTCAAGATCGGTCCAACGTAAAAGCCACATGGAAAAACCAGTGAGATGCCGGGCTTCTCGAACGCTCCATCACCAATGCAACGAAAAGTCACCAACCGGCCGCGGCGATCCGAACAACACCATCCCAATGCCCCCACCGGAACCCCGATGCAACTGGAAGTTGCCTAGTGGCTGTGGCGGGGTAAGTCGTCGCGGACGTTGTGGTAGGCGGTCGCGAAATCCATGCAGGCTCCGGTTGCGAGTTGCCCGACGCTTTCCCGGTAAAGCTGCTGCCAGGGAGTCGCGTTTGCTAGTTCGGGAGCCACATAGTCGGTTCTGCGTTGCTGCAGTTCTTCGTCGGTGATCAATAGATTGACGGTACGGTTCTTGAGATCAATTCGCACACGGTCGCCCGTTTCCAGCAGAGCCATGTTGCCGCCGACCGCGGATTCCGGCGACGCGTTCAATAAAGATGGGCTGGCTGAGGTTCCGCTTTGCCGACCGTCGCCCATCGTGGGAAGTTCGCGGATGCCTTGTTCGATGAGAGCCGCCGGCGGCTGCATGTTGACCACTTCGCCGCTGCCGGGATAACCGATTGGCCCACAACCGCGGATCGTTAGCAGGCACGAGTCGTCAATCGCCAGTTCCGGATCGTCAATCCGAGCGTGATAATCTTCTGGTCCGTCAAACACGACCACACGCGCTTCGAAGCAGTCTTCATTGCCTGGTTCAGAAAGATAGCGAGTTCGGAACGCGTCGCTAATGACGCATGTCTTCATCATGGCCGCTTCAAACAGGTTGCCGGATACGACCAGGAAACCAGCCTGTTCCATAAGCGGTTCAGAACAGGATCGAATGACCTCGCGGTTTGTTGTGGTTCGGCCGACGTTGTTCTCACCGATCGTTTTGCCGGTCACGGTCATGGCATCTGCGTGCATGCGATTGGCGGCCAACAGTTCCGTAACGACCGCCGGTACCCCACCCGCTCGATGAAAACCTTCGCCGAGGAATTCGCCGGCCGGTTGGCAGTTCACCAACAGCGGCACGTCGTAACCGTGTTCCTGCCAGTCTTCAACGGAGATTTCGACACCCGCGTGTCTGGCGATCGCAGTAATATGAACCGGCGCGTTTGTGGAACCGCCGATGGCGCTGTTCAGGACGATGGCGTTCTCGATGGCTTTCCGCGTGAGCACCTTGTCCGGTGTGAGTTCTTCCAAAACCATCTCAACCGCGCGTTGGCCCGTTTCGTAGGCGACCTGCAAGCGCTGTCGGTAAGCAGCCGGAACCGACGCGCTGCCGGGCAGTGACATTCCCAGCCCTTCGGCCAGGCAGTTCATGGTGAGAGCGGTGCCCATGGTGTTGCAGTGACCGGGGCTCATGGTCGTGGACGCGATCATGTCCATGAATTTGTCGTAGTCAATCTCGCCCGTCGCCAGCAGTTGGCGAGCGTGCCACAGCATCATGCCCGAACCGGCCAGCGTTCCTTCGAACCACCCGTCCAACATCGGTCCGCCGGACAACACGATCGACGGCAGGTTGACAGTCGCCGCGGCCATGATTGCGGCCGGCGTTGTCTTGTCGCAGCCCGTGGTCAGGATGACGCCGTCAAACGGGTAGCCATGCATGATCTCAACCAGGCCAAGGTACGCCAGGTTCCGATCAAGCGCGGCGGTTGGGCGGCGGCAGCTTTCCTGAATCGGATGCATCGGAAACACAAACGGCAGTCCGCCCGCCGCGATGACTCCATCACGTGCGCGTTCGACCGTTTGCAGGTGAACACGGTTGCAGGGCGAGATGTCACTGCCAGTCTGAGCGATCCCGATCACCGGTTTGCCCGACTGCATCTCGGGAAGCGTTAGTCCGTAGTTGAGAAAGCGTTCAACATAGATGGCCGTATTGCTGGGATCCGACGGCGTGTTGAACCACGCTTCGCTGCGAAGCCGTTTTCCGGAATTCGTTGCCATTGGTCGAGCTTGTGATGACAGAGTGTTGAACGGAGTTTTGTATCCTGGCCGAAGTGGGTACGAACCGCTATCTGGTGATGGAGTGAAGTGACTGATCAGTTGGGTTCATCGGGAGCACGTCATCCCAGTCACCTCGCCCCTTTTTGGGGGAGAGGTCGGGCTGTAAGCCCGGGAGAGGGGGCAGCGCACCCACAAACAAACAGAACACACGAAACACACTCAAAACTCAAAACCCGCCCTCTCCCGCGGCTGAGACCGCGACCTCTCCCGCAAGCGGGGAGGTGACTGATGTGTCGTTGACTGCAGGTGCGCCGAAAAATCGCGGCAGGGTGGGTTAAGGATCTTACGCTCGCGGTTTTTGCCAGTGTCAGGGGTCCAGGCGTCCGCTATCCTTCGAGCTCCCTCATTATCCAAAAAGGATCTGCTCAATGTCACTTTCAAAGTGGAGCACCAGTGCAACTGCGTTGGCGCTCCTGTTCTTTGTCGGCTGTACCGATACCGCTACGGAACCAGTTGCCAACACCGACCAGGCCGCGGACGCCAGTGGCGCCGATGCCGGGGACGTCCTTGGTGAACCTGCTGACTCCGATGCCCACGATCACGCCGATCATGACCATGAAGGCGACACCGCTGCCGCTGCCACCGACGACGGGATGGCCGATGGCTACCTTGCCTTGCCAGACGGCATGCCACCGGGGGCAGACCAGGCTTACAAACAGGTTCTCGAACAGGCTAAGACTGGAGCCGAGATGGGGCTCCTGAACATGGCCGGCATTTCACAACAAATCGGTATGGAGATCAGCCGATCAGACGCGAAAGCTGGTAACGCGTTCTACAAGCAATCTGCCACTGCACTTCGTAAAGCCATGAAGAGCACCACCCAGGAACTGCCGCCAACGTTTGTTGGCCAGGTGTTCTACAACGAAGCTTGCGCTCTGGCGGTGGACGGCGATTTCGATGGTGCCTCTAAGAGTTTGGAAGAAGCTCTCGTTGCCGGTTTCGCAGACTTCGACCAGCTTCGAAGCAATCCAGATCTTGAAACTGTTCGAGCCGTTGCCGGCTTCGAAGAACGGCTCAAGGAAAGAGAAATTGCTGCTCTTGAGAAGGCCAGGGAACACGCCAAAGAGGAACTCGCCAACGGAGAATCATTCCCATTTGAGTTCGCTCTAGCTGACATTGATGGCAACGAACAGAACCTGGCTTCGTATAAGGGCAAGGTCGTCATCGTTGACATCTGGGGCACATGGTGTCCTCCATGCCAGGAAGAAATCCCTTCGTTCATCAAATTGCAGGACAAGTATGGAGATCAGGGTCTCCAAGTGTTGGGTCTTAACTACGAACAAGGCAAGAGTGACGAAGACAACATCCAGCGGGTCGTTAACTACGTCAAGAAAGCCGGCATTAACTACCCGTGCATCCTGGGTGACGAAGAAACGCGATCGCAGGTCCCGGACTTCGGTGGCTTCCCGACGACCATGTTCATCGACAAAGCTGGCAAGGTTCGTCTGAAGGCCGTCGGACTGCACGATTACGCCTACCTGGACGGAGTCGTGTCTGAGTTGCTGGCCGAGGATACTCCAGCCGACCTGGACGCAAAGTAGTCAGTTAATATTTAGCTGCCACAGGAAGCTCGGTTCAACACAACGAACCGAGCTTTCTTTTTGCGCGGTCGTACGCACTACAATTGGTGCCGACAGATCCAAACCGACGCCGGAAGAAACCAGGCCTTTGAATTCAACAGACGACAAATGGGATGTGATCGTCGTCGGAGCCGGCGCGGCGGGGCTGATGGCGGCGGCCAGCGCGGGAGTTCGCGGGCGGCGTGCTTTGGTTCTCGAAAAGAACACGAAGATCGGCGTCAAGATTTTGATGTCGGGCGGAACACGCTGCAACATCACCCACAACTGCGACGCTCGCGGCATCGCCGATGCGTTCGGACGACGGCAAGGCAAGTTTCTGCGATCAGCTTTGGCGGCGCTTTCGCCGGAAGAAGTGATCCGGAAAATCGAATCGCTGGGCGTGGAAACCAAGGTCGAAGACACGGGCAAGATATTTCCGGTTTCGAACAAAGCCATCGATGTTCGCGATGCATTGGTGACACTGGCGACGGACGCCGGAGCGAAAATACTGACCGAACACGCGGTGATAAATATCCTGCGGCGTGACTCTAGTGAGAGCGCCGATGAACCGGCCGGGTTCATGGTTCAGACAGAACAACAACAGTTCGAAGCTAAGAACCTGATCATCACAACCGGCGGCAAGTCATACCCCGGCTGCGGAACCACGGGTGACGGATACGCGTGGGCGGAATCGTTTGGGCATTCCATCGTGAAGACGGTTCCGGCGTTGGCTCCGGTTGTCTGCGACCGCGAATGGGTTCACGAACTCAAGGGCATCACGATCGAAGATTGCGAACTGTCGGTCTTCCCGGAATCGCAGGCCGTCAAAGGCAAGCCAAAACGACTGGACACCCGGCGCGGGCCGCTGTTGTTTACGCACTTTGGATTCTCTGGCCCGACAGCCATGAACATCAGCCGCGCGGTGACGCGGTTCGGTTTGGACAACCCGGTCAACGAAAAGCTGGTGATGCGGTGCGACTTCCTGCCGACACTCACGCCCGATCAACTGACAGACCGATTCAACCAGCAGAAACAGCGAACCGGTAAGCAAGTCGTCGGGCAACTGCTATCACCGTTCTTCCCGCGCCGCCTGGTCGAGGCGTTGTTGAATCATGCCGACATTCCCCAATCGCAAAACAACGGAGAACTCTCAAAGAAGCAGGTCCAGCGCCTGGTCGACGTCGTCAAACAAACCGACTTCCCGCTCAACGGAACACAGGGTTACAAGAAAGCCGAAGTCACAGCCGGCGGCGTGAACCTGAAAGAAGTCGACAGCCGCAACATGCAAAGCAAAAGCGTGCCTGGGCTTTTCTTCGCCGGTGAGATTCTGGACATCGACGGCCCCATCGGCGGCTTCAACTTCCAGGCCGCGTTCAGCACCGGTTGGCTGGCCGGGCAGCATGTTTGAGAACCCGACCAGCCGGTACACTGATCCTGTTAAACCCAATAGGACGACCCATGAAACGCCTCTTCGCAATCGCATTGATTTGTACTTCGTCCGCCGCGTTCGCGCAGGAACAGTCCGGCGCACTTCCGAATGCGAAAGTGCCGAAAGGCCGCAAGACTCAGGACGTCTTCGCAAAAGACAACCTGGTCGCGTGGTGCATTGTCCCGTTTGACGCAAAGAAACGCGGTCCCGCAGAACGAGCGACCATGCTGAAGAAGCTGGGCATTCGCAAGGTCGCTTACGATTGGCGGCAGGAACACGTCGCCAGCTTCGAACAGGAAATTCTGGAGTACAAAAAGAACGGCCTGGAATACTTCGCGTTCTGGGCCGAACATGATGCGGCGTTCGAGCTATTCAAGAAGTACAAGCTGCATCCACAAATTTGGCGGATGATGTCCACTCCGAAGGCCGACTCACAGGAGGAAAAAGTCGCGGCAGCCGGTCGTGAACTCATGCCGACGCTTAAGAAGGTCAAAGGCATCGGCAGCAAGTTGGGGCTCTACAACCACGGCGGTTGGAGCGGTCAGCCGGAGAACCTGATCGCGGTCTGCAAATGGTTGCGTGAGAACGGTGGCGGTGATGATGTTGGCATCGTGTACAACCTGCACCACGCTCACGATCGCATCAACGATTTCGCCAACGTGCTAAAGCAAATGCAGCCGTACCTGTTGTGCCTGAACATCAATGGCATGAACGATAACGCTGAGCCGAAGATTGTGTCCGTCGGCAAAGGGCAGCATGACCAACGATTGCTGAAGGTCATTCGCACCAGCGGATACAAAGGTCCGATCGGTATTCTGGATCACCGACCAAAGATGGATGCCGAACAGTCTTTGCGTGAGAACCTTGAGGGACTGAAAAAGCTGAACCGCGAGTTCAACAAGCAGCGCTCCGGGCTGAAGAATCAATGAGCGGTCTCAGGTTATCGGCGCTCATGGAACCACTGTCCCGTGACGAACCGGCTTAAGTGGACCGGAAATTGTGTCACTCGTAACGATCGCGAGACCAGACGGAATCGAAGTCGTCCAGCCGTTTGAATTCCGAATCTCACCGCTTGCCCAGAGGCAAAGAAACGCGTATCTTCTCACGACTGACCAACGGTCGGTGATGTGTTCAGCCCAAGTGGCGGAATTGGCAGACGCGCTGGCTTCAGGAGCCAGTGTCCTTCGGGACGTGGAGGTTCGAATCCTCTCTTGGGCACTATCAAAGCAGGGTTTGTGACATCTGTCGCGAACCCTGTTTTCATTTGCACAGGTTCCCACATGCGATTGTTCGAAGGCACTCAATTCGACCGCCCGCCTCACTGTGAGCGCTGCGAGAAACCGGAAACCGAATGTCAGTGCCCGCCAATTGAACCCGAACCAGAACCACGCACGCCCACAGACAAGCAAACCGCGCGGCTGTCCAAAGAGAAGCGAAAAAAGGGCAAGGTTGTCACCGTCGTCGCCGGCCTGCTGGACGAAGGCGATGCATTGCAGGAAATGCTCACCAAACTGAAAACCGCTTGCGGAGCCGGCGGGACTCTGAAGGACGGCAACCTGGAAATCCAGGGCGATCACCTGGAACGCGTTCGCAGGGAACTGAGTTCGCTCGGTTATCGCGTTAAGGGTTGATCCGCGATGTGTTCAGACCGCAAACTGAACCCGTGAACTTCCTGCGTAACATCCCATCGCGCTGCCTGATCGCGTGTGTCCGCGGCTATCAATTGATGATCAGCCCCTGGCTGGGCCGCAACTGCCGGTTCAGTCCAACCTGCAGCCAGTACTTCATCGAATCTGTCAGGAAGCGCGGCGCTGTTGTTGGTTCGTGGAAAGGTCTCTGTCGGATTTGTCGATGCCATCCGTTTAACAAAGGCGGCTACGATCCGGTGGAGTAACCAGGCAAGTTAAATGCGAAGGCTCACCCAGTGAGCCGAAGGGCGTAAGCCCTCGGGTCGATCACGCGCTACCACACCAAGCCATCACCCCTATGGGGCTGACTTTACCCTTCGCCACCGATTTTACTGTTCGGACCGGAGACATGGGTAACA
>CAZAIB010000002.1:0-135350 GCA_964485095.1 uncultured Planctomycetaceae bacterium | reverse complement strand
GTAAAGTGGCTGCTGCTTTTGTTTCTGTTTCGCAAACGAATATTTTTGCGTGTTTGAGCTGGTTGGAACCCGGAGGGATGTGGGCAGCGGCGGGGAGTGTCCCGCTCAGGTCTGTGGGACGTCGGGTCCGGCCGCGTTCCGGGATCCAACCATTCGCGGTTCTTCGTTCTCATCGTAGAACCATGGCTTCAAAGCATTGGTCAGCCAAATGACGACGACGGCAACAAGCACACCACCCACGACGTCTGCAAAGTAGTGCCAACCTGTTGTGAGCGTTGAGAAAATCACGGCGAGGTTCACGAGACTTAGCGGAACAAACAACAACAAATCGCGGCGGTAGGCCCACGCCAGAATAATGGCCCATGTTGTGTGGAATGATGGGAAGGTAATCAGTCCCTCCGCTTCAGAAAGCGTGAGCCGCGTCATGCTGCCATCGCGCAGCGCGGTGAAGTGCTCCATGTAGCGTTCCTGCGCACCGTTCAATTCGTAACCGTACGCGTGAAACGGCCCAAGTGCCGGAGCGAACGTCAACGCCAGCAGTACGATGAGTGTGCTAAGGATGAACTGCATGACAAACTGTTCCATCGGAACGCGTTTACCTCGCATGCCCAGAACCGTCACAACCAAAGCGGTTTGGATCAGCAGCGAATCGTACGTCAATTGTAGCCAGCCAGTGATCCCGGGATTCGCCTTAGCCCACTCAACAATCGCGGGCAGTGATACCCCGCAGGCTTTGTCAAAGTTCATCAGCTGTTGATCAACAAGCGGCGCGTTCAACGTTGACACCGAGTACATCAAAAGCGTGTACCCGGCAGTAAACACAACGACATGCGTCAGCCCCAGCAGGCACATCACAAAACTGCTGACCTTGCGTTTCTGATAGAACAGCGCAACGACCAGTAACAGCAGCGCGAAGCCGACCGGCTTTCCAAGATCTCCGACCGCAACGGTCAGCCCGCGCGAGACCATCAGCGCGGCAACAAGCGCCAGCTCAACAACAATGATGACAAGTTTAACCGTTGAATCGCGGCTCATACGAACGTTCCGTTCGATCGGTATCCGGTTGGGGGCGTGGCTGAGATTGGCCGGTGCACGCCCGGTTGGATGGGTGATGTGTTGGAGGGCTCGGATAGTTGGCCGAGTTCTGCGCGTTCCCTCTAGGGTTTTAATCGACATTCCGGGGTTGGGGCTGCAGGATTGCTGATTCGGCCGGAACCGTACGATAGGCGATCGTCGAAGTCCCGAACTTTACCCTTCGCCACCGATTTTACATCGGTGGGTCCAGGGATTTTGCACTACGGTCAGCAGTGCGCAGTAGTGCAGAAGCCGTTAAACCCCCGACGTAAAGTCGGAGGCGGAGGCGGAAAATCTAAAGTCAGTGCAATTGGGCGCGAGCCTAAAGTTTCCTTCGGCCACGAAACATTTCGTTCACTCGGCCACGCGATTGCTAACCCGATCTCTGTTCGCCTACCAGTGCGCAATCGGGCCGGAGGGGACGGGAATGTGCACGTCTCTGAGCACTCCGTCGCGGGAGCCGCGTACGGGGCCTTCTTCGCGGATGATCGCCAGCACGGCGTCGAACTCTTCGCGGGTCTTCGCGATTTGGAAGTCGCCCCGAAGCCGCTTTCGCACCTGCATCCCTTTCAAATACCAATGGCCCATCTTCCGGAACCGCACAATCGCGCGGCGGGTTCCGGTGCGAGCTTCCAGGTATTCGAACTGCTTGATGAGAAGCGCCAGCCGTTCGTCGAATGTCCCGGCCGGTGGATACGAACCGGTTTCTTCCCAGGCTGCAAGCTGTTTGAAAATCCACGGATTCGCCAACGCTCCGCGCCCAACTGAAACGCCGTCGCACCCGGTTTCTTTCAGCATCCTCGCCGCATCAGGTATCGAACGCACATCACCGTTGCCGATGACAGGGATCTTATCGACGGCTTCAGCAACCTGCCGAATACCGTCCAGGTTCACCACGCCACTGAAACCCTGTTCGCGCGTGCGACCGTGAATCGCAATCGCCGCTGCGCCGACGTCCTGAAACAGTTTTGCGAACAAAGGAGCCGTCAGCTGCGTATCGTCCCAACCCAGTCGCATCTTGCAGGTCACGGGGATAGAAACCGACTGGACAATCTTTTCGACCAGCGCGACGGTTTCGTCTGTCTTCCGCATCATGCTGGCGCCCGAACCGCCTTTGGTGATGCGGTTGACCGGACAGCCCATGTTGATGTCAATCGAATGCACTCCGCGCGCTTCGAGAAACTGGGCGGCTTCGGCCATGATGTCGGCTTCTGATCCGAATATCTGAACCGCAAACGGGCTGTCGTCCGGCGTCGTCTCGACAAGCTCCAGCGTTCGTTCGCCGCCCGCCAACAAACCTCGCGCGTTGACAAGGTCTGTCGTCGCCAGGCCCACTCCACCAATCGCACGGACGATGCGGCGGAACGGGAGATTTGTGAACCCGGCCAGTGGCGACAAGTGGTAACGTGTCGCCAGTTTCAGATCGCCGTAGCTTAGCGGCGGCGGGAAATCGGGACGCGGGTGCGAGTAAGTTGTTGGGGCTTCGTCAGTCATCGTGGTCGCAGTTTAACTCATCGCAGGCGGGTGCGGACAAGATCTTTGACCGCTTCCAGCGGACCTTGTTCGCAGATTTCCACAATTCTGTTCAGCCAGACAAGTTGATCGCTGGATATTGGGACACACTGGCTGTCGTTTGGAACCGTTGGAACCAGAGCCGCAGCGATGCGTTCGATCAAACCATCGACGCCCTGGCCGGTTGTTGCGGATACGAGAACATCCACGGTGTGTTCTGGCTGTTCGACCGTGTCAGCTTTGTTTCCGACATGCAAGAACGGCTTTGTGAGCGGGCGGGCGCCAGCCCCCGGCATTGGTGGCTCACCGGCGGCTAGCGCTTTGCCGCTCACTGAGTCGCGGATATCAGTTACCAGCAATCGCAAGTCCGCCGATTCAGCTCGCGCGTGGGCCGCCTGGACTCCGCTGCGTTCGATGGCGTCATCGGTTTCTCTTAGGCCGGCCGTGTCGCTTAGCAAAATCGGCCAGCCATCAAACACCGTCCGTGCAGACACCACATCGCGCGTGGTTCCTGGTTGATCGAACACGATGGATCGATCGAATCCCAGCAACGCATTGAGCAGCGTAGACTTGCCAACGTTTGGTTCGCCCACGATCGCGACCTGCCAGGGTTCAGTCAGATGTCGCCCAAAGTCAGCCCACTGGATGACGCCGTTTACCCGTTCGACAATTTGTTCGCACGAGTCGCAACTCAGCAGCCCATCAACGAACGCAGCCCAGAGCCGTTGCTGCTTGAGCAGACACTGCGCCGTTTTGAGTGTTGGTGCGTGGGTCACGGCGTTGGCGAGTTCGTCTTGCAGCGTAACGTTCTCGCTTGTGGCTGATTCGATGCCGGCGGTCTGGAGGTCAGTCAGAACGCGTTCCACACACGCGGTGCCACCGTGGCAGTGGATCTCAGCGGTTCCGTCGGCGGTTCGGCACACCAGTAGTTCTTCCCGGGGTTCTTCGGTTCCCCAATGCCCGAAGGCCAACTGTTGAACTACCTGGTCGGCAAGTGGCTTGCCGTTGACCGGCGAAAAGAACCGATCGACTTGTGCGAGTTGTTTAGGTTCCCCCTGAAGCACAATCGTGGCCACGGCACCACGTCCGGATGGCGTGAGCAAACGTGCCGTTGGCTGTGATTCTGGTGGGTTCATGAAGTCGCGTTCGCAGGAATTGGTCGGCAGCCTATGATGCGGGCTCATCGACCGTCAAACGAAAGATACGAGACGCACACATGTTGCACGCCGTAGTCATGGCAGGCGGGAGCGGCACTCGCTTCTGGCCACAAAGCCGCAAGAAAACTCCAAAACAGCTGCTCAAGTTATCCGGCGAGCAGACAATGATCCAGAACACCGTCGGCCGCTGCGATGGCTGGATCGACACCGCGAACACATGGGTCGTGACGAACGCGGTTCAGGCTGAAGAAACCGGCCGGCAGTTGCCGGACGTGCCCGCCAGCAACATCATCATCGAACCCTGTGCTCGCAACACGGCGCCATGTCTGGGACTGGCCGCGATTAACCTGCTGAAAAAAGATCCGGACGCGGTCATGTTTGTCATGCCGGCCGACCATGTGATTCAGCCGCAGGAAGTGTTCCAGAACGCGGGCAAGATTGCTCAACAAATTGTGGCGGGCGATCCGAACCAGTTTGTCCTGTTTGGTGTTCCGCCCACATACCCAGCCACGGGTTACGGCTACATCGAACGCGGCGAAGCACTCTCGACCATCGACGGCGCGTTTAAGGTGAGTTCGTTCAGGGAGAAGCCAGAACGCGAGATCGCTCAGCAGTATGTCGATGCCGGTAGCTATTACTGGAACTGCGGAATCTTTTGCTGGAGCGCTCAGGCGATTCTGGATGTGCTGTCGGAACACGAACCAGACATGCATCAGCGGCTGCTAAAGCTAGCCGACGCACTTGGAACCGATGGGTTCGACGCGATGTTGGCGGCCGAGTTCCCGCAGATGAATTCGATTTCCATTGACCACGCGGTGTTGGAAAAAGCGAAACAGATTACTGTTGTGGAGGCTCCCTTCGAGTGGGACGACGTCGGTAGTTGGCTCTCACTACCACGCTTGTTGGGCGAGGATGACAACGGGAACACCATCGACGGTCCGTTTTGCGGCGTGAACACGGAAGGCTGCATTGTGCGTTCGCCCGACAATCACCTGATCGCGACTCTCGGCATGAAAGATTGCATTGTCGTGCACACGCCGGATGCGACGTTGATTGCGAACCGGCATGATGCCGACGCGATGCGCGATTTGGTTGCGGCGTTGAAGGAGCAGGGGTTTGAGAATCTGCTGTAGCGTCCGATCCTTGCCACTCTGCCTCTAGGAGAGTCGGGCTGTAAGCCCGGAGAGGGTTTTGGTGCGGCGGGTGGTGTGTGGGATTTGCGGTGTGGGCTTGGGTTCTCTTTGTTGAGGGTCTTGTGCTGGAAGCCCTCTCCCGCGGCTGAGACCGCGACCTCTCCCGCAAGCGGGAGAGGTGACATGTTCGGGACGTGCTCGGAGTGAGTTGGCGCGAGTACACAGGGGGTGTTGCTCACACTACAATTTGGTTTCATTTGGTTCCTATCAGGCTTTCTTATGCCCGGAAATTCGTTCGGACAAGCATTTCGAATCACGACGGCTGGCGAGAGTCATGGTCCGGGCAATGTTGTCATCATTGATGGCGTGCCACCAGGATTGGAACTTAGCGTTGATGATCTGATTCCCGATTTGCAGCGGCGGCGGCCTGGACAGAGTTCAATCACGACGCAGCGCGATGAGGCGGATATGCCGGAGTTCCTTGCGGGCGTGTTTGAGGGACGCACGACGGGAACCAGCATTGCGATTCTGATTCGCAATAAGGATCAACGCAGTCGGGACTACTCCGACATCAAAGACAAGTACCGTCCGGGCCACGCTGACTTCACCTACGACGCTCGGTACGGCTTCCGCGACTACCGCGGAGGCGGACGCAGCAGCGCGCGGGAGACGACGGTTCGTGTGGCGGCTGGTGCGATTGCGAAGAAGCTGATCGCTGCTGAGTTTGGCGGGGATGTGGTTGGGTATGTTTGCCAGGTGGGTGACATTAAGGCGACGGTTGAGAATCCTGCCGCGTTGACTTTGGAGGATGTGGAACAGAACGCGGATGGCAGTTTCAATCCGATTCGGTGCCCCGACGCCAGCGCTGCGGCGAAGATGATTGACCTAATTGATACCGTTCGGAAGCAGAGAGATTCCATCGGCGGTGCCGCGGAAATTGTCGCGAAGAATGTTCCCGCCGGTTTGGGCGAACCGGTGTTTGACAAGATTAAGGCGGACTTTGCGAAAGCGCTGTTTAGTCTGCCGGCGGTTCTGGGCGTGGAGTACGGAATTGGGTTCGGTTGCGTGACGGCTCGCGGTAGTGAGAACAACGATCTGTTTGTGCCCAACGGCCAACGCACGCCGCCGGTTGGAACGAGTTCTAACCGGCATGGTGGGATGTTGGGCGGGATCACGTCTGGTGAACCGATTCTTCTTCGCGCGGCGGTGAAGCCGACCAGCAGCCTGCCGATGGATCAGGCGACTGTCGATTCCAAAGGTGAAGCCACAACAATCATGACCAAAGGCCGACACGACCCGTGCCTGTTGCCTCGGTTCGTGCCGATGGCCGAAGCGATGATCGCGATCGTACTTGCCGATCATTGGTTGCGATGGAAATCGATTGGCGGAGCGAGAAGCTGATGAGCGTTTGGCTGCAGCAGGAAATTCGTCTCTCGCCACGAACGCGTGGGTTCCATTTGATTACTCGCGAAGTCGTACAGGCCATGCCTGACATTCGCGACATCGAAGTTGGAATTCTGCATGTGTTCATCAAGCACACGTCGGCATCGCTGACGATTAATGAGAACGCGGATCCCGATGTGCCAGTGGATTTGGAGAGTTCATTCAACGCCATCGCCCCGGAGGACTTCCCGTACATTCACACGTGCGAAGGTCCCGACGACATGCCGGCGCATGTGAAGGCGTCGATGCTGGGAAGTTCTGTATCGGTGCCGATTGCCGACGGGCATTTGCGGCTGGGAACCTGGCAGGGGATTTTTCTGTGTGAGCATCGCGACAGGGGAACGGCCCGGTCGTTGGTTCTGACGCTGAATGGCTCGCGAATTAATTCGTAGTGGCCAAGGCAACGAGTCCTTTCCGGAGTCTTCTCGCATTGGGGCTCATGACTTCGTCCACCACAGAAGGAACACAATGAACATCTACCTGGATAACAACGCGACCACGCGGCCGCTGCCCGAAGTGATTGACGCCATGTCGCATCACTTCGCCGAAAGCTACGCCAACCCCGGCAGCCGACACGCTCCAGGACGGAAAGCTCGGCAGGCTCTCGAAGATGCTCGCGAAACCATCGCGCGGGTTTTGGATGCGGATCCGAAAGAAGTCATCCTGACCAGCGGTGGAACTGAATCGACCAACATGGCACTGTTTGGGTTCGCTGATCAGGAACCGGGGACAATTCTGCTAACGGCTGGCGAACACCCGGCGACGATGGAGTCGTGTCGTCAGCTGGAACCGCGCGGTTGGAAGATTGACTTTCTTGATGTCGATTCCGATGGCCTGTTTGTCGAGGGACAATTGGAACAGGTCGATTGGAACGCGGTGAAGATCGCGTCGGTTATTTTGGCTCACAATGAAACCGGAGTGATTCAGGACATCGCGCCATTGGCAAAGAAGTGCGAACAACATTCGGTTCCGTTTCACCTGGACGCGGTTCAGGCTGTTGGCAAGATTCCAGTTTCGTTTCGGAAGAGCAACGTGACGTCTCTGGCACTCGGGGCTCATAAGTTTCATGGGCCGCGTGGGATCGGGGCGCTGTTGTTGAAGGAAGGAACACGGTTGCCTGCGTTTCAGTTTGGGGGCCACCAGGAAGCCGGGTTCCGACCGGGCACTGAAGCCGTCGCGTTGGTTGTGGGCATGGCGAAGGCTTTGGAGATTTTCGAACGCGACATGGGTGAGCGGATGAAGCAAACCTTGCAGCGTCGAGATGAACTCCAGGCAGGATTGATGGAACGGTGTTCGCCCGCAGTCGTCAACGGTTCTCTTGCCAACAAGTTACCGAACACTCTGAACATCTCTTTTCCCGGATTGCACGGCGAAGCGATGCTGGTCGCGTTGGATCTTGCGGGGATTGCGTGTTCGCTGGGCAGCACCTGCGCCAGCGGTTCGGCCGATCCAGCTCCCGCGTTGGTCGCGATGGGCTGTGCGGAGGACGTTTACACGTCGGCAGTGCGGTTCTCTGTCGGACTTGAGACGACGCCTGATGACGTGACGTTGGCGATTGAGAAAATCTCGACCGTCATCTCCCGAATGCGTTCAGAGAGTTAGCGCGGAGTGTTCAGGCTGCGAACGCTTACTGTGTTGTTTATCCGCAGATTCTCCCAGATTTTCGCAGATTAGGTGCGCGGACCAGGAAAACGAATCTGCGTGAATCTGCGCAGATCTGCGGATGTAAGTGACCAGCACGAACAAGTCGCCAAGACACGTCAGGCCAATTGATCCTGACACTGCTTTTGATCTGGAACAACTGCCAGTGATCTGGGACGCTTCGCGTAACGGACGTCGCGAACGGAATCGTCACGCATGAGTAGCAGTACAACAGCCTTTCAAACCAGCAATGCCGGGACACCCGTGTGGCGTCGGTTATTCGTAACCGGCTGGAACGCGTGGCGGGCGTTGACGATTCAGACACTGGCCCTGGGACTTCTGGCTGCTGCGGCCTGGTTTCTGGGCACTGGGTTGCTAAACCTCTTTGAAGGATCTGCCGCCGTTGTTCGCGTTGGCGATGGGTTCTTTGCGCTGCCGGTTGGTTCTGTCCTGTATGGTCCGGCTGCGACAAGTATGTTGCTGATGGGCTGCGTACTGAGTTCAGTCACCGCGCAACTTGCGGTGCAGGCGGGTGCCTTGGGTTGGAACCTGTTGGTCTGCGCCGTTCTTGGGAGTGCGATTTGTCGATCGGTTGCTGTGAGATTATCCAGCGACCGAACACCAGGCTGGCGCGAGGTCCTTCAGTTTACTTTGCCTCGAACGCTGCAGTCCTGGCTGGCGCCAGTTTTGCCATTGGTGATTTGTTGTGTTCTGATTCTTGTGCGGTATTTGTGCGGCGGGTTTACGTGGCTGCCGTGGGTTGGGGGAGCCATCTATGCCGCCCTGTGGTGGGCGATAACGGCATTGGTTTGCATCTTTTTGGTTCTGACTGCAATCGGATGGCCGCTCATGTTTGCCGCTCAAGCCACTGAACTTAGCGACTGCTTTGATGGAGTCAGCCGCGCGATCAACTTTGTTTTGACTCGGCCATTCCACTACGCCGCCGCGTTGGCCAGCGTTCTGATGATCGGATTTCTTCCAGCGCAGCTCGGCAAGTCCGTTGGGGTGCTGCTGTTTGGTGGCAGCGTCGGTACGACGTGGCCTGCGGCCATCGTCACGTTGCTTTGTGCAGGACCAGCGACAGCGGCGTTCTTCACGTGGGCGACGCTGACGTTTCTTGAACTGCGACATCAGATTGATGCGACAGAGGTGGACGAAGTCTACGTGCCGGGTCACGAACGCACGGAATCGGTTCCGTTGGTAGGCCGCCCGGCGCACCCTGTGGCTGCGGAGTGAATTTGCAATGCGGACCTGCGGCGGACAGCCGGTTCGTCCATTTTGCCAAAGATTCTGATCCATCCTAAGCACTCGTACGTTCTCAACGAATAACACAACTACGGAGACAACAGGTACGGCGGCTTCCTCACGAAGTGACAGAACGAGTTGACGCATGGCTAGTGTGGCCATAGAACATCAGTAATCGCATTCCCGAGCGAAACGATCGGGGCATCTGGAAGGTAGTGAAATGAGTATGGACGGTGGAGCACCAAAAAAAGGAATGGGAACCGGAGCGAAGGTTCTCATCGTCCTGGGAATTGTGGCTGGCCTTGGTCTAGTGGTTTGCTGTGGCGGCGCTGCCTTCATGGGCTACCAAATGAAGCCAACGGTGACGAATACGCCAGCAGAGGTTGCCACGAAAACGCAAAACATCATTCCGATGGAGATCAACGAGGACCAGTGGGAACCGGTGTTCCATATGGAAATGTCGGTTCCATGGGTCATGGATATGAGCATGGCAAACTGGAAGTCGAAGACCGACGAGGGTGGAATCATCCTGACCAGAGTCTTGCTTAAAGTACAGGACGGGAATGCTAGCCAGGAGCAAATCGACCAGCAGATGGAACAGGCGTTCTCGCAAGGCGGCGGCGGACAGAATGTCGAAGGCCAGCTGGCTCAACTTAACGTCGACTCCAGTGAAGACCGCGAGCTGACCATGTTTGGTAAGCCCGTCACCCTGAAATTCATCAAAGGCAAGCGATCAGGTTCCGACGAGGAATGGCGTGAGCTGAAGGGTCACGCTAAAGACGGCAACGACATCATCGTTGTTCGCATTCAGGCGAAGGCTGAGAACTTCGATGAAGCACAGATTATCGAGATGCTGGAGTCTGCAAAATAGTCTGCGGAGAACCAGCTTTAGACACCAGGAAAGCGCGTGTGGTTTCGGCCACACGCGTTCTTTTTTGTCCGGCTGACGTTGCCGCTGGTGGAATCAGCTTTCCGTACCTGGTGCCCCTTAGCCGACTGAAGATCATCCGCGATCGCGGATCGCAGTCATTAGCCAGCTATCCAGCTATCCAGTTGCCAGACTTTGAGTTGGTTTTCTTCGCCGACTGTTACGAGGAACTCACCACTGCTGGAGAAGGCCATGGACCTGACAGGCGCGTCGTGGGCACGGAATTTTCGGGGTGTTTTTTGTGGGCTGGTCAGCGACCTTACTTCTAGACTGCCGGTTCCGTCGTGGGTCACGATCCATCGGCCCTTCGGATCGAAGGTTGTCATCTTGCCAGGCAATTCGATTTGTTCGTCGGCCTTACCGGTCTCAGTGTCAATCACTGTCAGGCCTTTGGAAGTGATGAGCGCCAGTGATTTTTGTTGGCCGTTCACGAACATCATTCGCGGACCAATGACACCGTGTTCCGCCAGGAAACTGGTGGCTTCTTTGACGCCGCGAGCGTCTTCCTGATTGAAGCCGGCCCCCTTCTTTTTCCAGATGGTAAAGCGATAGTCGCGGTTGTCGAATCGTCCATGAGTCACAAGGGTCGAACCCTTCGCAGACAGGGCGATATCTGTGACGCCCAGAATGTCCAGCTGACGTCCGTTCTCGTCGATCCACGGCAGTTTGAGCTTGCCTTCGAACAGAGTTTCTTCTTCCTGCAGTGAATCTGCTGACAGCACAACCAAACGCGTTGTGAACCGATCGCGAATGGAAACGACCGGCCGGTTATCTGGCAGGATGGCAAGCGCTGGAACCACCGCTTCGAAGGTCGAGAACGCCGCTGATTGCTGCATCGTTTCCGAGTTTAGAAGCTGAATCACTTCACCGGTTGAACCATACTTGCCAGCTGCCCCCACAAGCACCGCGCCGTCGCGTTCCTGAATCACTCGCGGTTCAGCGAACTCAGGCAGCACAACGCCAGCTTGCAAATCGAACGCGCCGACGCTGGGCGTTTCGCGTCGGGTTTTGGGTTCCTGGAATGAAACCAGCCACCGTCCGTTTCCAAGCAATCGGATGCGGTTAAAAGCTCGGTCGCTGGGCCACTCTCTCAATTTCGTCGCAGTGGGGACATCCCATGCTTCGACGAAGCCATCTGCTTTCCCTCTGGCCGCTGATACGGCGAGGCTGACGGTTTCTCCGGAATCAGACAGAGCCACTCGGATGTTTTCGACGTGGGCCATCCGGATGTCGGTCTTGATAGATTGGATTGGTTCAAGCTTCGAACCAGTAGCCGGCGGGTTGGAGCCTTTCGACGATTTTCGAATCGAACTGCGTTCTGCTTCCGACGCACGCCGCAACCGCGCGGCAAGTTTAAGAGCATCGGGAGGACTGTCTCGGGGAGGCACGGCGGCAGCTCTGAACGAAGCGAGCGCGGCTTTTTGAGCTTTTGTGTAGCTGGCGTCGCCGGAGACAGCGTTCGGTGAGAGGACTCCCAGTCGGAATCGAAAAACCGGCTTCTCTGCGGCAGTGGCGCCGTCAACATCTTCGCCACGCTTGCGTTCGGTCAGTTCAGTCGATGGCCACGCACAGCAGTAGCCGTCGGCAGAACATGTGAGGATGCGTTGTTGGTCTGGGGTTGGGGCGATTGCCAGGACCGGGTAGCTGTGTTGCCTTTTGGATGACAGCGACTTGGCGTTTGTCATTTCGAGCAGGTCGGCGGTTCCACTTTCCAAGCCCTTCGCAAGCAAGCCTCGCTTGGGTTCGACAATCAACGACGTGAGTGCGGATGGGGTCCGATTGAAGACTTCTTCAACTTCGGGTTCGTCGGAATCGACTGCTGACCACAGTTCCAGGACTCCGTTTGCTCGGCCGACCGCGAATCCATTGGCGGTTGCACACATCGACATGGCGGGCACGGTCGCGCGTTCGAGTTCTTTGATCAGTTCGCCCGTTTCCGCAGACCAGAGACTCAGTGCGCCGGCTTCTGAGGCGGTGGCGATTGTTTGGCCGTCGAGTGATATTGCGACGGCAGAGATCGGAGCCTCGTGGGCGTCGATGGTCAGTTCAGCAGCCCAGGCGGATTCGTTGGCTTTGGGCCAATCCTCAACGCTGCGAATCTGCACCTGCCCGGCTACGTTGGCTGAGATCAGCTTTTGGCCCTTCATTGCGAACTGCAAAATTGTGAGCTGCGCGTCAGAGATCTGGTAGGGCGTTCGACTGCCTTGCGCGGTGTTGAATTCACTGCGGGCGAACAGGTCCAACCTAGACAGATCTTTCATTTCGAAGACCCGCAGACCGGTCTTGCCACCGTCAATGAGAACCAATCCAGCCGCATCACTGACAGCGACGCAGGTGGGTACTCCTGTCTTCAATTCATGCAAGCTTTGGACGGTTCCATAACGTGTTTCGAACACAATCACCTCGCCGGCTTGATCTGCGGCGATGATTAGCCGGCCGTTCTCAGAGAACGCAACACGACGGCGGGTTTCGAGAACGCTGGTTAGTCGAGAGCTTAGAGCAAAATTGCGTTTGCGCCAGTTGGCGTAGGGATTGTCCTCGTCTACTTCGCCGGACACACTCTTATCGCTGACTGTTTTGATTTTTACGTCAGCAGCAGCAGTGGGCGCCGTTTTCTTCTTTTCGTTTGCCTCAGGCGTTTTGGCTATGTCGCTCTTTGTTTCAGCGGCTGGTTTCGCTGCGCTGGCAGTTGTGTCTGTTTTGGGTTCGTTTGCAGGCGTCGTGGCCGCGTGGGGCGATACGTACGTGAATGTTTTGTTTCCGCCAGCGCCCGTCGTCGGCTTGCTGAAATCGACTTCATCTCCGCCTCCGCAACCGGCGACACAAATGCACAGTGCGATGTGAAGCAGGTGGATCAGGTTTGGTACTTTGACAACGCGGCTGGCGGAGTGGTTTTTCGACACAACAAGTTCCCGGCGGTGAAGACGTGGTCAGCGTCGGATTGTTGCGCGGGCAGTGAATGAGGCGTGAAGGTTGTGTTAAGAAACATTCACAGTTCGTACTGGCGGGATGTTTCTACGGGTTGCTTGCCATTCTTTTGCGAGAACGCGGTTGAGGTTGAACGTCAGCCCCGGACTGGACGAACAAGAGACGAGCCGAGTCGCGCGTGCTTGGGGCTCGGAGGCCCCAAGTACAGGACGGGGGCTCGCTCAGATCACAGCAGGCCCATGACCAGTCGGCCGAAGTCGCCGCTTACGCTGTTTCCGACTTCTGCGACGTGGTCGTGCGTGATGGGGCCATCGTTGATTCCGGCGGCTGCGTTTGTGATGCACGAGATCCCGATGACGCGTGCGCGGCCGGCGGCTGCGACGGCTTCAGGTACGGTGCTCATGCCTACGGCGTCGGCTCCCAGAATTCGCATCATGCGGACTTCGGCGGATGTTTCGTAGGTCGGGCCGGGCATCGATGCGTAAACGCCCGACTGCAGTTTGATTCCGAGCGATTCGGCCACTGATCTGGCTCGCCTTTGCAACTGTTTGTCCCAGACGCAGACTGGCTTGTCGCCCAGAAGAAGCGTGGGCAGCATGCTGATGTGACCTTCAATCAGCATGAGATCACCCACGCGGAAGTCCAGGTTCACTCCGCCAGAGGCGTTGGTGAGCAACAAGTCGGTGACGCCCACTTCCAACAACGCGCGAACCGGGCGTGTGATGGTTTCTATGTCGTGGCCTTCGTAGTAGTGCGAACGGCCCTGCAAGACCACGACTGACTGACCGTTGTGTTCTCCCAGAACCAAACGGCCGGCGTGCCCGGGGATTGCTGACACGGGAAAGCCAGGGATCTGTTCGTACGACAGCGACTTGCCGCCGTTTTGAACCAACGCTTCACCAACGTGACCGAGTCCCGACCCCAGCACCATGCCCCACCTGGCGACCGGCGCGTCGGCTGCGACACCGGCGAACTCGCGAATCTTTTCCGCCGCCATCTGCACTTCGAATGAAGACAACGCGGCGTTCTCTGAAGTAAGTGCATTCATTACGCTGGCGCTGCCTGTTTCTTCCAGCCTTGTTCGACAAACAGAGGCACGTACTGACTGGGAATGAACAGCCGATCCTCTGAGTGCGGAACCGTGTAGTAGTTGTGCGGATGCAGCAGGACATCGTCGTTGCGAGACATGTCGATGAGGTAGCGTCCCGGCAATTGCCGCCGCGCGATGGAGCGCAGTTCGCAGGGTTCCAGTAGTGCCGGGTCGGTTGCGTCGAACAAACCTTTGTGATTCCGTCGGGCTTTACCGACGTTGTCTCGCGCGAATGTGATCTCTCGGTTCTCAGCCATCACCTTCGCGGCGGTGCCCGGTTTGATAACCGCTTCCATGACGGAGTCGCTTAGCTGCCACGGGTTGATGTTGGGCCAGATGAAGTATGGAAACGCCAGGCCGCGTTCTAACAATCGTTGGTTGTAGGTGGGCGGTCGCGGGGTCGGCTTTTCGCGATCGGGCTGGTTCCGATTAATCGCACACAGGAACCGGCCGTAGCCGTCCATGACTTCGTGACCGAAGACCATGTAGAAACTAAAAGTCTCGTTGGTCGTGCCCATGATTTGCTTGTCGGCTTCGACCATCTCGCGAAGCTTATCGGTTGCTTTGTTAGCGTGTTCGTAGTGAATTTCTGCAGCGTGCTTTCCGGTTCGTGACGTCAGCCACGCTTTGAGACCGGCGGGGACCGCTGATGAGAACGGCCCAAACTTTTCCTCGTTGAACGGATCGGCCAGCAGTTCAGCCCACTGTGGATTCTTCAGGCCGAGGAAGTTTCCTTTCGGTGGAAACTGAAAGCTGACCTCAGGCGTGTCGATGCCCAACAGGCGACAAGGAATGTTGCCATCAGCCAGCGTCGTGATGGTGTCTCCGTCGTGCACCTGCTGGTTGACGGTTCCCTGTTTATCACCACGAAGACCCAACCGAGCGAACCCGGTGGTCATTTTTCGATCTGAGTTTGTGCGGATTGCGTTGCGAGGCGGCATTTGTTGTCCACTTGTTGCAGTATGCCGGGATTATGCGTTCCTCAGCCGGTTAACTCCATAGACTTCACCGACCTGTGGCGGCTCTTCAGTATCGGGCATCGTCATTGCTGCCGCTTTTGCTAACTTACGGGAACTGATGGCTCGCAAGAAAAAAAATAAGAACAAGTCCAAGGTCCGCGTCGATTTCCGGAAGAACCGTGAAGTCAGGCCCCGCGACCAGAATCTCACTCGTGAACTTAACGGTGACGAACTGGCTGGGGACCTTGATGGCAGCGAGCGAATTAGCGGCAAAGGGAATGTCGCGAGACGTCGAACGATTATTGGAGCGGAAGTCGTCGGCGATCAGGTGATTCGCGAAGTGGATGAATCGGCTTGTCTGCCCGGTCGAGTTTTAAGCGCGACGGGTTTGAACAGTGTCGTCGAGGGGCCTGAACGCAGGAAGTACGAATGCACGATCCGCCGCGTTCTTAGAACGATGGCCCGGGATGCTCGGAACGCGGTGGTCGCGGGCGACCGTGTTCTGTTCCGCCAGGAAGGCGACGACTACCAGGGTGTGATTGAACGAGTGGAACCGCGAACCGGTGTGCTGTCGCGCGGCAGCCAACGGCGCGAACACATTATTGTGTCGAACGTCGATCAGGTCGTCATCGTCGTGTCTGCGTTCGACCCGCCGCTGAAACCAAGCCTTGTTGACCGCTTCCTGGTCAGCGCGGAAAAGGGTGGCGTGCGTTCGATTGTTTGCATCAACAAGATTGACCTGGTCGATCCGGCAGAACTGCAGCCGATTATCGGGATCTATGGTCGCCTGGGATACGACGTTGTCTTGACCAGCACGATGGACGGTCGCGGGATCAGCAGACTGCGAGACCTCATGGCAGGCTGCGAAAGTGTGTTCTCAGGGCAAAGCGGTGTTGGCAAGTCGTCGCTGCTAAACGCCGTGCAGCCGTCGCTGTCTCTGCCAACTAGTGCCGTCAGCGGTTGGACCGGCAAGGGGAAGCATACGACTCGCCGAGCCATCCTAATGCCATTGGAAGTCGGCGGCTGGGTTGCCGATACGCCGGGTGTTCGTCAGTTCGAACTGTGGGACGTGATTCCTGATGAAGTGGAAGGCTACTTCATTGAGTTCCGCCCATTTGTGACGCAGTGTCGGTTCCCCAACTGTTCGCACACGCACGAACACAGCTGCGGCGTGAAAGACGCTGTGGATCGCGATCTGATTTCGATACTCCGCTACGACAGCTATCTACGCATCATGGGCGTCGAACGCGGCGCGCGGAGGCCCGACGGTTAGACGGGCCGAGCACAAACTCGCGTGTTAGATACTCAGGTGCTCCAGAGCTGCTTCTGGCGTGACAACGTAGCCGATGTAGAACGGGCCGAACTCGGCGTACTTCGCGGAGGCTTTGTCGAACCGCATTGAGTACACGATGTCTTTCACATGTTCTGGTGCGCGGCCCCAGAGGGTGACGCCCCACTCCCAGTCGTCGTACCCAGTGGAGGCTGTGATGAGCTGCGAGATTTTTCCGGCGAACGCGATGCCAGATTTTGCGTGTTCGGCCATCATGGCTGAACGTTCGCTGAATGGGGTTGTGAACCAGTTGGCTTCAGGGTGCCGGATCTTGTTCATCGGATAGAAACACACGATGGGTAATTCCGGGATGACCGGGTAGAGCCGCTGTTGGTTCATCTTTGGCAGGCGTTGATCGTACGCGTTGACTCGAGCGTCAATCGTGGCCGGATCGGTTCCTTCGCGGAGCAGACGCTGGCGATACTGATCTAGTGTCGGGACGTACTCAGAGATCTCAGTGATTGAAACGAACGAGTAGGTCGGTGTGAGGAACGCGCCCAATGTGCTGGCGCGAAGAGCCTGGTGGACTCGGTCGATGGCCAGAGGGTTGGGGTCCATCAGCATCAAACCCAGATCCGCCTTGTGACCGGAAGTGATGCTTAGCTGCAGGCGTTCGACCTGAGCCTTCTCAGCGTCCAGGATCTCAGCGAACTGTTGCCTGGCCGCGGTCATCGCGCCGGAATCGCTGGTCAGTCCCGCCGCGTTTGCGAGTCCCTGTCGATCGACTGAGTAGTAGATGTGCAGGCAGTGCCATCCCTCAGACAGGTTGATCGTTGGTTCGGGCAGTGGTTCTCGTGTTGGGCGATTCATGATGTCTTCTCTGTTGGAATGTCAGGCAGTGGATGTACCTTATCAAGCATGCGCTTTTCAACGCTCGGAGCCCACGATGTCGCAGGATGAGGTTTGGTACAAAGACGGACTGCAGTTCACATGCACGGGGTGTGGGGACTGTTGCACGGGCGATCCTGGCGTCGTTTGGGTCTATGACCAGGATATTGAGGCGATTGCTGAGCACCTGGACAAGCCTGTGGGAGAGATAAGGCTGTTCCACACTCGGCAGGTTGGCAACCGGCTAAGCCTCACGGAATTCGCCAATGGAGACTGCATTTACTTCGATGCAGAAAAGCGAGGCTGCTCAATTTACCCCGTCAGGCCAACTCAGTGCCGAACCTGGCCCTTCTGGACTTCGAACCTGAAGTCCGAGGAAACATGGAAACAGGTGTGCGCTGAGTGCCCCGGAGCGGGGACCGGGCAGCATTTCACTCAGTTGGAAGTCGATTCCGAGGCCGAAAAAGAAGACGTTTGATCAGTAACGTAAGACCGGGCAACTTTGGGAAATTTTGTCGGTTCTACTGAAGTCTCCGATTATTCGGGCCGATAGATGTAGTGATGGTGGATACGAATCGCTCGCTAAGCGGGCTTTTTGGACCCAACATCACGGTTTTGTTGGTTTGGGTAAGACGCCTTTGCCAATCGCACATCTTGACACTAAGTCTTTTTGCTGAATACACTTGAGTCAATCTGAGGGATCATTGGAAGAGCCCTTGGAACCGAGCAGGCAGCCTGCAGGAGACTCTCGTCGTGACCAAAAAAGAGATAGTCAAAGCGATTTCGGAGGAGCTTGGTCTTACCCAGTTGAAGACCAAAGAGATCGTCCAGAAGACCTTTGACGCAATCATTGAGACTCTGGTTACAGACCGACGAATTGAGCTCCGGAACTTCGGTGTCTTCGAAGTGAAAGAGCGGGCAGCTCGGAAAGCACGCAATCCTCGAACAGGTGAACGTGTCGATGTGCCGGCCAAATTCGTCGTAACCTTTAAGCCAGGTAAGGAGATGGAGGAAAAGGTGAGGCTTCTTGAAGAAGCAGCACACGCCGCCAAGCTCCGAGAACAAAACGAATCACAGCCGGCTGCAGTCGAACCGTCCAACATGGCGCCTTCAACTGCTCCGACACCCGAACCAGCGACCGGATTCACTCAGTCGAATCCGTAAGTCTGGTTCACCTAAAGCCAGACTTACCAACGCGTTCCGCACATCATGCGAGGAGTGTTTGACATGCGGAAGAGACTCACGGTCGCCATCATTCTTGCAATTTGCAGCATCAACATCGGCTGCTTCTTGCCAATCTACAACCCATCGCGAGACGTGCGTGCACGTCAACTGATCTACGTCTCAGAAGGATTCCGGCACATCCCGGAGATCTGGGAACGGATCTGGGGGTTGGACTTGCCTGACCTGGCGACGCCATACCGAACACACGGCGGCGTGATTTAAGTCTCGTCTCAGACGAGCCTTAACGCGACTGCTGCGAACTGACAAAGAAAAAGGCCGAGTGCTTGCGCGCTCGGCCTTTTGTCAATTGCCCTGTGGATGCGTTCGCTACTTTCGAGCGTGATAAGCCACTACGACTCGTCCGTTCTTGATTCGCACTTCTACGCCGTACTTTCCGTAGTGGTAGCGAATGCGGTTGCCTGACTTGTTGGGCGTGACCTTCTCGCACTCACAAGGTGGGACGCAAATTTCAATTGCCACACACCGTTCCGGATCTGCGGCTGCTGCTCGCCGCTGTGTGGGATCCTTAATCACAATCACCTTGGTGACTGCATCCGGAGCCTTCTTGCGTTCGCTGACATAACGCACCCGCTCAAACATTGGGATTGCTGGAGCCGTGAGAACTGGCGTGTAGTTGGGTTCAATCGGAGCATGTACGACTGGCGGTGTCTGCGGAATGTCGAAGGTCGCAACCGGTGGCGGAACCAGCGGCCGGTACACAGGCGATGGCGGCACCTCCGAAATCACTTCTGATCTCTGCCCCGGATCAGCCGGAACAGGAACCTGAAAGATAGGAGCGCCGGGCGCTTCGGGAATCGGTTCCAGCTTTGGTGGGTGCAATACCTGAGCTGGCGGCAGCTTAAGAACGCTAAGCGTGACTTGCCGTGCTTCAGCAGATGCCGGAATCACATTCGTTGGAGCCGGCGGGACTCTAAGCGATTGTTTGACTGACTTTTTCTTAGCCGCGTCGGCCGCTGCGAAGGTGCCAAGGGCGAAACTGGCTGCGAGAGCCCAAGTGAAAAGTCTATTCATGGAGAACCTCTTCCTGTTCGAACCGACTGCCTTACCACAGCCATCAGTTCAACTGTTTACTGAACACATACCCTGGTCAAGGACTTCTTTTCCCCGCCGAAGTATCCAACGGAAAGCCAGCGCGGCTGAAGGGGATGCAGGTCCGAATCTGGTTCTAAGACTGGGGCAATCCGTGCCGATGTTGCACTTCGGCCACGCTTTGGTGCATCGACAGTTGGCAAGATGGGTAGCCTTGGCCAACCAATCTGGTAGCAGGCTCAAGCAAGCCGCCCAACAATTCCGATTTCAAAGGGTAGGTAGACTTCTTCGACGACTACGTCGCTAACCGCGAGATGCACGGATGCTGATTGCCGACTACCGAGTTCAAGATGCGCTGTACGACGGTCCAATGGACCTGCTGCTGTATCTCGTGCGCCGTCAGGAAGTTGACATCCGCAAGGTATCGCTTGCGCGAATCGCGGATGAGTTCCTGGAACTCATCAAGGTTCTTGAGGTTCTTGACCTGGACGGCATCGGAGACTTCCTGGTCACCGCCAGTGCGCTGCTGGAAATCAAAGCTCGACTACTGATTCCGAAAGTGGAAGAGGTAGAAGAATTTGAGGAAGAAGAAACCAGCGCGGATTTGATTCGGAAGTTGCTTGAGTATCGGCAGTATCGCGATGCGGCCGAATCGCTGGAGGAACAGGCGGCCGCCTGGCAGGAACGCTACCCGCGACTGTCTAACGATCGTCCATCTGAGCGCCGCGACCTGGCGAAGGATCAGATTCGAGAAGTCGAACTCTGGGACCTCGTCAGCGCCTTGGCTCGCATCATTAAGCGAGCTGACACCGAAGAAGAAACCAGCGTGAAGCGCGAGGACATTCCGATCACCGTCTGGTCCGACCGCATTCGGGCTCGCCTGCGAGAACAGCCGCGCATTCGGTTCAGTGATTTCTTTTCAGACGAGAAGGTTCCCAGCCACATCGTGGGCATCTTCCTGGCGATTCTGGAACTGCTGCGGCACCACCAATACCGGGCAGAGCAACCAGTGGAGTACAACGAGATTTACGTCATGCCACCGCTGGAAGGCCACGAGGACAGGGACAAGGTTCGTGAGGATGAGGCGGCGGCGGAAGAGACTGAGGCTGAGGGGACGGACGCTGAGGGAGATGGGTAGAGACTTCAGATTTGAGATTTGAGATCCAGCTATTTGAAATTCTTGTCGTTCGGAACCCTGTACTCACTCCTCACCGAACAACCAAATCTGCCAGCACACACAACGGTGCTCCAATCCCAACGACATGCACCCGACCGGTGTACTCCGCCGCCGAGCCTGGCCCGAACCCAATCTTCGGCGCGACAAACGTAATCGTATCGTCCGCCCGAACTGACTTACCAAGCGGCTTGCCCGTGTCGCAGTCCAGTCCTGTCGGCACATCAATCGACACAACTCTCGCCGCTGACTTGTTGACAACTTCAGCAATCGCGCCGACCGGTTCTCGAACCGCTCCCTGCGCGCCGGTTCCCAGCAACGCGTCGATAATCCACGCAGTCGAAGTCACTCGGTCGGCGATATCAGTGGCGGTCACGCCGAACTCAATCGGTATTCCCGCGGCCAGCAACACGTTCATCTGAATCAGCGCGTCGCCGCCGACATCTGTTTGTTGGAAAGGCGTCAGCACATGAGCTCGGATGTCGGCGAGCTGCAGCAACCGGGCGATCACGAAACCATCGCCGCCGTTGTTACCTTTGCCGGCAAGGATGTAAACCGGTTCACTGAGACCGAGTTCCAACAGCATCTCCGTCGCGCCGCGACCCGCGTTCTCCATCAACACAATGCCTGGCAGATGGCATTCCTCAATCGAACGTCTATCAACCTCGCGCACTTCTGAACGGCTGAGTGGCCGTAATTTGGGGCTAACAATCATTGGTTTCACGCGAATCTCGTGGTAGTTGGCAATTGGGCCGTATGATACCATCAGTGTGTATTGGTTTTCGGAGTCGACCTTTTGTTGGACGCATGGAATGAGCGTTGGGCGTTAGTCACGGGTGCCTCATCAGGTATCGGTGCTGAGTTCGCGCGCCGTCTGGCTGCTCGCGGGATGCACGTCATCCTCACCGCGCGACGAGAACCGTTGCTTAAGGAACTCGCCGAAGAACTGCACACTCGGCACGGTTGCCGCACCGAAATTATCCCGTGCGATTTGTCTGTCCCGGGGAAGTCCCGATGGCTGATGCAGCAGATCGCCGAACGTGGGTTGCAGGTTGAGCTGCTCATCAACAACGCCGGGTTCGCTCATGTTGGCGATGTCGAACACACCGACCCGGATCGCATTAAGCAAATGGTCGAGTTAAACATTTCGGCCGTCACGGATCTCACCTACGCGGTTCTGCCGGACATGTTGGAACGCCGACACGGCGCGGTGATCAACGTTTCGTCACTGGCCGCGTTCCAACCAGTTGCCTACATGGCGGCCTACGCAGCCAGCAAGGCCTACGTCCTGCACTTCAGCGAAGCGTTGTGGGCAGAGGTGCGAGACCGCGGTGTCACGGTCATGGGGTTGTGCCCGGGCGTGACCGAAACGGAATTCTTCGATCGAGCCGGAATTCCGAACTGGTTGCAAAAGCACTCATCGCAACCTCCAAGCAAGGTCGCCAAACGAGCGATCAAAGCACTGGAGAAGCGGAAGCAGTATCACATTCCGCGTTGGCGTGACTACCTGCTTTCGATCGCAGTCCGGTTCGCCACGCGACGAACCGCGGTTAATGAAGCCCGGAAGTATTTTCGGCCCAAGAAGGACAAGCAGGTCGAACTGGCAGCCGAGAACCAAGCGGTGGTAACGACTGAATCAGAGCCGGTGGAAGACCCGCCAAAGATTGATGAGTCGGCTGCTTAGGGGTCGCAGTGGGCGGGGCGACGAAGTCTCCCGCGCTGGCAAGAGCTGCGCCGCTGCAGGCAGGCAAAAGCGCCGCCCTCTCCGGGCTTACAGCCGACTAAAGTCCGGGCGGTATGACGACGCCAAGCCCAACTTAAATCTAGGTCATTGCAGAATAACCCGTTTGTAGCTTCAGTCATTCTCTCGACTCAGCGCGGCGGAGCTGGATGATTCGTTTTCGGAGTGTTGAACGTTTCTCGTCATCAAGATACTTCTCGGCGGCGGCCAGGTATTCCGGATCGTTCAGCAGCGGGACAACGCGGCTGTCCATGGCCGTGTCCAATGACTTCGTGCTGAGCTTCCCCTTTGGGAGTTCGTCCGTCAGCCTTCGGCTTAGTTCAGTCACCAGTTCTTTGTCGAATGGATCCAGGCCGGTGAAGCCCAGCTTTGCCAGCGGCTTGACGAAATCGCGTTGGTAGCTTGCTTCTGCCTTCTTAATCAAAGCCACCAGGGAACGCGCCTTGATGAGGTTTGGTTTGTCGTCAACCAGTGTCATCAATGTGCACATTGCAGGCTTGTCGGATTGCGTGAACACGAGTAGCCGATTATCACTCTCAACACTGATTTGCGTAGAGCCTGACTTATCGGCAATGCGAACCTTTGTGTCCGGGTCATACACGGTCAGTTCACGCGTGTTACGTTGTTCGGAGATTTCACCCCCGACCAAATTATACGAAAATGAGCGAGAGAACGTGTTCCGGCCCCACGAACCTCCCGACGAATAAGCTCCCAGAACGCGTCGAAAATCGTCGAACTGAGCCGAGATGGGGGACTCGTCATTCCTGCCGGCCCTCATCCCGAACCGGTCCTGGGGAACCTCACTCGCACGTCGGAATGTCCGCCGCATTTCCGCGATTTGCATTGGTGTGGCTCCCGCCCCTTTCAGCCTGTCGATTGCTTCAGCCAACGCCGCATCCTGCTTCGCGCGCACCTTTTTTTGTTCTTCGTCCAACAGGCCCTTCCGACCGAGTGCGCGATTAAATCTCAGCCTGCGGTTCGATAGGTGGAAATGAACCAACGGCCTGAGCGACTCAAGGGCCGTGGGGTTCGACCAAACCTTTGTCGCTTCTCGACGCTGAGGAACTCCAAACATCCCACCGTTTGCATTGTTGTCAGGTTGCTCTTCAGCCTTCTCAATCGGGCTCGGCAGCTTTTCAAGACCGCCGGCTTTCCTGGTCGGCAGAGTGACTAGATCTGCGAGTGCCGGGGCCAGGTCGTTTGTAAAGTAGTCCTCGTTACTTTGAACCAATTCAGCGAACGACTTACCTGCGAGAGTCTCAACCTTTTCATCCAGTACGGAACTGACACGCACACCCTTGTGGTCGCGCACGATCAGTACTAATTCTTCTGGCGAGAACATCAGGAACCGCGTCACCTGATCCTTATCAGCGACCAGGAAACTGCGCATCGTGCCTTTGAGTTCTGTAAGTTCCAGCTCACGTTCATTTCCTCCGCCACGGATGACAAGCTGGCCCTTCGCATTCGGACCATTGCGCCCAACTGTTCGTTCGTTACCGCCACTGCTGGTGGAACTTCCTCTGGCTCCCGAGTCGGCCATGACTTCCTGAAACAGTCTTTCGGTAGGCGAATCCGCTTCGATTTGCCGAGGTGCACGTGCAACGCGGGCGCCGCCTCTCAACCCAAAAAGCCTGGCAATTCCACTGCGTTCTGGCTCCGGTTCTGGCTTCGCGGCTTCCTCCGGCTCGTCACCATCCCCTTCCTCGTTGTCGCCGTGTTGTTTCAGTCGGAAGTAGCCATCCGGGTCGATGACAAACTCCAGCAATTGCTCAAGGCTACCGGAGTTCAAAACCGGGTCAGGCGCATCCTCTCCGTCCTGCCCGAACGCAGGGGGAATAAAAGTAAAGGCGGCAAAACCAACAAACACGCACCAACGCATAGCGACCTCCACAGGTTGAACATCTCAACACTACCAATGGAAGTCCCGCCGTGTCAAAAGAACCGAGCGCGCTGACTAACCTTCCGCTCTCGTGACGGCGATGCGTTCGCTGACTGCTGGCTGGTCAAGATCGCTGGTCGGATTCGGTTCCGGCTTGCCTTTCAGCAAAGCCACCAGGTTGCCTTCGATGTTGCGGCAGATGCGACCGATGGGCAAGTGACTCAGGTTCTCTTTGGCGAATGGGTTTTGCAGTTCAATGCCGATCTGATCCAGTGACACCAGCGGGTATGCAACAGCCATTGTGAGCAGCGGAATGAGCCAAACTTCCTCGACCTTGTGCAGCAATGGGAACGGCAGCGTCATCAGGAACAAAGCCAGAAACCGCCGTACCTTGATCGAGTAAACTCTTGCGAGTGGCGTTGCGAGGATGCGTTCGCACTTGCCGATGTAGTCGATCAGCAAGGCACGTTCACGGTCGATCTGCATGAAAGCGAAGCCGTCGAGTTCACCTTGATCTCGCGCGGCCTTCAGCAGGTTTGCCAGCTTGTAGGCAACGAGGTTTGGCATGTGTTCGGCCTGGTTCAGCTCGTGAGCATCGGCGGGCGTCATGACGGAACACTGTGTTTCGTCCGCAAGCAACTCGCGCAGTTTCCAGCGACAAGTGTGTGGAAAAATCGCTGTCCACTTCACGACTTCCTGACGCCACTGTTCGTCTTTGGGGCCGTAACTCAATCCGCTGATCACAACGTTGCGGCATTGATTGACGATGCCGCCCCAGACTTTTCGAGCTTCCCACCAGCGGTCGTAGCCGGCGTTCGTACGGAGAACCAAAAGCAGCCCAAGTGCAGCCGCCGCAATCTCATGCGGGGCAACTTCCAAACCGATTTCGTGCCCCAGAAGCTTTTCGATACCAAAGGCAACGAGGCAGATAATGGTCGCGCCCAAGCCAGTCATTAAGATGTGCGGCATCACGTACGGCGTGATCGACCCCGACCAGGCAACCGCGTCGCGCCAGAAGCTTCGATGTCTGCGAGTGGCCTGATTCATAGTTGCAACTGTTTTCGATGGTCTTCCAGTGGCTTTGTAGGCGCCGCGGCCCTTCTGACCAGTATTTTCACAGAAGGCGCTGGCTGCACCAACACCAGTTGTGTTGGGCCTGGTACAAATGGGGTCCTGAGCTGATGGCTGGCGGGTGACAGTGCCATGCTAGTGAAGCTGGTCGTTTCCGAGGGGCAGCCCCAGATCCGTGTATGCGGCCAGCGATTCTCCACAACACGTTCTTCAACTAACGGCTGCGGTACACGGATGCAGTTGGGACTTGCCGAATGAAGCCAAATAAAAAACGGGTAAGCGGACGAATCCACTTACCCGTTTTGCTTCAGCGGAGGGAGGGAGATTCGAACTCCCGGTACCTTGCGGCACGCTGGTTTTCAAGACCAGTGCATTCGGCCACTCTGCCATCCCTCCGGTGGGCGAATTATAGAGCCTTTTGAAAGGCCCTCCACCAGTGTGGGCGGAAATATCTCAGAGAAAGCCAATCTGTGCAAGCCGACCCTGAAGACTTCAGCGCGAATATGCAGTGAGAACAAGAATCATGCGGTGAGTGAGCCGCAGTTTCTTCCGACCCGGGGTGATTTGTGAACCATTGGCAGCTCAGGCGCGTTGTATGATTACGGCCACATCCACAGGAGGCACACATGTCCAGAATTGTCGAAGTCTATTCAGCCCTGAACGCACCCGAGGCACATTTGTTGGTGAGCCTTTTGCTGGAGCATCAGATCCAGGGACGCGTTGTTGGCGAGGCACTGGCTGGCGGTGCCGGCGAGCTACCTGTTGGTCACACTTCCGCGCCGCGGATCTGGGTACACGAAGAACACGCTGAACAGGCAAAACAGCTGATCGAAGAATGGCGAATCAGCAAGGCCAGCGCGCCGGAATCGACAGCCTGGGACTGCCCCGAGTGCAATTCAGAAGTGGATGCAGGGTTCGATGTCTGCTGGAACTGCGAAGCTTCGCGCGCGCCAATGGCGAACTAGTGCCATCTCTCGAGTAAGGGCCAGTAGGTGAAGGCCACAGTCTCACGGTCGCTCCGCAATCTGCCCCCAGGAAGCGTCCACGCGGCGAGCGATCCTTAGCAACACAGTCTGACGTCGCTGCCGCACACCGATGCAACTGGAAGTCGCTTGCTTGCCTAGACCATACCGGTTCCCTTCACGGCGATGCCCTTGATCATCATCTTCAGTTCTTCGACGTTGGGTGAGATTTCGTAAGCAGCTTCGCGGCTCACCATTTCTCGATCGACAAAGCTGTACAGGCTGTCGTTGAAGGCCTGCATGCCTTCGTCCTTACCAAGTTGAATCGCAGTAAACAGCGACTCGTCGCGTTCTTCCATGACCAGCTTACGCACGGTCGGATTGAATTTCATGATCTCAACGATGGGAACCCGGCTTGGCTTGTCGACCACGGTCTTCAGCAGCTTCTGACCACAAATCGCTTTCATGTTCATCGCCATACTCGCTCGAATCGCTTTGTGCATGTCGAACGGGAACAGGTCGAGAATACGCGAAATTGTTCCCGGAGCACCCGGCGCGTGAATGGTTCCGAACACAAGGTGACCGGTTTCCGCGGCGTGAATCGCAGTTTCGAATGTTTCGCGGTCACGCATTTCGCCCACCAGCATGATGTCCGGGTCTTCACGCACTGCATGCTTCATGGCGACGTGGAAGTCGATGACATCCATCCCGATTTCACGCTGGTTAATCAGGCAATTGTCTGACGTGTACACAAACTCGATCGGGTCTTCGATCGTCAGAATGTGCTTGTTCATATTCTGGTTGACCCAGTTCAGCATCGACGCAATCGTCGTACTCTTACCGGAACCCGTCACACCCGCGAGCAGAACCATGCCCTGGTCGAACTTGCAAAGTTCTTCCATGCCGTCGGGAAGGTATAAACCTTCGAATGGGGGAATGGAGCGTTCCACTTTACGAGCAACCATGCCGATGAGACCCAGTTGAGTAAACAGGTTCACTCGGAACCGCCACGGGTCGCCGTCCAGATCGACGATCTTCGCATAGTCAGCGCCGCCGTCTCGGTGGAAGATGTCCAGGTTTCGCTGGTCCATCATGGGAAACGTCAGCTTCACCATCATCTCTTCGCTGATGGGCGACATTTCCAATTCGCGAAGACCACCAGCCATACGAAACACGGGCGGTCGGCCAACCTGTAGGTGAATATCCGACGCTTCGTGCTTAATCGCCAGACGGAAGATCTTGTTGATCTCGATATCTTTTTGCGGGTCGAAAGTCGATTTGACCCAGTCGCGTGCTCGAACCATTGCTGCTGTTCCTTATTCCGAGATGACCGGGTTAAATCTTACCGGAACATCACGCTCTGCGAGATACCGTTTCGTTTCTTCTATCGTGTATTCACCGTAGTGAAAGATGCTGGCAGCCAAAGCCGCACTTGCTGCACCGTCAGTGACAGCTTCAAACAGGTGATGAGGAGAACCGGCTCCTCCACTGGCGACAACCGGCACCCTGACCGCGTCGGCCACGGCCCGAGTGATTTCCAGGTCGTAACCGTCTTTGGTTCCGTCGGCATCCATGCATGTCAGCACAATTTCACCAGCACCCAACTGTTCCACTTCTTGCGCCCACTGAACCGCCTCAAGCCCGGTTGGTTTGCGGCCGCCATTGATGTGCACGTCCCAAAACTCTTTGCCGTCTTTTTGAACTCGCTTGGGATCGATGTTTACAACGATGCACTGACTACCGAACCGAAGTGCAGCTTCGCGCACGAAGTCCGGATCAGTGACGGCTGAAGAATTGATCGACACTTTGTCGCAGCCTGCTTTCAACAAACTGCGAATGTCGTCCAGCGTTCGGATTCCGCCACCGACAGTCAGCGGCATAAAGATGACTTCTGACGTCCGTTTCACGACATCGATAATAATGTCGCGTTTTTCGTGGCTGGCGGTGATGTCCAGAAACACCAGTTCATCCGCGCCCTGTCGTTCGTAGTTCTTTGCGATCTCAACCGGGTCGCCAGCATCGCGCAGATCGACAAAGTTGACACCCTTCACAACACGACCGTTGTGCACGTCGAGACAGGGAATAATTCGCTTGGCTAGCATCGAAGACTTCGGAGTCGCGACTGCGACGGTGGAGACAGGAACCGCCCGCGTTGGGCGAGTAAAGAAACACTGTAGCCGTTGGAATGACGCTCGGCAATTTGGTGCTGGTTCCCTTCGAATACGGCTCTAAATAGGGCCGCCTGGAACAAAAAAGGCTCGGCTGATGAACAGCCGAGCCTTGCATCGGTTCAAAACCTGTTGTTAGCGACGACAGGCGGCAATCGCCAGTCGATCTCCAACGTAAGGTCTGGCAGGCACTAGATGATGTCGAGCTCTTCGAAGATCGAGCGGCCGAACAACACGTCGCCACCTGAGGCGAAGTACCAGTCTCGTCCGGTGTTTCCGAACAACAGATCACGGGCGTTGTCGTTCAGAACGTTCACACCATTGATAATCTGGACACCGTTAAGAATCGGTCCGGAGCCTGTGCGAATGTTGTTGACGCGGGTCGCGTAAGTTCGACCAGAAGTCCATTCGTCCAGAATCAGGCGAAGATCGGGGTCCGACAATGTCACCCGGCCACCGAACAGGATGTCGCCACCCGAGCCGGCATTGATCGCGTCGCCGCCGTTGCCGCCGACAAGCAGGTCACCCCCGCTGCCACCAGAAATACCATCGTTGCCATCACCACCCTGAATCACATCGGCGCCGCTCTGGCCGAACAAGGTATCGTTACCTGAACCACCCAGCAGCAGGTCGTCGCCGGTGCTGCCCAGGATCAAGTCATCGCCCTCGCCTCCGATCAGCGTGTCGTTGCCTGAGAAGCCCTCAAGCGTGTCGTTGCCAGGACCGCCGTCTAAGACGTCATCACCACGCGAGCCGTCCAGGAAGTCATCGCCCGCTCCACCACTAATGTTGGCAGGCACGTCAGTGAAGTCGACTCGGATCGAATCATCACCGTCTCCAAGAGAAACATTGATGCTATCAACATCGCTTTCGTTGAAGGTCTGAGGAGGCAGACCGGAATAGGTGACGGTAATGACGCCGTTAGTAGCAGTGACCGCCACAGTATCATCGCCGTCGGTACCCGTGATGATCAGCTCGCCATCCACCAACTGAACCGGACCAGCTGCTTCATCCGCACCTGCGATGGTGATGGTTAGACTCGCCGTTGAGAGCTCACCATTTCCATCGTCCACGGTGTACGTCACAGCGGTTTCCACCAATGCCTCGCCAGTGTTAAGTGCCTGAACGGCATCGTGGCTGCTATCCAGGGTGTAGGTGTAAGTACCGTCGGAATGAATGACGACTGTGCCGTAGTTCAGCGAAAGGGTTGAACCGACATTTGCGGCAACACCATCGACTTCAGCGACGACCAGGGTGTCGCCGTTTACGTCGGTGTCGTTGGCAACCACGTCACCAGTCACCGTATTCGGGTTCGCATCCTCAGTGATACTCGCCGTGTCATCAATCGCCACGGGCGCCTTGTTCGGAGCGGTAAAGCGGGTCACCAGGTACTCTCCGTCAGCTGTAGAGCCAACGCCAACAATACGATCAGTGGCGTCTGCTTCGACGTCGACCAGACTTGTGTTCGGGCCTACCTGTGGCGACCCATAAGCGGTGTCAATATTGAGGTCTTCATCGTAGCGGACGATAAAAGCAGGTTCGTCTATGGAATGAAACGTGCCACCCGCCGCGACTACACCGCCGTCCGACTGGATTGCAACGTCCAATAGCATGTAGGAGGCATGGGTCGCGGATGCCACTTCAGTACCGGCCGAGTCGTAGGCGAATAGTACCCCAACACCCGAATCTATATCGACACCCGAAGCATAGACGGTTCCCGAGTCAGACACAGCAACGTCCACCAGACGGTTGCCTTCGCCTGCGACGCCATCACCAGAGAATGTCGAGTCCGGGTTACCGTTCGTATCGAAGCGTGCCAACGTGCCATCCGCAACAAGGATATTGCCGTCCGAGTCGACCTCGATATCAGCCAACGTCCCCGTTGTGCCGATTTGATTCGCCACGCCATTAAAACCAAACGAGAGGTCCAGGGTGCCATCTGGGGTGAGCCGACCCAGGACGCCGAAGTTGTTTCCCTGCACGAATGTGTTTGGGAGCGACACGTAAAACAGGACTCGCCCCTGGTCATCGACGGTAACCGCGTTCGCTGTCGTTGTCTGCCCGGCGATATCAAAGGAGCCATTCGTGGCGAACGTGGTATCGATTGAACCATCGACATTCAGCCGATATAGCTCATTGCCGTTGGAATTGTCAGAACCAGCAACGACGAGGATTCGACCATCATCCAGAAGCTCTACATCCGAGACTGGTCCATTCAGAGAAACAACGCCATTCGTCCCAAAAGAATCATCAGGACTTCCGTCATCCAGCAGGCGCACAACTTGCGAGCCTCTGGTCCCGAAAACAATTTTGCCGTCATCCTGGAGCTCTACGTCCACTGCCCGATTTGAGGGAGTTGACGACTCCAATATACCGCCGTTCGCGAAACTCCCATCCAAGCTACCTGCTGAAAGCAGCGCCCGATCTTCCAAAACCTGCGATGTAACGTTCTGCAAGCCCGGTTTTCTTCTTCGCCGTCTAGTCATCGTTTACCTCACCTTTTTTAGGGGGGTGCCGACGGCCCAACCGGCGAGAATCAGATAAACTCTCCGTTCCGAAAGTTGGAACAACTCCACTCTGATCAGGTCATTATCTACAGGCAAGTCTGATGTCCGTACAATTGGCGGTCACTTCGGGTATCCGCACAACTACAAAAAGTCGGTTGATTCACTCCACGCTGTTCGCCTGTCTGGTGTTCCTGCCAAGGACCCCCGTCGCATTCGCAGCGTCACCAAACTCGTCAGGTCAAACCAAACACAACATTTTGCTTGTCTTCGTTGACGATATGGGCTGGGGCGACTTCTCGTGCTTTGGGAATCGAGAGGTTACGACGCAGAGCATCGATCGCCTGGCAGCCGAGGGAATTCGGTTCGAACAGTTCTACGTGAACTCTCCAATCTGTTCGCCATCGCGAGTTGCAATCTCAACCGGTCAGTATCCGACGCGGTGGCGGATCACCTCGTACCTAAACAATCGGAAAAGTAACAACGACCGAGGCATAGCGCAGTGGCTGGACTTGAAAGCGCCGATGCTGGCCAGAATGCTAAACGACGCGGGGTACGCCACCGGGCATTTTGGTAAGTGGCACATGGGCGGTCAGCGCGATGTTGGTGAGGCTCCGCTAATAACGGAATACGGATTCGACAAATCGTTGACCAACTTCGAAGGTCTCGGCCCGCGCGTGTTGGCTCTGAAAGACGCGTATGACGGGAAAAAACCAAAACGACACACGCTCGGCAGTGACACGCTGGGACGCGGCGAAATTACCTGGGAAGATCGTTCGCTGGTGACCGAGCGATTTACCGCAGCCGCCCTGAACTTCGTAAGAGACTCACAGGCGGCCGGCAAACCGTTTTACATCAACCTATGGCCCGACGATGTGCACTCACCGTTCTTCCCACCCGCGGCCCGGCGAGGTGACGGCACGAAACGAACTCTGTACCACGGCGTGCTGGACACGATGGACGAACAGCTTGGCGTGCTGTTCGACTACATCCGCAGAGACAAACAATTACGAGACAACACCCTGATACTGGTGTGCAGCGACAACGGCCCGGAACAGGGCGCGGGGTCCGCTGGAAAGTTCCGCGGGCTCAAGACCATGCTGTTCGAAGGCGGCGTGCGTTCGTCACTGGTTGTGTGGGGACCGGGCCTCATTCCCAAAGACCGCGCCGGTTTCGTGAACCGAACATCAGTGTTCTCTGCGATCGACCTGGTTCCGTCTCTTCTAAGGATCACCGGAGTCGAAGCACCCGCCGGGACGGAGTTCGATGGCGAACCGCTTCCGGATGTACTGCTGGGGAAGTCGACAGCCTCGCGCCGGAAGCCGTTGTTCTTTCGTCGGCCGCCCGATCGCGATCGGTTCTACGGTGTTGACGATCTCCCCGACCTGGCGGTTCGCGACGGGAAGTGGAAACTACTGTGCGAGTACGATGGAACCGACCGACTGTTGTTCGATCTGGAATCTGATTCGAAAGAATCAACCAACGTCGCCGCTGAACATCCGGCAGTCGCAGATCGGCTAAGCGACGCGGTCGTCAAATGGAACGCATCAATGCCCGCCGATAACGGAGCGACCTTCAAACCAAAGCCGCGCCGACGAAAATAGGTAGTGGACGAGGCTACAAGTCCCAAAGTCCTCTACCATTTAAAGTTCCAGGACTCGGGCTCAAAGAACTCGTTGCCGCCATCGCTACGAAGAACTACTGCGGGACGTATTGCTGCTGGTATGGCGTTGCCTGCGGAACCGCCACCTCTGGCGAATACAGAATCTTGTTCACGCCAGCTTGATATTGGTGGTGATTGATCTTTCCGTCGTCTCGAAGATCTTCGAGTTCGCGGATTTCGTCAGCCATTGTGGCTTCGCCACCGCCGCCGTTGCCGATTGCAAGGCAACCGGGAATCACCAACACTGCCACGATTGCCAAAGCACTTGAAATTCGACCCATTTGTTCCTCCTTGAACGTGTCGGCAGGTTACCGCTGAACCGATTGATTGGTGAAGTGGTCTTCTTTCCGGCACATTCTGCCGCGAGTGCTTCGCGGTCGTTGTTTGCGAAACAGAATCTGCCACAATGGCCAGCCAACTTCACATGTAGCGGATACGAGTCTTGTCAGAACTGAGTTACAAAGAATCCGGCGTCGATCTGGATCTCTATCAAAAGGCCATGCAACGGCTGCCCGGATTGCTGGCCAAAACCAAACGCCCCGGCGTCATGGAAATGCCGGGCGGCTTCGGTGGTCTGTTCCGTCTGGGCGATGCCGGGCAGTACGACGATCCCGTATTGGTTTCCGGTTCGGACGGAGTTGGAACCAAAGTCAAAGTCGGCATTCACGCTCAGAAGTTCAACACCATCGGCATCGACCTGGTCGCCATGTGTTCTAACGACATCGCGTGCCTGGGCGCGAAGCCGTTGTTCTTCCTGGACTACATCGCGCTTGGAAAAGACAACCCGGACCTGATTGTGAACTTGGTAGAAGGCGTGACGGAAGGTTGCGTGCAGGCGGGAGCCGCATTGTTGGGCGGCGAAACGGCCATCATGCCCGACCTGTACGCTGAAGGCGATTTGGACATGGCCGGCTTCTGTGTCGGCGTGGTCGAACGATCGAAGATCCTGGACGGCACCAAAGCCATCCAACCGGGCGACAAGATTGTGGGTCTGGCTTCGTCCGGGTTCCACTCCAACGGTTTCAGTCTCATTCGCAAAGCCGTGTTCGAACGCGCCGGACTGACGGTCAACGATGCCGCCGGCGACATCGGCCAATCTGTCGGCGACGTCCTGCTGACTCCCACGAAAATCTACAACGGGTTTGTGAACGAAGTCATCGACACAGTTCCTTACGAGTCCATGGGTTCTATCGCGCACATCACCGGTGGCGGATTGCCTGAGAATGTGGAACGCATTTTGCCGGACAACTGCAAAGCGAAAATTGACTGCTCAACCTGGAACACGCCGGCGCCATTTACGTGGGTGCAGGGATTGGGCAACGTCGCGATTGACGAAATGTACCGAGTATTCAACATGGGCATCGGGCTGACAGTCGTCGTTCGCCCCGACGCGGCCGATGCGATTCAGACGCTCGCAACCAAGCACGAAATCGACAACTGGATGATCGGTGAAATTGTTTCCGGAGACCGCGGTGTCGAACTCTCCGGCTGCTAACCCACGCATCGTCGTCGAACGCTATCCGCTGGGAGTCAGTGGGTACTTTCGTGTCCTGATGACCTTCCTCAGGAACGCGCTAGTCCGCGAAATGACGTTCCGCGCGAACTTCATTATTCAGGTCATCACCCGCGCGTTTTGGTTCTTCGCTCAGGTGACGCTGTTTGAACTCATTTACGGAAACGTGGACGTGATCAATAGCTGGACGCGAGCCGAATACTTTGCGTTCATGGCGACGGGCATGCTGATTAACGCGATCGTCGAGACGTTCTTCATGCCCAACTGCGCCAACTTTAGTGAGCTTATCCGTACCGGCAATCTGGACTTCGCGCTGCTTAAACCTATCGACACGCAATTCCTGATCTCGTTCGAGAAAGTCAACCTGGCAATGCTGAACCAGGTGGTTCTGGCCCTGGGCCTGCTGAGTTACGCTCTGTATCAGATTGGCGAACCGATTGCGGTGATGCAGGTGGTCGTGTACTTCGCATACGTTGCGGTCGCCGTGACGTTTTTCTACAGCCTCATGATCACTCTGGCCGCGACCAGCGTTTGGTTCGGACGGAACCAGGGGCTCTACGATTTTTGGTTCTACATCACCATTTTCGCTCGCTATCCTCGCGAGATTTACAACGGAACCAAAGCCAACGTCATCGAAGGCGCCGACGTGGTGCAGTTTGCATTCACCTACATCGTGCCCATCCTGCTGGTCGTAACAGTGCCCGCAAAGGCACTGGTCAAGACTGTCGAACAGCCGCAGTTCTTCGTCATCGCCGCAGTGGGGGCCATCGCAGGCCTATTCGTATCCCGAATCGCCTTCACTTGGTCACTCAAGAGCTACCGCAGCGCGAGTAGTTAGCACGTCAACGCCGAAGGCATTGCGAAACGCTGTTGGCGTTTTCAATCGGCCGGCCAGTTCTTGTGTATTCGATTGGCCGTCTTAGAAGAAACCCAGTCCTGCACCCGACGGAGCCCGTCGTGAGCTGCGGGTGCGTTCGATGATGGCCTGCGATCTTGCTCTGGGGGCAAGGTTGGCTTTGTCGACTTGCAGGTAGGCGCTTTCCAGCATTGAATACATTCGCGAGGTCACGTGGTTGCCGTGGCGGATACGGGCTTCGACGTGTTCGACATACTTGGTGACAGTGGACTGGTTGAAGTAAATCTGATGGCTAAGCCAGTTTAGTTGACGATCACTAACGTCGCCGTGTTGCAAACTCGGCAGCAGCATCTCTGCGACTGTGGCATTACTGGCCCCCAGGTATTCAGCCTTTGCGATGAGTGCCACACGCAGGCTGTGATCGGGCGTCTGTTTCGCAAACTGCAGGGCCTTCACCGCATGCGATGAATCCTGGAAGCAGTCAATCAATTCGCCGGTAGCGGTTCGCCTGGCCGTCCGCCGATTCTTTGGCAACGCTTGTAGCAAGGCGAACAATCGTTCGGCTCGCTTCGGGTAGCTGCTGCGGTACGCGCAGTGTCGGAGGATTTCCTGAGGAACCTGTTTGCCGTCGTAACGCTTCAAGATTGCAGACAGAATTGTCTCTGTCAAAGACGGTCGCCTTCGAGCTCGCAGCAGACTGGCGACTTCAAGCAACGACGTGTCATCAAAATCGCTGCGTGAGAGGTCCTCGACAATCGAGGTTAGCTTTTCCAGTTCGCCCTGCTCCAACAACGCCTTTACTCGTAGGTTGATGAGTTTGTGCGTCGGCTTCATGTCCTGAATCGCATCCAACTGCTCAAGCGCGTTGGCGGGTCGGTGAGCCTGCAAAGCAAGTTCGGCAAGGCGTTGCCGATCGTCGTTGGTGCGGGCCTTTGTTGGCAGTGTCGACTGCAATTCGTAGGCTTCGTAAGACGTCAGGAACCCGAACTCAGTCTTATCCAGCCAGCGAACGATCGTCTGGTTCTTCGCGGCTGTTTTCAGGTAACTTAGCGCCTCTGCCCGCGTGACGGCTAGACTAGAATAGTCGTGGCACTGAGCTTTGAGGAACAGGGTCAGAGCGTGGTTTGGATGAGCCTCGAGAATTTGATCGGCCAACCGGACGGCTGCACTGGCATCGCCCGAATTGAGAGCCTTTAGCATCCGCGTGAACTTTGGCTGGGCGGGCGAATTCACGGTCACTGCTGGCGCGGGCTTGTGGAGCACGTAGGTTTCATCGGCCTCGTTGAAGTCGAACGCGTTTGCCTGTGCGGTCCATGTCTCAGTGTGCAGTTCCGGGAACACGACCGACACTGTTTGCAGATTGTTCGCGTACTGGAATCGAAGCCGATAGGTTCGCTGGCCATTGATGTTCACTGTCCATGAGCGAAGTCGCCCGGTGTCTTTGACATATTCGGCCGTGACGAAATTGTGGTTGCTGCTGGCGATCTGCATTTTCAGTGTCACCGTCGAATCATCCTGAGCGGTTTCGGTAATCTCAAACATGCGTGCCAGTTCCTGATTCGAACGATGTGGCAACCACGGTAGCGCGATGTCGAGAGCCTGCTTTGCTGCATCGCTGTCCGTTGTTTCTTCAAGCAGGCGTAAGTCGGGCCAAATGGTTTTCACCTGGGGGCCGCTGACGTTGGTTTCGATGGCACCGATTCGGCCTCGAAGCAATTCGTCAGTGCGGTGAATGGCCACTGTTTCCATGGCATCACTGGTTGAGTGTCGCCAGTGGCCGGTTCCCGGTTCGTTACGAACTTTCAGCGTGGTCAGTTCTGCCTCTGTGACCGCAGTCATTTGCCAGTCACTCTTCTCAAAATACTGGAACTTCAACGCGCCGGCTTTGGCCTTCTGGTTCACAACAGAACGTCGCAGCCTGGTCAGAAGGTTATATATTTGCTCATGGACCTCTCCGCTTTGTCGAATGATCAGCGAACCTCTCGCCGTGTTGGCCAACACGCTTCCTCCCTCGCCATCCTCTGCTTGCCAGAGCGCCGGCGGCCGAGTTTGGGTTCGAATGAGATCAGTCAGAAATTGATAGTACGAGCGTTTGGGCGTAGCTGGTATTAGCCCCGCAACCGGAGGTTGCCGTTTGAGATCGTCCAGCAATTTCTCGATTAGCCTGTGCGCCCCTTTGTTTTGGCGAACGATGAGACTTAGCGATGGGAGGAACGGAGCCATCGAACCGCCTTCGCCGTCGTCCATTTGCCACAACGCGGGTGGGCGAGAGGCACTTCTGATTGCGTCCATTAGTTCCTGAAAATCAACAATGCGTTCAGAGGCAGGTTCGATTGGGAGGTCCTCAATCGCGGTTCCGGCTAAGTCCTCCGAAGCCAACTTTGAGTCATCGGCTACCTGTTCCTGAACCGGTTCGGCTGAGTCGTCTTCCAGGCCACTGATGCCGACACCTGCGGGTGCGGTTTGTGGCGGACTAATGCCGCCTCCGCCAAGGCCCCCACCGCCACCAAGCCCTCCGCCACCAAGTCCGCCGCCACCAAGTCCGCCGCCACCAAGTCCACCGCCGCCAAGTCCACCGCCGCCAAGGCCACCGCCACCGCCACCGAAACCTCCAACACCGAAACCTCCACCACCCAAGCCGCCACCACCGAAACCTCCACCACCAGCTCCCAGCCAGCCTGAGGTTCCCCACCCAAACGGTCCCAGGCCCCGGGCTTCTGCTTCTTCCGCGGGGAACTCGGTTAGCAGTGCGCCGACGGGATAGACTTTGGTCGTGTAGTTCGCCTCGTCGTCCGCTTCAGCCAGTGTGGTAATCCAGACGGCCTCACCTTTGGGGAGCAGAGTTAGCGGCTCATCGACATTCTTGAACTCCATCGCGTGTGACAAGGAAATGTCATGCCCCCGATGGGCTGGTTCCACGACAGTGTCTCGCTCAAGTCGAAGCTCTTCCAAAGCCAGTGGGTCCAGGAGAACGTTTTCTCCCAGGTGTTCCGCCAGCACGTCTGCCCATTCCTGGAGAGTGATATCCTCACCATCGCAGACAATTGGCCGCTGTAGTTTTTCCCGAACTCTTGCCCGGAAGTCGTCCTCAATATCGATGAATGGGTTCACCAACTGGCCACGTGAAGCTCGGCGATTCAGGTCCAACAAGTCATGAACCGGAAGGACTCGTGTGTCGTAGTTTGCTTCATCCGCAGCTTCAGCCTGAGTTGTCAGGACAATTGCGTTTCGTTTCTGCATGAACGTCAGCGGTTCGTCAACATCATCAACGACCAACAGGTTTTTCAAAGCATTTTTCAAGGTCAGCGGACGCGTTCCGCGTAGTTCGAACTCAACATCTTCCGGGTCTTCGATTTGAAGTTCCTCCATTGCCAGGTGATCCCACAGGACAGGGACTCCCGTTTTGCGCTCCACCCAATTCATCAGCCCCCGACCATCCATGCGTGGGATTCGCCCCGGTACCTTCTGCAACATTTTGCTGGCCTGTGGAAAGTACCTTCGAAACTCCGGGCTGCTTGACCCGTAACCCACGGCCTGCGAACGCGGGAGCAGTAGCTTGCGGGCCGAATACCTGGTGCGATCAAACCACTCGGCCAGCGATTCGTGCTGTGTCAGAAATATCTGCTGTTGTTGAGCCTCACGAATCCTGGTTCGAAGATCCAATATCTCCCGCGCTGTCTGGGGAGTATTGGGTTGCACCCGATCCAGTTCGTCAATCGCGGCCGACCACAAACTGTGGCGCATCAGGCGAGTGGCTTCAGCGATCGCCCCGGCGGTACTCACCGGTTTGCGTTTCTTCTGACGCCCTTGGGCGTCCCAGGCCAACTGCCTAAGCTCCTCCGGAATCGGTATCGCTTCCAGTTTCTCTGCAGGCTTCCAATACCGCCGACGGCGCTTGCGATTGATATTCCAATGTTTGTAATCTGCTTCACTTTCAAGAACGAGGAATGCCGTCCGCGGCGAAAGCAGGCTCCATTCCTGCGACAACTTAACCATGTTTCCCGCTGCCTGCTTGTTGTCGGGCGTGCGTTTGAGTTCGGCGGCAAGATCTTCCAACCGCCGCTGAGCCCACAGTCTTCCGGTAAATGTGTCGTCGGAATTGTTCTGAGGCAGAGTCCACGCTTGCTGTGCGGAACTCGAACCACGCCCGGCAGCGATCTCAAGTTTGACTTTCGAACCTGCCCTGGACCGGGCGAAGATATGTGTGCTGCCGCCGCTGCTTGAGTTCCGCACGAAGACGTCTTTCGGTTCGGCCGAACCGATGGTGGCTGAGGTCACGCTGCGGCTGGTTGCAAACCGGCTCAACACATGTCGGAACCAATTACCGGCCGCCAATCTATCTTCCCGGGGTCGTTCGAACAGCCGACCTCCAGTCCGTTGCGCTAGTCGATCCATCGCCGGTTTTTCCTGCGCCCATGCCTTCATCAACACAGCGGAGAACTCAATGCCAAGTTCCGCAAACCGGGTGCTGAGTCCATCAGTCTGTGCACCGCCGTCGCTGTCGCCCGCGCCAATGTAAATCACAACGCGGCGTCGATTTTCCGGACGATCAGTGAATTCGTCCGCCGCCGATTCCAACGCACGGTGCGGCTTGCTTTGCCCCATGCTGAGATCCTTGCGCTGCAGTTCAAGTGCAGTCGCCGCGGCTTTTGGTTCCAGCCATTCCGTGTGCCTGTGCCAGTTAATGTCGGCTCCACCAATGCAGAACCGGTCGTCAGACTTCAGACTCTCCAGTACGGTCGCCGTTGTTTTCTGAATTGCGGTCCGAAACTTTCGTCCGCGGTCGGAGGAGTCGCCAACAATCAGAACATCCAGCGGCCGTTCGTCATTCGGCGTTTTGGGTATCGCAGATTGCGGAACAGTGATCACATGGAACCAATCCGGACTGCTCGGTTTGGCTCGCCAGGAACGAATGATTGGCTCTTTCGTTGGCGGCTGCCTGAACTCAACACGCAGGTCATCCGTGGGTTGGTATCGATTCTTCTTCCAATCGAATGTGACCCGCCCGTCATCCTGGGCGTCCAGCTGAATGTCGTGGTTCGTGGTCACTCCCTTTGCGTCAACGGGCGGCCGGATGGAACCAGTGATGCGGAAGTCGTGAATCGGTTTCAGGTCGGTCACCAGTGGTAACTCGAACGAGAATTTTCCGTCCGTCGAATGCAGCGGAACCGTGTAGTCCAGGAGCACACGTTTTGTGTCTCGAGCGAACACTGGGAACACACGCATGCGGAACAGGTTGTCCCCGATTTGTTCCAGAATCGCCGGGTCGCGTCTGCGCCGCACAATTGATTCATAAATCGACGACGCGCGGCGGCGTTCGATGAGTTCGCCTTCGATCAATTGATCGGGCGCCGTGTACATTCCAAACCGACTAACCGACGCGCCGGTAGGCAGATTGAAAACGAACGTGCCTTCCTGCATGCGGCCGTACGGGTTGTAGAACACCTGGTCAATCTGCACGAGCGCGACGGGTGGCATGAGCACAACGTTGACGTGATACCGCACCAGATTCAGTCGCACGCTGCTGTCGGCTTGCGGATCACGAACCAGCAGTTGGCCGGTTCCCTGCGATTGTTTTTGAAACGGATCAACAAACGCAGGTGCCGCACGTGTCTTGTCGTCCTGAACAAGCACGGCCGGGCCGGGCTTGAGGGATTCGTTTGCAAGCGTCGCCGCGCCTGCGTCCAGACGGAAAATCAGGCCGTCACTGTGAACAACGCAAGTTGCTGTACTACCGGCTTCCAGCGAAACCTGCGTTCCGTCAACACGAACGATGGTTGGGCGCATCGCATTGATCAAGCAACTGCCGCGAGTGAGATTTACTTCAATCGTGTCCGGGTCGGTCGCGAGCGTGCTTAGACCAATCGCAGAATCAGGCCCCAATCGCACCCTGCCTTCGCCAAGCTTCACTTGGCTGGTCCCAACGACCGGCGATCGGATCTCCGCTGGCAAGGCGATTGCATCACCAGCGGCAGGAAAGCTCCACTCACCATCAGCCTGACGCACGGCGATAACGTCATCCGCTGCAGTCAGTTGCGTATCAACAGGAGAGTCAGAGGTAAGAAAAATCGCACACAGATTTAGCAGGCAAAACATGGTCGCACTCACGAAGGCATGCTGAGAGGGTATTTTTCGTTAAACGAAATCTGTCCTCGATGATCCAGGACAATCTGCTCCGAATGACGAAAAACCATCGGCCGAACTTCAGAAGCAAACCAAATCCGGATCACTTCAGTGAGCCAGGGTCGTGAGCGTCTTGACCAGGCAGACTCTTCTCGAAGCGCGTCTTCTTACTTCAGGGTCTGACGCGTCTTCTTCCCTGTCTGTTTCTTCCTGAAGCTCATCGCTGGCCAATGGCCGCGCCGACTCTTATGGCTTGCCCAGTTCGATCAGGACATCTTTGAGTTCGTTCTTGTCGGTACTGCTGCGTGGGAGGACTGAACCCAGTTGGTCGCCGGTCACTTCAATGGTCTTACACATAGCGTCCACGACATTCTGCCCGGATTTCAGATGTGCGGTTAAGTCGTTGCAGATCTTTTCCAGACCCGCCGTCCCAAGTTTTTCCGTGACGGTTTCGTCGCCCAGAACCACCGCCTGCCGTTCGTACAGCGAAAGGTAAATCAAGACGCCGGTTCCGCAATCGGTGTGATGGATACGGTTGTCAAAGAAAACCTGCGAGGCTCGAATCAGAACAGCAGAGTTCATTTGAGACTTCGGAGTGAACACCTTGCGCAGCCAGTCAATTTGACTCGCCGCGAACGCGCCGATTAAGAACGCGACCAATGCGGCTCCCAGCAGCAACACCAGCGATGTCCAGGACGATGCCACTTCCCAACTGCCCGGCACCTGAACTCGGGCCGGAACAACAAACCACATGCCCGCAACGGCCAGTGCCGCAAGCCACAAACCGGCGACGTCTTCTGGTCGATCGTAGCTGTCGGACGCCTGAGCAATCACGGGCACGATTTCTGCGGACGTCCTGGCCTCAGCTTGCTCGACCGCAGTGGTGACGCGTTTGTGTTCGTCGGGAGTGAAGTGATTTTCCACGTTGTGCTTTCTTCTGTGTTGTGTCTGGGATGAGTCAGCCGGACTGGTTGCTACCACGAACCGGATGCACCACCGCCACCGGAAAATCCACCACCAAACGACCCGCCGCTAAACCCACCACCAGAACTTGAACCTCCGCCGCCTCCGAATCCGCCAAAGCCGCCGCCAGAACTTCCACCGCCACCCATGAACCAGCCGCCATCATCGTCGTCGTCTCGATAACGCCTGGACGATGTCCGCACATTGCTGGCCATCCCGAACAGAATCATGCTAACGATGCTAAAGAACCCACCGCCCCGTCCAAGTAGCGGCAGTAGCAAGGCGAAGAACAATCCGACACAGCAAAAGCCACCCGGTCCGGTCGGCGGTGTGTTCCGGTATTCAACGTAGTGACTGTCAACATCCGGGTACCGCGTCTGATAGTAGTAGGTCGCATCTGCACCAGTTGGGGCAGACTCACGCGCCTCAGCCGAAGGACTGTCCGGTGATCGAGCCAAAACCGCCAGCGCTTCGACACCTTGTCTGATTCCGCGACCGAAATCACCCTGCCGGAATCGAGGGATGATGGCCAGTTGCATGATTTCCTCAGCTTTTCGGTCGGCCGAAACAGGCCAGTCTGCACCAAGTTCAATTGCAGCCTTCCGATCCTGTCGAGAGACAACGAACAGGATGCCGCGGTTCCCATCTTCAACGTCATCGCGACCCAGGCCCAACTGGCCAAACAGGTAGCGACTGAACTGTTTGATCTGCAGCCCTGACCCGCCATGTTGGGCCATTGATTCGATCGTAACCACCAACAGCGGCCGACCGGTACTGGTCAGTAACGCGTCCGCAGTCGTTTTGATTTGAGATTCCTGCGCGGACGTCAGCATGTTGGCTTTGTCGACCACAAACTGACGTTCGTCCGGTTTCTCAAACGTCAATGGAACACGTTCGGCCTGGAACGCGAACAAGGGGGTTGGCAGGCAGAAGGCGACAAGCAGTAGGTTTCGCATGACAGCACTTTCGAAGGCAGATGCAGCGGCAATATTTGGGTTGGCGGCGGCCGGAGTGTCCGTCGCAAACGGTTTGACGTCGGACGCGCAGGTCCGTGTTAGAACAGAGGCTTAGTGACCAATTCGCTTGCCAAGTTCTTCCAGTTCACGACGGAGCAGCTGGAGTTGTTCGCGAAGTTCCTGAATCTCCACGTCGCGTCCTCCTCGGTCGCCGCCATTTTCCGAACGTCGACGGTCTTGTCTCTGGTCAGGCCGACGGTCCTGGTTTCGGTTGCCTGCTGGTCGTTGCTGGTCTCTACGTTGATTGTCACGATCGCGATTCGCAGAATTTCGATCACCATCCCGCCGTCCCTGGTCCCTGTTTTGTCGTCCTTCCGGACGGTCGCGCTGCGGCTGATCGCGGTCGCCGTTGCGCTGCGGTTGATCGCGCTCACGGTCGCGCTCACGATCACCCCGCCGCTGGTTCGGTTCACTGCGCGGCCGGTCGCGATCACCCCGTTGTTCATCTCTGATTCGCAGTCGGATTAGCTCCTGTTGGGTCTGTTCCATCCGTTCAGCGACGTTGTTGGCAAGTTCTAATTCACCCGCCTGCATGAGTAGCTCGCGGGCGCTGACGAGACGTTCCAGGCGTCCCATGAGTTCTCTTTCCGGGTTTATGCCTCGGCCACGCAAGTGTTCGGCCATTTCCTGCGCACGTGTTCGTTCCATCTCTGCCTGCTCCCTGGCACGTTCGGCCACCCGGCGGTGTTCTTCCGCTTCCTGCTGCATCCGTTTGCCGTGGGCACGAGCCTCATCCAGCTCGCGCTTAAGCTGCTCCTGGGCTTTGCGAGTTTGAACCAGAGCTTTTTCCAGTTCCACTTCATGATCCTGCGCGATGGCTGCCGCGGGGGTGACGAACATGAAAGAGGCGAAAAGCAAGAATGAACTGACACGAGACATGCGCGATGGTCCACGGTACAAAGAGGGTTGTTACAGCCTGTGATTATCGTTTCCCGGCAGGCAAACCACCAGAGTTTCACCATGACACGACGACAAACCCGCGAGATCCTGCTGGCCGTGCCACCGGAAGTTGCTTTTGAACTGCTGGTGACGTGCAGCCACATCCAACAGTGGTGGTCGGCGGCTTACGCGATCGTCATGCCGGGCGAAGGTGGCACGTGGACGGTCGCCTGGGGTGACGATTCAGACCAGCCGGATTACATCACATCAGCAACGATTACCAAATGGGAGCCTGGCCGTCTGCTGGTGTTCGGCGACTATCATTACCACTCAAAAGAGGGGCCGCTTCCGTTCGAAGCGGACTTCGTGACGCGGTTTGAGATCGAACCGCACAAAGATGGCAGCTTACTAAGAGTGAACCAGTCCGGCTTCCCCGACGATCCGGCGGCGGACGATTTCTACGAAGCGTGCGGAAACGGCTGGCATCAGACGTTTCTGCAAATGCAGCATTACGCGTCAACACTGCTAAGCCAACCTGACTGATCGCAGGTTGCGCGATGCTACGCGGCTTCGCGGAACCGCAGCTGCGGGCTCTCCATGGTGACAATCGTGTTGGCCGGAATACTGCGTGAAAGAGTCACGCCTGAACCAACGCTGGAGTTCGCGCCGATGGTCGTGGTTCCACCCAGAACAGTCGCGTTGGAATAGATGACAACGTTGTCTTCGATAGTGGGATGTCGCTTCTCACCACGGATCAGGTTCCCGTCACTATCGCGCGGGAACGACCAGGCTCCCAGTGTCACACTTTGATAAAGCGTGACGCCCGAACCGATCTCGCACGTCTCACCAATCACAACACCGGTTCCGTGATCGATAAAAAACGAACGTCCAATCTTCGCTCCAGGATGAATGTCGATTCCCGTGGTCTGATGCGACCACTCGCTCAATACGCGAGGAATAATCGGCACTTCCAACCGATGCAAAGCATGGGCGATGCGGTGGATGGTCATGGCTTCGACGCCGGGGTAGCAGAAGATGACTTCGTCGATCGACTTTGCCGCCGGGTCGCCGTCGTACGCAGCCTTCACATCGGAAGCCAGCAGCCCACGCATGTTGGGCAGGGACTTCAGGAACATCTCTGCAGTAACAGCAGCACGGACAGAAACTGACACGTCAGTTTCGTCTGATGCAATTCGCAGTTCGGGTCCTCCCTGCGAACGCATCGCACGCGCGATTTGTTCTGTCAGGCGGAGATGAACCCGGTCCAGCAGACTTCCGATGTGAATGGCCACGTTCTCGAGTCGCAGATCCCGGTTACGGTTGTAACCAGGAAAGAGCACTTCTTTGAGATCGTTCGCGATTGCGATGACCTCATCAGCGTCAGGCAGTGGGTCGTGCCCGAGATGATTAATGGTGCCCATGTTGGTGTAGGTCGCGACTACGTCCTCCACCAGTTCAGCCAGTTGTCGCTTGTCGAAACCTGACATTTTCGCCCCCCGGAAGGTTGTCAGTGCCAGCGTTCAACTGGCCGGGCGTCACACGCGGACGCCTGGTCATGCAGCAATCAGCGAGAATCAGAGTGCTGCACAGACGGAGTAATCGGCAGGTGCCCTATTGCCGGTTGAATGATTCGTACCTGCATAGCTCGGACGACGCATCTTCGTACTCAGAGGGTGCGATCAGGAAACCCGATGACTACAGAGAACCGGTTCGCTTGCCTGGTTCACGCACTTCCTGCTGGTCAACTCAAATAGCGATCCATGTCTGACGAGAATCCAACCGAATCGACTGCAGAACCCACCGACTACTGGATTCGCGCGCGAAGGCCGCTGGCGAGCCTGGCGTTTCTGGTGCCGCTGTTGTTCATCTACGAAGTCGGCGTGTACTGGTTCGGAAAGAACGATCCGGAAGCGCTTCGAAACGGAGCCGACTACTGGATGCGTGGCGCGTTGTCGGCTGTGGGACTCTCCAGCGTGTGGCTGTTGCCGCTGATGCTAATGTTTGTGCTGTTCTCGTGGCACGTCTTGGTTCGAGATCCGTGGCGTGTGCGGGCCGGAACCATGGTTGGGATGCTGGCGGAGAGCCTGCTGTTTGCGTGTTGCCTGGTCGCGATCGGACAAGTGCACTCGTCAGTCTTCGGCGCGATGCCGGAAGTCAAAGACCTGGCGATCGGTTTGCCGGCCAGCACTCAGATAGTCGCCTTCGTCGGGGCGGGGGTGTACGAAGAGGTTCTGTTCCGTCTGTGTTTGGTTCCCGCTGCCTACGGCTTCTTCCGCTTGTTTGAGGTTCCTCGGCGCGGATCGGCAATCTCTGCGGTACTGGCCACCAGCGTTGTCTTCGCAGTGGCCCATTACGTTGGGCCCGGAGCGGATTCGTTTACGCTGTTTAGCTTCAGTTTCCGAGCGATGGCTGGCGTGTTCTTTGCCGGCCTGTTTTTTCTACGCGGATTTGGGATTACGGTTGGAGCGCATGCTGCGTACGACCTGATGGTCGGCGTGTTGTTTGCGTCCAGCTGACCCAGCGGCGCTTTGATGGTAGCGACGCTGTTCTCGGTTCGTTTGGAACCGTGGCTAGCGCCAAAACGGCTCATGAAGAATCTATGGCTGCGAATTCTCTTCCGGGAAGTCGATTCGAATCGATTCGCCGTGGCCAATTGAAAGCTGCATGGTTCGTTGTTCTCGTTGAGCACTCACAGACCCACCCGGTGAGAAGACAGCTTTGTCGCTTTTGAAGACGAACTCGCCCGTCCGACAATCCAACACGCGGTACGTTGCTTCTCGTTCTGGTCCGAACAAAACCAACACGGGCAGGTTTGGAGCAAGAATGCGCCTGCTGGTGCTGGAATCCCAAAGCACTCGGGAATCCGGGACCATGAGTTTCCACTGAACCTCGGCTGTGTTCCGATCGAACGCCAGGGCCGGTCCCTGGACGCCATAGCCCGCGCCTGGCTGTCTAAACTGTGACGCTCGACCGAACGGCCGCCTGTACCGATCTTCCAGTCGCGTCCTGTCGGTGAACACAACGAACCGGTCATTCGTCACATGTAGCAGCACGCGTTGGAGTTCCGGGATTGGCTTTTGGTTGGTCGATGCCATCACGCGGCCGTCTGCAAGACGAACAACCTGAATCAAACCGTTTGGCGTCGCGACCGCGCAGTAACCACCGATGCCGTTCGATGCCACCGCGCCCTTTTCGTAGTTGTGTTGCCAGACTGATTTCTCGTCGCCGTAGGCAGCAAACGAAAGTCTCTGACCCTCTTTGAGATCGTCGCCGGAATCGATGATGCTGGACTCAAGCAGAACCTGGCCGCGCCCCTGCTCGACCACAACATTTGCTCCGGAATAGCTTCCAACGTGGATCCCCAGCGGGGTTCCGTCGAAAACGGAAAACAGCTGCACGGCTTCCAGTGACACAACGGCAACAGTCTTGTCGTCCGCGTGAATGTGCTTTGTCGCGAGCTCCTGCATCTCACGCGACCACAGCGTTTCGCCCGATCGCAAATCATACGCGACCAGAAAATTTCCCTGAGTCACAAACAAGGTTCCACCGGCAACAGGTCCGACTGGTCGAGCACTTGGTGGACCGCGGAAAGCGGAACTCACTCGTGATTGATACTGCGGAGTCACACTCGCGTCCCAGAGCATCGTTGGCTGGCCGGGTGGAGCCAACAGGTCGTACGTTTCGAACCGCTCGCGACTCTGCGGCAGGACAAGCGTGGTTGCTGTCTCAATTAAATACGGATTGCGAGATCGGAAGTGTTGTTCGGGTGCGGTTGGAATTACGTTCAGCGCGAACTGTTCCTGCTGCAAACTGTCCAGACCGACAATCTGTTTGCCCTGGTGCGTGAACGACCAGGCGGATTCACCGGCTTCACGTTGCGAAATTGGCAACCCAGCTTGCCGTTGGAACCCGTCAATCCTGCGAACCGACAGTTTTCCGACCGGCCATGCCGACCGGGTATTGACCAATTGAGCCATCGACGGATCCGTATCCCAGCGTTTCATCACCGCGGCCGAAGGTTCGTGGTCTCTTGATTCTGTTCGCAGTTCACGAATCAAATCAGCCGCGCGGTCCGGGCGGCGTTCTCGCAATAGATCAACCATGGCTACGATGGATCGAAGTCGGCGATCGGAATCTTTTGTCCGGCGGAACGCTGAATACAACTCAATCGCGAGCGCCGGGTCAGATTCTCGCAGACCAGCGGCCAGCAGTTCCTGAGTCTCCGCGCTGGGTTCTGCCATCCACTTAAACAACCGATGCGCGGGTTGCGGTTGGTCACGCTTCAGGCGCGATCGGACTTCGTTGTCGATCGCTTTGGTGATCAGGTTTTGGTTGGGTTCCGGAACCGATGCAATGGCCTTGCGGATTTCAGAAGCCAGGTACCGACTTTCAGACATCGCACCGGTCTCTCGCACGACGAACCGATGACCGGCAGCTTCATCGGCCATTCCGAACAGCCGATCAAGAACTGAACCAAGCTGCGCTTCCGTCAGCGTGGCGGATCGCAACCGCAGCAGCGCGGCGATGAGTTGTGGGGACCAGGCAAGGTCGGACGTGATCGCACTGACCGTCGCCAGTGGGCTCACTCGGCCGCTCATGTCTACGGTTGGGCGGGGTGTGGCTGGCTGCAGTTGATCCAATAACTGAATCTTGTCTGATAGCTGGTCGCCCTTCAAAGCGGAGACCACATTGATCAGCAGTCGTGTGGCTTCGACATTCCTGCCGGCAGCGGCGGCCTGGGTCAGTTCTTTCAGGCCTTGATCAAGTTCGCCATTCTGAAGATGCAGTAGCCCGCTGGATATTAAGAGGTCAGGGTCGGTTGGGTTTCGGCTTAGATCGGCCGCAACGCTGGCTCGTACCGATTCCAGTCCGCCGAACGCCACCAGCTGTGTTGGCGATTGAGAAACGATTAGACCGTCAACGGCAAGCAGGTTGCCCAACGCGATGCCGGTTGTGAAGTTGGAGAGAACTCGACCAGTCGCCAGGTCGAACGTCGCGATCTTTCCGCCGGTCAGCGGGACGCTCATCGTATCGCCATGAACCAGGCCGCGTCCGCATGGCTGTTGAAGCTTGATTGGTTCCGGCCACAGTGCCTTACCATCCTTGAGACGGTACGCGATTGTTTGCTCAGAACCGACGCACACGACGGCGTCATCTGTGACTGCAAGCTGACTTCCTGGAGGCCGCGCGGCGATCCAGCGTCGCTGGCCGGTCTGCAGGTCCAGGCAAAAGACAGCCGGGCTGCCTGCGGGCGAACAAACGACGGAGTCACCCGCGATCCGAGGTATCGAATCGCCCCAGCTGTCGCGCATTGGAACTCGTGCAGCCGGGTATTGGTGACGCCAGGCGATTGTTCGCGTGCCTGGATGCAGAGCCACAATTTCGCCGAAGCCGGTTGGGCAAACCAAAACTCCCTGCGAATACGAGGGGCTCAAGCCGCCCATCCGAAACGTTCGTGCCTGAGTAAATAAGCTGGCCGATGCAGAGGCTCGTCCGCCTTCGACGCGTCCGAGTTGTTGTGACCAGACCAGACGAATTTCAGGCTGAGCCGCCAAAGGGTCGGTGACGTGAATCTGCAACAGTCGCAGTTCGTCCCGCGATGCCACAATCAAAAGCAAGTCGTCGCCGAAAGGAATCGGCGGCCCCAGGAAGATGGAATCGCGCATCCCGGCCACGCGAATTCCGGCTTCGCCTCCGATTTGCCAGGCCACACTGCCGGACGCCAATTCGTAGGCGCGAATGTAATTCGGGCGGGATGGCTGTTCGCGAATACTGCGCCGCGGATTCAAAGTCGATCGGTCCGTCTCTTCCACGGCGAATACAAACTCACCGTTGCTGGTGATGGTTCCGGACGTGAAGTCCTGCCACGAGTAGCGTTCGGCTTCTTCTCGAACCAGCAGACCCGCGTCGCGGTCGGACGTTTGCCTGAACGCGTCCAGTACGTACGGGTCGGGCTTGTACGTTTCCCATTCCAGTTCGCCAGCGGCAAACCCATCGCCCGCGCGAGCCCGAATCGCGCTGATGGTGAGCGGCGATCGGAAAAGAACTCGATTGTTGACCAGCAAAGGCACCGGCGCTGGAACCAGTGACAACCTACGACGTCGCTCACGCGTGAGTTCGGCGATTTCCGACGACATGAGTTTCAATCCCGCATCGGCGATTTTGCGTTCGTCTTCGGCTTCAACCACAAGAGTCTGCAAAGTGTTGACGGTCCACAACGGCGTCCAGCGGGGGATGATCGGTTCTGACTTTCGACTCCGCCGAATGTTTCCCAGAAACAGCGGCCAGTTGGCGCCTGCTTTCGCGTCGGTGTGGCCGGGTTTGGAGAGCCAGTCCGGCCAGGAATCCGCTGCTCCCAGCGCGAGATCTCCGGCAGGTCCTGGAATGCTGGTGATGCCCTGCGCTCGCAGCCGGGCAACCGCAGCGTGCGCTTCGGTCGGTAGTCCTGCTTGCATCCAAGCAGCGGCCAGAGTCAAAGACAACTGCGGTTCGAACTGTTCCGGTTGCCGCGTGGTTCGACGGAAGCGAGACAACGTTAGCGCGGCGCCCATTGCGTCGCCGCGGTCGAGTTTCCGAACGGACAATTCGCGCGTGGCTTCTACTCCGGCGGCGGTAAAGAAAAACTTTCGAGAGATCTGTTCCAGCAATTCCAGATCGTTATTCGATCTGGCAATCCGCAATTGATCGCGCGATTCCGGACCGAACTGCTGCTCGTAGAACTCAATCTCATCGGCGGTGGATGTACGCAGTCGATTCATGCACGCGGCTTTGAGACTGCTACGTGTTCCGTCCTCCATTGGAATCAGAACATCGTCGCTGTTGTCCAACAGTTGCAGCAACTGGTGCAACAACGTCAGACCCCGCCGTGGTTCGTCCGATCCCAACAGTTCGATGGCGCGGTTGTAGCTGAGTGTCAGGTCACGGGCGGACGCGGATTGTGTTTCAGTCTGCGCGAACGCAGAAGGTCCGGCGGCCCGGCAAAATACGAGCGCAATCCAGCACATCCACAAGTGTGTGTTTCGTGACCGTTGTCGCTGTTCCATGCGAAGCTTATTCCGAGGCAAGGTTTGAGTCGCCCATTTGCGACAGCCGTCTATGATAGTTCGGAAAGTCACCGTTTGGCAGGCGAACTCCGTGGTCTCACTTTGCCGTCTCATTCGCTATGCCATGGCTTGGCTGGCCTGTAGAATTTGAGCTGCTGCCGCCGATTGGAGTCGCAAATGGAAACAGAAAAAGCCCACGACCGCCGTCTGTACATCCCCGGTGTCGAAACCTGGGCGGCTCATCTGAAAACCGACAGCGACAAGACCTACTGCCATTCGAAGGCGCCTGGAGAGGACTTCTACCACCGCCTATCGACCGGTGAGATTTACGTGCAGCGAGATCACGAACAGTACTGCATCGAATGCGCGATGCGGCTGGGCTTCATCACCAACGACCGATTGTTCTGGCAGCGACGCAGCTAACGAACTTTGCGTTCGATCGGATTCCGGTTGGGCTGGGATGGTGTTCGTTGGAGTCACGTCGTCGTAGCGCATGTTCAAAGGGGCGGGGATTCAAAACCCTCGGACGCGTGAACTATCGCGCGGCTTCGGATGCTGTTTTAAAGGTTTGAATGATCACACATTCGTGTTGCGTTGTGGTCGCGGCAACACCCGGGCGACGCTTGGTTGGCTGCCTTACAGTCGCGGCTTGCAGTTCCACGCTTTGCAGAAAATCTTCCTGATTGCTCCGTTACCACGATCAAGGGCTGCCGTACTTACTGGCGGTGGTCGCGACACCGAAGCCCTTAATCAGTACATAACCATCAGTAGCGCGGAGCCCTACTCACACAGCAGGAAGATACTATGAAAAGCCTCTCTTGCATGGCCGCTCTGGCCATGTGCGTTTTAGTTTCTGGACAAACAGCCATTGCGCAGACGGTCGATGTCGTGGTGACCATCGAGAATGTCGCGCCTGACGGTGGTGTTGCCATCACTCCGATCTGGAGCGGTTTCCACAGCGGTAGCTTTGATAGCTACAACGGTGGTCTAACTTCGCTTGAAGGTCTTGAGCGGATTGCGGAAGACGGGAACACCTCTCTCATTTCGCAGCAGTTTAACAACTTCGATCCTGTTCGAGGCGGCTACACGTACATCGACAACTCAGGTGCCTCGCCAGCGAGCCGACTGGTTCGAACTGGTGATCTATCGGATGCCAACCGAGTTGATGCCACTCTCGGTTCTGCCCCTTTGCTGCCCGGACAGTCAGCCACTGCCATGTTTGAGCTGATGGATGATGGAAGCAACGACTACTTTTCCTACGCATCCATGATCTTGCCGACCAACGACTTCTTTATTGCGAACGGGAACCCGCTGGCTCACGATGTCAGTGGAATTCTCGGCGAAGGCGGCGAAATTTCGTTCTTCATTGGCACTCCTGAGGGAGGCGTCAACGATGCCGGTACAGAAAGCGAAGACTTCGAAACCTCTGCCGGCAACGGCCTGTTCCCGGATCGTAATCTGCCGGCTGGTCAAAGCGGTCCAAACGTTGGGCAGTCTACTGACGCACCTATCGCCAACGTGACTGGCGACGCGTTCCAGGGGTTCCCGCTGTTTACGCGAGCCGACCGACAGCGAGTCCTCGCCGCACGCAAGTCCGAACTGCTGATTCGGGCACTGCTGCGACCAGTCCAGCGTCTCCGCAGTGTTCGTGTTTTCCTGGCCGCACTTCGATACAAGGTCATCGCGTTTGAGAACAGCCTTCGAATTGATACCAGCGGCTTCAACTTCAACGACTACGAGGGTGGTATCGCTCGAGTCACAATCACAGCAATCCCCCGGTAGCCTTCAGCCCTCCTCTTCCGGGATCCGGACTGCTTAGCAAGAAGCGGACGAGTTCATTCGAACTCGTCCGCTTTGTTTTTTTTTTCACGGTTCACGTGAGAGCGTGTTCGCGCCAATTCACTTGCAGTGTGTTTGTGATCGAACGCAACCAATGTTGCTTGGTTGGCTGACTCACAATGGCGAGTTGCCTGTTGATGTTCTTGCCGAATTCCCTCCGATTATTTCGTAAGAGAACTCAAAGCGGCGACACTAAAGAGGCAGAGTGATCGAGGATGCCTTATTCCTTCGACGGTCCATCAACAGCCTTCGTGGGTTGGTGTTTTCGGTCACATTCACAGCAGTCTCCCGGTTGCCTTTTTGTCCTAAAGGCAAACCCCTTTTTTTGCCGGGCCCGACTGCTTAGTGAGAGGCGGACGAGTTTCATCGAACTCGTCCGCTTTCTTTTTGCGCGCGGTTAAGCATGCGGGTCGAGTCAGCGGGGAATGTCGGAACCGACTTAGGCAAGGTCGTCTAGTCGAACGCCTTTGCGAGTCTGACCAGCTTGGTTCGCCTGGTACATCTCGTTGGTTTCCATGTCGACCGCGGTCAGGTACATGCCTCCGTACGCGAACGTGTCGATGCACACCCAGCCATCTCGAACACTTGGCAGACCGTTGGGCTGTGGCGTGTGGCCACAAATGATTCGGCGCCCGGACGGGTGCCGAGTTTCGCGGCCAGTCAAATGTTGCCAACGCAGTACCTGGTCCGACTGATCTTCAAACGGGACGCCCGGTTCCAGATTCGCATGCACGTAAATCTCGGTCTCGGTTTCCCAGTGATCCAATGCGGCTTCCATAAAGTCGAGGTGGTCCTGCGGAATGTTCTCAACCTGACCACCGTAGGAATTCAGCGTTGGTTCTCCACCGTGCTGCATCCACATGCTGCCACGCAGCCCGCGTTCAAGAGCCTCCAGCATCATCTGTTCGTGGTTGCCAAGGATGAACACCAGATGGCACGCGGATTGTAGTTCCAGCAGGATGTCTATTACTCTTGCGCTATTGGGGCCGCGGTCGATCGCATCGCCCAGGACAACAAGGGTGTCATCCGATGTGAGCGCCAACATTTCCAGCAGGCAGTCGAAAGCGACATCACATCCGTGAATGTCGCCGATAGCAAATGTTCTTCCCGTCATAGTTCCCTGAGAGCCTTTTGCCCTGTATTGATCAGGTTATTTGGTCAATTTGACCTGTTTGGGGGATCGACCAGGTGAGCCCGACGCGAAATGCTACCGCGGACGATACCGTTCGGACAGTGAATGGTTGCTGAACTCAGCGCAGAGTGCTTCAATCGTGTTCACGCCACCGCACAGCCCAATTAACCCCGCTGAGATTACCCATCGTGCACAAGTTCTTCGCCCTGATTCTACTATTTCCGCTCACTTTGAGTGCTCAACAAGCTCCTGAAATGCAGGAGTGGGAAGCGACGCTGGTTAACGGCCCTAATAAATTAACACTGCGTCTGTTGGCTCGAATGAACAACGGCAAGTGGGATGCGGTCATTCAGCAAGTGCAGCCTGCGGGGGCGGATGTAAAGGTCGACACTTTTGCAATCGTCGGCGATATCGTTCGATTTGAGATTACCGACGGCTTCCTGGCCAGTTTCACGGGCAAGATGAACGCCGAGAAAGGTGAGCTTGTTGGGACGTGGCGAGACGGGGAGAAAGGCTTCCCGCTTACGTTCAAGCGGAAAGCAATCCAGCAAGTTGTGGAATCATGGGCGGGAACGCTGGAAGGTTCGCCCCAGCCGACCGAATTGCAGTTCCGAGTTCTGGAGGAATCGGCTGGAATCCAAATCGCGAAGTTTGACAGTCTGTCTGAAAAGTTGATGGGGCTGAACGCCTTGGTGATTCGCGGAAAAGACAGGAAACTGATCTTCAGTATCCCGGCAATCAGTGCGAGGTTCGAAGGTACGGTAGACGCAACCGGCGACTCTGCGACTGGAACGTGGACGCAGGGACAAAAAAAGGTTCCGCTGATTCTCAAGCGAACCGTTGTAGCCGACGCCCCGGTAGTGAAAGCCGACTCCGGACCATCCCGACCGCAAACGCCGACACCGCCGTTCCGCTACGAGATTGAAGAAGTCACCTTCACGAACGAGGCGGACAAGGTAACGCTTGCCGGAACCCTGACCCGGCCAAGAGGTGATAAGAAATCGGTCGCGGTTGTCTTGATTAGTGCTTTAGGTCCGCAGGATCGCGACCAAACAATCTTCGGCCACAAACCGTTCTTTCTCATCGCAGACGAGTTGACCAAATCCGGAATCGCCGTACTGCGTTTTGACGACCGCGGCATCGGTGGATCGACAGGAGATTTCAATTCGGCAACCACAACTGACTCCGCCAACGATGTTCGCGCGGCAGTGACGTTTCTTCGAAAGCACCCTGCGATCAACGCTAATCAGATCGGGTTGATCGGACACAGTGAAGGGGCTTCTATCGCACCAATGGTGGCCGCGACAGATTCAAACCTTGGGTTTATTGTTCTTATGGCTGGTGCTGGAGTGAACGGGTTCGAGATCCTAAAAGATCAGAGCCGCCGACTGTCTGAAGCGGAAGGCTTGCCAGCAGAATTGATTGAGAGTGAAAGCGCCCTACAGAACGCGATTGCCAGTGCCGTCCGCAGTGCTCCGGAATCGGCCGACGGCAACCAAGTCGTGGGAAGCGCAGTCAATCAATACCTCGCGCGGTTCGCTCCCAGCCAGCAGGCTCAAATGCGACCGTCCCCTGAGCAGATGGAAGCGTACAAGCAACTGGGCACTCCAGCGTTTCGGCAGTTCCTTAAGTACGAACCCAGTACGGCGCTGCGGCGAGTGAAGTGCCCTGTGCTGGCAATCAACGGCGAACGAGATTTGCAGGTGTGGCACGAGACGAATCTGCCCGCGATCGTGGCCGCCCTGAAGGCCGGCGGCAATACGAAATTCCGAGCAGTCCGGTTCCCTGCTCTGAACCATCTGTTCCAGCGGGCTAAGACCGGTGCGGTTTCTGAGTACGACCAAATCGAACAGACCATTGCTCCCGAAGTACTGACGCTATTGGAGAACTGGATCAAAAAGACGACCGGCTCTCGCTAGTCGTCTTGCTGAAGCGGGTTAATCGCTTGCGGAATCTGCGGTTCCCTTTTCACACGAGAGAAGGGATCCGTCATGTCTGGTTCATTGGATGGCAAGAAAGTCGTCGTCGCTGGAGGCAGCGGCTTTCTTGGCATTTCGCTTTCACATCACCTGGCATCGCTGGGTGCGTCGGTTGTTATCTTGTCTCGGAACGCGCCGAAGGCTGCTGGACCGTGGCAGCACCGGCAGTGGGACGGGAGAACGCTGGAAGCCTGGAAGGACGAACTCAACGGCGCTGATGGGTTGGTGAATCTTGCCGGTCGGACCGTCGATTGCATCAAGACGCCCGATCACAAAGACGAAATTCTGCGATCGCGTGTTGAATCGACTCGTGTCCTCGGCCAGGCAATGCGAGCGATTGATTCGCCTCCGCCGGTGTGGGTGCAAATGAGTACGGCTCATATCTACGGCGACCCACCGACGGCAGTCTGCGACGAAGATTCCGCATTCGGTTACGGGTTAGCTCCCACAGTCGCGCAGGCGTGGGAAGCGACGTTTGCGGAAAGTATTTTGCCATCGCAGCGCGGCGTTGTTTTGAGAACCAGCTTTGTGGTTGGTCGTGACCAGGGAGCTGGAGCCGGCGCGATGAGGACGCTGGCTTTTTTGGCGAAGCTCGGGCTGGGTGGCCGCGTTGGTAGTGGAAAGCAGGGGCTGAGTTGGATTCATGAAACCGACATGAACGGATTGTTCGAACGCGGTTTGACTGACGGTTCAATGCAGGGAGCCTACATCGCTTCCGCTCCTCAACCCATCCCGCAAGTCGAGTTCATGCGGCACCTGCGTCGTGCGGTTGGCATGCCAATTGGTCTGCCGGCCTACGAATGGATGGTCCGCATCGGTGCTCCGTTGATATTCCGAACCGATCCGGAACTGGCGCTCTACGGTCGGTACGTTGTACCGCGGCGCCTGCTGGAAGAGGGCTTTGAGTTCAAGATGCCCGACGTTGCCGAGGCTCTGAAAGACGCACTGTCGAAGAAGTGAAAGACGGTAAAGCGTGTCTACTTTTGGTCTGCTTCCGGAACACCCGGGACTGGAGCTTCGACGGCGAGATTGTCACTGACGGAGAAGAACGCGGAGTCTTCTCGACCCGGAGCCGGCCCACGGTTGACCCGCCACAATCGGTGTGGCTGCAGTTCGTGCAGCGCCTTGTCGAACGTCGTGCAACCGGTGCACGCGAAGGTAAGAGACAACACTAAAAACGCTCGGCTGAACTTCATGGTTCCGCTCCAAGTGACTGGGCAGAGGAATGTAGTTCAGCCGGCAAGCAACTCGGAAGGCGGTGTTGCCGTTCAATCGACAGTTCGTGGGCCTCGGTGGGAAAGGATTGTCGTTAAGCGGCAGGAATTGCAGGTTCGTTCCACTCGTGCGCAGTGGCAGCTAGAATCGGCTCATTCTCACCAGACGGGAACGGAGCTAATACGAATGAAAATTGTTCTTACGACACTGGCCTGCCTCACATTGGCAGTGCCGGCGGCCGACGCACAGAATTCAGCTATCGACACGCTGAAAGCAAAGGCCACCACACCGAAACAAGCTCAGGCAGCAATGCAAAAACTGAGCACCGGCGGGCCGGATGTGCTGGTCCCTATCCTTGACGCAATGCAGGGAACCAATCCTGTCACAGCCAACTGGCTGCGAGGGGCATTCGAAGATGCGGCCAGCAAGGTGCTGAAGTCCGGATCCAAACTACCCGCGAAGCTGACTGGCTTCGTCGAAGATCGAACAAAAGACGGCCGCGCTCGACGACTGGCTTATGACTGGATGCTGAAGACAGATCCATCTCTGGCTGAACGCGCGATTCCGGCGATGTTGTTCGATCCGGTTCCTGAGTTCCGTCGAGATGCAATTGAACTGTTACTTAAGGAAGGCACAAAGCAACTGGATGCGGGGGAGAACGACGCGGCGAAGAAGACGTTCCAAAAAGCGTTGTCGGCAGCGATCCACGACGACCAGGTCAAACAGATTATCAAGCCACTTGAAAAGCTTGGCACAAAGGTCGATTTGCAAAAGCACTTTGGTTTCCTGCCAGCGTGGTCTGTTGTCGGCCCGTTTAACAACAAAGAAGGCGTTGGCTTCGCGGCCGTCCATCCACCAGAGAAGGATCTGAACCTGGCCGGTGAGTTCGACGGGGAGTCGGGCAAGGTGAAGTGGAAGAAGTTCTCGACAGATGATTCCTACGGGAATATCGACATCGCGAAGCTCATGGAAAACTTCAAAGGCTCGTGCATTTACGCGACCACGGAGTTCAAATCTGACCGCGCCCAGGAACTCGAAATTCGACTCGCAACACCCAACGCCTGGAAGTTGTGGATCAATGGTGAGCTGGTCTTTGGTCGCGAAGAGTACCACCGCACACCCAACAGTCTTGTGATGGATGTCTACCAGGTTCCGGCAAAGCTGAAAGCGGGCAGCAATCGAATCCTGCTGAAGATTTGCCAGAACGAACAGGAACAGAGTTGGGCTCAGCGATACCAATTCAACCTGCGTGTGTGCGACAAGACCGGCACGGCTGTACGTGAAGGTGCTGCGCAAAAATCGGCTTCCACCAATCGATAACAACAACTCACCCGCGCACGCGGGAACGGAGATAATTCTAATGCGACTTATTCTTACAATTGCCGTAGCGTTTGCTGTTGGCGGAACCGCTATCGCAGACGACTGGCTACAGTTTCGCGGCAACAGCAGTAATGGTGTTGTCAACGACACACGTGTTCCTACTGAACTCAGCGGTGAGAACATCAAGTGGGAAACCAAGCTTCCGGGACGCGGGCTGTCCGGACCGATTGTGGTCGGGGATCGAGTGTTCCTGACTGCCAGCAGCGGGCTACGGGAACTCAAATTGCACACGTTGTGTTTCGATGCCGGGACCGGCAAACAACTTTGGGAACGCACTTCATTGGCAACAGGCCGCACGATTTGCCATTCCAAGATGTGCGTGGCTACTCCAACACCCGCCAGCGACGGCGAACGCGTGTTCTCGTTTTATTCAAGCAACGACCTGGCGTGTCACAACCTGGACGGAACTCTGCAGTGGTACCGTGGTTTGGGCTACGAGTACCCGAACGCCAGCAATAGTCTGGGTATGTCCAGTTCGCCGGTTGTGGTTGGTAAGACAGTTGTGGTTCAGGTGGAAAGCGACGCGGAATCATTCGCGTGTGGATTGGATACCGCTACTGGAGAAACGAAGTGGAAGATCGAACGTCCAAAGCTTGCGAACTGGACCTCTCCAGCAGTCGTGAGTGATTCCGTTGTGCTGCTGCAATCGTCCGCTGGACTGTCAGCGATTGATGCTGAAACAGGCAAGGAGCATTGGAAGTTTGAAGATGGAGCGTCCACGGTTCCGTCAGCGACAGTTGTCGGCGATTTGATTTTCTTCCCATCCAATGGGCTGACCGTTTTAAAGATGTCGGCCGATCGGAAGAGTTTCGAGAAAGCCTGGCAGAAGACCAACATGCGACCATCGACACCGAGCCCGGTCGCTTACGACGGGAACCTGTACACAGTCGGTTCCAACGCCATCACATGCGCCGACGCCGCAACCGGCGAACGCAAATGGCAGATGCGAATCAAAGGGCCGTTTAGTTCAACGCCACTGGCCGCGAACGGTCACCTGTACGCATTCAGTGAGAAAGGTGTGGCCTATGTGATTAAGCCCGGCGACACTAAAGGCGAAGTTGTTTCGCAAATGGACTTGGCTCAAACAATCCTGTGCACACCGGCGATCTCAAAAGGCAGCCTGTTTGTTCGCAGCGATGGCAGCCTGTGGAAGATTGCGAAGGACTAGCCTCACTTGCGTTCTTTATTACTGGTTGGACTTGGCGGCTGCATCGGCGCGATTGGGCGTCATGTGATCGGCGAGTTTGTGAAACAGCGAATTCCCACGCACCCACACGTGGGAACCTTCGTTGTGAACATGCTGGGCTGCCTGCTAATCGGGTTTGTTATGAGCCTGTCGCTGGGAGGCGAATCAACCGCCTCCCAGCAAACATGGCGATTACTGATCGTGACCGGCTGCCTGGGTGCGCTCACGACCTTTTCGACGTTCGGTTTTGAAACCGTCACGTTGCTGCAGGAGAACCGCGTCGGTGACGCACTGACCAACGTCGCCGGTAACCTGCTGATTGGCTTGCCATTCGTATGGCTGGGAATGCAGCTGGCCAAGGTGTTTGGAGCTCCAGCGTAGAAGAATCTGTGGGGGCAGTGACCGAGTGCGTAAAAAAAGGGATGTCCGTTCAGGACATCCCTTTTGTGTTCGGAGCAACGTGCGAGTAATTGACTACTTTGCAGCGTCGGTCTTTGCAGCGTCCTTCTTCTTTTCTTTCTTAGCAGCGTCTCGTTTCATCTGCTGATTAATCTGACGCTTTGTCTTGAACGCTTTGAAATGGTGCTTGCTGTTGAAGTACGCCAAGACTGCTGCGTCTTTGTCCTCAGCAACCAGCTTCTCAGCGGCTCCTTTGCACTTCGCGCAGCAGAAGCCAACTTTTACGCCGGCGACTTCCACTTCATTGCCTTCGACCAGATCGTGACCAGAGATTGGGCAAGCGAGCTGCTTTAGCTGACCGGTCTGAACCAACTGGTGGTTCATCTTGGCCTTCATGGTGTTGAAGTTCGTCAGGCACTTGTCACAGCAGAAGTAGACTTTGCCGCCACCGAAGTTGGCGAACTTTGTGTTGTCGACCTTGCCACCGGACATTGGGCAAACAGCATTCATGCCGGCTGCGTCAATCTTCTTGCCCTTTTGCTTGTTCTTCTTTTTCGCGCCGTCCTGGGCAACGACCATTGTGCCGATACATAGCACAGCGATAAGAGCTGCGTTTCTAAGCATGTTGGTTCCCTTGAATATTCAGAGTATTTTGATGAGGTCCAGTTACGAATAGTATCCGAGCAGTGGTTGGCCACCGCAAGCGCACGCTGTGACAGCAGGCCCTCGCGATAACGGTTCGCTGCACCAATGGGGACACACGCGAAGTCACTGGACGAAGCGCGTTGATCACTCGGCTTCTTTTCTCGCGTGCCGGTTGAAATTGCGACCCGGGGATTCACGGCCGCTTAACCTGGAACCTTGCGATGCCACCATCTTTGCCAGCCATAAACCCTGTGCCTGAGGCCGGGTCGAACGCGCATGTGTAGTAGGACACATTGGAGATTGGCTGCCACGAACGACCGCCATCGGCTGAGAAAGCGATCCCGGTTCGCCCGCAAGTGACGAAGTGTTGTTTGCCCACGACCTGAATGCAGGCCTTGTGTGGCATGTCAACGTTGGCCGAATCGACCCAAGTTCGGCCTCCGTCCACAGTCACTGCTACGTTTTGAGACACTTCGTTCGGCTTCAAATAGTCGCCGCCGATGACCACGCCGTGTTTCGAGTTCGCAAAGGCGATTGAGAAAATTCCTGAAGACGGATTACCACTTCGCATCGGAGTCTTCCGCGCGGTCCATGTTTTTCCGCCGTCGTTGGAGTGGTGTAGTCTGGCGACGGAACCACCGGTTCCAATCCAGATTTCAGAACCAATCATCGCCGCGCCAGTACCGCTGGCCGCGAACCCATACTCACCCTCTTCAAGCTTCGGACGATTTTGCTGCGGAACTGCCTGCCAGGTTTTCCCGCCGTCGGATGTTGTGTACATGTCCAATCGGCCATTCAACGGATCGCCAAACAGCAGGCCCTGCTTGCCAGCTTTGTCGAAGACAAGTCCATCAAAGAAGCCCTTCTCGTCTTTGTTCTCCAGCACGACCTCCCACTGTTTGCCGCCGTTGGTCGATCGGAACAACTTCGAGGCCGCTCCGTTACCGATGCTCATCAGAATGACCGAACCGTCGGGCAGTAGTTCGACGTCGCGGAAGTCCATCGCAACGTCTTTCCCGTCCTTGTCTTTGACGGGTTCGTAGGGGACTGCGATCTCTTTCCATGTCTGTCCGGCGTCCAGGGTTCGAACCACTGTTCCGGCAGAACCCGTTGCCCACGCTTCTTTTGAACCACGAACGGCCAGTCCGCGGAACGACGCGTTGACTCCGCTTTTCAATGGTGTGACCGAAACCGGAAGCGGTTCCTGCGCGGTGGCCAGCGTTCCCAACAGACTCCAGACGACCAGTAGCGTTTTCATTTTCTCTCCTGAGAACGGGCAGTGCGTTCCGAGTGTCTCGTTTCGCGGTTACAATTTTGTTAGCCGTGGGCGGTCCAGTCGCTTTAAATAGCCTGTGACCGAACAGTTCGAATGCTTAGCAACAGAACCGAAAGTTGTACCATGATTCCCGCCGTAATCCCCGCCTCAATTTTTCTGTGTTTGCCAATGATCCAGGACAAAGCCGAAGACGCTCAACCTCTCACGGCTGAGAAAGTGGAGTTCCAGGTCACCGTTAAGATGCAGTACCTGGTGTCGCTGCCGGAAGGGTACGACAAACAGGAGAAATGGCCGTTGGTCTTGTTCCTTCACGGCGCCGGAGAACGCGGCAGCAATCTGGACAGAGTCAAAGTGCATGGTCCGCCGAAGTTGATAGCGAAGGGTAAGAAGTTCCCGTTCATTACCGTCTCCCCGCAGTGCCCAAAGAACCGCTGGTGGGATGCTGGCGATCTGGACAAGTTGGTCACCCACATTCAGAAGAAGTACAAAGTCGATGCCGACCGTACCTACGTCACCGGACTCAGCATGGGCGGATTCGGAACCTTCGCACTGGCTGCCTACGCGCCGGATCGGTTCGCCGCAATCGCGCCGATTTGCGGCGGTGGTGACAAGATTCAGGCTTACCAGATTGACAAGATGCCAACGTGGGTTTTCCACGGAGGCAAGGACAATGTCGTGCCTGAGCGGCGTTCGAAAGAAATGGTTGAGGCTTTGAAGAAGCGTGGGAACGATGTGAAGTACACCGTCTACCCCGAAGCAGGCCACGATTCCTGGACGGCCACGTATGACAATCCTGAGTTCTACGAATGGTTGCTCAAGCAGAAACGAAAGCCAAAGAAGTCCGACGCGAAATAAAAAAGCAGCGGGCTCTTATTGAGGCCGCGCTTTTGTTTTCTCAGATGCGTGCTTCGAAGGCTTGCCTAGTAGCTGACGTAGAGTTCCGGGTTCTCAACGAACCGGTTCATCTTCTCAGCTGATGAGAACATCCAAACTTCGTCGCGGAACATGACGCCGAACTCCGGCCGTCCCTGTTGAGTCTTGCCGTCTTTGGCTGAGACCTGGCAGACGCCGTCATGCTTTGGCCAGTAGATCTCGGGGTTGTCCTGGAACGCTTCCATTTCCATTTTGGTCGCGAAGGAAACCGTGGTGCCGCGATACTTCAAAGCGTAGCGTGGGTTGCCACGCTGGAGTGTTCGATCGTTGCGAAGTGAAACCAGGCACAGGCCACCGAACGCGTAGTTGCGTGTTGGCTTTGGAGTGACCTTGGCTTTCGCAGGCTGAGTCTTTTGAGTCACTTTGGGAAGTGGGCCCGCCTTCTTTTTATTGACGGGAGTCTGTGTCTGTTGGACCTTTGAGTATCCGACCGATGCGACTTTGCGGCGAGCGGCCACAACTGACCCCAGTTCGGCCAGAAGCTTATCGGACTTTTGGAAGCCGTTAAGCTTCTTCAGGATCCTCAGGTTAGGATCCACAACAACTGTTGCAGGGAGCCCTTTGAGAGCCAGCTTTTCGACCAGCTCGGCATGTTGATCTGCGTCCAGCATGACTGGAATGAACTGCGTGTTCACTTGCTGTACAACAGCCGGGTCTGTGAAAGTTGTGGCCTTCATCTTGTGGCAGAACGTGCACCAGTCTGCGGTAAACTGGATCATCATCGGCTTACCGCTTGCCTTGGCCTGCTTCAATGCAGCCCGGACATCGCCCTGCCATGGCAACTGAGCAGACGCGCTGCTACAGGTCAGGAAACACAATGCTGCTGCAACCGCCACGCGTTTGACTTTGAAGATTCTCAGACCGCTCATTGCGAGGTTCTTCCGATGAATTGGAGTCCGCTATCTGAGTCTTTATCGACCAGCCGATATACAAACTGTGTGTGGGACGCCACTCCCACCGGCAGTTCCGACATTTTTTGCGCGCAAAGTGGCAGCATCGCGCGGGTTTCTGTCACTTATGCCGTAGGCACGACCGCTCGTACCCGCGCACTGTCAGTGTGACCAACGTCCCGTTCGGCAGAAGTTGCCGAACACGGAGGGCATAGAGACGACATGACCGACGAACGTCCCAATATCATCTTCATCATCACCGACCAGCAGCGGTTCGACACCATCCGCGCGCATGGTTATGAGTACATGGACACGCCAAACATTGACCGTTTGGCAAAGGAAGGTGTTTCTTTTACTAACTGCCACGTGTCGGCTCCTTCCTGTGCTCCATCACGAGCCAGTTTGTTTACGGGCTACTATCCACACACGACGGGAATCCTGCGGAACGCCGATCAATGGAACCACTCCTGGATCGAAGATCTGGCGGAGAGTGGGTACCAGTGCATCAACATTGGCAAGATGCATACGTATCCGTACCACACGCCGCTGGGCTTCCACGAACGCTACGTCGTTGAGAACAAAGACCGCTACCTGGAAGAACGCTACTACTTCGACGAATGGGACAAGGCTTTAAAAGCGCGTGGACTGGTGAAGCAGCAGCGCGTTCAATATCGCAAACGTCCCGACTATCGCGAGCGTCTGGGTGCGTTCGAATGGGAACTACCGGCCGACATGCAGTCGGACAACTTCGTCGGCGACACTGCGACGTGGTGGTTGCGTTCGAAACCGAAGTCCGACAAGCCGCTGTTCCTGGAGATCGGTTTCCCTGGTCCGCACCCGCCTTACGATCCGACTCCCGGTTGGATCGAAAAGTACATGGGTCGCGACCTGCCGCTGATGGACGTCACTGAAGCAGACCTGGAAAACCAGCCCCGCGCGTTCAAAGTGCTGCGGCAACACAACTACGACATTGATCACGATTCGGTGCACATGCCGCTGACGCCGACCCCCGAGCAACGCCATCTGCAACGAGCGTACTACCTGGCGAATGTCAGCATGATTGACGAAAAGGTCGGCGAGATCATGACGGCGCTCGAAGAAAGTGGTCGGCTGGATAATTCGGTCGTCATCTTTACGTCCGACCACGGCGACTGCCTGACCGATCATGGCCACAGTCAGAAGTGGACGATGTACGAACAGATCACGCGCATCCCGATGATCGTTTGGTCGCCCGGTCGGTACGACGCCGGTAAGGTGGTGGATGGCCTTTGCCAACAGATGGACATTGGCCCGACACTACTGGAACTCGCAGACGTCAAAATTCCGGAGACCATGGAAGCTCAATCGCTGGCGGCTCCACTGGCCGGCGCCGAATGGAAACCGCGCGAGTATGTCTACGCGGAACACGGTCGCGATGGCATTCTGGATTCCACCGACTTCATGACGATGGTTCGAGACGAACGCTGGAAGCTGGTGCACTTCGTGGATGAAGACGAAGGTCAACTGTTTGACCTGGAAACAGACCCGAACGAAATGGTTAACCTGTGGCGCGATCCGGATTCGGCGGTTGAGAAAGAACGACTGCTCAAAGAGATGCTGGAGTGGCGTGTCAGGAGCCTGGTTCAGACCGCTCCGTGGGCGAGCTCGTTTAGATAGTTAATGTCTGGTAGCATCGATAATTATCTCGCGTTGGTGAAAGGCCGACGTTTTTCTGTCAGCAGACAGTGAGGTCAGCGATGGACGAGGTTTCTGAGAGCAAGGGCGGTTTAAGGAATCGCGGGCCCGCGGTTGTTGTATGCATTGTTGCTCTTCTCATCGTGGCATGGCTGGTTTTTCCATGGCCCGGTAAGACAAAACAGCTCCAGCCATGGGCCGGTTTCTCGACGCCCGTCGCGGCTTCTTCGCTGTCCGCCACAAGCATGCTGCCATTCGCATCAGAGCCGATCAAGGCCGGGGAGAATCAGGTCTACTGTCCGACTATGGCGCTTGCGTGGGCTGAGATGAAGAGTGCCCTGCCTGACTTCACGTTGCCAGACAGCAACTTCGCGAAACAAATTGAAACAGTGAACTTCACTGTGGGAGACATTGACGCCAGCGACATCCGCATTGTTTCCGGACGACCGTCAGATGAATCCGTCAACCGCGCATTGAGCGAACTCGGTATTGAGTCGAATCCAATCGGGCCTCCGGGACCCGAGGTCGAGTATCAAGCTATCTGTGCTCTGAAGAAGGACCTGCCATTCCTTCGCCGGTTCGAACCGTTCGACAATCCACTGCGGTTTAAGACAGATTCCGACACGATTTCCGTCCGTTCATTCGGCGTCACCTCCGAATGGGAAAAATGGGAAAGCGCGTTGCAGCAGATTGAAGTGTTGGACTATCGATCGCCCGAGAACTTCATCATCCGCATTCGTAACCAAGCCAAAGATAGTTTGATTCTGGCCAGGATGGATCAGCCGGAATCCGTCGAAGAAGGGCTCGGCCAGATTAAGCAGAAGATCGCAACGACCGATATCGAAGCCGACGGCGCGGCGGTTGTCAGTGGCGAGCAGGTCGTTATTCCGGTTCTCGAATTCAACATGCTCGAAGACTACACGGACCGCATTTGCCAGGGTCAGTCAGGCTGCTCGATTGAGACAAAACAGCTCATCCAATTCCGCTTCGATGAAAAAGGCGCGCAGTTGGTCTCAGTTGCGGCGGGAGGGTACTTGAACGGTCACTACGAACACAAAGTTGGCGAACGCACCTTCATCTTCGACGGCCCGTTCATGCTGGTTCTCAGTGAGTCGAACTTAAGTGCGCCCTACTTCGCGGCATGGATCGCGAACGGCGACTTTATGACACCGAACCAGTAAGCCGGCTGGTCTTGAGCGAAGTCAGTCCGCTTTAGCGGGCGCTGCGGGTTCGACGACGGCCCCGTTGTTCTGACCGGCACCGTCTTTGACGCCCAGCATTCTGCCCAGCACGATCGCCAGCACAGCGATACCCCCCTGAGAACAGCGCGCCCATTTTTGACGCTCCCTGATCCGCGCCTTCGAATGCCTGCCCTGCCACAAACAGTGCGACGGTAAGTCCCAGGCCTGCCACAACTCCCGCAACCACAAGGTGCCGGAGATCCATACCGCTAGGCAGTGGTGCGCCCAGTTTTACTCCCAGCCAGGAGAAGCCGGTAATTCCAATCGTCTTGCCAAACAAAAGCGCAAGCAACACGATCCACGTCAGGTTGCTCATGCTGGAGAACTCAACGCCGGCGTTCGCGAACGCAAAGAAAAACAGTCCAAGATCAACGAACAGCTTGAGATCGTGTTCGAACCGGTCCAGTGGATTGGTTTCGTGCACGCCGGCGACTTCGCGGAAGATGCCTTCATCACGTTCGGGTCCGGGCAGGAACGGTACGATCGGAACAAGTGCCAGCGCCGGGTGCAGGTGGGCACTGAATAAGCCCCACCAGGCAAACGCGCCGCCAATCAAAATGTATGGACTCCACGACTGCACGTTCTTGCGCCGCAGACCATAGGCAACCGCCATCCCTGGAATCAGCCACAACAGGTTCAGCCAGACGGGATCGTTAGTTGGGTAGAAGAACGCGATGATCAATAGCCCGATTCCATCGTCTGCGACGGCTAGCAGAAGAAGGAAGCTGATCGCTGGATGGTTGTTCCCAAACACAAGCCGCGCAATGAGCCAGGCCAGCGCGATGTCGGTTGCGGTGGGGATGCCCCAACCTCGCCCCCAGCCGTCTTGCCACGGCCAGGTTCCATCGCCCATAACCAAGTTCAGCAGGATATAGACTCCAGCCGGACCGACCACGCCGCCCAGGGTTCCCAGTAACGGGTTAATCGCTTTCGAAGGCGGATTCAGTGCGCCGCCGGGTAAACATGACTCTGTGATTTCCTTTGCGGCGATGCCGAAAAAGATCACCATGAACAGGTCGTTTACGATGAAGTGCAATGTGCAATAGTGCCGCCAGCCGTGCCCATGCCCGCCAGCAGCCTTGGGTTCTTCATCATCAGCTGCGCCCTTGCCCTGGTTTTCAGCTTCGCCGACAGCAGCGTTAACGTCGCCATCGGCAGCATCATGGCCGTGCCCCTGGTACTCCTCACCGGTAAAGAACGCGTACGTTCCGTGTACCATCTTGTCGTACAAGTGCGGCTGCACGTTGGTGAGAATCAGTGCTGCAATGACTCCTGCGAGAAGCGGAAGTGAGAACTCTTGCAGCAGGTGAACGTATTTGCGTCGTTTGGTCTTTGGTGCGTTGCTATGGGAAGTCATGGTGGATCAGGTTAGCGGTTCACAAACGCAAAATCAGATTCAGGTACTTAGCGAGGCACCAGCCGGGCCTGAAGTTATAGGCTCTGGCTAGCTGAAGCCTGCAGGTGGCGTCAACTTGGTACTACGTCATCCGGGTGGCTTCAGCGTCTTTGTTTTCAAGGTGCAGGTCGATCTGGCCCCCAGGCTCGCTGTTATTGCTATCCGCCCCAAAGCAAGCAACGCGCCGCATATTCGAGAACCGCCCGGACCTCACTGGGAGCCGGATTGCTCCAATCGTCTGGAACGGTTTAGAATCGGGAACGCAACTATGTAGTGGGTCAACCAGTGACACGCAAGAGCGGGTCTGTTTGCGTTCCATATTCCCACCTTTTTCGGCCATCCACCGCGACCACACCTATGTTTAAGAGTGCGACGATGTTCAGAGTCCTGCCAACCACACTCGCGGTCCTGATGGCCTGCGGCGTTAACACACCATCCGTTCAGGCCCAGCGTGAGGCTGCGGGGGTTCGTGTTCCGGAAGGTTTCAATATCCAGCTGTTCGCGGATGACGATCTGGCTCACGATATCCACAGTCTCACCATCGATACGCGCGGGCGTGTTGTCGTTTCAGGACCGGGCTATGTCCGTTTTCTGATTGATGAAGATGGAGACGGCAAAGCGGACAGAGCCAAAGAGTTCGTCGACGGCCCCAAGTCCGGCGCGCAGGGGATGTTTTTTGTTGGGCGTGACTTGTTGCTGTCGGGCGACAACGGTCTCCGACTGTACCGCGACGACAATCGTGACGACAAAGCCGACAAGGCGCCGGAAGTCTTCCTGGGCATCCTGGCGGGTGGCGAACACCACGCTCACTCCATCCAAAAAGGTCCTGATGGTTGGTGGTACGTAATCGCCGGCAACTACGCGGGTGTGACGGATGCGTACATCAAAGATCCGAAGACCGGCAAAATTAGAGCCAGTTCTCCCATTAAGAAACCATACGCCGGCGTAATCATGCGAATCCGCCCTGATCTTGGTGCGGGCGAAATTGTGACCGATGGTTTCCGAAACGCGTATGACTTTGGATTCAATCGCCTTGGTGACATCTTCACTTTTGACAGCGATGGCGAACGCGATGTCTCGCTGCCGTGGTATCGGCCGACCCGCGTGTTCCACGCAACACCAGCATCAAATGCGGGTTGGGTGTCGCGCAGTTGGAAGAACCCGGGCTACTTTGCAGACATGCCACCAGTCATTGGTGACTTCGGACGAGGTTCGCCGAGTGGTGTGGTCGTCTACAACCACAATCAGTTCCCGACCGAGTATCGTGGTGCGGTGCTAGGGCTGGACTGGACCTATGGTCGCGTTATCGCGCTACCGCTAAAGCAAAACGGTTCTGTCTGGACCAGTAAGCCTGTCGAACTCATGACCGGCGTCGGTTCATTCGGCTTCGCGCCAACTGATGCTGAGATCGGACCGGACGGAAGTCTGTATGTGAGTGTCGGCGGTCGCGGAACACGCGGTGGCGTTTACAAAGTGACATACGGGCCGGGAGGCGAGAAGGAACGAGAATACGCGGAAACCGACGCCGAACGTTTGACGCAGGTCCTGGAAGCACAACAGCCGCTGGCCGCGTGGTCGAGGAATCGCTGGGAACGCGTCGCCAAACGACTGGGCCGCGATCCGTTTGTGAAGGCTGTGTTGAACGAACGACTGGGCACGTCAGCGCGAATTCGTGCAATTGAGATTTTGACGGAGATGTTTGAAGGGATTGATGACAGGACGGCGGCTGCCATGGTGAGATCAAAGTCCGCCGGCGCGCGGGCTCGCGTTGCCTGGGCACTGGGACGCCGGGATCCGGCAAAGCCCAGCGTGAAAGCTTTGGCACCGTATCTCAAAGACACTTCGCCGATGGTGCAGCGGTTCGCTCTTGAAGCCTTCCAGTGTGCGACGGACAAGACTGACTGGAAGGCCGCGATTCCGCTACTGGTGCCGGGGCTTGGTTCTAAAGACCGCTTTGTGCGTCAGGCTGCAAGTCGAGTTGTTTCCCGACTACCAGCCAAGATTCTGTCGCCATTGGCAAATGCTGTACAGAAAAGCGGGGTTGCTGACGCAACTGTGGCCCTCGGCCTTGGACTGGTTCAGCGTAGCCGCACGGTAGTACCAAACGTGCTGAGCATGGGCATGGTTGTGCTGGAACCGACCCCGGACAAAGGCGCATACCACCCCATTGCCCTGCGATTGGAATCCGCTCGCGCGATGCAGTTGGCTTTGGGGGACATGGGGCCAGGGGAGAACCGCCTGGCCGTTTATGAAGGGTATGCTCCGCGAGCCGACTTGACTGAGTCGGAACAGGTTCTGAATCCGTTCCGGACGCGAATCGCGAAGGTGTTTCCAACCGGCGATGATCGATTGGACCTGGAGGTCTCTCGAGTGATTGCCATGCTGGCTCCGCTTAACGATGCGTTGCTGGACAAGGTTCTGGCGAAGATCGGCCCTAAGTCTGATCCGGTCAGCGACGTGCACTACCTGCTGGTTGCTTCACGAATCGCAGTTGATCGCTCGCAGGCACAGACCGATCACACCGCTCGGGCTTTGGCTGCTTTGGATCGGAAAATTTCCGAGCGAAAGTATCCACAGGACGCCAACTGGAACGCTCGGATCGGTGAGCTGTACGCGACGCTTGTCAAGAATGATGAGATGTTGCCGGTCACGATTGCCGAGCTACCGAGTTTTGGTCGGCCGGCTCATGTTGTGTTCCTGAGTCAGCTGCCGAAAGAGGATTTGCCGATCGCGATCAAAGCGTTCGCATCGAAAATTGAAGCGGATGAAGATTACAAATGGTCCAACGACGTTGTCTTCGTTTTGGGCGAATCGAAAGATCCGAAACACGTTGCCATGGTTCGTGAGCAGCTGGAGAATGAAATTGTCAGCAACGCGGCCGTGATGGTTCTTTCACGAGAACCAATGGCGGCCGACCGTCAGTTGTTTGTCGATTCATTGGACACCCCCGATCGCGGAATTCTGACCTCCAGCGTGAACGCAATTTCCAAACTGCCAAAAGGTGGATCGGCGAGGGAATTCGTTTACCTTGTCAAGACCGCACGTCGCCTGGGTGGCCTTCCGGTTGAGTTCCAACTACGTGAAACAGCGATCCGAGTGTTGCAACAAAACACGGGGCAAAACTTTGGGTTCGAGTTTGGCGAAGAGGGATACAAGCCACAAACAGAGGTTCTGAATAAGTGGTCCGCTTATGTCGAACGCAAGTACCCGCAGGAAGCAGAACTGCTTAACGGCGGTGCAGCTAAGGACCTTGCCGCGATTGCGGCGATGATGGACCGGACCGATTGGAAGGCTGGCGACGCAACGCGGGGTTCGGTTTTGTTTGAGAACCTCAGTTGTGCTCAGTGCCACCGAGGCAGCACGGCTTTGGGGCCGGATCTGGGCGGGGTGACTGGTCGGTTCTCACGGAAGGACTTGTTCACAGCGATTGTGGCTCCGAACAAGGACGTCTCAACTCGTTATCAAACGACAGTGGTGCAGATTGTTGACGGCAGGCCGCCTGTCCAGGGGTTGGTGATTTATCGTTCGGTGGATGGCTTGTTGTTGCGGACGCCGCAGAATCAGACCATCAGGCTTGAAGGAAGTGAAGTTGAGTTCACTCGGGCTCTTAGCACGTCGCTGATGCCAGCCGGTCTGCTGAAGAAAGCCAAGCCTACCGACCTGGCCGACTTGTATGCGTACCTGGAAACGTTGAAGCAACCTGTTGCTCCACGAATCGAACCGACTCCTGATCCGATGGAGGAAGAAGAAAAGAAAAAGGCGGCTGCCAACCGTTAGGCGTTGTCTGCTGTCGCGAACAGGCAGTGGGCTACACGCGTTTGAAGCGGTAGCCCACTCCGCGGACGGTCTCCAGCAGGTCGGCGTGTTCGCCCATCTTCTTTCGCAACGCTCGAACGTGGACATCGATCGTTCGGTCCAACGCATTCGCGTCACGGCCACGACTGGTGTCCAGCAATTCGTGACGAGAGAACACGCGCCCGGGCTGCGATGCCAGCGTCCACAGCATCATGAACTCAGTGGGTGTGAGTTCAAGTTCCTGACCGTCCAGCGTGACGCGGCGTTCCAGGTTGTCCAGGGTTAGCACGCCTGCTGAAACGACATCTTTGCGTGACCGCTGCGCCGTTGATCGTCGGAGTAGCGCTCGCACCCGGTGAATCAACGGCTTCATCTTGAACGGCTTGGTGACGTAGTCGTCGGCTCCCATGTTAAAGCCAATGATCTCGTCAGTTTCCGCACTGCGCGCGGTTAGCATGAGGATCTTGATGTGTTCTGTAGCCGGGTTCGATCGCAGTGTTCGGCAGACCTGAAAGCCATCCATTCCAGGCATCATCAGATCCAGAATGATCAGGTCCGGGACATTGGTTCTGGCTTTTTCCAGTCCTGCCCCACCATCGTTGGAAACGAGGACTTCGAAGCCTTCTTTTTCGAGGTTGTACGACAGCGCGTCACAGATGGCTTCTTCGTCTTCGATGACAAGAATCGATTGTCTGGACATGGGGCTTGTGGCCGACTGGTGCTCTCTGGCAGACATGAATATCTCGCGACTGGGGCCGCAACGGCAGGATGCCGGCGGCGTGACGAGATGCTTCTATGAATTTGAAATTAAGAAACGGTTAAGGGTCTACTCGACTTTGCCCTGGTGACGAATGATCTCGCCTTCGACCAGGTAGACTACGTCTTCAGCGATATTGGTGGCGTGATCGGCGATGCGTTCAAGGTGCCGTGTGACAGAGAACAAGTGCATTGCGGGATTCACAAGCGCCGGTTGCGCCGACATTGTTTTCTTCAGATCGCTAAGGATCTCGTCGTTAAGGCGATCCACTTTGTCGTCATCTGCACACACCTGACGAGCCACGTCGGTGTTGAGTTCGACGAAGGAATCGATCGCCCGGTGCAGCATGTCTAAAGCGATCTCAGACATGACCTTCATTTCGGATGGAATGGCTGGTTCCGCATAGTCAGCCAGACCGACTGTGCGTTCGGCGATGTTCACGCCCAGGTCGCCCACGCGTTCCAGTTCGCCAATAATTTTCAGAACCGCCGCCACACGCCGCAGGTCGCTGGCGACCGGTTGATGCAGTGCCAGAATTTTCAGGCAGTCTTCTTCGATCTCAACATCGTGCCGGTTGATCTCAACATCGCGCTGTTCGAGTTCAGCGAGTATGTCCTGGCTGCGGTTATTCAAACCTTCCACCGCGCGATGAATTGTTTCTTCAACCAGCGCGAACATGGAGAGGATGCTGCGGTGCACGCGATCCATGTCTCGAGTGAAGTGAATAGTCATGCGTCACCTGTGAAAGAAAGATTGCTCAGCTTTGGGCACGTGGTCGGAATTAGCCAAAGCGGCCGGTGATGTAGTCTTCGGTTTTCTTTTCAGTCGGGTTTTGGAACACCTGACGGGTGTCACCGTTTTCGATGAGAACACCTTCGAAGAAGAACGCCGTCCGTTGACTCACGCGGGAAGCTTGCTGCATGTTGTGAGTCACAATGACGATCGTGTAGTCGCGCCGCAGTTGAAAAATCAGGTCTTCAATTCGCGCCGTTGATGCGGGATCCAGCGCTGACGCTGGTTCGTCCATCAGGATGACTTCCGGGTTGGTTGCCAGTGTTCGAGCGATACACAGTCGCTGCTGCTGTCCGCCTGAAAGTGCCAGGGCGGAGTCGTTGAGTCGGTCTTTGACCTCATCCCACAGCGCGGCGCTTTGTAGAGATGTTTCCACGATCTCCTGCAGCTTCGCGCGGTTCTTTTGGCCTGCGATTCGAGGGCCGTAGGCGACGTTGTCAAAGATGGACTTGGGGAACGGAGTGGACTTTTGGAAGACCATGCCGACATGCTTTCGTAGCAGGACGACATCGATGTCGGGGGCGAAGATGTCCTGATCGCGAAGCAGGACATCACCGGTGTGCGAGGTTCCTTCGATTAGGTCGTTCATGCGATTGAGTGTACGCAGGAACGTACTCTTGCCGCAGCCTGACGGGCCGATCAAGGCTGTGACTGTCTTCTCCGGAATCTTTATGGAGATGTCGAACAGCACCTGGTTGGTTCCGTACAGGAAGTTCAGATTCCTGGTCTCCAGACACGTGGCGCGTGTCGCGTCGCTTCCGGTGTCACCCGGGTCGGCAGCCGTTACGACAGGTGGAGGCGTGCCGGCTTCGTTTGACGCTGTTTGTTGAGACTCTGACACGGACCTCACCACTTAAGATTCTCTTGGTAACGGTTTCGAACGAAGATAGCGACGCTGTTGATGAGTAGCAGAACCACCAGCAACACCAAAATGCCTCGCGCGGACTGGGCTGCGAACTCAGGACGCGAATCAGAAACCCAGTTGTATATCTGAATTGGTAGCGTTGCGAACTTATCAAACGGGACTTCTGCAATGCTTCCAGGATTCTTGACCAGATCCATCGGAGTTTCGATCTCGCCCGGCGTGGTTCTGGTGAATGCCAGCACGCCAATGACAACAATCGGTGCCGTTTCGCCGAGTGCTCGGGAGAGTGCAAGAATGACTCCTGTGGCGATGCCGGGCAGACCGGCGGGGAGAACCTGATGTCTGATGGTCTGCCACTTGGTCGCTCCCAACGCGACGGACGCGCTGCGGATGGAATTGGGGATGGACTTCAATGCTTCCTGCGTGGCTACGATGATGACGGGCAGGATGAGCAACGCCAGCGTGCACGCACCAGCCAGCAGGGTTGGGCCGAACGGGAGTAGCTGAAAACTACCAATCATGATCGGTTCTCGTCCAAAGAACCGAACGAACACGGCAAAGCCAAGGATGCCGTACACGATTGATGGTACGCCAGCCAGGTTGGCCAGGTTCAACTTGATGAGCCGGGTGACCCATGTGTCGCTGGCGTATTCCTCAAGGTAGACAGCCGCGCCTACACCCAGCGGGACGGCGATCAGACCGGTCAGGAGAACCAACCAAATACTGCCCCAGATGCCCGCAAGAATTCCGGCTTTTTCGGGGAACAACGTCGAAGGGTAGCGACTAAGAAACGCCCAATCCCAGCCGACGACTGGCTCACTGGAATCCAGAGTCAGATCGATGCCGTCGATCTCGAAACAGGCTTGTTCAAGTTCGTACTTAATGTCGGCGTAACGAACGCGGTCTTCACCCTCAGCGGGCGTGAGATCACCGACATCAACAAAGAAGCTCACGATGCCGCTCTTGTCGACATCCCGAGTTACGCCCGTAACCAATGGGTGCTTTTTCAGTACGTCTTCAACCTCAGTCAGCTTTGCGTCGGGAGGTGTATCGCCATCGACAAAAACTGACACCGCCCCGGCATGGTTTACTCGGCCGGCGACGCTTACCAGAAGCACTAACAGAATAATCATGGCCGACCAGGTGCATAGTCGACAGATCAGCCGAAACGCCTTCGATGCGCGGTGTCTCTTCTGTAGAAGGTCGTCGTAGCCAAGCTGTTCTTTGAGGCTCACTGGTAGACCTCACGGAACCGCCGCAGGATGAACTGCGAGAGGATGTTCATGACCAGTGTCATCAGAAACAGCGTTAGGCCAACCGCGTAGAGACTCTTCTCTGCCGCGCTGCCGACTTCCACATCACCGGATGTGATGTTGACGATAAACGCAGTCATCGTCTGAACGCTTTCGAAGAGGTTCATCGTTAGATTGGGTCTCATTCCGGCGGCCAGAGTGACGGCCATGGTTTCACCGATGGCTCGTGAAAGAGCCAACAGGAATGCTGCGATGATTCCTGAAAGAGCGGCCGGCACGATGACTCGAAGTGACACATCCAGCCGGGTGGCACCCAGTGCGTATGCTGCTTCGCGGAGTCCTCGGGGAACCGATCGAAGCACATCTTCGCTTAGAGATGAGACCATCGGAATGATCATGATGCCAACGACAATCCCCGCGCTTAATGCGTTGAACTGGCCGACTTTGAAGCCCAGAAGGTCTTGAAAGATCGGTTGGAGGATCATCGGAGTGATAAACGTCAGAGCGAAGAAGCCGTAGACGATTGTTGGAATGCCAGCCAGGATCTCGAGAGTCGGCTTGACGATTCCTCTGGTTCGAGGGGTCGCGTACTCGCTCAAGTAGATCGCGATCGCCAAACCAACTGGCAACCCAAACACACCAGCGATCCCGGCAACCAGAATCGTGTTCCAGATGAGAGGCAAGACGCCGTACTTTGGCTCACCCGACAGCGGGTACCATTCAGTCCCGGTCAGGTAGTCCGCTATCGGAACCTGCTTAAAGAAGTCCAGCGCGCCGGTTACCAGCACGCCGATGATGGCCAGCGTTGTGACGAACGACAACGCAGCACAGGAAAACAGGAGCAAGCGAATTGCCCGCTCCTGAATTCTTGGCCACGTTTGGCTTTTGCGCAGTTCTAAACTGCCGCCGTTGTTCATGATTGGTGCAAGCTACTTTCCAGCCATTGCATTTTCCAGTGCTGACATCGACTCAGCGAGAACGTCTTTGGACAGTGGCACGCAGCCAGCTTGAGACACGAGTTTCTGACCATCACCGAGGTAGAACTTAAGGAATTCAGCCATTCCAGGGGCTGAGAGCTTGCTTTTGTTCACATAGATGAAGACCGGGCGAGCCAGCGGGTACTCGTAAGATTCGATTGTCTTGGCAGTGGGAGCTACTAGCTTGCCTTCTTTGTAGGCAATCGACAGTCCTTTGAGCTCTTTACGAGCCTTTAGGTAGTACCCGTAGCCGAAGTAGCCGAGTGCGTACTTGTCTCCGGACACGCCTTTTACAAGCACGTTGTCATCAGTTGCTGGTTCGTAGTCGTCGCGACACTGCTTTTCCTTTTCGACCACCACTTTGGTGAAGTACTCGAAGGTGCCCGAGTCACCGTCAGGACCAAAAAGAGCGACTGGTTCGTCGGGCCATTCCGGATTGAGGTCCTTCCATGTCTTGATGGTGCTGCCTGGTTCCCAAAGTGCCTTCAGCTGGGCAAATGTCAGGCTGTCGCACCATGTATTCTCTTTGTTGACCACAATCGAAATGCCATCGATGGCGACCGTGAGTTCGATGGGTTCGATGCCGTTCTCTTTGCAGGTCGCGATTTCTTTGTCTTTGATACGGCGTGAGGCGTCGTTGATGTCCGTCTCGCCGGCCATGAATTTCTTGAAACCACCGCTGGTTCCGGATGGAGCCGCAACTTCGACATTGGCTCCATCAAACGCTTCCGCCATGGCCATCGAGACAGGCCACACGGTACTGGATCCGTCAATGAGGATTGTTGCTGTCGAGGCAGACGCGCCGCCTCCAGCAGTCCCGGTCCCGCCGCTGTCGCTCTCTCCACATCCGACCGTTGCCATCGCCATGATTCCCAGCGCCACGACGCTGACGACGAGTGAAAGGCGTAAACTCAATGAAGACATGACTTTCTGTTCCTTGCCCGATGTTGGGACTTTGTGTTCAGGTATCCGCAGCCGGGGTCTGTCCCGTGCGCGGGGGATGTTGGGGCTGAATTGTTAAGAAAACATGAAGGTTGTGTTAAGAGGCCGGAATGCGTGGGTCCAATTGGCCCGCAAGGTTTAACTAACCCGACCATGTGGACCGACTTCGCCTCCCAGGTGACGATCCGAACTTTCCGTTTGGTCGGGTCGGAGCAGTGTTACCGATCCTCTTGGTGGATCGGAATTGGACTGTTGCGGCAAATATTTCGCTCGTGACTTCCGGTCCAAAGTGCCCCGTTTGGCATTTTGACATACCGGAGACACCCCATGAGAATTGCTTTCGTCCTGGCTTTCATATTGCCTTGTTTTGGCCAGATGGTCGGTGCACAGGATAATCCTATCGATGCACCGTCGCCTCCTGAGCTTCCTTTGGACATCAAGGGAGCGGTCGATGCTGGCAAGAAGAAGGCTGATGACGTCACCAAGAAGGCCGCTTCTAAGAAGAGCTCCTCTTACGACTCAATGCTGAAGGACTTCGAGAAACGTGTTTCGGCAAGCGAGAAACAGTACAAGAAGTACACCAAGAAGCAGGACGAGAAGTGGGACAAGCTTGACGAGACGTTGGAAAAGCAAGATGAGAAGTGGGAGAAGCTCGACGAAAAATGGGAAAAGCAAGATGAGAAGTGGGACGACCAAAAGGACGAGAATAGCTCTATTTCCAAAGCCTTAAAGAAGGCTGTCGTCTCTGGCACTTCAAACACCAAGTCGATGAAAATCGTGGGTCGTGTCCACGCTGACTACTGGGGCTTCCCGAGTACCGATGACGGCATCAACGTGATCGAAACTGGCGACCCGAACTTATCGGTACAGGATCGTATTGAGTTTCGCCGCCTGCGGTTTGGCGTTCGGGGCGATGTAAACGACCTGATGGAGTACCGTATTGAAATGGAATTCGGCGGCGGGAACGACGTTGAGTTCCGAGACGCGTGGCTGGGTTTCAAAGAACTCGGCTGGCTGGGCAAGGTTCTGATTGGTAATCAAAAACGCCCCTACGGTCTGGACCACCTCAACAGTAGTCGCCACAACGTCTTCTTAGAACGTCCTTTCATTATCGAATCATTCAACCAGGACGCTCGTCGATTCGGAATCGCATCTTACAACACGTCTGAGGATCTGGCATGGAACTGGCGTTACGGTGTCTACAACCAACGCCTGATCCAGGGCACCGGGCTGTACAACAGCGACCACCTTCAAGGTGAGCTTGCTGGTCGCCTGGCGAACACGGCATGGTATGACGAAACATCAGGCGGTCGCGGCTACGCTCACTGGGCGGTCTCCGGTACGATCGCGTTCCCGGACGGTTCAGGTGGTCCGTTTGAAGAAAACGAAGCTCGGTTCCGACAACGACCGGAAGCTCGAACGGTTGAGCGATGGCTGGACACCGGGCGAATTCCGGGAGCGGACAGATACGAACTGCTTAACGTCGAAGGTGTGCTGAACTTCGGTTCTTTCAACATCACTGGTGAGTACCAAAACCTGTTCCTCCAACGTGACAGCGGACTCAGTGAGGTCTACCTCCACGGGGGCTACGTTCAGGCGTCTTACTTCCTGACCGGTGAGCACCTGCCGTGGAACCGAAAGAGCGGCACCATTGATCGAGTGAAGCCGTTCGAGAACTTCTTCCTGCTCAACGGCTGCGATGGTTGCACTGTGAAGGGCAAGGGAGCCTGGCAGATTGCTGCAAGGTACTCGTTTGCGGACTTCAACAATGAGGACGTGTTTGGCGGTGTCGCTGAATCAGTCACGCTTGGAGTCAACTGGTACTGGAATGCCAACGCCCGAATGCAGTTCAACTACATCTTCGGCGGTATTGACGACCGAGGTCTCGATGATGGCACATTCACCAGTGGCGATTACCAGATCATCGGAACCCGCGTGATGATTGACTTCTAAACCAACCTTATCAATCCATTCAGGAGTTCAACCCACGCAACTCCTGGTTGGCTGCCCTCGTTCAAAGACACCAGATTCTGGATGACACTGCGTCAGCAGTGCCGTCTGCGGAAAGGAAACGACATGAAGATTCTCCGACTCGTAATTGCTGTCGTTGTGACAGCATCGGTTGCTCAAACAGCCCAGGCAGGTCTGCTTGGCTGCCTCAAGCCGAGGGGCTGCGGCCAAACTATCGCAGCCGGTTGCTGTGCAACACCCAACCCGGCCTGTTCACCAAAGACCGAAATGGTGAAGGTCACTAAGACCTGCTACAAGCCAAAGCAAGCTGCGGTCTGTATTCCACCGATCAAGTTTCCGTGGATGAAGTGCAACGAATTTGGTTGCCCGAAAATTCGATGCGTCAATCGGTTCGAGAAAGAAGAAATCGACTGCGGCGAGAAGTGCGTCATCGTCTGGAAGCTGGACGAAGAGATCGCAAAGAACTACTGCAAATGCAATAGCGGCAGCTGCTTCGGTGGCTGCAAGTCATGCAGCGGTGGATGCGGTGTCGCCGGAAGCTGCGGTCCCGTCGGCTGCACTGACGGCGGTTGTGCTACTGAACTACAACCACCGGTCGGATACATCGTCGCGCCGTAAGAACTCGGTAACCTGGCGAGAAACTCTGCAACGGACTAACGAAGCAGGCTGCGTGCAATGCATGCAGCCTGCTTTTGTTGATTGCGGCACCTTAACTCGCCTTGGATTCACGCGTTCGGCCTTCCTGGGCAATCAAGGCAAAGTTCTGTTTACGCTAACGGAAGTCGCACGGTGAAAGTGCTGCCGGTTCCCGGCTTGCTTTCAACATCTATCTCGCCCTTGAGCTGCTGTGCGAGGTGCTTGCAGATGGCCAGGCCAAGGCCAGAACCGCCCGACGCTCGAGAGCGTGCGGAATCGACGCGGTAGAATCTCTGGAAGATCCGTTTGATGTGTTCGCGTTCGATTCCGATGCCGGTGTCTTTTACCCGAATGATCGCTGCGTCGGCAGTGCGGTCGAGTTCCAAAGTCACGCTACCACCTGCCGGTGTGTACTTGATCGCGTTGTCGGTAAGATTCCCGACCAGTGTCCGGATTGAGGTGGCATCGGTGTCCAGCGAAAATGGCTCAGTGGACAGCTCCACTGTCAGTCCGATTTGATTCGCAGCAGCGATTCTCTCACGCTGAGAAACACATTCGCGGACAATCTGTTCCAGGTCCACGGGTTCCATTTCAAGAACCTCAGTACTGGCTTCGATGCGGCCCAGATCCAACATGTCGTTGATAAGTTCTGCCAGTCGAGAACTTTGTTCGTCGATGCGTCCGAGGAACTTCTGTGCCGCAACCGGATCTTCCAACGCTCCTTCGGCAAGCGTGTCGGCGCAGGCCTGAATCACCGTCAGGGGAGTTTTGAGTTCGTGTGAGACGTTGGCAACGAACTCACGGCGGATGCGTTCCAGTCGCCTTAGTTCTGAGATGTCGTGGATCGTCAGTACGGCTCCTTTCGGGGCGTCGGGGCCGATAACGTCCGCTTTCACCGTAACAATACGATTCGTGCGCGTGACCTCGCACTCGATCGGTTCCTGAAATTCACCAGTGAGGATCGCTCGAACGTAGTCGTGTATCTGCACATTGCGCACGAGTTCCCGCAGCGGTCGCCCAACGGCTGTTTCCGGATCGCTGTCCATGGCAGCGTAAGATGCTTCGTTGGCCAGGAGGATGCGTTCGTCCTGATCGATCGCAATCACACCTTCCGTCATGGAAGAAAGGATCGCCGCCAGTCGTTCGCGTTCAGAATCCATCCGCGCGGTCGCGGCCTGCATTTGGTCGACCCTCTCGCCGAGTTCTGCTGTGAGTTCTTCCGGGTTCGAGGGAAAGTCGCTTTCGTGTGCGTGCCCGAAGCGGTTCAGCAGGTTTCGAATGCGGCTGGCGGAGTGTCTGCGCGACTGCCAGAGCAGCCCGGCAGTCACCGCTGTCCCGGCGATCGCGACCAGAACCCATGTGCCTGGATGCAAGGCACCTGCATTCGAAGACGTCAACGCTACCGCCGCGATTGCAATCATTCCGTGCAGAGCCAGAGGTTGCCAGATGTGCCGTGGCTTCAACTAACTGGCTCCGGCGACATGGTGTGACGTTTTGGCAACATGAAAAATCTAATCCCGGATCAATTTTGCAACTGCGCCGATCCTGACAGTGAGACACGAGAATGTCCAGGCGTGACATACTGAACAAGGTCAGGGCAACCGATTTCCGCAAGGGTTCAGACAATCGGCAGTGACGTGGTTCAGACCTCTTTGGAATCGACCCCGGTCATCATGCGGCGAAGATTGGCTCCAACCTCCTCGATCGGATGCTCCAGTTCTTTGCGCCGAACGGTCTTGAATGATGGGCAGTTGGCTTTGTTTTCCAACAACCAATCCCTGGCGAACTCGCCCTGTTGAATCTCACTCAGAATCTTCTTCATCTCAGCTCTGGTCTCATCCGTCACGATTCGTGGGCCGCGGGTGTAGTCGCCGAACTCAGCCGTGTTGGAAATGCTCTGCCGCATGTAGTTCAAACCGCCCTCGTAGAGCAAATCCACAACCAGCTTCACTTCGTGCATGCATTCGATGTACGCCATTTCCGGCTGGTAGCCGGCTTCGACCAACGTCTCAAAGCCAGCCTTAATCAACGCGCTAATGCCGCCGCACAGGACAACTTGTTCGCCAAACAAATCGGTCTCTGTTTCTTCACCGAACGTCGTTTCAATCACACCGCCACGCGTCGCGCCGATGCCCTTGGCATAAGCCAGAGCCAAACTGCGCGAGCTTTCGGCGGCACCGACATTTAGTGCGATGAGTCCCGGAACGCCGCCGCCTTTCTTGTATTCGCTGCGAACAAGATGACCGGGACCTTTGGGGGCGACCAATGCTGAATCGACACCCACGGGTGGTTCGATCTGTCCGAAGTGGATGCTGAACCCATGCGCGCACATCAGCAGGTTGCCGGTGTCGAGGTTCGGAGCGATGTGTTCGCGGTACGCGTCGCCCTGAGCTTCGTCGGGAAGCAGGATGTTAATCAGGTCGCCAGCCGTTGTGGCGTCCGCGAGGCTCATCGGTTTGAACCCATGCTCAACAGCCAGATCGTAGTTCGCACTGCCGGGGCGCTGGCCGATCACGACGTTGCAGCCGCTGTCACGAAGGTTCTGAGCCTGCGCGTGGCCCTGGTTTCCATAGCCAAGGATCGCGATCGTCTTGTCCTTGAGGTGAGCCAGATCTGCATCGTTGTCGTAGAAAACTTTGGCCGCCATTTGCGTACCCTTCCCGTAGTTAAGTGAATTCAAGTGTACCCACCGGCTGGTTACTTAGCAGTCACTTGTGTGGTGACCGTCACAGTGGGGGGCAGATGGTGGCAGATCAGTGATGCTCTTGTCCCGCAACATGGCAATTGGGCCGGTTCGAACTATCTCCAGAACGCCAAAGGGACGCATGATTTCGATGAACGCTTCGAGCTTCGTCTCCCTTGCCGGAGATTTCGATCATCACGTGTTCTTTGCCGACATTTACGATGAGCCCCCAGAACACTTGAACCAGTTCGTCGCCAGAGCCGATAAAACGTGTCGCATTGATTTGATATCCTGTGGCGCCTCGCACTGCGCATTGTCATCGCGGCTAAAGTCACGGTGGGGCACAGGCGAGATGCAAGTCTAGAAGCGGGCTGATTGGGCCTCAACTGGCTACGCATCGGTTTATTGCGGATTAAGAAGAACCACACATTTCGTCGGATTGAGGTAGAAACACGATGGACGCTAACCACAAGAGCTTTTTGACAGACCTGCTAAACGCCCCGGGACCATCTGGCTACGAAGAACCGGTTCAGGCTGTTGTGCGTGACTGGGTAGGAACCTTCGCCGATTCTGTTGAGACCGATTACCACGGCAACGTCATTGCCGCCGTCAACCCGGAAGGTTCGCCGCGCATCATCCTTGATGGGCACAGTGACCAAATCGGACTGCTGGTAAAACACATCGATGACGACGGCTATCTGCGAGTGACTCCGGTTGGTGGCTGGGACGTGCAGATGCTTATCGGCCAGAAGCTTCAGGTCTGGACAGCCGACGGTCCCGTGGTCGGTGTGATCGCCAGGAAAGCGATTCACTTGCTCACTCCGGACGAACGCAAGACGGTTCCGCAAATCAAGGAGCTATGGATCGACATCGGTTCGAAGTCAGGTGACGAATCTCGAGAGGTCGTTGCGATCGGAGATCCTGTGACATTCGAATTGGGCATGCGAGAACTTCGCAATGGCATGATTGCCGGAGCCGCCATGGATGACCGCGTCGGAGTCTGGGTCGTCATGGCCGCGCTGAAACTAATCAAAGAACAGAATCCCAAAGCCGCGGTGTTCGCTGTCGCATCTGTTGCAGAAGAAATCGGACTTCGGGGAGCCAAAACCAGCGCGTATTCTGTTGATCCTCAAATCGGCATCGCTGTGGATGTTACGCACGCGACGGACTGCCCAACGATTGACAAGAACGAACACGGTGACATTCGCATCGGCGGCGGCCCGGTTGTCGTCCGCGGAGCGAATGTGAATCCCGTTGTCTTCCGACAATTGGGTAAGGCAGCAGCCGACAAGAAGATTCCCATTCAAATCAACGCACTTGCTCGTGGCGCGGGCAACGATGGCAATGTGATTCAGACCACCCGCGGGGGGATCGCGACCGGCCTGGTCACCATCCCGAATCGCTACATGCACAGTCCCGTGGAAGTGGTGGCGGAATCAGACCTTGAACACGCGGCGACTCTTATTGCCGAGTTCTGCCTTAACATTGACGGAGATACGGACTTCACGCCGTAGTCAAGTAGGCGATTCAGGGGGTGTAGGGGGGCAGATAATCGCAGTTAGGAACGATTGCAGGAACTCGTTTTGCAAAGGGTGCGGGCTTACGATAGCCTTTGAACCGGGCCCCAATAACGCCACGGAGGGTGCGTTCCGTTTTGATAGACTCCCCCCATGGCGTTCCCTCCCTCCAAACGAATTCTCTCCATCGATACGTTCCGTGGCTTTGTCATGTTGGCCATGGTGTCCGGTGGTTTTGCTGTCTCCAACACCGTTGGTGCGAACCCTGAACTGTTAGAAGGTTCGGCAGGTAAGTGGTGGCAGTTGGCCGCGTACCAGCTTTCTCACGTCCCGTGGGCCGGCTGCTCGTTCTGGGATCTCATCCAACCATCGTTCATGTTTCTGGTTGGAGTCTCCCTGCCTTTCTCAGCGCAGTCGCGGTTTAGAAAAGGGCACTCAGAGAAGGCTCTTTTCTTTCACGCTTTGGTTCGATCGCTGACCCTAGTCGCGTTGGGGATCCTGCTGTCATCGCAGTCGTCTGGCTTCCAGTTCATCAACTTCAACCTGGTCAACGTGCTGACGCAGATTGGTCTGGGATACATGTTTGTGTATCTGCTGCTGCACCGCAGCATGTGGACGCACCTTATTGCCATCGCCGCGATTTTGGGTGGCACCTGGTTTGCGTTTTATCAACATGATGCGTCGTCAACTGCCAGGACCAGTGTCACGCAGCATCTCAAAGACCATTCTGCGGACCGGTTGGTTGCCGAACACGACGTCTCGTCAGAAGACGGTGGAGATCCGATCGATCTCGCAGTCGCTGCTGAGATTGGTCAGTACGAAGACTCGCTGCGTTCGCATTGGAACAAGCACACCAACTTCGCGGCAGCTTCTGACCGAGCCCTGTTAAACGTGTTCCCTCGGAACGAAGAAGAGTGGAACGGGAAGAGCTTTTGGGTCAACAAAGGCGGTTATCAAACACTCAACTTTGTGCCTTCGATCGCGACCATGATCTTTGGTTTGATTGCCGGGTTGATTCTCATCAGCGACTACAAGAACAGTGGAAAGCTAATCCGGCTAGTCGCCTTCGGACTGCTTTGCTTTGCCGGCGCATTCGCGATGGACTCTGAATTGATCCCGTTTGCAACGGGTGCTGAGTGGAGCGTTTGCCCGATCGTGAAACGCATATGGACTCCGTCCTGGGTTCTGTTCAGCGCGGGTTGGACGTTCTCAATACTCGCGGCGTTTTACCTTGTTGTTGATGTGATGAGGTTAAAGCTATGGACGTTCCCACTGGCAATCGTCGGAATGAACTCCCTCGCCGTATACTGCCTGGCCCAGTTGACCAAAGGCTGGTTCAGCCGCATGTTTAGGAACTCTCTTCAGACAGTAGACGCAGCCTTCGGAACCTCCGCCGCCGGCGTCTTCTACGGCGACGGCATGTTTGCCAGCATCTACAGTTCGATCGCGATTCTCGTGATGCTGTGGCTGGTCTGCCTGTGGCTGTACCGTCGCAACCTGTTTGTCCGCATCTAGTGGGAAGGTGGATGGAAGGTCGGTCACACAATCTGTCACTCTCCCTCTGGGAGAGTCGAAGTACCTATTTGAACGTCTTCGATTTGACCGTCATGACGATCACGTAGTGACGCTTTGTCTTTGGGTTCTGATCTCGAACGTGTGGAGCAATGGCTTGCCCGGCTCCAGAATCTAGTTTTTCCGGCATCCTGGCGTCCTTGAATTCAAGGATTTCAGCTTTCACAGTGACCATCCGAATCGGAGTGTCTTGTGGATCCGCGATGGCAAGAGAACATACAAGTGCCATCAACGTCTCCGTTCTGGAACCTGATAGGGCACAGAAATTAACACTCTCATGTAGTGACAGGTTTTGGGCCAAGTCCCCGATGCAACCATCACTAATTCCAATAGCGCTGGCTGGCTCTGAGCGTCTCAACGAAACACCCACTCGACCAGTCCCTCGACTTTGCGAAACAAGGTCCGAGACTGACACATTTGTCAGGCTGGTTGAGCAGAAGCCAGCGTCGGTAGTGAGCGCTTAACGGGGTTATGACACTGCCGGTTGGCCCAATCTGCACATTCTTCTCTGCATAGTTCGATGCGTCTGCATGTCCCCATTTGGCAAGACCGAGGATGGCTAATCCGACGGAACAGTGGGCCTGACATCGGGGAAATTGCGACTGCGCGTTGTTTGGTAGTCACATTCAGGTTGCCGCTGACCACAAGGTTTATCTGCGGAGCCTGCCTGTGTTCTCTCTTCTGTTTGTTTTGATGCTTTCAGATCGCCAAACCTTCCGCGTGTTATCGACTGACGATGCGGCGTGGTCAGAGAACGCGACATGGGATCAACCGCCTCTGATCCCCGAAGCCTCAGACCGTGTCCTGATTCCAGGCCGCAATCGTCAAAAGCGTTCCATCTCAATCAAAGCGGTCACCAACGCGAATGCGGCCAGCGTGATGGTGGGGGCGAGTGAGGGTGCTTTTGGCAGCCTGACGATCTACGGAGCTCTTAATGTCGATGATTCCGCGAGAGATCTGGACCTGCAAGCCGGTCGTATGTACGTCGGCCGACAGCAAGGCAAAGGGGTTGTCCTGCAAGAACCGGGCAGCACTGTCGTGCTGGACCGTTCGCTGCGGATAGGCTACGACAGCCTAGGCGATGGCGAATATTTTGTCCGTGACGCCGAGCTTCGTGTGGGACAGGATCTTCACGTCGGTGGGGACAAGCAGACCGTGGGCTTTTTAGACCTGACGGGGTTGGCTCGGGTCCAGGCGCGGGGCCTACATATGGGATCCGGCAACTCAAAAATAAAAATCACCTCGTTCGATGACGATGTCCCGACCATATCAGTAGAACGTACCGGTTCGCTTCAGGGATCTTTGACTGTGGATCTGCGATCGATGCAAAACACCATGCAGTCGATCCCCTTGATTTCGATGGGGGGCAACCGAAGCGGCGGGTTCCGTGGCGTTCGAGTGCACACGCAACAAGGAGTGGACTACGAATTGATTTATGGGAAGAGTGACGTCGTTCTGGAGAAGATCGATCGCCCTTTGACTCGGTTTGAGGATTGGCGAGAACATCACTTTGGTGCAGAAAGAACACCCGGATCAGGTGCTTACGACGATCCCGATGCCGATGGCGTTCCGAACGTGGGAGAATACCGGATTGGTTGCGACCCACACGTTAACGAAGGTGATGCCGTTCGCCCCACTGTCAACTCTGCCGGGCGGGTCTCGTTTCGATACATCGAGCGGACAGATCGGACTGATGTTCGGGTTGTCCCTCAGGCCAGTACGAATGGGCGTGTGTGGTCCAGCGAGTTACTGACCACTCGAGTGATCTCAACCACCGGAAACACCCGGGTCATGCGAGCCACGGCGACATCGTCAGATCTGGTCTTCCGGTTGGCGTTCGAGCTGTTACCGGATGAGGATGTTCGGCCAAACGTTTTGTTTGTTGTCGTAGACGATCTCAACGACTGGACCGAGGGGCTGGGTGGGCATCCGCAGACATTGACTCCGAATTTCAATCGAATCGCTGGTCGAGGAGTCCGGTTCACTCAGGCCTATACAACGACGGCTCTCTGCAATCCTGCTCGCGTCGCAATGCTGACGGGCCGGCTCCCAACGTCAACGGGAATCTACGGCAACAGTAACCCGATGCGTCTCAGCCCGGTGCTCGCGGACGCAGTCACGATTCCCGAGAACTTTAAAGCGAGTGGATACCATATTTCCGGGGGCGGGAAGCTATTCCACAACAGGCCTGAAGTGGCATGGGACGCATATTTCCCTTCGCTCACAGATCACCGACCTGACGACCCACTTCCACCTAACAGACCGCTTAATGGAATCGAGGATCCGCTGACTCGCTGGTTCGACTGGGGGCCGGTAGACGTCCCGGATAACGAGATGGGTGACGGGCAGGTCGCTAATTGGGTGGCATCCCGTCTTGCCGATTCCCGCGAAGAGCCGTTCCTTCTGACTTGCGGATTCTTCCGCCCGCATCTGCCGCTGTTTGTGCCTCCAAAGTTCTTTGAACCATTTGCCAATGCCGACCTGCCGCCGGGGATCTTTCCTGACGATCTGGATGATCTTCCAGACGTCGTAGTGCAGTGGATCGAGGACCGCAGTGGGAGTGACCATCGTGCCGTGCTGGCCAATGACGAATGGCATAGCGGGGTTAGAGCGTACCTGGCTTGCGTGTACTTCGCTGATCAGCAACTGGGGCGAGTGTTGGATGCTCTGGAGAATAGTTCCTCGCTTCGAAACACAATTGTTGTGGTCACTTCGGACAACGGTTGGCATTTGGGTGAGAAGACAGCATGGCGGAAGGGGTCACTGTGGGAGGCCGCGTGTCACGTCCCATTGATTGTCTCAGCGCCGGGAACAACAACGGCAGGAACCGAATGCCACGAAACCGTTTCACTGATTGATCTTTACCCAACGCTAAACGAACTCTGCAACCTGCCAACAATCCCAACTCTGGACGGGCAAAGCCTGGTCCCACAGCTGCGGGACCCATCGACAACTCGGACGACTCCCGCCATCACCACACGCTACTACAACCACACCGTGCGGGATAAGCGGTGGCGATATGTCCGATACGAGACTGGCCAGGAAGAACTCTACGACCATCTGACCGACACGTACGAGCGACACAATCTGGCCGACGATCCACAACACAGAGCCACCATGGACCGTCTGGCCGGTTGGATCCCTGAAGACCAGCACCCACCCGTGAATGACAACGACGAAGACTAGTGGGAGCAGGTCAGTCGCAAACCTTTTCGACTCTCGCGGGTTGATTCGAAGGTCCTCGCCCTGCTTCTACTGACGTTCGTATTCCTCTACGACTGTTCGATCGGCGACTGACCGATTTAGCGGCACTCTGCTGAAAACTGGGCTGTTTAGGCAGTGAGTGCGGGATGTTCTGGTTTCAATGTTCTGCCGGTGTTGGTGCGTCGATCTGAGATACAAAGAGATCTTAGAGAGAGGCTGGTATGTTTAGAACAGCTTGTTGCATCGCGGCAATCGTAGCGCTGGGCGGTCCGCTTCAGGCTCAGACGATCGAGGACGAAGGCTGGTGGGGAGCTGTTTTTACGCAAGGTGATCTCCCGACGCCGAACGGTCAGTCTACTAAATGGCGCTGGTGGTTCGACGGACACGCGCGATTTCAGGACGATGCCGATGGGTTCAACGTTAGCATCGTACGACCGGGAATCGGTTACAAGCTGTCGGACACGGCGACCCTTTGGGCCGGTTACGGATGGATCAGAAACTCACCGATCGGCGGTGGGGCGGATTTCGATGAGAACCGAATCTGGCAGCAGATTACCTGGTCCAGGAAGGCAGGTGCGTTCAACATTGGATTTCGTTCGCGGTTGGAACAACGCTTCGTTGAAACCGGCGACGACACGGGCTGGCGTTCTCGGAATTTCATTAGCGCTCGTGCTCCACTTGCCGGGTCCGACCGGCTGACATTCGTCGCCTGGGATGAGGTCTTCACTCACCTAAACGCCACAGACTTTGGCGCACGAACCGGATTCGATCAAAACCGTGCATTCATCGGTCTTGGTTGGAAGTGGGATGTGAACGCGCCTAAATCTCGCGTCGAGTTTGGCTATCTGAACCAATACATCGATAGCAGTTCAGGCCCCAACAGGATGAACCACATCCTGGCGGTCAATCTGTTCTTATAGGATCTCTGGCCGCGGGTCTCTTGAGTGAGGCGGGCAAGACACTAGCGCAGACAGCTATCCAAAATTTCGACGGACTTGTGTGCCGGGCGGATGACCGGGGGGGGGGCCGCGACGTCAAAAATCTTGCTCCGGCCGGCTGGGCCACTGCCACACCGCTTAGTGAGCGTGACCGTGGTCGGCTTCAGGCTCTTCGTCGTCTGCGAAGATTGGCTTCACGACGCCTGAAAGCTGTACGCTTCCGCAAAGCAGGATGATGCAGAACAGGAATGTCACGTACACGGTTTTGCCCACGTAATTGCTGAGCTTCAAACCCAGCAGGTTGTGAGCCCCAGTGGGAGGTGGCGCGACGGCGCCCCAGACCAGAATCATGACGAAGGCCATCAGCAGAAATCCGATCCAGCCTCCCTGAAGGAAAATGGATCGCAACTTGACCCAGTTGACCGCCAGCAGCCAAAACGCGATCCACGCAATCAGTGGTGCCCAGGGCAGGACCAATGCCCCCAGATTACTCACGATATCGACCAGTGAGAAAAACAGCTGGGAGATACTGTCAACGAGATTACTGAGTGCTTCCATCGGGTCACCGCCGGGTCTGTACTGATCTGAGCCGCATTGTCTACCAAACACTGTAGGCAGTTGCAAAGCCGAGCTGCCGCGCTGAGGGCAAATTCGGCATTATCCCCAGAAATGACTCTGTGTTCCGGTTCTCTTGGCACGCGGGACTGGGTTTCCAACGGGAATTGAACAATACTTCATCAGCGGCCATTCCCTGGAATCTCCCATGTTCACTTCACTGTTAATCATCATTGCGACCTTCGCAGCGCAGCAGCCACTTCAGGTTCCGAGGGACATGAACTGGCAGATGCAGAAGGCCAACATGACGGTGCCGGACCCGACTCGCCCGGATGCCATGCCCAATCTGGGTTACACGGGTATCTGGCGTTCGATTTACGGAGATCGCGATGAGGTCAAGGTAGACCGACGAGACGGATTCGTTTCGCGTGCGACATTCCGAGCCGGACTTCCCGATACGCCGTTCCTTGAGTTGGACCGACGACCTCGCATTCGCACCGCCCGGTGGACGGCAACCGACCAGGGGTTCGGCAGCCTGCCTTCCTTTGATGTACCGCGTGCGTCCCTGGACGAATCGGGCGCAGCGTTTGTTTGGGACCACCAGTTGGAAGAGGTCGACGACCTATGGTCCACACAGTCATTCGCGAGAACCACCACTTCATCGGCGCCGCGAAACTACATGCCCGATGGCAGTGTCAGCGGTGATGACGAACGCAAGGACTGGCGAGTCGAAGCGAAGAAGGGCAACTACCTTCTCACAATTGCCGTCGGCTCAATCGCGTTGCTACTGCTGGTTGTGATTGTGTTCATGCCGAAGTAGGTTCATGGCTGCACGGACCCACCTCACACTTCGCCTGAAGCCATGACGAAACCCCTGGTTGTAATCAATGTCGTTGGCCTCAGCCACGGTATGCTTGGCCCCGATACGCCGAACCTTTCAAAGCTCGCCAAACAAGGATTCGCCCGCCCCATGGGCACGGTGCTTCCGGCCGTAACGTGTTCGGCACAGTCAACGATCTTGACGGGAACTCTACCCAGCGAACACGGCATCGTGGCCAACGGTTGGTACTTCCGCGACCTCGCCGAAGTCTTCTTCTGGAAACAGTCCAACCGACTTGTCAAAGGCGAACGCATCTACGACGCAGCACGGAAGCGCGATGCAAACTACACGGTTGCGAAGATGTTTTGGTGGTACAACATGTACGCCAACGTCGATTACTCTGTCACGCCCCGACCTGGCTATCCGGCGGATGGAAGCAAGGTTTTCGATTCGTACAGCCATCCGGCTGAACTAAAGGATCAGTTGCAGGCGGACCTAGGTACGTTTCCTCTACTGAGATTCTGGGGCCCTGGAGCCGACATCAGCAGTTCGCGATGGATCGTCGATGCGTCCATTAAGGTACTACGCGAGAAACGCCCGTCGCTGTCTTTGGTGTACCTGCCGCACCTGGACTACAACCTACAGCGACTTGGCGCAACGGATCCTGCTGTTGCGGACGACATCAAAGCCATCGACAAAGAGGCGGGCCGATTGATCGACGCCGCCGGCGAAGTTGGAGCTGAAGTTGTTGTGCTGTCGGAGTACGCCATTACCGACGTCAACCAACCGGTGCACATCAACCGAATCCTGCGAGACAGCGGCTACATCACTGTTCGGAACGAACCGACCGGGTGGGAAACACTGGACTGTGGAGCCAGCCGTGCGTTTGCGGTGGCCGATCATCAGATCGCTCATGTTTACGTGCAGAATGCAAAAGATATCTCCGCGGTGGCATCAGTGCTGCAGCAGGCGCCGGGCATTGAACGTGTTCTCAATCGAGACGAACAGGCTGAGTTCGGTATCAATCACGAACGATCGGGCGAACTGGTTGCCATCGCCGCGCCTGGAGCGTGGTTCACCTATTACTTCTGGCTGGATGACGCGGTTGCTCCTGACTACGCCCGCACTGTCGACATCCATCGGAAGCCTGGCTACGACCCCGTCGAACTGTTTCTCAATCCCGAACTGGCAATGCCGAAGCTGAGGATCGCAAACCGAGTCCTCCGGAAAAAGCTCGGTATGCGGTACTACATGGACGTCATTGGACTAGACGCCAGCATTGTGAAGGGCAGTCATGGTCGCTTGCCGACACCGGGCCGCGAAGCCGACGAAGCGCCCGTGTTTATCGCGTCTTCAAGACGAATCGAACGCGACACCATCGCGATGACCGACGCAAAACCTCTGATGCTGGACCTGCAGTTCGGATAGCCGATCTCAAGTCAGCCCCAGTCAACTGGAACCCGCCCAAACAACACCCGTCCGGCGTAATGGGCCGGTCCAGAGCCGGACTGTGGCAGATTCTGCCTTTGCGGAAGTGGTGCTTGTCAAAACCGTTTGAAGCGGGCCCAGATAAGCTGCAGCCGGGTTGACCGGGGCCTTCCAATTCTGAGAGAAGCCATCAGACCCGTGCCCAATCCGGCAGGGGACAGGCTTCTTCGTGCTCGGCTAACGAGCATCACTTCAGACTGGAACAGGCCGATGACAGGACGTCGCGGTTTCGCCATCTTAGCTCTACTCACGTGTGTCTCTGCAGGATGTACACACTTCCGTGAAGACCGCGCGATCGCTGCGTTCACCAGCGCGATGGTTGCGGGAGATCTCCAGGAACTGCGTGGTCTGACCTCAGCTGAATTCGAACAGAAGGCGCTGCGACGGTCGGAAGCGTTGGATGACCTCCAGGTGCTCCGACTACCTGAAGAACCGCCAGCCATTGTCTCAGTGGAAGATATCTCTGAGACCGAAAAACAAGTCACGGTCACCGAAGCCGAAGGAGACGGCGACTCGAGACTGCTTTACAAGTTGGTTCTTGATGAACAGACCGGGCGCTGGGTTGTGGACGACATCCTGACCAAACAGCAGGGTGCTGGCGTCACCATCACGAAACCGATTACCGAACAGATGGATTTGCTGCTGACAATTCGCGACTTCCTTGAAGTCTGGGACAATGACGATCGCCAGTCTGTGCTGGCAATCACGACGCCAGATTTCCATGAAGTGTTGCAGGGGCTTCCCGCACCATGGTTAGCTCGAATCACACAGCAAGTCGTTGGTGAAAAGCAGGCCCGCAAGTCACAGCGGAAACACAAACCTCAGGTTGCGATTAATGGCGAGAGTGCCGTTGTGCGACTGCCTCGAACCGATGGAACGCTGCAGATTTCAATGGAGATTCACGACGGCGATTGGAAAGTCAAGGACGCGGCCGTCCTGACGCGTCGCGAAGAGTCGCAAATTCGATCTGTCAAGAACCGTGCTCGAATCCTGAACGCCGGAACCCGCTTCGTCGAAGCGTACCGCACCAACGACCGGACCGCTTTGGAGACACTCAGCACAAACGAGCTTTACGAACAGGTTCTCCGTGATGTGAAACTTTCTTCGGCCCAGATTCCCGACATCATGTTGGCGCCGCAGGACTACGAACTTAAAGCGACCGTCGACCACGCCACGATTCTGATTCCGACTGTCTCAAGTGTCGTCAAGCTGGAACTCGCTCGATCGATCGAAGATGAAACAGAATACCGCGTGAAGGATCTCGGGCTGTACGACTCAGAGGGTAAGAACAAGCTTCTGTTGTCTGCATTCTTCACCGCAACGAAGCAGGTCAAGCAGTTCCAACGCGCTCTGGCTCGCAGTGACCGTAAGTCGCTCGGACGACTCAGTTCGCGCGAATTCGACGCGCAGGTTTGGTCGTTGACTGAAGGACTACCGATTCAGCTACTGCCAACCGGAGCCGCCACCAGCCCAATCGTGAAGATGGCCGCGCCGAAATCTCACGGTTCGCTGACTCACGTCATGGTGCAGCACGAACGTGGCCCGGCAACCTACGTGTTGCTAAGCACTGACGGACGGCTGGTGATTGACGACGTACTAGTCGGCTCTGCCGAACGGCAGCGTTCGCTTCGCAAGAGCCTTGAATTGGCGACACCGATTCTGGCGTTCGCTACCGGTCTCGAATCGAAACAGATTGCCGATCTGCAACGTATCTCCTCTGACGACTTCAACCGCAAAGTCTGGACGCGAGCCAAACAGATCCCGGCTGTTCCGTCGTCCGTGTTGGCTCAGTTGACCAAATCAATCCGAACGATGCGAACACAACCCAGCCGAGCGATCGTCGAACTTGGTTCTGAGAAATCCGGCGCGGTCGTGAATCTGGTTTCTGAACACCAACACTGGGTTATCGACGATATCAAGATCATCAACGGCGTCCGCGCAGAACAACACGTGCAGTTGAAGGCCGCGATGCGAACACAAATGATTGCCGATCTGAAAGCCGGCAGGGCAGCGGCACCGACGCAACAGAACATCGCGAGTGCTGCGGATCCCGTCCAACCGCCTGCGAATCGTCAGCGATTTGACCTAAGCCGTAAGGACGCCCCACCTCGTCGCCGCACACTTAGCAACGCTGCCGCTCCTGTTGAAAATCCTGCGGCCGCGATTTCACAAGTGGCCGGAACTACAAACGATCCAGCAGATCCCGGTGTTCAACACGCCATGATGTTTGCCCCTATGGAAAGTCCGGCACCAGCTGACTTTGAACCGAAGCAGACAGCAAGCATGCCAACACCTGGCCTGGTCAATCCGGCTGCCGATGCCGTACCGATGCCGGCCGCATCAATGACCCCGACGCCGCCAATGCCATCAGCTGAACCGATGAAAGCTGAATCGACCGTGGACCTGGACGCGTTGTTCAGCAGCGTCGATCTGCCGCCCCCAGCCGAACCGACCAAGTCGCCAGCCGTGGCCAAAGCCGCTCCACAGCCACCCGCGCCAGTCGCGCCGGTCGCGATTGGTGTTCCAACTCACGACGCCGGACGCGTGACGGATCCGGCTCTCCAGCCAATTCGAATTCCTCAGCAGCCGATCCTCTCTCCCTAATCCGGGACCGAGAAAAACAGCAGGTGCTTACGAGACCGAGCAGCGTTTGATTGCAATGCAAACGTTGTGTCCGCCAAAGCCAAAGCTGTTGCTCAAAGCAAACTCCACGGCGGCTTCGCGTGACGTGTTGGGCACATAGTCCAGGTCGCAGGACGGGTCCGGCGTGTCGTAGTTGATCGTGGGTGGCAGGATGCCGCGTTGCAGACTGATCGCGGACGCGATGAGTTCTACGCCTCCCGCCGCACCAATCATGTGCCCGGTCATGCTCTTGGTCGAACTGACCTGCAGCCGACCAGCGGCAGCACCAAACGCTTTCTTCAACGCGTTCGTTTCCATCAAGTCGTTGAGTTCCGTGGCGGTACCGTGAGCGTTCACGTAGCACCGCGGCGCTAGTTCTGCGGCGGTGAGTCCTGTTGATTGAATTGCCTGATCGATTGCCAATGCTGCTCCACTGGCGGCCGGGTCGGGCGCGACGATGTGGTGTGAGTCGGATGTGGAACCGAACCCAACAATCTCAGCGTATGGAGTCACACCACGTTCGCGCACCGCGTCCTCGTGTTCCAACACCAAAATTCCGGCGCCTTCTGACATGATCAAACCGGACCGGTTCGCCTCGAACGGGCGGACAGATTGTTTTGGGCGATCGTTGTAGGTTGGCTGCATGGCTCCCATCCGGGCGAAGGCTGAGATTCCGAGCCGCGTCATTGACGATTCGGTTCCCCCCGTCACAACGGCATCCATGCTGCCGTGTTGGAGGAGTTCAAACGCGTTAACGATCGCATGCCCCGAAGCCGAACACGCGCTGCTGACTGTGTAGCAGGGGCCCTGAATTCCAAACGCCATCCCCACGTTCGCGGGAGCCGCGTTGGGCATCAGCATCGGAATTGTAAACGGACTGACTCGGCGCGGGCCGCGATTGAGCAGGTTCTCGGTTTGCTGCTGCAGCGTCGCTAGTCCGCTCAGTCCGGCTCCCAGAATTACACCGCAGCGTTCGCGATAGTCGGCCGGCCGAATGCCAGCGTCGGTGATCGCCTGGTTCGCTCCCCAAACCGCAAACTGCGTTGCCCGATCCATGCGTCTGGCGAGAACACGGTCGTTGGTCTCGATGCTGGCCACATCGATCTCCCGAACCTCACCGCCGATGGTCACTGGCAGATCTGTCGTGTCATGAACCGTCAACTGATCCAGGCCACAGCGACCTGTCGTCAGCGATTCCCAAAAATCAGCCTTGTTTGTGCCAACGCAACTAACAACGCCAACACCGGTAATAAAAACTCTTCGCATAGTCATGTTGATGGTGAAACAGATGAACGCCCGAAGCGATAAGGTAACCGACCAGAGGTGGCACGAGAATTTGGTATGAACAGATATTGGGTTGGAAATCACAGATCCGTCGGCTTGGACAACTGATTGCCGAAGCGGATTCGCTGTTGGACAGCGACTGCGTGCACGGTAAGCTCAACTACGGCGGAACCTAAATCCTCTCGAAAGTTCAATGAAATCAAACGACCGCGACAACGACGATCAGGAACGCCAGCGACTGCGTGATCAGTATGCTGAGATCGCTGCCCTTGCTGGCGGTTTGGCTCACGAGATCCGGAACCCACTGTCTACGATCCGGATGAACCTTGAACTCATGGCTGAGGACGTCAACGACCTTGGCAGCGAATCGCCGCACGCACGGCGGCTGCTAACGAAGGTCGGATCGGTTCAAAACGAATGCGAACGCCTGGAAGCGATCCTCAACGACTTCCTGCAGTTTGCGAGTGCTGGCGAACTGTTTCTCAAGCCCGGCAACCTAAACGACGTGGTCGGCGAGTTCATCGATTTCTTCAAAGCTCAGGCGAAAGACGCAGGCGTCGACATCAGCTGGCATCCCGGCACCGACCTCCCCCACGTCAACCTGGACGAGAAGCTGTTTCGTCAGGTCCTGCAAAATCTGGCTCAGAACGCACAGCAATCCATGACTGAAGGAGGCGTCCTGGAAATCCAGACCAGTGTGCGTGGCGATTCTGTTCTTCTTGAACTCATCGACAACGGCTGCGGAATGAACGAACGTACCCTCGGCCGCATGTTTCAAGCGTTCTACTCAAATAAGGCCGGCGGCAGCGGATTAGGATTACCCACTGTGCGCAAGATAGTGGAAGCTCATCGGGGCGAAATTGCCTGTGACAGCGAAGTTGGGCAAGGAACCCGATTCACGATTTCACTTCCACCTGTCACCGAGTAGTCTAGTTGGCCGCCTGCCACTTTGGCGGACCTCAAAAAGACACTGGGCAAGAGTATGAGTGCTGCGGCACCCCCTGCGAATAAGGCTGACCTTTCGACGATCCCCGTGCAGGTTCTGATCGTCGATGACGACGAAGCCCACGCACAGGCGGTCGCGGATAGTCTGCTGAAGGTCAACTGTAATTGCTCAGTCGCCGCCTCAGGCGAACGCGGCATCGCTCGCATCGAAAGCGAAACGTTCGACGTCGTGGTCACCGATCTCAAGATGGGTGACATCGACGGGCTGGCCATCCTGCGGAAAACAAAAGAGGAACTGCCCGAAGCCGAAGTCATCGTGCTCACAGGTCACGGTTCTATCAACTCGGCCGTCACCGCGATGCAGCATGGAGCCTACACGTACCTCACCAAACCGCTGGACATCAACGAACTTCGAACCGCCGTCGATAAGGCGTCCGCTCGGTTGCGGTTGATCAGACGGAACGCCGAACTGCGGCGATCGCTGGATGAGAAGTTTGGTTTCGAAGGCGTCATCGGCAACAGCGGCAGGATGCGAGAGGTCATCGAGACACTCAAAAGCGTCGCACCGATGGACAGCACGGTTCTGATTACCGGAGCCAACGGAACCGGCAAAGAACTGGTCGCTCGAGCGCTACATCAAAACAGTCCGCGAAAAAGCAAGCCGTTTGTCCCGCTGAATATCTCAGCGTTACCGGAAAGCATTCTGGAAAGCGAACTGTTCGGCCACGAACAAGGTGCGTTCACCGGCGCGATTGGAAAACGGATTGGCAAGTTCGAATACGCCAACGGTGGAACACTGTTTCTGGATGAAGTCGGCGAGATGCCGATGGAAACGCAAATCAAGTTGTTGCGTGTTCTTGAAGATCGCCGCGTCGCCCGGATTGGTGCGAACGAGGAAATGGATGTCAACGTCCGTCTGGTTGCCGCAACGAACGCCGACCTTCCGGCCATGGTCGAAGCCGGGACCTTCAGGCAGGATCTGTACTACCGACTTAACATCATCAGCATCGAATTGCCGCCGCTTAGCGAACGAGCCGGCGACATTCCGCTGTTAATGGATCACTTCCTCAAAGAACTCTCACAGAAGATGAACCGCGAAGTCCGCGGGTTCTCCAGAGCGGCCCGGAAGGTTCTGATGAGCTACGACTGGCCCGGCAACATTCGTCAGCTTCGCAACGCCGTCGAACGCATGCTGGTCATGGACTCCGATGGCCTGCTGGACGTCGACGGACTGCCGCCGGAACTCAAGCACCTTGTCACGGACGGCATGGACCGCGAACTGGACGAACCTCACAGCGGAGCAGACGGGCTGGTTGGCCGACCACTTAACGACGTTGAGAAATACTACATCCAACGCGCGCTTGAGCTGACCGATGGCAACCGCGAAGAAACCGCGAAGATGCTGGGCATCGGCGAACGGACTCTGTACCGCAAGATCAACGAGTACGGCCTGCGGAACTCGGGCTAAGCGTTTGCGTGCGATCCAACGTCGTTACGGTGCCTCAGCCGTTATCGCCATGAGGACGGGTGCGGTTCCGTCCGGTCCTTTGATGAGTTCCATTCGCTGGATTGGTTCTGACTTCTTCGGATACACGGCCAGGTAACGGATCTGCTGCCCGCGTAGTTGGAAGGCAAACTCAGACCCTTTCACATCGGCTCGCCGAATGTAGTCCGCAAAGTGAATTCCATTCTTAAGTTCGTGGTCTTCAGTCGAACCGTCAGCGTAATGCAGTCGAACAATCACAGACACGGTTTCATCCCGATTGTACGGATAGGCCCAACCGCCAACGCCGCCCAGCATGTGAATCGCTCGAACCGGACCATTGACCAGTAGTTCCACACGTTTGGGCATCCGTTGTACCAGCGGTGTCGCCGGACCGTGCAACAGAATGGTGTTGGGGACCGTGCCGCCTTGCGGGTCAATGAGCACGAACGGGACGTTGTTGAACACCTTCGGCTTCCAGTCCGGAAAGATGAGCCGTTCTACGTTTGCGTTCTTGTTGAAGAACATACCGCGGTCACTGGCGACCGACGCAACTTTGCTGATGTCAATCGGCAGGAACTTGCCTCGGTCTGTGAGGAACGTCAGCAGGTCAGCGAACTCCTGCTTCGACATGAGTTTCTCAAAGCCCTCCGGCATGACCGACTTCTTTGTCGAGACCATCTCGTCGATCTCTTCCCGCAGGACCGACTGCTTCTTGCCCTCTGTGTCGATGAGTTCAAGCGTGGTCCGCGATTCAGCTGCCAGCATGCCGTTGATGGCTTTACCGTCGTCGGTGATGACGGAATACAGCCGGTAGTTACCTTCGACACTCGCGCTCGGATCGAGAATGTGGCCAAGCAGTTCTTTCTTCGGATGCACGGCCATGCCCGTCAGGTCAGGCCCGACCTTGATCCCTTCACCACTGTGCATGTGGCACTTCGCGCAATGCTTCTTGAACATCGCCTTTCCTGCGTCTTTGGTTCCCTTCATGTCGCAAACCGCCATGAGTTCGGCAAGAACCTTCTGCCGATCCGGATTCGTCAGCCCGCCCGTCTTCGCGAACACCTTCTTTGCCAGGTCGCGAACAGAACGATCCGGATGCGACGACAATGCCTGACGCTGGTCGAGCGACAAATCGCCGAGTTGTAATTGCCCTTCCGATACGGCGTCCAACAGAGCCCGGGTTGACGCTGTTCGTGTGAGCAGGGAACCGATTGCTACTCGTTTTGTGTTCGGTGTTAGCGAGCCTGCCTTCGTGATAATGATCGCTGGTGCCTCATTGGCCTCGCTGCGGCCGGCAGCGGTAATCAACGCACTAGCAAGATCCGTCGGGGTCTGGGGGGATACAAGATCCAACAGTGCTTTGACAGATGCAACCCGATTCGGCTGCAACTCAATGATCTCCTGTGCCAGTCGGGCGCGATCCTCCAGCGGGACACTGTTGTCTTCGACTCGGAGCAGCAACCGAGAGACGATCCGGCTAATGTTCTCCGCGAACATTGGGCTGCCACTTAGGAATTTTGCGAACACTCCGCGATACTCTGGCGGCAGTGTGCCGAGGATCGCTAAGCACTTCGCGGCAGTTTCCGAACCGGGCCGGTAGCGACCACGTTTACTCGGCCAGCCGCGGTCGAACCCAAGAACAATCGCGTGCACGATTTCGGCTGACGCCTTCTTGTCGTGGCACTCACTGAGGACCCTCGACACGCAGCCTGGGTCAGTCCTGACGGCGTGTTCTGCGACAGTTGTGATGAACCGCTCGACATTTTCGTTTGGCATGATCGGCTGCCGCGCAACTGCGTCGAGGAATTGTGCGGCCTCGGCCGACGCCGCGGCGATGAGCGCATCGTTCAAGAGTGGATCTGAGAGGTTTTCCGGGCGTGACAGCGCTTGCGTGAGGTGTGTTGCTGGTCCGTAACCCTTCGCCCGACCGCTTTGAACTGCTTCGTCCTCGGTATGCAGAAGAAACGCAGCCAAACGCACTTGCGGATCGGGATCCTTGAACAACGCGATGTGCGTGTAACCATCGTCACTGCCATCCTCAGCCGGAACGCCCCAGGGGACGGGATTGCCCAACAGAGAGAGACCAACCCGTCGAACCGCAGTCGATTTGTGGCTTCGCATGTTGTCCGCGAGTCGGTTGTTTTGCTTCCCCGGATCCAGCCCGGCAAGCGTGGCGATAGCGTGGATCGCGCCGACGTCGATGTCGGTCTGGTCAACATTCCTGTGAGCGATTTCTTCGAGGGGTTTGCGGACGAATTTCTTTCCACTCTCAACTAGCAACCGCTGAGCATGCTTTCGCCAAAGCATCGTCGGATGACTGAGCGTCTTCACTAGCGTCGAGGGATCAGCACCCGCCAAGGACATCGGCTTTGGATCGTCACCGTAAACAACGCGATAGATCCGCCCATGTTTCTTGTCGCGGAGATCGGTTTCGTACGCGTTCCCTTTGCCTGTCTTAAAGCCCTGCGGCGTGGGGTTGTGCTGCACGATGTAGTTGTACCAGTCGAGAACCCACACGTTCCCGTCGGGGCCGACGTCGGCCATGATCGGAGCCGTCCATTCGTCGGTGCTGGCGAACAGGTTGAACTCGTTCTTCGACTTGAACCCGGCTCCGTCCGGTTTGAGATGGAACCCGGCGACCAGGTGACCCGTTGGACCGCAGACGAACGCGACCTGGTTCCAGTACTCCTTCGGGTATCTCCGAGCCGTGTAGATTGCCGAACCGGCGGCCGCGGTGAAGCCGCCGTGCCAGTCAACCTGACGAACATTCTTCGTGATCGGTTTGTACTTGTAGTCCGGTGCTATGTTCTGCAGGACCAGTGACTTCCGCCAGCCTTTGACGCGTTCGTAGTAGCGGTTCGGGATCGGCATGAACACGCTCGGACAACCGTTCGCTGTCGAGCCGAAGATCAAACCTTCTTCGCTGATACCAAGGCCCCACGTGTTGTTGTTGGTGGAGCGGATGAATTCGATTTCGCTGCCGTCTGGCTTGAAGCGGAAGAAGCCCTGGCGGAATGTCTGGGCTTGAGGAGCGGGCTTCCTGGTAGTGGACGAGGCTACGAGTCCCGAGTCTTTACCCGCGTTTGGGGACTCGTTGCCTCGTCCACTACGGGGGTTCTCGCCCGGTACCGGTCGAGAGTTGTTGTAGCCCTGCATGGCCCAGATCCAGTTGTCCAGGCCGTATTGAAAGTTGCTCACGCCGCCGTGTGTGTCGCCCAGGGCCCAACCGGTGAACAACACCTTGCGTTCGTCAGCCACGTCGTCACCATCGGTATCTTTGAGGAACAGCGTCTCGGTTCCGTTCTGCACGATGGCTCCACCGTTCGCGAATGTGATCGCGGTGGGGATGCTTAGCTTCTCTGCAAACACCGTGAACTTGTCAGCCTTCCAGTCGCCATCGGTGTCTTCGCAAATGCGGATGCGGTCGCGGCCCTTGCCCTTTGGTTGCAGTTCGTTTGGGTAGTCGTAGGTCTCGCAAACCCACAGCCGACCACGTTCGTCCCAGCTCATGGCGATCGGCTTACCTTTGAGGTCCGGTTCCGACACAAACAGTTCAACTCGGAACCCTTTGGGCACCGAAATGTGCTTCATCGATTCTTCCGGCGGCAGCGGCTTCTGCATCTTCGTGATCACGTCGCCTTGCGTTCCCCACGACTTGCCGGCCGTGTAGTTGGGGATCTTCGGCCCGACTTCGATGTACTCCAGCGGCTTCGCACCGACGCCCGGCTTCGTCATTTCAGGAACCGGGAACGGGATGTCCTTCATGTACTCGCCAGCGATCGCCGGATCATCGCCCGCCGCCCAGCGAATGCCGCGTTCCATCAGGTTCTGGAACCCGCGATTCCCAAACGTGCGATGGTCGTGTCCCCACGCCGTGTAGAACACGCGCCCCTTGCCATGCGTGCGAACCCACGTCCACGGTTCGCGTCCCTCGTCGTCAACGCGGAACGCAAGCACCGTCCGGTTCTTCTCATTGTGCTTGTGATGAACGTAGGTCTCATCCCAACTCTCGAACCCACCAAAGCCACGCATGATGGGATGTTCGGGCTGAGCAAGCTCCGTCCGGAACGTTCCCGTTCCGTGTCGTTGAAACTGCCCACCCATCAGTGCGACGATGCGTTCGTCGTTGCGAAAACAGTACGTCGCGCAATGGATCGGAATGAACCCTTTCCCGCTGGCAACGTATTCCAGCAACGCGTCGGCTTGAGGCTTCTCAATCGCATCAATGTTCGCGTACAGCGCAACGGCTTCGTAGTCGGCCAGCGTTTCTGCGTTCAGATCAGCAACGTTGTCTGTGTAGTCCAGCCTAATGCCTTTGCCACGCAGCACTGGTTCCAGCTGAGCGAACCGAGCACGCGGTTGGTGGTGGCCGTTGTCGCCGAGAAACAGGACACGTAGGTCTTTGGCCTGTGAGGGCACGGAAAGCACTGAGAACAGACCTATGGTCAAGAGCCAACGAGTAGTCTGCATTTGAATTCGCTCCAGGTTAGGACTCGGCAGGCTTGACCACGGTGGCGACGTGCCGATTGCCTCAAGGATGATAACCTGGAACGCGCTACCGTGTATCTGATTCTACCGTTCCGACTTCCTGGCCAACCGGGTGAAACGGTTCAGCAGACCCAACGCCCCAACCGGAATCCGATGCAGCGGAACGTTGCCTAGCGTTTGCTTTTCTTTTTACCGGTACCGCGGGTGACTACTTTGCCGCTAACCTGCACCTGCAGCTTGCCGGTGCATTTTGCAGTTGGTGGCGCGTTGACTCGCAGGAACAACACTCCGGTTTTTCGAGGGCTGTGTTCAACACCCGACTTGATGGCAAACGGTCGTGATGGCTTGCCGTCGGCTCCCTGGATGATTCCCATCAATGCTCCAAACGGAACGCCACCGGCGAGATCGCGGATTGGATCTTTGCCTGGCAGGCCGTTCACATCCAACGAAAGTTGGACTGATAGTTTGTAGTCGCCTGACGCGACGATGCGAAACGGATCGCCTTTGGTCACTTCGGCCACGGCCGCGCCCCAGCCCTTGCTGACGTCCAGGGTGAACTTATCAGAGTTCGACGACATCAGTTCTTCATCCAGTTCGTCAATCTTCTCTTTGACGCCTGGCAATCCGGACTTCAAATCGTTTAGACGAATCAGAAAGTCCTTCGCCTTCTCCACGTCGCCGAGGTCGTAGAAGCCGGTCGCAACAGAGATATACTCCTTGGCCAGCGCTTCCTCAGCCTGTTTCGCGCGGAGTTCAAGCGTCTGCGAGTTCTGTTTGTTGTCCTTCTTGCGTCGTGACTGTGCGACAACCGATGTGACCAGCAGGCCCGAGGCAACAATTAGGAGAACAACAAATCGATGAATTGGCTGCGTGCTCATGGGAAGCCCCGGCGTGATGAGAAATCGTGTAGTCATGACTATAACACGGATTCCGCGTCACATGTTCGTGAGCAAATCGCCAGATCCACGAAATCCCAGGCTGGATACGTTCGAGCCCTGGAACTCAGCACCTTCAAGCAAGCCATTATTCGATCTGCCGCTTGCAAGCGAAGCAGAGGCGGCGGCAATACTTCCTACTTAGACGCTCACCCACCGCACGGCCAACCATCCGGGGCACCGCCATCATCACCTACCTACCCGCCCGCAGGGACGTTGATACCGCCGTAGCGTTCAGTCTGTAGAGTGGCTTCAGCGTCAATGACAACGCTGCCTGTAAACCATGGGACCATCAGTGCGTTCCTTTCGTAGGGAACCTTGATGCTGACAGTGACCGCACGGGTGTCGGCTGTGATGATCTCCGGAATGACTTCGACATCGAAGTTTGTGGTTCCGACGGTCGCTAAGATTCGAGCCGCTTCAGTTTCAGCTTCAGACGACTGACCACCCGGGACAACAACTCTGCGGGCCGCCTCGTATGCGGCGTTGATCGCTGTGTTCCGGAGCGTATTCAGATGCGCGAATTCGATCGACGCGAACATGAACAGCAGGAACACGGGTGTCACAAGCGCGAATTCAACCAGTGTGGCTCCGCGGCGTGCATGTTGCTGCTTTGAACCGACCTTTGTGTGGCGTTTCATTTCTTTACTCCGTGATCAGCGTTGGCAGGTTGTTTGCAATCTCCTGGAACGCAGCAGTCAATGCTTCTGCGTCAGCCGCATGCCAGTATTGTCCGCCACCCTTCCGGGCGGTTTCTCGCATCAGGGTTTCGTTTACGTTCGGGCCAAAAGTAATCGTGTGGACGGTCACATTAAAATTGTCGCGGGCAGCCTCAGCGACGATGTCCGGCCACTTACCTTCGTTGTGGTTACCATCGGTCATCACGACGATCGTTTTCTGAGCGTACCGTCGAGCGAATTGCGGATCGGTCACAGCTCGGACTCCCAAATCAGTCCCGTCGCCTACGGCAGTTCGGCCACCGTAGTACCTATCCGTGTGCACCTGCATGCTTGCTCGGATGGTGTCGTAGTCCAGAGTCATGTCCAATTCGTGAGTGGCAGTGGTTCCATAAGTTACCAGGGCAACCTGTTCGTCCTGCGGTGTGCTGCTTAGTGCGGCCAGAAACGCGTCTGTCGCCGACACCAAATCCAACCACTTTGACCCGTCCGGAACCGGTCGGTTTCGCCGCCACGGCCGGGCCGTGACTGTCGGATCAATTGGGTCCGTCATTGAACCTGAGCGGTCAAGCACCAAACTGATGTCGCGGTCAATCTGTGTGGCAGTCGCAATTTTCACGGGTTCGAAAACACCGCTGGAAGAAAACACCGGGAAGATGAGCGGAATCGACCCAGAGAGTGATCCCTCGGTGCGTCTGCCTGTGACTCGGACTGAATTCCGCAGGTCGCCAGAGTGCGATGCCGGAGCGAAGTCCCAACGGCCACCGGTGCTAACGGGCTGTGACAAACCAAACTGCACCTCGGACGGTGCCAGCAATAGCGGAGCTCCGCTGACGGTGTTCCGCCGAGCCGCTTCGATAGCGGTTGCTTCTGCGATATTTTGGCTCTGAGTGATACTCAGCGTTCTCGCGCCGGCTCGGCTGGCAGCATCGGTCGCCGTTCGTAGCTGGGTTCGCGTCAACTGCATCTGTGCAATGTTAATTGAGTATGCAGCGAACAGGAGAATCACGGGCAGGCAGACTGCAACAAGTGGCAGCATTGCGCCGCGGCGTTTGGCCGGTTGTTTTTGAGTGCGTTTCATTATCAAAATTCCTTCATCATCGTCGCTGATGTACTCAACGACCTGTTCTCATAAACCCCGCCTCGAAGCGGCGAGTTGGGATTGCACGGCGCCGTTACGGTAACCGTGATCCAGGTTCGCGGGGGCCTGGTTGCGTAGTCAGCAGGGCTGATTTCTACCGACCCGCCAATCACTCGCCTGTCTGCCAGGACCTGCAGGCAAGTTGCTTCTACCTGTGCCGGAGTTGAGTTGTATTCAACACATCGGCGAATCCCCTCGTACGCAGACACGCCAAGGTTTTGCTTGAGGTAGAACATCGAACACGCCTGTAGCGTGCCTAGAATCAGGACAAGAATCACCGGCAGACAAACTGCCAGTTCAACCGCCGCGACTCCGGTCCGATATTCCTGTTTCGTTTTCGAATGTTGTTTGATCATTGTTTGTCCTCAGTTGCTACTGAAGGCTAGGTTGAGGTGGGCAGTGCAGCGGCGAATGCGGGACGAAAAAGCTTCACAGCACAGCCTGGCGCTGGGGATGGTCAGGCATGATGCCCGCCGGCAACACGTCCGTCACAGACAGTCCGGTTATGCAGGCATGTGGCGTTCCTGAAACACAGTCCAAACCTTGTGTGCAGCGGTTTTCCGAGTGAACTTTGTGCTCATTGCCAGTTGAGAACACCCGCACTGACCAACAAATGTTCCTTGTGAAAAGCTCCATTTGATAAACTGCCAGCGTGACCACACCGACCGACAAGCAAATCACAGAAGCGGAACGACTGGCCAGAGGCTTGTTTCCTCATCAAGTGGATGGCGTAGCGTTTCTACTGGGACGCCGGCGGTCGATACTCGCCGACGACATGGGGCTGGGTAAGACCCGGCAATCGATTCTGGCCATGCAGCAGGCTGCCAAAGCCGGTCCGTGGCTGGTCATCTGCCCGGCGTCGGTGAAGAACAACTGGAAGCGTGAAATTCAGATTGCGCTGGGTGCTGAAACGGAAGTCGCAATCGTTGACCGCAAGAATCCAGTTCCCAAAGACTCGAATGACTGGGTCGTGATCAACTACGACATTCTCAAACGGCACCTGGCTGATCTAAAGTCGGTTTCGTTCGTCGGCCTGGTCTGCGATGAGGCTCACTACCTGAAGAACCACACAAGTCAGCGCAGTAAGGCTGTGCGATCGCTGGTGGCGGATTCGCCGGACGATTTGGTTGTGCATTGTCTGACCGGAACGCCGCTCACCAACCGGCCGCGTGATCTGTTCCCGCTTCTGCAACTGGTCAACCATTCTCTGGGCCGCAGCTTCCTGTCGTTTGCCAAACGCTACTGCGACGCGGTCAAGGGCGAGTACGGTTGGATTACCGACGGCGCCAGCAACATCGAAGAACTGACGGTGCAGTTGCACGGAACCATGCTCCGGCGACGCAAAGAGGATGTGCTGGATTTACCCGAAAAGCTGCGTTCGTGGTTCGCGGTTCAGATTCCCGCTACGGGCAGAGCCGAGGCAAAGAAGTTCCTGAAAAGCGTTGTCGCGGCGCGAGACGAACGTGAACTGGATGGAGCCAGTATCGAATCGTCGGTGGCGCTTATGGGGAAACTGGCACCGCATCGCAAGAAGATTGCGATCGCCAAGACAAAGAACACGCTTGAGTTCGTTGACGGCATTGTGGCTCAGGGCGAGAAGGCCGTGATCTATTCGTGCTTCACGAAGCCAACCACCATCATGGCCGAACACTACGGCGACGCCGCTCGCGTGCTGACCGGCAAGACGCCCACCAACAAGCGCCAGGGCGTGGTCGATGATTTTCAAAACGACGACACTGTGCGTGTGCTGATTGCCAATATTATTGCCGGTGGAGTCGGCATCAATCTGACGGCGGCGCGTCACGTTGTCTTCAACGACTTGGATTGGGTTCCAACCAACCACTGGCAAGCCGAAGATCGTGCGTATCGGATTGGGCAGAATCATTCGGTCAACGTGTACTACTTCGCCGCCACGGGAACTCTGGACGAGTTCGTGAGCGAAGTCCTTAAGACGAAGAGCCAGGTGATTCAGGCAGTTGTCGAAGGCGATTCGATTGCCGCGGAAGGGGCCAGGACTACCGATGTTCTGTCTGAACTGAGGAACCTGATTGGGGGGCTGGATGCGAGTTCTGATGACATCGTGGACCAGCTACTGACGAAAGCCGGTGACTTGTATCAGCAGCAACAAACGAACGTTCCTGCGTCACAGGTTCGACCTGCGGTTCGGAGTGCTATCACGCCCGCTGCCATCGCGGCGCTGGCCAGTTCGCTGCAGCAGAAAACAGCGTTGCGATACAAGCTGGCAAACAGCAAGGGCGATGGCCACTACACACTGGAAGTCGATAGCGGCGACGTGACGTGCAGTTGCCGCGGCTTCGAATTTCGCGGCCAGTGCAAACACTCGCGGACACTCAAAGAATCACTGACGCTTGGTGACCCGCCGGATGAATTCGAACCAGTTTAACCTGGCTACGCCGCGGTCTGGTTCTCGTTGGTTCTCATCGCAACAAGTTCAAGGCCCAGTAGCGCAGCACCGATACCTTTTCCGGCAGTGCCGGTTTGGGCGATTTCGAAACTGCAGGCGGCTTGTGTGAGGTCCAACGATTGGTTTCGCGTCGTGAGTTCCACGGCCGTGCGATAGGTCGAGAAGCCGGTTAGCGGGCCGCCCAGGATGACCAGATTCATGTTAAGCAAATTCAGCGCGGTGGCGATGGCGGAACCGAGTGCCTTGCCGGCGTCGCCGAGTGCCTGTTCGCAGGCTTCAGGCCGAGTTTGCATGCAGACAGAAACGTGAGTTGGGTTTACGCCAAGCGTCTGACCGACCGCGTTTAGGCTGGCCACTGTCTGAGCACACCCGCGGAGTCCACAGCTGCAAATGTCACCATCGGGATCGATACAGATGTGACCAATTTCGCCAGCGAGCCCGGTTGCCCCCATCCAAAGTGCCCCGTTCAAAACAACCGACGCACTAATTTCCGGGCCGGCGTTCACGAACAGAAAACTGTTGGGCTTCGGTGACCGCAGCGACAGTTCTGCGCGGGCGATGTTGTTGGTTCGGTTGTCTACGGCACACGGTAAGCCGCTTAGCGTGCGGATTGTGGGCCCCAACCGCACGTTCTCCCAGCCAGGCAGAACCGCCGAAGCGCGGGCGATGCCTTGTGGACTGTCCACGGGACCAGGGAAACCAATACCGATGGCATTCACGGTTCCAACAGTGTTCCTCGCGTCCGCGATGGCGCGCATCAACAACATCGCGCAGGGGCGCGGCTTGAGGTACCTATCCATGCGGTACCGCGCCTGGTGTTGTATCTCGCCGCCAGGATCGCGCACCACCGCCAGCAGGCGTTTCGCGCTAATGTCTAACCCAAGTGTTCCCGCCATCTCGTGCTTTCCCCGTCGCCCGGTTTTCAGGCCCACTAATCCAATACGTCGACAAGAAAGAGGGGCTTAGCGTAGTCCAGTCGCGAGAACGTCGGCAACGAGGCACTGGGGCGATTAGTCGTACAGCTCAAACAAGTTCGCCCAAGCGCCGAAAACCTGTGGTGGCTGCGGGTGGCGCTGTGGCGAACCGGCAGATACTGCGACTGGTGAAGCTTGCGACCTTCCCAAGAGGGTGAAATCTGATCGGTCGCACAAGCAGTTATTGGTCGTCGTCCTGAGGTGGATCTTTTTGTTCGGGGGCGGTCTTGTCCCACTTGGTTGCGCGTTCCTTGGCGTTGGGGACACGCATAGGGCGGACGATTCGAAAGCCGACGCTTAGAGCGTCTGTGTGGTACCAAATGCTCTTGGGTAACTGTGGGTCCTGATCTTTCCAGGCGTCTTCAGAAGCAATCCGTTTTGCGCTTCGCAACCAATCGGCAGTGTCGTCCCAGCCACCGCCGCGGACAACTCGTGGGTAAAGTGTCTTTGGAACGACAAGCGGGTTCTTCTTTTGGTCGGGGCTGTACTTTTCGGCGTATTGGTCCAGCACCCATTCGGAGACGTTGCCGTGCATGTCGTACAGCCCCCACTTGTTGGGTTTCTTCTTTGCAACTGGTTGGTAACTGTCATCGCTGTTGTCTGAGAACCACGCGTAGTCTGCGAGCTTCTTTGGGTCGTCTCCAAAGTGATACGCCGTCTTCGAACCCGCGCGGCAGGCGTACTCCCATTCGGCTTCGGTTGGGAGCCGGTAGTAGTGACCTGACTTCGCGCTAAGCCATTCGCAATACTTCCGCGCGGCGTGTTGAGTCATGCAGATGGCCGGACGTTTGCCTCGACCCATCTTGAAACTCATGTCGGTGTATGGCGGCGTGGGGCGTGTGACCGCGTCCGCAAGCTTGTCGGCAGCGCTTGGTTTGACTCCCATAATCTTGCGACGGCTGATGTCCTGGTTCTCGTTCCAGATGTCGTACGCGTTCCAGGTGATCTCAGTCTTAGACATCCAGAACGGTTCTATCTCAACCTTCCGTTGAGGGCCTTCGTCTGGTTCTCGATTCGCTTCCCGTTCGGGGCTACCCATGGTGAAAGACCCGCCGGGGATTGGCACCATGTCGATTTTGACATTCGTCTGGGCGATGGGTTGGGTGTACGGAACCGGCTTAGTGGGCGTCTGCGATTTGGATTGAGCATGAACCGGCAGCGTCCCGGCGACAAAGAGAATGATGAGTGTGAATCGCATTACATTAGCTTCATTGTTCAAGACTTGGTTTTGGTCACTGGGTCCAGAATGTGCATTCTGATGATGAACATGGGCCGTGAATAAGTAGTGACTGTACCAATGAGTCGCTGGCTTCATTGAGAACCTATCCGGCAACTTGCATTCGGCCGGAAAACTCAAGCAGGTTTTTCGGGGGTTGTTGTGTGGATTCTAATTAGCAGTCGCTACATTGAGCGTACCCTATAGTACCCAGAATTTTCGTTTTGATGGCCTGGAGCCTTAGCATGTTACGTTGGTTGCCTAAATTTAAACGTTCTGACTCTCGCTTGTCTCGTCGAAAAAGCCGTGTGGTTCAGACAGAGAGCCTTGAAGCTCGCACACTGCTCACAAACTTCTTAGTCACTGTCGAGAACCTCTCACCAGATAGTGGCCTTGGTCAGACTCCATTTTGGGTCGGGTTCCATGATGGAACGTTCGACATTGGCAACGGCGGCGAAGCAGCTTTCGGCGGCCTGGAAGAACTAGCAGAAGAAGGTGACACGTCTGTCCTCAGTGCTCGGTTCAACGAGACGAATGATGGCGTTGACGCAACCATCACAGCCCCCGAGGGTTTCGGAGGAGCACCTGTGTTTGAAGCAGGTGAAACGGTTTCGTTTGAGATCGAAGTTGACGATCCCAACAACCAGTACTTCAGCTTTGCCACGATGATTATCCCATCGAACGATGCCTTCATCGCGAACCTTAATCCTGAAGCTTACAAAGTCTTCCGCAACAACGGCAACGTCCGCCGTCCGTTCACTATCGAGATCTTCGGTAGCGATGTCTATGACGCCGGTACTGAGGTCAACAATCCTTTCGGTGGCGCGGCGTTTTCAACTGAGGGCGGCGAAGGTGTGACAGAGGACGGCGTTATCCGGTTCTCTTCAAGCCTGGATTCGTTTGTCGGAACCGGTACTCCGGTTGGCGATTTGGGATCGGCGTTCGATCCGAATACTCCGATAGCCAGAATCACAGTCTCACAAGCGGACAATCCATCCGATCCAATCGACAACTCTGGTCCACTGGCAGCCCTTGGTGAGATCAGAGATGTTGGCGACGGGGAAGTGGAAGTCGATGTTGTCTACACCGATCCATCAGGTGTTGATCTGGACTCAATCACAAGTAACGACATTGTTGCCCTGTTCCAAAACTCAAGCGCACAAACTCGCCGGCTGACCGCCGATGACGCTTCTGTCGTGTCAACTGATCCCGCCAACCGCACTGTGACAGCGACGTACACAATCGATGCTTCAGCCGTCTCGGATGCGGATATCGCCTCGCTGCGTGTGAAGCGTGGTCGTGTGCATGATGCGGAAGGCAATCGAAACAGCAGGGGCATCGACATTGGTGACATGTTGATCCCAAATACAACCAACATCTCAGTAACCGTTGAGAACCTTGCAGATCCTGGCGGAATCTATCTGACTCCGTTCTTTGTCGGTGTGCACGATGGTGGCTTCGATCTGGCTCAGGGCCGACAAACAAACGAAGCCCTGGAAGCTCTGGCTGAAGACGGCGAAACCGGTCTAATCACTGAGCAGTTCGCTCAGGAAGCTGCCGAAGGAATCAGCGCAACAATCACCTCACCAGAGGGTTTCCCTGGTGCTCCCGTGTTCGATCCGGGCGAAGTTGTGACTGAGATCCTGACGGTCACCAACCCGGGTGATAACCAGTTCTTCACGTTCGCCTCGATGCTTATTCCATCGAACGACGCGTTTGTCGGGAACCTGGGTAGCCGAGCATACCGGCTGTTCAACAATCGGGGCGGCTTCCGCGGCCCCGTCACGATCATGATCTATGGCAACGACGTGTGGGATGCCGGAACTGAAGTGAACAATCCGCAGGGCGGAGCACCGTTCTCAACAGAAGGCGGCGAGTCAGTCGATGAAAACGGCCGGATTCGTCGAAGCACCGGGCTGGACGATTTCGTCGGGACCGGCCTTCCAACCGGCGGTGTGCTGGAGAGGGCGTTCTCCCGGGACACCCCGATTGCGAGGATCACAATCGATCTCGCTAACAGCTAGGTCTTGTGTCGGCCTTTCAGGTACCGGGTTCGATCCAATGTCGTGAATGACAGCGGGGACACCTGAAGCCTGAACCGACACCGGATTTTAAATTTCGTGTCCCTCGAGCTCCGTGATTGCATCGCGGAGCTCGACGGGTATAAGGACCGGCTTATTGGCCGTGTAATCGAAGACGACACAAATTGAAGTCCCTGTCGTGGCAACCGCCTGATGGGACTCGCTAAAGACAGCATGGTCTATTTGCATGCTGCTGTTTCCGAACCGAGTGACCCGTGTTCCCACATGAACGGTGTCCGGGAACTTCAGCTGCTTTTTGTAGTCACAGGTTATCGACGCGATAATTGGGCCGATGTTTGAGTTCTCTCGTTCAACGTCGAAGCACTCCACGTCCAGCAGGTTCATGTAGTCGATTCGAGCCGACTCGTACCAGCGAAAGTAGATGACGTTGTTAACGTGGCCGAAGGCATCCTGCACGCCCCACTGAACCGGCAGTGTGATAACGCTGGGATACTCAGCAAGTTGGTCAATTGTTCCGGGGTTCTTCATATCCTGTTTCGCTGATACTTCGGATTCGTTGGCTTGTATTACTGTTGCATCGATCTTCAGATTGCTGGTTTGAACCACGGCCACTAGCGACACCCGAGCGGTCAATCGTGTGACAGTCCGCTAGCTGGCCGGGTCGCCGAACCGGGGCTCTTCTCTCTTCAGCAGCCGCACAATATTCGACCGATGCCGGATGATGATAAGCAGCGGAACAGCAATCGCAAACAATGAGACAGCGTGGTTCTGATCATTAAACGCGCTCGAACCACGTAGTGTGAGTTCAGTGATGCAAAACGTGATGGATGCAATCATGGAGGCGACGGAGGTCCTGCGACTTATCGCAAACACCAGAAGGAACACAACAATTGCCGCGACTGTGGCCTGCCAGGACAAGATCAACCCGACTCCCAAACCCGTCGCCACACCTTTGCCGCCCTTCAACTTCAGCCATACCGGAAACATGTGTCCGACCACAGACATGATGCCGCAGACAACTGGAAGCCAAACCTGGTAATGAGCAGTCGTGTCAAATAGACGCGGGATAAGGAGCGTGGGCAGCAGGCCTTTCAAACAATCCAGAACCAGAACAAAGATGCCCCACTTCTTACCGATCACTCGAGCCACATTGGTGGCCCCAATGTTGCCGCTGCCGTGTTCGCGAATGTCACTTTTGAGGATGACGCGACTGACCAGATAACCGAACGGGATGGAACCCACCAGGTAGGCCGCAACGGCACCAATCAAACCCACTGTTGTTGCTGTCATGAGTTTGTCACCCGTTCTGCGATGAGTTCACCATCACGTATTTCCAGGATCACATCCCCATCTTCGATATAACTTTGGTCGTGGGTGACGATAACGACCGTGGCGCCGTGTTCTCGGTTCAAACCTCTGAGACACTCAATCACTCCGGCTCCCGTCTTGCTGTCCAGTTCACCAGTCGGTTCGTCGGCGAGGATAATCTTTGGGTCTTTCAGCAGGGCTCTGGCGATGGCGACCCGTTGCTGTTCGCCCCCTGAAAGTTCCAGCGGGCGGTGTTCGACGCGATCCTTTAGACCAACGGATTCCAGCAGGTCGATTGCCTGTTGTCGCAGTTCACGCGAAACGCCTTTTGCCAGGAATGGAACCAGGACATTCTCAACGGCGGTGAGATTGGGAAGCAGATTGAAGCTTTGAAAAATGAACCCCAGTGTGTCTCGTCGGAATGCATCGCGCCCTGACGGCGAGAGCGAACTTAGGCTGATACCGTCCACTTCAATGTCGCCGCCACTTAGGTCGTCCAGTGCTCCGATGAGATACAGCAACGTGCTTTTGCCGCTGCCGGAGGGGCCAACAATGAATGCAAAGGCGCCATCCGGAATCTCAGCCGTCACATTCCGCAGTGCATGGACCGTAGTCGTGCCCACAGTATGAGATCGGGAAACATCTTGTAGTTTGATCATGCTGGTTTTCCGGGTCGGAGAATAGCAAGTTCGATCTCCACTGGCATGTGTCTGCGGTCCTGATCATTGCGCAATTCCGGCGACCAGGACGGAATCTACCGGTTGCGTCAGCGGCGGCGACTCAAATCCACTGTGCAGAGATCGGTTCTTGAACGTCAATTCACACGGACTTCACGCATTTCTCCGGCAAGCGCTGCCACGGGAATGTGTCCATCTACCCCGTTTCGCAGCCCTGGCGTCCCGCGCGCAAAGTGAAGGTGGGCGAACTACAGCGGGTCTGTTTGCAGTAGCGGTGGGCGAGACCTGCCGAATTAGACTTGCAGAACCGCTTGTATCTGTGGGCTCTGAATTGGTGGTTCCAATTCTGGGGACTCGACGACACTCAATGTATCTGCTCGGTTTCAGCGATGGAGTTTGGTTGCATGGATCCGCAACGACTCGGGCGGACTTTGAACGACGAGCGCCCAGCCCAGGAATCCGCACTCTATGCTAAGCCGGCCTGATACCAATCACTCATCATTCCGCTCCAACACACTTGCTCTCGGCATTTCACTTCTTGCGGGTGGCATTCTCTATGCCAGCACCAACCCCGAGACATCAGGAGCCGACCCCAGCGAACTGATTGGTTCTGGTTCAACACCGCTGGCAGTCAAACTGGCGCCGGTGATCCGCTCGACTGCACAGCATGACACCGCTGAGGCCGCCGCTGCGAAGAGTAAAGAAGCGGCCAGAAATGGTGGAGAGAAGGTTCGCAAACCGGTTGCACAAGGCCGCATCGCGCTTCTCATGAATACACTCATGTTGGAGAAAGCAAGAACGCGTGTCGCTTCGTTCTCCGGCTACAAAGTGATGTTCCATAAACACGAACGCATCGACGGAACGCTTCAGGATCCACAGACCATTGCGATGGACATTCGGCACAAACCGTTCAGCGTCTACATGAAGTGGAAGACGGGAGACAAAGGCAGGCAACTGCTGTTCGTCCCGGAACAGAACAATGGCAAAGCGATTGTTCGGTTCGGCGGTATCAAAGGACGTCTAATTCCGCCCGTCAAAATCGACCCGGATGGTTCACGAGCCATGTCTGAGTCGCGATACCCAATCACGAAGGCAGGTATGCTGCCAGTCATCGATGCGGTGATTGCCTATCGCAAGGACGACCTCGCGAAACGAACCGGACTCGTCTGCACAATGTACGATGATGAAGTCGTCAACGACCGCAAGGTGTACTCGTTCCGCATTGAGTACCCCAGCAACGCCGTTTCGGAAAAGTACCGAGTTGCGGTTTCTTATCTCGACCAGGAAACGCTGCTGCCTGTCAGGCTTTGCAACTACACCTGGGCTGTGGATGTCGAAGATCTCACACCAGAAGAACTCGACGAACAAACTCTGATCGAAGATTACGCGTTCACCGATCTTGAAGTCTCTGCACCGACGCAGCTCACTGAGCTGTTTACAAGCAAGAAGCTGTAGGCTGCCACGCGGCAGTTGGGATGGGCCTGCGATCTCCTCTCTGACTTGGGACAAATAAAAGCAGCCATGTCCAGCAATGCATTAACTGTTCAGCAGCATATTCTTCAGGAACAGTCTCGGGTCGAAGGTGCGTCGGGCCAGTTTTCGTGGCTCCTCTCAGGCATCACGCTGGCCACGAAGATGATCCAGGAGAAAGTCCGACGCGCCGGTGTCAATGAGATCCTTGGTTCGTTCGAAGCCATCAACGTACAGGGCGAAGAACAGCAAAAGCTGGACGTCTACGCCAACGAAGTGATGACCAGCGCGTTGAGTGTGCGTGAGAGTGTTGGGCTGCTGGCGTCTGAAGAGAACGACCATCCTCACTCCGTCCACTACGACTCGCCCAACGCTCGCTATGCGATTGTGTTCGACCCGCTGGATGGATCGTCAAACATCGATGTGAATGTCAGCGTCGGAACCACATTTGGTATCTGGCGTCGGCCTGACAACGTCGGACTGGACGAAGAACAGCAATGGGTTCTGCAGCCAGGCAAGAACATGATCGCTGCCGGCTACGTGGTTTACGGTTCTTCCACGATTCTTGTCTACAGCGTTGGCAACGGCGTGCACGGCTTTACGCTGGATCCGCACATCGGCGCATACATGCTAAGCCATGAGAACATTCGCATGCCGTCACAGGGCAAGTACTACTCAGTCAACGAGGCGTACCGCGATCAATTCCCACCGATCTACCGCGAGTACATTGAGCAATTGCGAACCGGAGCTTCCGGCGCGAGTTACGGGTCTCGGTACATCGGTTCCATGGTTGCCGACTTCCACCGCACACTGCTGAAGGGAGGCGTGTTTATGTACCCGCCAACTGACAAGCAGCCCGAAGGAAAACTGCGGCTGATGTACGAAGCGAACCCGATTGCCTTCCTGGCCGAACAGGCCGGCGGTCACGCGCTGGCCGGGAAGCAACGGATCATGGACATTATTCCGGGAGACGTACATCAACGCACCTCGGTCATTGTTGGTAGTGAGCACGAGATGAACGTTTTCCGGCGTTGTTGGCAGAATGCCACATAGCAGCGTGAAGTGCTGAACGAAGCATCCGAATTCCAGTCGCACGAACCTCAAAAACCGCTGATAGGTGTCCCGGTTCTGCTGGAGTCCGCCGGAATTCTGAGTAGCCTGTAGAGATGACGATTTTGGCACCGCCAACTGTTCATCTCAACGGACACACACATGAATTCGCTGCTGAAGACTCTCTGCCTGTGCACGCTTTGCTTTTGCTATTCCGGCGTTGCCAGCGCCGCCCAGGAATTGGAAGACAAGAAGCCGCTTGACCACGCCGACTACGACGTGTGGAACTCAATCGGTCAGCGAACACTGTCCAACGACGGCAAGTGGATCATGTATTCGGTCACCGGTAAGGATCGATCGACACTCAAGATTCGCGACACGGGCAGCAGCAAAGAGTACTCAATTAAGAACGCGTCCAGCGGGCGGTTCACGTTTGACAGCTCGACCGCCATGTTTATCGTTCGACCCGACCCGAAGCTGGTCAAAAAGCTGAGGAAGGAAAAGAAGGACAAAGAGATCCCCGACACGAAGCTGCAGATTCTGGATCTCAAATCGGGCGAACCGAAAACCGTCAACTCAGTCACGTCGTTCACGTTGCCACAGAAGAACTCTGACTGGGTCATGTGGAAAACAAAAAGCGACGCCTCTGGTTCCTCAGTAAAGAAGGGAACCGCTGAAGCATCTGAGTCGTACGAAGTCACGCCCGAAGGCCTAAAGCGAACTCGCAAAAACAAATCAGATCGTGCGATGGGTGAGGATCAGCAGAAGAAGCCTGCTGAGAAGAGTCCCACGAAAGATGGCAAGAAGAAAAAGAAGAAGACCAAAGCGGAAGGAACCACGCTGGTTCTGCACAACCTGAAGACCGGACTGGAACGCCGCTTCCCTTACGTGACCAGTCAGGCATTCAGCAAGAAGGGCGAACGCCTGGCCTTCGCCACATCAAAGAAAGACGACGCCGACGCGGACGGCGTCTTCGTGATGGATCTGTCGGACGAGAAAGCGGTTCAGGTCATCAGCGGCCTGGGCAACTATCGCAGCCTCAGCTTCAGCGAAGATAGTTCGATGCTGGCATTCATGTCTGATCGTGATGACTACGAAGCAGAAAAGCCAAGCTGGTCGCTGTACCTGCTGCCGAAGTTCCGGAAGCAGGCAGAGAAGATTGCAATGGCTGGCGACGAGGGCATCCCCAAAGACTGGTGGATTGCATCGTCTTCAGGGCCCAGCTTCAGCGAAGACGGCAGGCGTCTGTACTTCAGCACCGCTCCAATTCCCGAAGACGTCAACAAGCCCGAAGCGAAAGACGCAGAACCAAAAGCGAAGCTGGACCTGTGGCACTGGAAAGACCCAATGCTGCAGCCACAACAACTGCTGCAAGCCGCGCGCGAACGCAATCGCAGTTACCGGGCTCTGTACGATCTTCGATCAAAGAAGATTCTGCAGCTGGCGACGAAAGAGATTCCAACAGTGCTGACCAACGCACGGTCGAAAGCAGATGTTGCCGTGGGAACCTCCAACGAGAAGTACAAACAGATGCTCTCGTGGGACACACCCGGCTTCAACGATCTGTACCTGGTCGATCTCAAGACCGGCGAAAACGAAATGGTCGCCGAAAAGGTCAGAGCCAACGCGCGAATGTCGCCGGCGGGCAAGTATCTGACTTGGTTCGATCCGGAGAAGTTGCAGTGGTTCGCCATGTCGACGAAGCAACGGGAAGCTGTTGAGATCAGCAAAGGTGCGAAGGTTTCGTTTGCGAACGAACTCCACGACACACCATCGCTCCCACGTTCGTACCGAACCGCCGGCTGGCTTGACGACGACAAGGCGCTGCTGGTTTACGACCGCTACGACATCTGGCAGCTGGACCCAACAGGCGACAAGGCGCCGGTTAAGTTGACTGATGGGCGTGAAGAGAAGCTGGTTCATCGCTATCAGCGGCTGGATTCTGAACTCCGTTCGATCGATCCAAAGCAGCCGCTGATGTTGACGCTGTTCAACGAGAAAACAAAAGCGACTGGCTTTGCAACGTTGACCATGGGAGCCGAAAAGTCAATCGCAACTCATCTCATGTTGGACGAAGCTCTGGGCGGCTTATCGAAAGCCAAAGACGCAGACACCATCGTGTTTACGCGTTCTACGTTTAGAAAATGTCCGGACATCTGGACCAGTACCACGGCCTTCAAGAAGGTCACGCGAATCAGTCGCATCAATCCGCAGCAAAGCGAGTACTTGTGGGGCACCGCCGAACTGGTTCACTGGAACTCAAAAGACGACACACCGTTGGACGGGATTCTTTACAAGCCGGACGGATTCGACCCGAACAAGAAGTACCCGTTGATGGTGTACTACTACGAACGCAACTCTGACAACCTGCACTCGTATCACACGCCCGCCGCTGGCCGCTCAATCATCAACTTCAGCTTCTACGTGAGTCGCGGCTACTGCTTGTTCATTCCCGACATCCCTTACACAACCGGGTTCCCTGGTGAGAGTGCCGCGAAAGCAGTTCTACCGGGCGTGGAATCAATCGTTGCTAAAGGCTTCATTGACGAAAAACGCATCGGCATGCAGGGCCACAGCTGGGGCGGTTACCAGGCGGCTTACCTGGTCACGCAAACCGACATGTTCGCCTGTGCCGAATCCGGCGCGCCGGTTTCTAACATGACCAGTGCGTATGGTGGTATTCGTTGGGGTAGCGGGATGAGCCGCATGTTCCAGTACGAACGAACTCAGAGCCGCATTGGCGAAACTTTGTGGGACGCTCGTGAGAAGTACATCGCCAACTCGCCCGTGTTCTTCGCAGACAAAATCAATACGCCGCTACTGATTCTGCACAACGACGAAGACGGAGCCGTACCGTGGTATCAGGGCATCGAACTGTTCGTCGCCATGCGTCGTCTGGGCAAGAAAGCCTGGATGATGAACTACAACGGCGAACCGCACTGGGTGATGAAGCCCGAGAACCGTTTGGACTTTGCCAAACGCATGCAGCAGTTCTTCGACCACTATCTGCAGGGCGAACCTGAACCACAGTGGATGGCCGGCGGAATTCCGGCGGTCGACAAAGGCAAGAAGTTCGGTTTCGAAGACGCGAAGACGAAAGAGAAAGAGAAAGAGAAAGAGAAAGAGACCGTAACCACAGAAGCAGCCAAGGAATAGTGCGCACGCAAAAGCCCGGCATCTCAGATGCCGGGCTTCTTGATTCGCTGGCTACTTATCGCCAAAGAAGACTTTTCCTTTGAATGGTTCAGTTACGCCTTTGATCGCCGGTGTCTTCGCTTTACTCGATTTATACGCAGATCGTCGAGTGGTCGGACGTGTGTAATCTGGAGATTCGGTTTCCACCGGGTTCCCCAGATCACCAAATGGATCGGGTTCCGGGAAATTGGGGAACCCGGAATCCATCGGCTGTTCGATCACTCGCAAAGCCTGCTTGCCCCGTAAAGCCGCTCGCCCTTCCGGTGTATCCGGGTGCTTGTCAACAATCTCAGCCAGAATCGCCATGGCCCGTTCCAGATCGCGTCGAGCTGCAATTCGATTATTGACCTTCTTCGCTTCCGCGATCGCCCGAGTGAGTTCTTCCTCGTTCATCATCTCAGCACGAGCTTTGCTGAGATTCAGAAACTCGGCCTGAAGCTTTGCCTTTCCATCAACTTTGCCCGGCTTTGCCTGATCCGTTGGCTCAACGGCAACCGCTGATTCTGGTCCGCCAAACAAGTCCTGCGCGGTGGCAGCATCGGTGGATATGATCGACGCAACGGTAGTGGCCATGAAGAAAAGACGCCTCATCGCAATCTCCTTATTTGATGTGCTTGAACGGAGTAAACTTATAAGGTTTTAGAATGTGAAGCGAAGCGAGTTGGCATCGCCATAAGATCTCGACCACTTACTTTTTCGAATCTTCCTCCGGTACGCCAGGCCCGTGCTGCAGGGCAGGCACCCGGACCGCTACACCCGAATGACCATCGAAGATACTTGAGTGAAGCTTCGAGTGTCGGGAGTTTAAGCGTCTCAATCGATTGGGAACCTCATCGAGAACTTCTGATGGTACTGCCGAATCGACGTCCAGTTTATCAGGTCCCTGAAACGGCAAGGGCAGATCGCTGAGCGGCTGGATGGGTGTTCCGAGCGGCATCGAGATACCTCCCCACGTTGGCCTCGCGTCGGGAGCAAAAAGCGGAGTCACATGCTGGACCCGAATAGCGCTGGGTGCAAAATCAATTGCATCGCCAAACGAAACGGTTGGCATTAGGTCTGGCTCTGGCACTTCGCTAATCATCAGTTCCTGTGTCGGCCTGAAAAGCACATTGATCGCTCGATTGGCCGCAAGCCCCGCCGGTGTTTCCGGATGCTGGTCAGCCACTTCCTTCAGTATCGCCGCAGCCCGATCGAGCTTCTGTTGGGCTCGACGAGCCTTGCTGTTGAGTTCCGCCGCGGTAACGGCATCCTTCAGTTCTGCCGTTGTCATCTGAGAACTCAAGTCCCGTGTGAGTTCCACCAGACGTTGCTGTAGAACCGTCTTTTCATCTCCCGGTTCGGCCGTGGCTGCCTGGTCAATTGCAGGGTCGGGAGAATTCCAGATTCTCTCCCACTGTGAGCGAATCGCAGCGAACGCCGCGACAGTGGTGTCGTCAATGTTCCCACCTTCAGAGGCATCGTCCCCACTCTGTGGGTGCGGCGCGGATGAACCCAATGCTGCCAGCAAAGTCGTCGCCGCCACAAAAACCAAACGTCGCATCGCCTATCTCCTTACAAGCGTGGTCGGATGATCATAATTGTACGATATCGGCTGTTATTGCCGGAACCCCAATTAGCGTGATGATTCCTCCCAGTCCCCCAAGTGTGAGCTACGTTTCTTTAGGGACAGAACTTGGGGGCACGCATGGCATCGAAACCGTTCTCAGCAACAGACAAGACTCCACCCGCGAACTGCAGAGCGTCTATTTTGCGTGACGACGACAGGATGCGACTGGGTATTTCCGCCGCCATCAAGACAGCAGCAACGCATACTCTGGTGCTTAGCACTATGGTTCCACACACCGTCGACGAAGCGGTTCGAATCGAATGCGAGAACGTGTTGATGCGGTTCCGAAAGCGTGTTGAGGGAACCGTCAGCGAATCGACGGCTCAGCCTGACGGATCCTTCCTGGTGACAATCAACCTGCGTTTGCGTCTGGGACCAAACGACGTTCGCATGCTAACGCCAAGAGAACGCAAGTCGCCAGCGATTAGTCGCGGCTGAAAAACGCACCCATGCACATCAACGCTGCAGGGACTATCATGCCCATCATCGTGTCCGTCTCACGGTCGTGCTTTGCGTAGACTCCAACCAGATCCTGAACACCGAAAATTGCGGTGGGACTGTTTTCCTGGAAACGCGAGGACCACGAGCACGAAAATAGATTCAGTGCCACTGCGACCAGTACCAAACCGATCGCCAATCCTGTTTTGTTCTCTTTGTCTTTGCGATAGCTGCTCATTTTGACCCTGTTCCTCTGAAGCAACCGTGATGAATGGCCCGTTCTGACTTCTGGACAAGTCAGTGTCTAAATGTTGGTCATGGCTGGAGACGGTCAATCAGAAACGCAGCGGTCGGGCTGATCTGCCAGATCTGCAATCGGAATAACTATGAAAATCTGTCTGTTCGACATCGATGGAACTCTTATCACCTCTGGTGGTGCCGGCGGTCGAGCCATGGCAAGCGCTATCTGTGAGGAGTTTGCAGTCGACCATCCTCGCTTCGATTTTCCGTTCGGGGGTCGAACCGACCGGTCGATTGTTCCGGATGTCTTCAACGCGGCTGGCGTCGAGTTCACTGAAGCGAATTGGCAGCGATTCACTGAACGGTATCTGACTCACCTGGCTCGCGAACTGTCCGAATGCGACGGACGCGTTTACGAGGGAGTCATGCCGGTTCTGGAATTGGTCAGGGCGGCAACCAATATTGAAGTCGGCCTGCTGACAGGGAACATGGAAGCTGCCGCGTGGATGAAAATGGACCAGTTCGGACTTCGCAGCCACTTCGGGTTTGGCGGCTTCGGTGACAGGCAACCGGAGCGAGATGACGTGGCACGAGAAGCCGCCGCGACCGTCAACCAGCGGTTCGGGGACGCGTACGACGAGATCGTCGTAATCGGCGACACTCCAGCCGATGTCCAATGCGGCCGCGCGATTGGAGCCACTGTGATTGCGGTCGCGACAGGTTCTGCAACGTTCGAAGAACTGCTGGCGACATCACCCGATCATCTGTTTCATACGATGTCGGATGCGCACAATTACTTTGCAGAATTGGCGAACGCGTAGCCTGCGCGAGTTGAATCGGGGTGTCGGTTCCCAATTCTAAACTCGCGCGGCTGGCTCGGTTCGCGTCGGTTCGCAGCCGCTTCCGTTACCAGAGACTCGGAGCAGACACAGCGGGTGGCAAGCTTTCTCCAGTTGGCAACAGTCCCGGAGCAGAACGCGACTGAGAAACGCGTTTGAATGGGTTTGATCGGTTGGCTGACGCGGCAGGTGGCAGCAGCGGTGGTCCTCCTCCACCGAACGATGGGTCGGGTGACGGAGCAAGTGGTCCTGGGCTGCCTGAATGTTGTTGAACCTGTGGGTCGGACCGGCAACCTGTCATGGACAAAGTCACTACGGACAGAAGTATGACTGCGTGGACGGAGAGTCGGCGCATTGATGTGCCCTTCCTTGTGCTGCTAAGAATCCATTCGGCCGGCGTGTTAGGCTGCCGGTGCATAGTTGTGATCGACGTCCGGATAAGCCGCACCACAGCGAAGGTAGCGATGAACCCAGCAGAACCGCCTATGCCGCTCTGGTCCTGACCGTGACACGGATCGGCCCTGTCGTGCGCAGCAATCCCGTCCCAGCAATCATCACTCGTGCGCAGAAGATGGAACGCCAGCAATCTCTACCGACAAAACCTTCGCGCGCGGAATGTGTGCAGTGTTGGAACCAATCGAACGCCCGGCCTGTACTTGGGGCCTCCGAGCCCCAAGGTCTTGCGGCGTGCATAGCTCGCAAGCGTTGATCGATATCTAAGGGTAGATAAGACGATTATTGAGATGGGTGAATCGCTCGCGCTTGGGGCTTGGAGGCCGGCAAGTACGGGGCGCTCTGACCTGACATTTGTCGGTAGAGGCACCACCACTTTTACTACTTCCACTTTCAATTTGGACGGGGAATACTCTTCTGTACGTATTGCGGGTAAGATATTTGCAGCGTGAAAGGTTCAGCAGGAAATCGTGGCTGCAAATTTCTGCAAGGCAGACCGTCGGAGGTAACCACATGTTCGAATGGATTCCCAGTCGCGTGCAATGTGTCCTGCTTGGCAGCTTCCTGTGTTGGTGTGTTGCTTCTGTGAGTGTGGCTCAGGAGACGATGAGCCGACAGGAGATTGAAGCAGCAACCGCTGACCTCGCCGCTCGTACTGTCGCGGCCACTCCCGAGTTACTGTTGCCTGACGCCGACGAGTCTGACCGGCTAGATGTCGCTATCGGCTTGCTTGAACGCGGAGTTCATATTCGAGATGCGGTGCTCACAATCGCTGCCTCTGGCCTGCGGCAACAGCACATCCTTGCCTCTGGCTCGCGGCAACAGACCATCCTTGAATCGCTCGGACCGAAAACACGAAAGCTAGTAGTCCCTGTCGCGCTGGAGTGGTTTACTAGCGGCGATCGGGAGAAGCGGCAGATTGGCAGGAATCTCATGGCAGGGCTTGAGTCCGTGCCGGCAAGCGCGGTTCCGAAGCTTATCGAGATGGCAAGTCGGACTGACACTAAGGAGCACACCATTGAACTTGCGTGCGAGTGGCTTGGTAAGGTTCAGCCGAGCACGCGAGCCATCGAAGCACTCGAGAGGGTTGTTGAACACCGACGTGCCCTGCCGTTCCTCAGCGCTGCCACTGCACCATTGGCTGATCTTCGCAGTCAGCACCGTTGGGTCCAGTGGGTTGTTCGGTTCAAGCTTGAGAAAGGGAAATTGGATATTGCCCGAGACATCCTTCCTGTCCTCAAGAACGGATCGGAACGAGAACGTGAACTCGCCGCAGAAGCACTTGAAGCCGCCAACGGCGCTGACGCGGTAGCTGCCGTTGAGAAGGAGTTGCGGAAGGACGGTTGGAATTCCGACCAGATCACATTGCTTTCGTGGCTTGCCGAGACAAAGCATCCCGCAGCTTCAGCCGCCGATGTCGTCTTACCGTTGGCATCAAGTGACGACGCGGGAGTTGCGAACGCCGCGGTTCGCACTCTGAGACAGATTGGGGGATTTGAAGTCGAAGACCTGAAGCCAATCATGAAGGATCGGTCAGATTGGATTCGCTTACTTGGTTCGTGTTCCACCGAAAGTCGCCCAGAGGCAATTCGTGAGCTGAAAAATGTTCTCGCTGGCGATCACAGATCCCAGCGATCCACCGCAGCATGCGAGTTGGCTCGACTAAAAGTAGCCGATGAGGCGGTGCTCGATACGCTTGCGCAGGGCATCGCCAGTGATCGCTGGCGTGGCCCCAGCTCTGCCAGGGCCCTGACAGAGCTGGGCAAAGACGCCGAACCGGTCTTGCCTCGCCTTCTCGCTGCTCTCAAGTCCCCCAAGAGGCTCCCCGCTCTCGTGGCTGCGAATGCAATTGTGGCGATTGGGGAGCCAGCGGTTCCCGGGCTCATTGAATTGCTGGCGCGCGAAGAGGCCAGAACGCGAGGCTTGAGTGCTCGAGCACTCGGACAGATCGGTGACGCGCGGGCTTTGCAGCCGTTGATCAAGCTACTTGACGACGGAGAGGCGAAACGAGCCGGAAAAGGCCAGGGGGGCTGGCAAAAAGTCAAATCTGACGCGTTGATTGCAATAGGTGGCCTTGGGCCGCTTGCTGAGCCCGCAGTCGATCGACTCATCGCCGAGCTGAAGAACCCGGAATTTGCATACGAGGCCGCGCAGGCACTCGGTGACATTGGCCCCTTAGCCAGGCGAGCAATCCCTGCGCTGCGGAGGGCGGGGCGAGAAACCGAACGGTTGGAACGTGTACGTCTTCAACTGGCCAGAGAAGAGATCCTGCCACTGATTTGGAACAAAGGAGATGACGAGTTCGCTAACATCGTTGAGTTCGGGACTGCGATCGCAAGGATTCACCCAGAGGGCGGTATCGGGCTCATGGGCATGCGGCAGATGCTGATGCCAGGCATGAGCAACACTTGGTCCGCGAATTCAGCGGGCGACGCATTCGCCCGCCTGCCATCCGTGGCCAGAGATCTTGCGAAAATGGGAGCGGCGGCGAAACCGCTCATCCCGGATCTCGCCTACCTCGTAGAGAGTCACGAACTACTGCACCCCATGCATCGATTCTGCGCAGCTTATGCACTGACAAAGTTAGATTCTTCGAACCCAAAGTGGCATGTGTACGTCGAACGATCTCCCTACCGCAAGTCCCTGAGAACAGCGTTCAAAGCTGATCCCTGGCCGAGCATTAAGTAGTCGCGGAATATCTGCGAGCCGTCGTCCGCTCGATGTTGGATTCTCTCCGATGACCGACCGTGATGGCCAGGCACAGCCTGACTTGGTAGTGGTCTACTGATAAATGTCACTCGCTGGGTTGGTAGTGGACGCTACGAGTCCTTGAACGTCCGAGAATTGGGGGCTACCGTTCGACTAAGGTTCATACAACCAACGCCGAAGGTGTTGAACATCAAAGCCCAGCGTCGCAAAGCGCACGCTGGGTTCACGGTCACCAGAACACCTTGTACCCCAACGGGGTTCCACAATACGCCTGGCTCGGATGTGAAACCCCTTCGGGGTATTGCTGCATGGTGGGCGGCAGATACCCATAGACGCACCACTACTTCAACTTTGAACTGGATGGTTCTTCGACCGGACTGTGCTGCGGAGTTCAAATCCCAGGGCTTCCTGGATGCGGGCGGCTCGGTCTACGGTGACGCCGTGGTATTCGTTTCGTTCGTCGCGGGAAACGAGGGAAGGATCGACTCCGAGTTTGTCGGCGAGTTCCTTTTGCGTCATTCCGGACGCGATCCGCATGCGGACCAGCAGAGTTCCGATGCCTCGCAGGCCGTCGAGTTCTGTGAACTCTCCACGCTTCAGGGACTCGTAGTCGGCGATCTCTTCTTCGAGCTCCATGGTGAAGGATCGAAGCGGAGCAAGAACACGTTCGAGTTCGTCGGCTTCCAGCCCGGACTGGATGTAGGCGTCCCGCTGCTGCGTGAATCGAGTGCGCTGGTCCGTGAGCTTCTGCACTGCCAGCTTGTATTCATTTTCTGTCTTAAGCATGTCAGCTTCCTACTCGAACAATCTTGACGATGCCGCGTTCTGTCCCTGCTCGCGATTGGCGAAACGCTGAGGGGAATTCCATGTCGTGTCCGTACTTGTCTGTGATGCCGGTTGGCTGTTGCCACGGAGCATTGATGATGTGCGGGTACAGTTCGACCCGGTAACGCAGCCACATGGGAAGTTGCTTCTTCGGGTAACCACAGTACGACTGGCGAGTCGCGGGGTCCCACGTCCACACTTTGAATTGGTTCAACAGGTTCAGGTCACGTTGGAGCCGACCACTGGCAAGGTCGTCGAGATCACATTCGAAGTACCCATCAATATCGTTCGGGTGGTCTTTGTCTTCGGTGAAGGAACCATCGACAAAGATATTAGTAATACCCGCCTGCCAAAGTTCATCCACGAGCACCGCCAGGTTCTTCACAAGTTGCAGTCGCCAGCCTTCATCCCAGGTGCGACCGCCATGCCCCAACACAAGATGTGAGTCTGCAAGCTCCTCCAATGTCAGCGGATGATCGCCGATCGGGAGGAGCCCAGACTCGTCGAATTTCGGGAGAACACGTGGCATATCAGTCAGTATCGGCAGCGAGAAATCATGACGTATATGTCATGATTGTACTCGGCAACTGCGCTTAGGGCCTACGTGAATCTGCAGCGGGAAACCGGCGATTTTTGCTATTCGTGAGGCCGTCAGGCAGGGGAACCTCCAAATTCTGTGTCCGATGTTTTCCGCGATTCCGTTGATGCAGTCACACGGGTCTCGCTTCAAACTCCGGGCATTATCAATGAGCTTTCGCAATCGTTCTCGCCGTTCTGGTTTTCGTCGCCGTCCTCGCAGTATTGAGGCATTGGAAAGCCGCCTGCTACTCACACTGGGAACGCCCGACACAATGTTCGCTGATGACGGCGCGTACATCAGCCCTGCTGCGTTTAGTGATTTCGATGGTAACGATTCTGTCGTTCAGGAGGACGGCAAGGTCGTAGTCGTTGGAGACTCGTCTCAGTTTGGTGGTGCTCTGCAACTGGTGCGGTACAACGCAGACGGGACCCTGGACACGACTTTCGGTGACGGGGGGCGGGTGATCAGCACGCCGCAGAATCTCCGGGGCACGCTTGGTGGTGTCGCTCTACAGGATGATGGGAAGATTGTCGTCGCGGGTTCGCTGGGGGCGGGCTTCCAAACACGGTTCATGGTCGCGAGGTTCAATACTGACGGAACCCTGGACACGAGTTTTGGAGAAGATGGCTTCAACAACACTGCGGTTGATGCTTTCTCCAGTACTGCGCGGGATTTGGTAATCCTGCCAGATGGCAAGATTCTTGCCGGTGGTGATTCTAATGGAGAGGAAGAACTGGCGGTCGTGCGATACAACTCAGACGGCACGGTAGACAGTTCGTTTGGGACGGACGGAGTGACCCTCACGGATGTCGCCGGTGTGCGCGAGGATGATCAAGGCCATGCGATAGCGGTCCAGGCTGATGGTAAAATCCTGCTCGGCGGCGCTTCTGATACCGACAACGGGACGTTTTTCGGCGGTGGGTTCGAGTTCGCTCTGCTTCGGTATGACGCCAATGGCTTGCTGGATACGACATTCGGTGACGATGGAATTGTGCTGACGGAGTTCGATTCTACACCGGACAATTTTCAGGGTGACTTCCTTCGAGAAATCATTGTCCAGCCAGACGGGAGGATCATCGCCGTTGGCTCCAGTGATGGTGAAGATGCACTTGCAATCGCTCGCTACAACACCGATGGGTCGCTTGATTCCACGTTCGGAACTGATGGACTCGTGACGTCCGACCTGGGGCAGGATGAGGAAGTAGACGCGGAAGGAGCCCTTCTGCTGGACTCCGGTGAGATCATTGTTGTCGGGAGCCTTGACGCAGAGAACTTCATCGCGCGGTTCGAAAGCGACGGCAGCCTGGATTCGACATTTGGGACGAACTCCGGCTATACGCCAATCGCTCACAATGAAATCGTTGGCAACTTTCTTCCTGTCTTTACCTCGGTCAGCATGGCCGATGGATTCTTCACAGCAGGGCGAGATTTCTCAGTCACGAAGTTTGACGAAGACGGGATGCTTGATTTCAGTACGCCGGGGCAAGGTGAGTTGCCACTCACGCTGAGCCAGACGTCGGTTCCGGCTCCCGACGGAAAGATCCTTGTCGGAGGAGCGGCAGGCACTTCGCTTTCTGACGGTTTCATCACTCGCCTCAACGCTGACGGGAGTCCGGACAACAGTTTTGGGGCCGATTCTGTTATTACCTTTACCGACCGTCAGTCAGCCATTGAAGCCCTTGCTGTAAGGCCCGACGGTCGGATTGTTGCACTTGGCGACGGTGGACAGGACTTTCTGGTGTATCAGCTCAATGCTGATGGTTCACCGGACACAACATTCGGAACGGACGGCTTAACGGTTGTTGACTTCGCCCCTTTTGACGGGCCACAGGCTATTGCACTTCAGCCGGATGGCAAGGTCGTTGTCGCCGGAGAAAATGGAAGCGATTTCGCGATCGCCCGATTGGATGAAGACGGCTCGCTGGACACAACCTTTGGCGACGCTGGCCTCGTAACTTTGGATCTCGGTGGTAGATTTGATGAAGTGCAATCTTTATTCGTCCTTCCCGACGGTCGGATTCTGGCTGCCGGACAGGGCGGAGCGTTGCCGAACGCAACTGTCGCTCGCTTCAATCCTGATGGCACGCTCGATCAGACGTTCGGGATAGACGGTGTGGCCACCGCAAACATTGGCGGGAGCAACTTTGCTCGCGCAGCGAGGTTGTTGCCGGATGGGAAGATCCTCATCGCAGCCACCAGCATCGGGCTTGGCAATGACTTTGGATTGGCGCAGTTCAACGCGGCCGGATCGCTGGATGACACGTTCGGTACGAACGGGATTGCCAGAGTGGATCTCGGCGGAGCGGCACCCGACAACGATGACAACATCCAAGGCGTCGAGGTGCTCGGCGATGGTAGGATTGCCGTTTTCGGCAGCTCCGACGCGATTGCTGACGGCGATTTCGTGATGGCGGTTCTGAACGCTGACGGGTCGTTGGATTCCAGCTTCGGGGTTGAGGGCTCGCGTGGCGTTGAGGTTTCGAGCCTCGCTGGTTTCGGTTTGACTGCGGGCTCGCACATCCAGGATGGCAACATTGTGCTCATTGGCTCTACGGTCATTGGAGGAGATCTACGGGCGACTGCGGTACGAATCTTTGGGGCAGACAGCGGTGCACCGGGCGACGATCCGGTGATCTCTATCTCCGACGCATCGATCGTTGAGCTTGACAGTGGTGAGCAGTCGCTGGAGTTCACAGTGACGCGTAGTGCCAACGATGTCGCGACGGCTGTTGACTGGAACACGACCGACGGAACCGCAATCGCAGGTGAAGATTACGAGCAGGCGAGCGGTCGGATCACGTTCCCCGCTGGTGGTCCGTTAACTCAGACGGTTCGCGTCACGATTCTCAGTGACGAGATCGTTGAACTGGATGAGTCGTTCAGCGTTCAGCTAAGCAACGCCTCGGGTGGAGTCATTGGCGATGACACAGCCAGTGGCACGATTGAGAATGATGATTCTGCGACGATTCGGATTAACAACGCATCTCAGAACGAAGGTGATTCGGGGACGGTTGAGTTTCTATTCGAAATTTCCATCGATGCGGAAGTCGATGAGGCGGTGACGTTCAACGCCACGACCGAAGACGGAACTGCCACAGCGGCATCCGGCGACTACGGGGCCGAGGATCAGGACTTAACGATCCGGACCCCGGAAACGAACGTGACGTTTTCTGTGGTTGTTGGTGGGGACACTGAAGTCGAGGGCGACGAGACATTCTTCGTTAATCTAAGCGGACTGAGCACGAATGGTCGTGATGTGACCTTTGCTGACGATCGAGGCGTGGGAACGATTCGCGATGACGACGACGACGACGATGATGTTCCACCGATGGGCGAGCACGATTGCAGTGGTAACCCTTCTCGAGGAGTTTATCTGCTGGATGACGGCACGTTGTTCATTGTTGGCACGAACAACAACGATACGCTTCACACGTTTGAGACATCGAGTGAAATTCGAGTGACTCGCAACGGCGTGCGGACAACATGGGATCGCGATGGCATCGAACAAATTGTGATTTGTGGGGACAGGGGGCGTGATCTGATTGACCGTGATGGTCCCGACAACACTCTGCCGTCATTCATCGATGGCGGTCGTGGTCCTGACAGTCTGCATGCCGGGAAGGGGCCTGATGAGGTGATTGGTGGGGGTGGTGATGACCTGCTTGCGGGGAACGAGGGCAACGACACACTTAAGGGCGGAGCGGGCAATGACGGCCTGGATGGAGAAGACGGGGACGACTTCCTCAACGGCGGGAGTGGTGCGGATCGGCTTCGCGGCCGGGCTGGTGACGACACGCTGAAAGGTAGCAGCGGAGCGGATCAACTCTTCGGGCACCAGGGGAACGACCTCCTTCAGGGTGGGAACGGACACGATGCCCTGGATGGCGGGACTGGGAGCGACGTCCTGGAAGGCGGAGATGGCAATGACGCTCTGGAAGGTGACCGCGGTAGAGACATTCTGATCGGTGGTCGTGACGGGGACGCTCTTCGAGGTGATGGTGGCGATGATATTCTGATCGGCGGAACGGTCGACCTAAGCGAAACAGAACTGTTCGCGGTCCGTGACGAGTGGAATGCTTCGCGCGCTCGCGGTCGAGCTCTTCGGATCTCGAACATTCGAGGCACAGGATCAGGCGAGCGGGAGAACGGTGATGCTTTCCTGAACTCGACCACAATCAATGACGACGCGTTTGAGGATCGTCTGCATGGCGAGGGCGGGACTGACTGGTTCTTCTCATCCGCTCTGGACAATCTCAGGGACCGACGACTCCGCATCGAAGAACTGGATCTGATCTAAGAAATCTGGCTACTTACGCGCGGGGCTACCTGTTCGACTCACGTTCCTATAACCAACGCCGAAGGTGTCGTGAGGTGGGCAGGGAACGACCACTCACCAATCCTCTGGGCGAGTCGGTTGATTTGGATCTACGCGGAGACCGAGCATCCGAGACTCATGGAGAACGGAGATAATACAATTGGCGACTGCCTCAGGTAGCGGGGTTCCGGGGCCAGCCTGCTCCCATGAAGTGCTCGCCTGTTCCAGGATGTGGGCAAGTCGTTGGAGGATGCCGGGCTTGTCCACTGCGTTCGGCAGAGCTTCGGACAACGCCTCTAGTGGGGTCTTCTCGGTCTCAAGCTGTGTCCGCGGACAAAGCCCCGGCCCGTCAAGCACTTCTACGCTCGCAGTCACTAGGAGCTCAAGCTCTCCACGATCCTCAAGCGCAAGCGAGTAAGCTGCGTATCGAAGCAAATCAGCAAGAGCCTGCGACCGCCCCAGAGAATCGAGTTTCTGTCGCTCGTGCCGTGCGTGGTTGTTTCGACTTACCAAGTCTTCTCCGAAGTTGATGCCAGATGTTCGATGTTCGATGTTCTGACACACGGCACCGACTTTGGTTCAGTCGGAAGCCAACACCTTCGGCGTTGTTTGTCCAAACGGGCAGCCGCGGTTCCCGCGTATGACATTTATCGATAGACGCACCACTACTTTCATTGGGATTCGCGACAACAAGAAAAACGAGGGTGCAATCAAAGTCGGGGGAACCGAACGTGTCCTTCTTTCTCGAAATCGTTCAACAGGCGAATCTGTCTGGCAAATGATGCGGATGCCTTTGCTGCTTCGAACGGTCGCTGGCAAGCTTCCACAAAGCGGTCGGTTTCGATGCAGGAAAAGCCGTCCATGATCGCTTTCGCGAACCGCAGCAAATTTGGATTGTGTTCCGTCCAATCGTGTTGCTTATTCGTATCGTTCAGCGAGTGCCCACGAATGTACGAATTCAGGTCAGATCTCGCCCCGGCGATTTGTGCGTTGTTCGCGTGGTAATCTCGAACGCACTGGACGACTTGCATAGCGGTACCTTCGTCCGCGTTGAACCTCATAAACCCAGGCGACGCATACTGAATGCTCTGGACAACTGGCTTTGATTCGAACGGGATCTTCGCGACTAACCACTCGTAAAAGTGCATCGCACTGAAGCCTCCACGCCACGGGTAACCCTCAAAACTACGGAGGCCTAATACGTTGTGACTAAAGAGTAATGCATAGGCGTTTGAGAACTTGCGAGGAAAATCCGCCAGTTGCTTTCCAGTCCAACCTCCGTCCTCCACAAGGACAGCGTAAGATGAGCCGTCAACACTCATTGGCACCGCTTCTAGGTACTCGCCAGGAGCGGGGCAGTAATCATCTGGAACATCCGCACCCTACACAGCGTGACGTTACTAACAGCCCCCGTACTCCGCATGTCCACGAAGTAAACGTAGTCATCTTGGCAACCCTTGGGGATTATGCAGTCCATCGGAAGGACTCTTCCGGTCAAGCGCAAAATGTTGGCTTCCTTGACTCGTAAGAGCATCCAGCGGTTTACGTCGTCCTCACAATCGCACCAGTAGTACAGATAGTGATCGCCATTCGGGTGGATGTATTGACGCAGAAATGGCCCCTCAAAGTACACCAAGTCTTTCTGATGCTCGAGTCCACTCACGGGGAGTGTAGGCAAGTTGATTCCAGTCAACTCTTCCATCAATTCAGTTCATTTGTGATCACAAACTTTGCTGGCAGATCGGCTTCCGCAGATACCCAGAAGGACAGATGACCATCGACTCTGGTCTCGCTAGCGACCCCATCATCAACAGACAGGGTACCAGCGGCGACATGAGTCCCGATCGTCTTCTTCGCCTTCTTGTGTCTGCGTTGCAGCCTTGCGAAGAATTCTACGGCATTGGCTTCTTGGTCAAACATAGACAACGAGAACGAATCACACCGCTGAGCGTCCGTTTCAAACTCTCGTTGTGGATTCTTGATAGCAACCGGCAGAAAATTCCGACCATCAGCTATGTCTTCGAAAACAAACCGAAAACGTACTTCATCATCGACAGGCGTAGCATCGGTAGGTGGACAGTTCTCGAACTGCCGAAGTTCGTCTTCGTGCTTGAATTCCATCGCAATCCCGTTGGGTACCTAGTTACTCGACTAGTGTACAGAACACTACAGCCAACGCCAACGGGTTCAAGCTAAGAAACACTCTTAACCCTAACCACCGTCGAATGGAACGCCTGCTGCCCGGTGATTGGATCCGGGGCGATTGGCATGGCGGCGTTTTGGTTCCAGCCGTTGCCTGTGTTGGGTTTCCAGGCTCCGGGGACCATGCCGTCTTCGGCTTCCCACCACATGTTGCGTTCCCA
>CAZAIB010000001.1:57851-171114 GCA_964485095.1 uncultured Planctomycetaceae bacterium | reverse complement strand
CCCTGTAGCAAAGCGGCCAATGCGCCTGTTTTACACACAGGAGATCGAAGGTTCGAGTCCTTCCAGGGTGACTATGAAGGAAGAAGGTAGAAGGCCGAAGGAGGAATCAAGGATTTCAGCCTTCCCCCTTCTACCTTCCACCTTCTTACACGGCACTGTAGCCCAATGGCAGAGGCAGTCGTTTCAAACGCGGCAAAGTGTGAGTTCGAATCTCACCAGTGCTACTACTGAATGAAGAATGAAGAAACAACACGCCCTTGCAGAGCAGTCAGGAGTGCTCGCCAACCTGTCACGTTGGAGATCGCCGGTTCGAATCCGGTCGGGGGTGCTTTTTTTGAGGCGGTCGGGGTGAGGCAGTAGGCGGTAGGAGCAAAACTCTGCAGTCTAAACCGACATCGTGCCCCAACTGGTAGAGGGAGCCGGCTTAAACCCGGCAGGTTGAGAGTTCGAATCTCTCCGGTGTCATGATGGTGTGGAAGAGTTGAAGGGTAGAAGAGCTAAAGAGTTCAAGGGTTGCTGTCGCTCTTCCACTCTTGGACCTTCCAACTCTTTGACCAGGAAACCTCGGCCCATTCGTCTAGTGGTTAGGACGCGAGGTTCTCATCCTCGTAACGGGAGTTCGATCCTCCCATGGGTCACTTCGTCAGGTGGTAGGTATGAGCCAGTAGGCGGTAGGAAATTGGAACTCCTGCTGCCTCAAACCTCATCCCTCCGGCCTGAACATGGCATCGTAGCCCAACTGGCAGAGGCGCACGGTTCAGGTCCGTGAGGTTGGGAGTTCGAATCTCCCCGGTGCTACTTGAGAAGGAGGAAGGCTGAAGGCAGAAGGATGAATCAACATTGCGGACGAGCTGGTGCTCGGCTGGCTCTCATAAGGCCGGCTTGATGGGATCAAAACCCATGTCCGCCATTCGTTCGAACCGGTTCGTCAGCGATAGCGCGTCTGAAACTCTCAGAGTCCAGCACGCAAAGCGTCGCAGACACAAACCGGCGAACGCCGGACGTTTCTGGAGTGTGTTGGATCGCACGCGACTCTGCGAAGGTCGAGGATCAGGTTCGATTCCTGGCAGGAACACTTACTAAGGAGGAAGGGTGAAGGTGGAAGGGCGAAGTCAAGTTTTGGGAACAACGGCACGGTACGCAAAAGGCAAAGCGGCCAGCATGAGAGGCTGGTGTCTGCGGGTTCGACTCCCGCTCGTGTCACTTCGTGGCTTTGTGGTCTGCGACGCTTTGTGTGCTGGGCTCTGAAAGTTTCAGACGCGCTTCGCTGACGGACGACTATCCTGGCTGAGGGTAAGAGAACCGTACTCCGGGCTCATACCTACAGCCACACCCTGAAACGGCGCTGGAGCGTGATGGCTACGCGGTTGCCTGCAAAGCAGCACTAAGCAGGTTCGATTCCTGTCAGCGTCTCTTGGAACAGACGTGAACTGAGCGAACCGATTCTGCGTTCCTCCTTCTCACTTCAACCTTCCACCCGTCCTGTGGTCCAACGGTTAAGACTCCGGTCCGACATACCGGCAACGATGATTCCCCGGCGTTCGCCGGTTTGTGTCTGCGACGCTTTGGGGTGCGGACTTCGCAATTATAGACGCGCTTTGCTGATGAGCGTTGAAGATGTCTGAACCTGTTTAGGGTTCGATGGTCAGTATTGATGACGGCTGAAAGTACGCAGGCGGATAGTTCATCCTTCTGCCTTCCACACGGGACCGCCAATGGGTTGGCACTGTCTCTTGCACAGACGGTTACGGGGTTCGATTCCCCGCGGCTCCATTTGAATGTGACAAGCGTTGCCGATGCCGCTTGACCTGAATCGCCGCCTGTTGACCTGGGAAAGTGGTAGGTCAGCGTAGCGCGTCTATGACATTGAAGCCCGAACCCGCGAAGCGTCGCAGACACAACCCGGCGAATGCCGGTCCATTTGAATATGTGCCAAGCGATGCCGATGCCGCTTGATTCACGAAACGGAGGATAGCCAGATATTGGTTCGCTGGGCCGGTCTGCTAAACCGCGAGGTACTTGGTGCCATGAGGGTTCGATCCCCTTGTCCTCCGCTCTACCTGAACCGCCGCCCGTTGACATGGGAAAATGATAGGTCAGCGCAGCGCGTCTATAACTGCGAAGTCCGCACCCCAAAGCGTCGCAGACACAACCCGGCGAACGCCGGCTCTCGTGGCCGAAAGGATAGGCAGCCGTCTTCTAAGCGGCTTTATGCGGGTTCGAATCCTGCCGAGAGTACTTTGAGCAGAACCATCCGGGCTCGAGATTGATCAACCCAAATCCCGACAGAGGACGATCAGTCGATTTTTGGCCCACCGATGCTACCAGCACGTTGCGCGCGATCTTCTCGCATACTATGTCACTGCGTAGGCGAGTCTGAGCAACCCCCACCCAACACCTGTTCAACCGGGTCTGCAGATTCCAACCTCAACCACCCGTCCCACCGGATACCGATCGAACGGAACGTTCGTTAGCGGCTGGCGGAGAGGGTGAAGCTGAAGATGCGTTCGTCGTCGAAATCTTCGCTCAGGACAGGGATGCCGAAGTCGAAGGCGAGTGGAACTGATCCCATTTGTGGAAGGCTGACTCGCAGGCCGGCCCCAAGTGTTAGCCGGAAGGCGTCGAAGCGCACATCGTTTTCGACGGTTCCGAAGTCTGTGAAGAACACGCCCTGGATTGCGTCGCTGGCGACCAGTGGGAACCGGTATTCGGCCGAGCCGACAGCCATCCATGTTCCACCCGTGGAAACGGAGTTCTCAACAGGACCGACGCCCCGGAATGCGAAACCACGGAACGATTGGACTCCGCCGGCGTAGAAGCGTTCGAAAATGGGTGTGTCATTGCCGCTCCAACCAACCTGACCGCTCACTGAGAAGACGTGCTGGCCGCTGCCGTCGGGCCGACTGAAGATTGTTCGGAACCGTCGATATTCCCCTTCAAATCTCGGGTAGGTGAAGTCTCCGAACGCCTGCTCGTAGGATAGCTGAGCGTAGTGACCGTCGGACGCCTGCGCGGTTGAATTACGTGTGTCGTGGGTTACGCTGCCGCGGAATGTGGACAGAAAGCTGGAACCGATTGCTTCTTGAAGAACATCTGGTGGAACCGGTGTGCCGGAGGCGCCGTTAATTCGGACCTCTTCCAAACGGATGGCTCCGCTGATTGAGAGTTCCGGATTGATTTGTTTTCCGATCGCGATTCGGCCACCACCACGACGTTCGTCCCAGTCCGGGAAGAATCGATTGAAGAAGAAACCGCTGACGCTGAGGCTGTAGTCTGAGTACAGAAAGTACGGATCCGTCCAACTGGCCGAGTACCGACTAACCTGGTCGCCAGGCACTGCTTCCAGTCGCAGGCGTTGCCCACCACCACGCCATGCTCGACCATCGATTACGTCGGCCCAACTTGTGGGAGGTCGAAACAAATCGAAGTTGGCTTCGTCGTAGACGAATGAACCGACAAGCCCGGCGTCACTGTTTAGACCACCGCCGAACATCAAGCGGCCGGTTCGACCTTCGTTGGCAAACACGTCAATATCCACGAAGCCGGGGTCCGGTGCCGTGAGGGCTCGACCGAATGGGTCACCCTGTGGACTGCTGTTGTAGATCGGATTTGCCGGATCAAAGTTCTGACCGCGAATGTCGCCGCCCGGAATCTGACCTCGAAACACTGGTGCGCTGCGCCCGTGGAACACCGGCGAAGAAGCCTGGCCGCGAAACAGAGTTTTGGCTTTAGCGGGCTTTTCAAAGTACGCTGGCGGATTGAAGTACATCGATGACGGCGTCTGCTTCGCGCCGGAGAATGTTTTCTGTTGGTAGCCAACGCTGTGCCCAAAGCCCGCGGGGCGATCGGCGTTTTGGGCACGCAGGATTGATGAGAAGCGGCGGTTAAATGCAAGTCCGTTGGCTTGTTCGCCGGGTGTTACAGAAACACGGATCCCGCCGGGTTCGAAGATACCGGAGCTTCCCAGGCGGCCCTGAAACCTGCCGAGTTTAGTTCGGCTGACAATGTCTCCAGGCGCCATTGGGCTGTGATCCAAAACGACGGTTTCTTTCGTGTTGGAGTGTTCGTTGGTCAGGTGAACGTTGATGTTGCGGAGTACACGAACTTTGTCTTCGTCAATTTCGTACACAAGATCGACAACCCCAGGCTGTTCCAGGAACCGCGGAACCGGCTGGACCTGCGCAAAGTAGTGACCTTTCTCGTCATACTGGGTCAGCATGTTCGAGACGTCTTTGTTCATAAAACGAGCGTTGAAGAAGTCGCCCGGTTTGAGTTCTCGACCCTTTGACAACTGCTTCTCTGAGATCGCTCCGTTGCCTTCGTAGACGACCTGCCGAGTCTTGTATCGTTGACCTTCGGTGACGTCGTAGTGCACCGTGACCCAGGCCTTGTCTTTCGAGAACTTTGGTTCGGCTTTGATTTTCGCGTCAAAGTAACCCAAAGCGTGGTAGTAAGACTCCAGCTTCTCGACGTCGTTTGGAATGGTTTCCGGGTTGTACAGACCAAAGCTGAAGAGCGGCAGGCCGAAGAAGGCTGCCTTGGTATTGAGCTTGGTTTTCAGCAATGCCGCCGAGACAAACTTGCTACCAGTGACCTCGCGTCTGTAAACGAAGACCTTTGGCCCTTCATGGATTCGGAACACAACTTCCTGGTCTCCGAGCTCGCCGCCTTTTTCCAGAGTAACTTCGGCGAACCGGAATCCCTTTTCTTCGTATCTGCGCTTGATCTGCCGAGCCGCCTCGCGGTTCGCGCTGGGGTCCATAGGACTGCCAACTTCCAGACCGGTCCACGAATCAAGCAGGTTCCTCTTAAGTCGGCTTCTGCCCGCATACGTGACGCGTCGCACGATTGGACGTTCTCTAACGTGGAAAACCAGAACAGGTCCGGCGTTCGTATTGCGGTAGTCGTGTTCGACACTGGAGAACCAGCGTGTGTTGTAGAGCTTACGTTTGTCTTCGCGAATTTGTTGCGGATTGACTTCGCGTGACGGGTGAGTTCTCACGTGTTGCAAAATCACCGTGTCGTGAATCGTTGTATTTCCTTCAATCTCAACACCGACAATGCGCGTTGGTTCCTGCCACGCTGCAGCGCGTGAAGGGGCGTAGAGCGCGGTGCCGATGAAGACTGTTGCAGCGGCCACGCATACAAAGGTTCCATGACGTTTGAGCGCAGACAGTAGCCCGCGTTTCGCGCTGCAGATCATGATGTTCAAGGAATTCACCTGTTGAGAACGCGTTGAAAAGGCACAACGCGGCAGGTTTCTTGGGCTTCGAGGGGTGAACCGGGCGGTTCGATGAAGCGCAAGTAGGGATCACCCGAACGGGTGGAGTTGGAATAGGAGCGTAGAAATAGCCCAGATCCAACTTTCAAAGCAATACCAGCATTTGCCGGTTTAAGTCCGCGATCTTTGCGCGGAGTAGGTTCCCGCTGCGCGGATGAATCAGGTTGGTTCGCAACTAAGGCGAAGCCCACGATTTAGGCTCAGACGAGCTTGAGCTACCTGGTTGGCCGGAGGTTTGGCATCGAGAAGCGAGACGTGTCGGGCCTGTGAACCAGAATACTTCCGGAACCGCGAAGCGTGGGCATGCGGCTGCTTTGTTTCTTGTCTGCGGCTTCATCCTGCTTCCTGTACTTTGAAGACTTGCTTCCGAAGCAATACAAGCGGCCGTTGCTGCCTGCCGAGCCGACGACCATGCAGCCTTCCCCGATTGCCATGCCGGCCGAAACATCCTTGCCAGCTGTGAACTTCCAAACTTCCTTCCCGTCCTTGAGTGACAGACCGTAGATGTTGCCATCGTCGGAACCAAAGAAGACACGTTTGTCGACAATGGCTGGGGAGCTGTTGATTCGAGCGTTTGTTGGGAATGTCCAGCGTGGTTTACCGGATTTGCGATCGATGCAGTGCATGATCTTGTCGTGGCCGCCAACCAGAACCAGTTCGTCGGTGACAGCGGCGGATGCGTGGATTTCCAGTTCTCGCTGACCCTTGTATCGCCAGACGAACTTGCCCGTCTTCCAGTTCACGGCGACCACTTCACCCGTATAAGTGCCAACGTAAAGCACATCTCCGTGCAGTGCGGGCGATGCGATGAGATAACTACCCATGGGAATGTCCAGGGTCTCCTCGCCCTTCTTAATATCGATGACACGCAGATGTTCGTCGCAGCCGGCGACAAAGGTAAAGTTGCCAGCCAGTGCTGGCGAACAGTTGACTCGGTCCTGTGTTTCAAAGTTCCAAACCTGCTTACCTCTGGGGTCGAGGCAGTACAACGAGGCATCGTGGGACGGAACCAAAAGGTTCTTACCGACAACGGCTGCACAGCCGGCGATTTCTCCTTTGGTTTCGAAGACCCACTTCTTCTTACCTGTCTTGCGATCGATGGCGTGAAAGAATCCATCTTCGTCGCCTATGTAGACAGTGTCCTTTGTGACTCGCGGGGCAGCTTTGAACCCGGCCGCGAACTTCTTAGGGTCTGGGTTATCGATAGATCGATACTTCCAGATTTCCCTTCCGGTTCGAAGATCCAGACAATAGACGTAACCTTCCAACGCGGGAGCGTAGACCCGGCCGTCCACGATTGCGGCTGACGACAGCCAACCATCGGGCGACTTGAGTTCCCAAAGCAGTTCAGGCTTTTCGGCGAGCTTCGTGCTGGCGACTCCGCGTTGCTGGTTCCCGTTGCGGAACGATGACCAACTGGATTTTGGAACCGTTTCCTGAGCCAGAACCGCTCCGGTGGATGTGACTGCAATGATCGCAAGAAACAAGGTCTTCACACGAAACTCCCGCTAATTACTGCCTTATCAGGCTTTGGTTGCGAACGGGCGAGTAACCACTCCGTCGTACCGGCAAACCACTAAACTGCCTTGGTGTATAGTTCGGCGAACAGTTCCGCCTCATCGATTTTTCGCGGATTGAACCGGCCTGTCCACTGCTGAGTTGCTTCTTCCGCCAAAGTTGGAATGAGCGAAGCATCAAAGCCTTTGGTTTCTGAAAGTACCAGTGGCAATTGCATAAGCCTAAGCAACTCAGTGATGTGATCTGCCAGGCCGTCAGGACCGCTTCGCCCCACATCTGCGGCCAATAACGAATACGCGTCGCCAGCCGCTTCTGCGTTAAACCGAATCACGTGCGGCAGCATCAGGCCCACGGCATAACCATGCGTCAGGCCAAATCGAGCGGTCAGTGGGTTTGCCAACGCGTGAGCCGCACCCAGCATTGAGTTCTCAATCGCGGCTCCCGCCAGGTGTGCTCCCAGGAGAACCGCGCCGCGAGCATCCATATTCTGTGAGTCGGAAAATACAGCGGGTAACGCGGAACTCAGTAGCTGCCATGCCTGGCGGCTAAACAACTGTGAAACCGGATTGCGCCGGGTGCAAACAAAGCTCTCAACGGCGTGGGTCACCGCATCAATACCGGTCGCGGCGGCCACGGCGGTGGGCATGGTGGTGGTGAGAGTTGGGTCCAGAATCGCAACTTTGCACGACGCTTTCTTGTCACCACATGCCATCTTCATGTGTGTGTCCGGGTCGGAGATCAATGCAAACGACTGAGCTTCACTACCGGTTCCAGCCGTAGTCGGAACGGCGATCATGGGCAGCATGGGCTTCGTCGCCAGACCCACGCCTTTGTAGTCGCTCATCTTCCCGCCGTTGGTCAGCAGAAAGTTGGCTCCCTTAGCGCAATCCATGCTGCTGCCGCCGCCCAGGCCAACAATGAAATCGACATTGTTGTCTTTGGCGAATCGGACGCAGGATTCGACGTCGTGGGTCGTGGGGTTGGGATGAACATCATCGAAGACGGCAACTGTTAACCCGGCTGCTTCAAGAACCTCACGTCCGCGATCAGAGTGCCCGGCCTGTTCCAGGCCGTGGTCGGTCACCAGCAGAACTCGGTTCGCACCATAGTCTTTGGCCAGGGTGCCGAGTTGGCTGACGGTTCCCGCACCGAACACCACGCGGGTAAGCGGCCGATAATCGAAGTCGGAAAGCACTTGTGAGGAAACAACTACAGAAGAAGGGTGCATTTGAGAATCGCTGGCCTGAGAAGCATCGCGTGGCTGCCTCAGGTTACCTGACGGGTGAAGGCCCGGCAATCAGCGTGAATTAATCCAAACCGGCAGAAACTGCCGTCTGACGAGCCCGGATGCCTCTGAAGTTGTTCGCTTGCAAGGTCTTATGGCGTTCGACCGCATTTCCCATCACCGCTAGCACCGAAATAACCAGAATAGTTTATCCAATCGGATCACACTGGCCGATCACCCACTCAAGGAACCACAACTGCGCGAATGTTCGCGAACAGGTTCAACTAACACAGCGGTTTGAGGTGGGGCATCGCTGATCACAGCGGCCAACTCCAGTAGGACGAGGAGAGTATCATGCGAAAGTATGGAAGATGGATGTTGGCACTGGGAATCATGGCGGGCAGTTCCGCCGTGGCTAATGCCCAGTCCCAGTTTGTAGGACAGCGAGTAGTTGCCGGACGGTATGCTTCTCAAGCCCCACAGCAAAGTGCGAGTTACAACCAGCAGATGGCTGAACAGATCGCAGGAGCACTGCGAAACGCTCAGCTACGGGGCTACGATGTCGAGATCGAGTTCAAAGAGGGCGTCGCCGTCCTTCAGGGCAAGGTTAAAGATCGAGCCAACAAGGACAACGCATCGCGAGCCGTCCAGGCTTTGCAAGGTGTAAAGCGAGTTGACAATCGCCTGCAGGTATTGGAACAGTCCGCTGCTCCAATCGTGCAGAAGACTGTTGCTCCACCGCCACCACCTGAAGCTCCACCGGTTCGGTCGGCCAGCTTCCAGGGCAAAGGCGGCCAGCCAGTGCAGCAAACACAGTTTGCTCCATCGCAGGGCCAATCGAACCAGCAGGTTGCTCAGGGCATCGCAAGTGCCTTGTCATCAGCCGGACTTCAGGGCTACGACGTTGACATTCGATTCCAGGACGGCACAGCTGTTCTGGCGGGTAGCGTTGGAACGCCTCAACAGCGAGCGATGGCTCAGCAGATTACCAGTCAGGTATCCGGAGTTCGACAGGTCTCGAACCAGCTCCAGATTTCTGGCCCTCCAATTCGACGAACCGCATACGATGCGAACGCTCCGGCATTGAGTGGCCCGCCACCAATGGCGGCTCCGGCAATGGCTGCACCACCGATGGGAATGCCAATGGGTGCTCCATCAATGGGTGGAATGCCTGGCGGACCGTCTCCAATGGTTGGCGGAATCGGCGGCGGTGGTGGTGGCGGTGCAGCAATCTACGGTTCACCAAACCTGCCAGACTACGCATGGCCTTCGTACGCTCAGTACCCGAACTCAGCCGCGATTACCTACCCAACTCAGTACAGTGCGAGTGCATGGCCCTACATCGGCCCATACTACCCGTACCCACAGGTACCACTTGGGTGGCGTCAGGCTCAGTTGGAATGGGATGACGGACACTGGCAGCTCAGCTTCAACAAGAAGACTGACAAGTGGTTCTGGTTCATGCAGCCGAAGAACTGGGGCAACCACGAGTAAGTCGTGAAAGCCAGACTGAAGAGACACAAAGCCTCCGGAAATTCCGGGGGCTTTTTTAGTGGCAGTAATCGCCGATTGCGTTTACTCAAACCAAGCCGGGCCGCTTGAATCGGGAAAACCGACAAAACCGGAATATTCTCACAAGTTTACCTGGTCAAACGCTCGATACACAAAGTGTGGAAATAGCTTGTCTCCATGGCGGTCCGGAGGACGGACCTGGAGAAGCAACGCTTTCAAGGAAGCGAATGATGTCAGCTTTGATTAAGCAGTTCAAAACGTTTACCTTTCTCGGCCTCATCTGTCTGATGACGGTTGGCAACAGCGGTTGCACCCTGATGGGTGGGTTTGCTGGTGTCCTCTGGGAAGGGCTCGTTTTCTGGAAGGCCCTGCCTCCTGTGCCTGTGAGTGCATGGCAGAGTCAACGGATCGAAGACCGTTATCATGAAGAAGAACGCTACGATCGCGTTCCTGTTCTTGATCCGGTTGAGGGCGACCACGCTCCGATCTTCTGTGTTGACCCTCCAACACCGGACGAAGTGATGCGAGCGTTGCCGGATGAAACATCTGGTGGCTTTGCGTTCCTTGCGGAGACCAGCCGCAACAATGTTCGAATTGTTGTTGAGCCAATCGTTGATCGCCTGGACGAATGCAAGTTCTACCCGATGGTCGGACCGGCTCGACTACACCACTGTCACTACAAGTGCACGGTGTACTACACCAAGACAATCCGATCGGCCTGGCCGATCCCATTCACTCACAGTGATGAGAGTGAAGAAGTCGTCTACATTGACCACGACCACCTGATCCGCTGTACGAGTGCTTCAAGCGAATTGCCATCGCCGTAGCGTTTCTGACCGTTCAAACGGGTCTGAGAAATCATGAAGGGCTGCTGGAAATCCAGCAGCCCTTTTTCGTGCGCGGTGTTGTGTGTTGGCTGCTGAGCTTAAGGCAGGAAGCCGCGTTCTCTAAGTTCCTGAATGTTGCCGGGCGTGCTGGCCATGACGCGTTCTGATGCGTAACGCAGAACAGCGAAGCCAGCGAGGCTCATCGGGGCCGTCAGGATCGCAGTGTGTTCTTCTTCGATGTCGTCCAGCTGCTTATTGAGTCGGGCTACGGCTTCAGCCACGGTATCGGTGACAATGCGAGCCGGCCCTTCATTGTTGGTGATCTTGAGGTTCCCGAACGCAGCTGTGCGAGCCATCAGGAATTCCACGTAACCGTACTCCGCTTCGCTTTCAAAGAAGTTGCGGAATTCAGGGTGCATGTTTTCCGGAGTGATAATGCGGGGGCGGGCGATGTTCACGCTGCCTTCCTGCACAGTCACCATCGGATCGTCTGCGGTTCCCTCAGTCACGAGGAAGTAAGGCAGGTCGCTGTCACCAAACGTAAACAGCGAGTAGTCCACCGGACGAGCGATTGTGATCGCATCCCATGCGGAACGGAACTGGTCTTCCTGGTTGTAGCTATCAAAATCCATGTGGCAATCATTGAGTCGGCTGGGTGCCGAGTCAATCGGCTGTTGAAATGAAAAGACTGAAGTGGACCGATAAGCCGGGTTGTGTCGTGGGCGACCATTTATCTGCGACGACAGTTACCTGCCGCCTCTAGCAACCGACCCGAGGGTCAAGCGGTCCGAACCGAACCTTCCCTCTGCTTGGTTTTGCTCCCGGTGGGGTTTACCTGGCCGGCTCGCTTACACGAACCGCCGGTGCGCTCTTACCGCACCATTTCACCTCTTACCCCGGAGACCCGAGGGTCTCACCTCAAGGGCGAACCTTTGGGGCAGTTTACTTTCTGTTGCACTTGCCCGATCCTCGCGGACGGTGGGAGTTACCCACCACCGTGTCCTATGGAGCCCGGACTTTCCTCGCTGGCAGCAAGCCACCAACGCGATCGCCTGGTCCACTTCAGTCAGTTTCAATTCTACAGCCGTTCTGGCCAGAAGCGAACTCAGACGTCCATGTGAATTCGCTTACCGACGATTGGGTCAACTGGGTACACGCGTTCGGGAGGCAACAGTCGCTTGGCATTTTTCCGATTTCCTGATCGCATGAACGTTCGCATCTTGGCGACTGCCGGTGACAAGTCTTCGATCTTCACGATCCACTCGTCTACGAACTCACGAATCAACTGCCGGCCAATGCCAACCTGAATGCTGTAATGAGCTAATCCCGCACCGCGCAGTGATCGTTCGGTATCCCATTGGATGTGAACGGGCGCGTCACGGAACCGCGGTGCCCAATCGGTCGGATTTGCGAACACGGCCGGTTCCGGGTGAGTCAACACGCCCAGGGAGAGCGCCTTGTCCCAGCCAGTTCGCGAGATATGAACCGCCAATGTCCGCTGCTGATTGCTTTTCTGGCCCCAGTTGCTGCGGTGCATCAACCACAGGAATGACGGCTTGATCCACGTCATTCGATGAAACGAGAACGGCGAGACGAACCGCTGCTGCTTAATCGCCGCGTCAGCAATCTGGTCGGAATACGCCTGGTAGATGACAATCGTGTCTTTGTCATAGCAGGCGCGTATTTGGCGTTCTTTGGTCATTGGAATTAGCTTGCGGCAATTCCAGAGTGACACACATGCGGCGAGGCTGGTTCAGTCAGTTTCCGGACGCCGGCCAATCCAAAGGATTGACGGGTGATTGGAGACAGCGTCGAGATCCCGCTGGCTCATACGGCGGTCTTGGATCGGTCGGCTATTCCAAACCATATAGATGGACGTCCCGATCAATATCAGGCTACTACCCCAGAAAGCCGCAGTGGCTAACCCAAGCGCCATTCGACCGCCTGCCTAACCGTGAATGGCGGCCGCAATAATAATCGACATCGCGATAACAACCGCCCCCATCACGATCGCCAGTGACGTGTTTTGGTGTTCTTCGATTTCTTTGACAATCGAGAACGGAGTCAGGCGTTCCATCAGCCAAAAGCAAGCGGCCAGAACCGCGATGCCGACGATGGAAAACAGGATGCCTGAGAGCAGATGAAACCCAAGCTCACCGTAGTGGTCGGCTCCACCCGTGACTTCAATCGCCTTGTCTGCCGCGTTGCGGCCGTCCTGCATGATCAGTGAGATGATGTTTGTCATGGTTATTTTCCTCCGCCCCAGAAACCTGCCGAACTCCGTCCGCTACGACGGCTGCTTGATGAGCCGTCAAGGAAACCGAGGTTGGGAGCCTTCCATTCATTGGCCGCTGCAACAACGAACCAGATGGAAACCATGGTTCCCACGGCCAAATAGATTTTCATGAGTGTTGTGAATGATTTCATTTGATCGCTGATCTAATCGTCTGTTGCGTAAGGGCTGTAGTCGCTGTCTTTCCAGCGATTCACTTCAAACTGGTAAGAGTGCAGCAGCGTGCAGATGGGCACGATAGACACAAACACCAGAGCGTAGAAAAACAGCCACTGATCGACGCCGGTCTTCTTTGCGAGTGCGGAAAACAAAACGTTGACCAGCACCAGGACTCCAATAAACGCGGCCCACAGCATGTAGACGCCGCCACGTTTGGGAGCAGGCTGAACCGGCCCCACGCTCCACGGTCGCCAGAGTTCTGTGACGCCAAACGCTGCCTCGATTTCTTCATGAGGGACATGATGCGACAGCGAGACGTTAATCTCTTCGCTGGAGCGACCATCAACAATCTTGATGGTGTACTCTTTCGAAATCATTCGCGGCGGAGCAATGAAGTCTGCGCAATCGACGCCTTCACCCAGCATGACCTTCCAGTAGAACTCGCCTACCACATATCGAACCGTCGCGCGACATTTGTCGAACAGGCGGAACTCTTCACCGTCGTAGTGGCGCGATTTGAAGTCGGCTGCCGAAATGGGTTCTGCAAACGTCCAATGTCCCTCGCTGTGAATTAACCAGCGATAGCCGAGCGGCCGGGAGTACAACAAGTATTCGGTCCAGGGGTACACGGTTCCCGCGTACTTGGTAAACCGTTCCATGAACCCGATAATCGTGTATTCGTTTCCGCGAAACTTACCCGTGCCGCCCAGTGGCAAGACAGGTTTCACCTTCTTCATCTTAAGCGTTGAAAAATATTCCAACTTGCCCTGCGACGCATCCAGCAACGAGTTGCAGTTGGGGCAACAAACGCGTTCAGTCGAATCCGGAGCGTGTAGTGTCAGCGGACCCGCACAGTGTGGGCAGTTAAGCGAAATCGCAGCCGTGTTGGCTGTAGCGAACGCGCCGTAGTCTTCTGGTTCAAGCGGCAGGCCGAGATCATCCAGCTTGATTTCACTGCCGACAAACACACCGGCTGCCAGGTTGTTTTGGTACTCGAACGAAGCGAACCCGCCGTCCGGCGATTCTAAATCGGCGAACACCATTTGTTGGTTCGGCGTGAACCGCCATGGGATCTCACCCTCAGCGGCAATCGTGGTAGCGGTTCCTTTTTCCGTGACCGTGAAATTGCCGAAGTTGCCCATCGTGAAACTGGAACCGACACCCAGGTTCTCGTAGTCCGGCAACTTCATCTCGGCGGATAACTTCTTCTCAAACGTGAGGTAGTTCTTACCCTGAGCTTCCGCCAGCCAGCCCCAGCGGCCACTGGGAAACATCAGGTACCACTCGTTCCAAACGCCACCGGCCGGGTGCCTGTACTGGACGCGGCCCACAATATTGAAGCTTTTGCGTTCGTAAGTCCCGTGCTGACCAACTCTCAGCGGCGAGTCAATCTGAACCAGGTCGGCGACCTTGCCATGATCCTCCAGCGCCTTGTCCGCTCGGCCCACTGCCGAATTGCAGAACCCGCACACCGTGACCAGCGAAGTAGAGATTTGAAACTCCACGGGCCCGCTGCACGAAGGACACGCTGCGACTTTCCGCTTCATGCTTGTTCCTCGCCAGGCTGTTTGCCTCGAGGGAGCCGGCGAACGGTGACGTTGCTCGACTCAAGTTGTGGTCCCAAAACGTCCTGCCAGGCCCAGTCAGTCTTTGGGCGGCAGCAATACAGGTTGAAGCTGGCGAACCCGATTTCCGGGTACGTGTGACAGGCAAGATGCGATTCTGACAGCAGATACAACCCCGTCACGCCACCGGGATCAGGAAACTGGTGCCACTGTGGTTCGCCCACAACGTTTAAACGAAGATCGGTGACGATTCGGTCACACAGAGATCGCAAAGCGGCCAGATCTCGAAGAACCAGGGGACTGCAGTCGAATGCATCGACCACGTACTCGCAGCCCGTTTCACACACAACCTCTGGGCTGGCAGAGTGCTGATGCGTTAAGGCGCCTGGTGCTTCCATAGAATTTGTCGTCCCGCCAATTCAAGTTCGCCGATTATGCCGACTGCAATTCATATCGGCAATGCCTGGCCCTTGAAGCCAGCGTCGCATCGCTCTTCAATCCGGATATGAAGAACCTCCGCAGAGTGATCGCGATCGTTTTTACGCTACTCATTGTGCTTCCAATATTGGGGCTGCTCATGATGAATTGGCTGAGTCAGGCTCCGGACAACCTCGGTGTCAAAGAGGGCCGGTTAACAGACTGTCCAGGTTCTCCCAACTGCGTTTGCACTCAAGCCAGCGAACCGTCGCACCAGATGGAACCGATTCCATTCACCGGCGACCTCACCAGTGTTCGAGAACGCCTAAAGACAGCAATCGGATCAATTCCCCGCTCAAAAATTACAGAAGAGACGGACAATTACATCCGAGCCGAGTTCACCACGGCCCTCATGCGGTACGTCGACGATGTGGAACTGCTGATCGACGAGGACGAAAAGGTCGTCCATTTCCGTTCCGCCAGCCGCATTGGCCACTCAGACCTCGGAGCGAACCGCAAACGGATGGAGCAACTGGCTGCAGCGTTTGGTTCGTGAATTGACCTGGAACCTGCCGGGTTTCTCGAGTGCGGGACCGGGCTACCTGGCCTAATCCCAAATCCCTCTGCGGGCAGCTCGGTACGCGGCAAATAGCCACAGCAAGAACAGCGGAAACGCGATGGCTGGAACCATGAGACATAGCCCGAACGTCAAAGCTGAGAGCGGCGGCATTGTCAGCACGGTTACGAGAAGCATGAAGGCTCTGCCAGGCTGTTTGTCCGGCGTCACGGCGATGCAAGCCAATGCCAGGACCGGCCCCGACAACAACCACGGAAGACTAACAGTGTCAACAATCTCTCGCACCACCGAGTTGTCCGAATCGCCCAGCACGAAAGTGCAAAGCAACGCGAAACCGGGAAGCGTATGGCTCGCAACCCATAGGAAGGTCGAGTGTTTGCGAAACCGGTTGAAGTAATCGGCAGCAATGGATTCCGACACGATTCGCCTCCTTCAACCAATAGATGGATGGTGTTCGCGAATTTGTTTTAAAAACAAGGTGCAGCAGATGGAAGCCTCACGCAATGAGCTACTCCGGAACCGGCCACTTCAGGTGTTTGTGCAAGAACGCAAACGTCCCCTTCCCATTAATTGTGTGCGGCCCATCGAACCATTCAATCTCGCACCGATCCGGAATCTTCAGCCGAGCCGCATACAGGTTCCGCACCCTGGCGAATTCAAACGCGACCCACTCGTCGGTTCCAACGCCATCGAAGTGCCCGCGTTCCACCATGAACGGTCGCGGCGCGATAAGCGCGGCCATTTCTGCGTAGTTGAAAGTGCTGCCCAAATCGAATTCAAAGATCTCGTACTCGCCGGTCCAGACGTAACTGAAATTCTCGCGAGTCGATGCGTTCTTGCGAACCCATTCGTTGAAGTCGGCCGAACAGATTGACAAACAGTAATCCGGCACAAGCGGCGGAATGCGCATGGCCGACTTGCCACCGTAGCTAAGTCCGTAGAACGCGATCCGTTGGCTATCCACGTTTGGCAGTGACTTCAGCCAGTTCACGATTTGCTGATGTTGCGGCACGATGATTGAAAACAGGGTCTTCCCCAACGGATTGGCCTTGCGCTGCAGGGTGCGGAACCGGTCCTTGAAGATGTAAAGGTTCTGCGGAGCGAACACGATGAAGCCGCGTTCGCACAGCTTTGCTGCGAAGTCGTGGTACGCTCGGTGGTTGCCTTCGATTGTGTCCGTCGGACGACCTTCCAGGCCATGCTGGCAAACAACAACCGGCCGTTTTTCGTCCGGCTTCATGCCTTTGGGTAGCAGCACGATTCCGCAAGCGATGACGTCGGGAAAGACGTCCAGAACAACTTCGTGCCCGGTCCATTTCGGTTCGTCATACTTCTGCCGCGACCGAGCGTTGAATGGCAGCAACTTGTGGTCAAAGCGGCCGATTGTCTTCTCCGCGAAGTGCGTTCGATACGGCTCCACCGTCTTTGCATACGCTTCCGGTGAGCTTGTATCCAGCTTCTTCATGAACTGCTTGCGAACGAACTGACTTTCGCTCAGCAGCCACTGATTGTACTGATCGATGTGCTGCACCAGTTCTGCTTCGGCAACTTCCGGCGAACGCGTGTGCTTTCCGCGAGGCGCGGGCGGTTCGAGTTCTTCGACCGGTTCCACACCCAACGCCCGACAAAACGCTTTGGTCGCGGTTTCTATTTCCGATTCCGCTGCGGGGTCTCGTTCGGTGATGAACTCGACCGCGAGCTTGTCATCCCCCGCGGGAACGATGAGTGGGCGGTCTCGCATTGCACCCTGTGGCGTGCGAATGACAACCCACTTTGCCGCAGCGTCATTCATCGGTTGAACAATTCTTCGAGCCCGAGCAACTTCCTGCTCCATCACCATCGGGTTGACTGGCAATAGCTTCGCTGGAGCCGCACCGTCTCCCGAAACTTCAAACGACGGTCCATCAGCAGCGGCCAGAACCACAGCTCGGTTCGCCAGCATGCTAAGAATCTCAGCGCCGCCGAATTCGCTTAGGAACCCGAAGAGATTGCGTTCCAACGGTTCCGTCCAACTGCGTTCCCTCGGACCGAAGAAGCCGGTCGTACAAATCGCATCAACGCGCGGGTCAATCGCGGCGGCGAACATTGCTGCCATACCGCCTTCGCCGTGCCCCATCACACCGATTGGCCGATCGCTATCGTTGCCTGCGAACCAGTTGACGCCCGCCAGAACCATTTGGGTTTCGTAGCCAATCAACGTGCGGCCCAGCACAAACGCCGACCGGTGAAGATACTCGCGGTTCGTCAGGTTCGCTCGACCATTCCGCTTGCTGCGACTGCGTGAGACTGTTCTTACAACCAGAACCTGGCAACCGCTCACGGCCAGCGTGGCTCCGATTGTGTTGGCGAGTTGTTCAGGCGACTGGTCCGCGTCCGGAATCAGCACGACTTCCGCAACGATCGGTTTGACAGGGGTCAACAACAGGCCGTCGGCTCTCAGCGAATCGACAACCGGCCAGCTGACTCGCGTCATGCCAAAGTCACCGCCATCAGACAACAGCGAATCAAAATTATCCACAGTGGCGATAATGTCTGGCGACTTGAACGGAACCAGCTTGCCGCGCACACCAAGAATGTGGGCCAGCCGTTTGCGGTTCGGTTCCAGCGACTTCGAATAGGCCTCAGCAGAATCGAAGTCGCGATTCCAATGCTGTTCACGATTCTGCACCGACTCAGCAAGTTCACGAAGCAGGAACCCATCGACGCCTTCGACCAGTTGCGATGCGATGTCGCCTTCGATCGTGAGCGGCTTTGTATCGGCCAGTTGCTGAGCACCAAGAGCGCACGTGGCACCGTGGACCAGAAGCAGCAGTGTCACGAATCGCATGTTGGCCTCGACGGAACGCGTACGAATCAGAAACCCGATGTTACACTGATTCCGCCAGCGCTGCTGCTTTACGCAACGTCTAGTCGGCCGCGTGGCGGTCCTTGCCGGGAACCCACAACACGTCTGCCGTGCCGTTTTGGTTGCACGCTCGACCCATCACAAACAGCAAATCGGATAGCCGATTGATGTATTGCACGAGTGCCGGATTCAAGGCGCCTTCGATTTCCAGGACATCCAGTTCCGCTCGACGACATACCGACCGAGCCACATGAATCAACGCGGCCGCGCGCGTGCCGCCAGGCAGGATAAAGCTGCTTAGAGGGGCCAGCGGTTCGTTAACAGTATCGATCCAGCCTTCGAGCCGTTCGACCTGAGTCGGCGTCACGCGCAGCTTCTCATCACCCGCTTCGAACGGGCAGCAAAGGTCGGCTCCAAGATCGAACAGTTCATTTTGAATCTGGCCGAGCGCCGCCTGGATTAGCGTTGGCAGTTCTTCCAGCAACACGACGCCAAGCGCGCTGTTGAGTTCATCTACAGAACCCATCGCACGGATGCGGGCGTCGGTTTTCGCGACGCGGCTGCCATCGCCCAGTGATGTTTGGCCTTTGTCCCCCGACTTTGTGTAGATGCGGTTGAGTTCTACCACGGTTGTCTCTCTTGCAAACCGGTTCCAGCTGACTTCGCAACACAAAGTGCGTTCGCGCTAACCGTCGTCCTCAGCGTCTTCGGGCTTGGACGGCTTTTCACGAGACTCCAGCACTCTCTTGAACCGATCCAGCTCACGCAGTGGGGCGAGATCCGGGTCATCTCGAATAAGTTCCCCGTCGTCCTGAAGAGGCGTCAGTTTGTTCGCGTAGTGTTCAAGGTACTCAAGGCTTTTGAGTTTCCAGTGAGCGATCTTTTCAAGGTTCTCCGGACTGGGCGATGTGACGATGATTGCCTGGCCATACGCGCATGCGGCGTTGTAGTTAAAGAGAGAGTCGTAGTAAAACGTCTTGCGGTTGTCTTCAACCATTTGGAGACCTCCCTCGACGTCACCCAGAACCACAATGCAAATCGCCTTCAAGCTTGTGGCGATCGGATGCAGTGGGTCAATCTCAAGCGCCTTGTCATAGTCCTTCACAGCCTCGGCCCGGCGTTTGTCGCGGCCTTTCATGTGTCCGCGGGAGACGTAGATTTCCGCCAGACCGGGGTCCAGTTCCAGAGCCTTGGCGAATTTGACTTCCGCTTCCTGCAGCTTCCCTTCATCGACCAGTTGACCCGCCGCCTGATGTAGGGGCCCCGCGGGAGAAGTCCTGACCAGGTTGTCCAGCTTGCTGCCCGCTTGCCTGCGCCGACTGTCTGACTTCGTTTTTTCGTTTTCAAGCAGTCGCAAGACACGGCGTGCTGGTGGTGTTGCAATGGTCGCCAGGGCGTCGATGAGTAGTCTGTCGGCGTTTTGGAACTTCGGAGTACTTTCTCTGGACAGCAACTCATCGCCGATTGCCAGGACCGCTTCGGGGCTTGCGTCCTCCAATAGTATTTGTTTCGCAGTGAGGATGAGCTTTGGATCGTCCAACGCCTCAATGGCCAGTTTCGTTAGCCCTGGCGCTCGAAGATTTTGTAACGCATTGAGAACGATCTGTTTTTGCGGTGAATCCATCGCCGGTTTGGTAGCCGTGTATTGTTCCATCAGAAACGGGATAAGGGATTCATCGCCTGTTGCGACGATTGCCCTGAGCAGTTCGGGGTTGAGCCTGCGGTTGGCTCCCGGCGCGAGGTAATGCGCGATAAGAGAGTCGGTGGCTTCGCGGGATCCCTGCCTTCTAAGCAGATTCAGCATTGCCGGCGTCGGATAAGTTTTCTTAATGAACTGCAGCGTGTACTCAAGCGCGATCGCGGTGCTTTCCGGATCCCGGCGGTTGTTGGCGAGTGAATTAAACGCTTCTTTCCTAATCGCCGCACTGCTGTGTTGTAAAAGGTCCTTCAACAACACGGGCAGTTTTGGGTGGCCAATCTGACCCAGTGCCCGAAGGGCACTAAGGTTTCCAGCCTTTGCGTATTCGTAGAACAGCTCACGCCATTCAGGTCGCGGGCTGGCGAGAAGCACCTCCGCAGCCTTTGCGCGCGGCTTGGGATCCAAAGTCTTCAGCAGGTCTCGAAGGGTTTCCTGAGCCAGCGGGAACCGGGAATCTCGCAGGCCTCTGACTGCTTCGGCTAGCAGGTTCTCTTTGGCAGAAGGGATCACTTCGGCCACACGTTGAACCGCTTCCTTCGAAGGAAATGCCGCCAGCGCGATAACGGCCGAAGACCGAAGATGCGATGGCTCCTGGTGCGAAAGCTCAAGCAACATCGGGATAAGCCGTTCGGGAAGACGTCCGGTTCCGCCCTGAATCGCCGCCGCACGAATCAGGGGTGTTCCAGCTTCAGTGTCCCTAACCAGTTCGGCCAGAGGCAGGCGTGCGTACGCAGTCTGTAGCGCCGCCACAAACGCGGCTTCATCAGAGTTGTGCACTCGCAGGTTGGTCGACATGTTGGAACTCGACATCCTTGTGGTTCCGGCCAGTACAGAAGGGGCGGGACTCAGATGAAGTTCCGCGATTCCCGGTGGCATGGTGGGGAACCCACTGGTCGATCGAACTACAGTTCCGGAACCACTGTTCCTGGCAGCATTGCTAAGCCAGCGTCTGGTTGCACTGTCTGGAACCGTCGCGTTCTTGCCCCAGCGAATCAGCAGCCGGGACGAACCGGCCGCCAGCAGTTTTTCCATTTCGCTAACGACACAATTGGCACTGACACTATCGAGACGACGGTTGATTGTCAGAACGCCAAGGCATTGCCGCGGTCCGGTTCGACGCGAAGTCAGCTCCAGTTCACGTTTGGCCTGTGCCATGAGATCGATTGCAACAGGCTGTGGTAAACCGCCAACAGTCAGTCGCAGATTCGTAATCAGTCCGGTGTTCGGCATGTCAGGGAACGCGCCGATAACTTCTTTTACCTCACCAGGTTCCAGATCCACTTGGTCTGGTGTCTTGATCGTCAGCGGTCTTCCGCGAACATATGCTCCGCTTTGACTTGGCAGGGGAGCCCATTTCTGATGTTTCAGTTCCTGACCATCCACGGACAATCGCATCGTAGCCGGTACAAATTTGATTGGGTCAGGTGTGAGGTTCGCCAATCGAAGACTGCAAACCAAGTAGGTTCGTGACCCAAAGTTGCCGGACCATTTGCGCCCGATGAACGAGCCTTCTGAGATGACGAAGATGCCGCGGTCGGCTTCGGCCGCTGGAACCTCAAGCGTCTCGCCCTTCTTCAGTGCGAGGTACTGCTTTGTGAGTTCCAATTCCTGCGCAAGCGGGTACTCAATCGGTTCCGCTGTCGCATTATCCTGCGATCGAGCCGGGAAGGCGAATGCAACGATAGCCAGCAATCGCAAGAACGTGAGTTTTGGGTTTTGCAGATGCATACCCAATTGTAGTGTGCAGCAGGTGTTTGTGTCTTTATCGATGTGTGGTTGAGAGAGTTTCGTGAACCCAAACTGGGTTCTCAGTTGCAATCGTTTCAACCATCTTTGGCCGGCGCCCCAAGCGTGTTGGGAAACGACTCAACCACTGAAGTCAGTAGGTTTGGAGCGGCTTTGCCGACCACTGTGCCCACAGCAGCCACGGACAGAATCCCGTAGATGGCGATCCGAATCCAAAGTGCCGCGGCAGACTTTGGAGCTGCTGCCTCCGCCACGACTTCGAGACCCGACCCAAGGCCGGCTTCGTAAACGTCTTCTGGAATAGGATCTGTCACCGTGGGACTCCGTAAGCCTGGAATGATCTTTTTCTGACGCGAACACCTTTGAACACTTTACGCCCGAATTTCAGATTTCCCAGAAATTGGGTCTTTTTTGCAAGCATAGCCACACTCTGCAGGGAAAACGTTGGTTGAACGGCCTATCGCGTTCGACCTACATCGCGGCATCAATCTCGATCCACGACTTCTTCTCGAACGAATCAAGCACCGCATCCGCCACACACTGGGCTCTCGCGCCGTGGTCGAATCCGGGGATGGCGTCGCGTTCTTCGATGATCGCCGACGTGAATTCGTAAACCAAATCGTACCGGAACACGGTACTCGGCGTGCCCGCATCCGGATCGCGTGGGCTGCCCGGCCAGACCAGAAACTCACGAGGAACCGGCTGCTTCTCCATGTTCTTGCCGTCCAGACCAACCAGAACATTGTTCGGATCGGTTAGCTGGTACGCGGCGGAACCTTTGCTGCCGTTTACTTCGGCCCATTCGTAGCCGACTCCATCGTTGTGGTAGCCCTTCATCAGCGTGCTGCCTTCCCACACGCCGACAGCTCCGTTTTCAAACTGGCCGATCAGTGAAGACCAGTCGTCCACTTCCGATGGCTTGCAGTCTTCGCCGGTTGGAGTCTTATCGCGCGGAACAAAGGTCGAGACCGCTCCGCAAATATTCTTGATCGGACCCAGCAGATCCATCGCAAAGTCGATGCGGTGAATCGTCATGTCGAACAAATCGCCGCCACCTGCCAGGTCTTTGTACTGCCGCCAGCCCCAACTGGTTTCCGGCCAGTCCAGGAACCGCTGACTGCGAAAGTGCCGCGGTTCTCCCAGTGCGCCGGTTTCGACCAGGTGCTTGACGTATCGCATCGATGGAGCGAACCGGTACGTAAACGCTGTCATGTGTCGCACGTTCGCATCCCGCGCCGCGCGGTACATTTCTGCGGACTGCTTGAAGTTAAGCCCGAGCGGTTTCTCGCACATCACATGCTTGCCACTCGCGACGCACGCCAAAGCCTGTTCGTAGTGCAGAAAGTTTGGCGTGGCGATGATGACGGCATCGATGTCGGAATCCGACGCGATGTCTTCGTACTTCGTTGTCATCTTCGTCGGACCCCAGTCGGTCTGACGCTGCTGCATGAGTTCTTCGTTTGGGTCACAGATTGCAACCAGTTCCGCTCGCGGATCAATATTGATCCCTGGAACATGGTGGTAGTCCGAAACCGCTCCGGCTCCGATGATTCCGTAACGTACCTTGTCTGTCATGTGTCGCTAATTCAATGTGACTGCGGATTGTCGATAAGAGAACCCTACCGAATTCGCAGTGACATTTCCTCAACCAGCGGACCACGAAACAGCGGCAGACCCAACCGTCGCGACAACAGAACTACTCAGCGACAAAGAGAACCGGTGATTCCCAGTCGCCCCAGTTCTCAAGGTAGTGAGTATACGCGGGGCTTTCCGGAGCGCGTTCTTCCAGCCACGCGCGGACTTCGTCGATGATCTGCTGTTCGTCTTCCAGTTTCAGTTCGCCGGTCAACACGCGCGTGCGGAGGAACACAAAGTAAGTATCCAGAACATCGCAACGGCAGTAGTCGTTAATCTCTTCGACCTGCCCCTTGTCGAACATGTCCTGAACCTGCGACCCATCAACGCCGCTTTTGCCTGGCTTGCCGATGAGATTCGCCAGCAGGTTCAAACCACCCGACACACGCATCGCGCTGTAGTTGGAGAAGAAGTCCTGCAGGTCGATGTGTCGGTCCAGGTTGTACCGGTTCCGCGATTGTTCGTAAGTCCGTGACTTAACGTTGAACCACGCTGGCAGGCTAAGTCCGTATCGAAACGCAGCCAGTTCCATAACCGGCAGGTCGTAGCCGCGACCGTTGAACGTCACAAACGCCGGCCGCTTGTAGTGTTCCCAGCCTTCCCAAAACGTCCGTGTCATTTCATACGGCCGGTATTTCGGAGTATCCAAAGCGACCAGATCGACCAGACGAAAATCAGCTGCAACTTTGGCCACGCAGACGGATGTCGGTTCGACCCATGTCGGCGGCAGCACATCGCGTCCGAATTGAGCCATCAGTTCTTCGCGGTATCGCGCCGCAGCTTCGTCGCCGGACAGTTTTTCGCCCGAATACTTGGCTCGCGAGATCAGATCGCCATTCGCGACCGTTTCGACGTCGAAGATCAAATAACTCACTGGGGAGGTGCTCATGACGGCATCCTTTTTCACGTCATTCCGGCGATTGGCGACTGAAGGGCGGTGTTCCGCAAGATTCTGGTTTGGTCGCGCTTGCCTGTTCCAGTACATTGGAAAACTGCCTTCAGCAGACCATTCCGGCCCGCGATTCGCAAGGCAACACCCAAAGCCACGTCACCTGGACTTACTTAGATTATCCAGCAAGCCCGAAGCCGCGCTTTTTGGGTCACATCTCGCCTGTCAGAGCACTTATGAATCAACCTATCGGAACCGAAGACCCCGCGCTTCGAGAACGTGAAGAACAAGCCGTCAAAGGGCTCGCCAGCGCGTACAGTCGCATGCGGACCGAAATTGGCAAGGTCATCATCGGTCAGCAAAACGTCGTCGACGAATTACTCATCGCGCTGTTTAGTCGAGGCCACTGTTTGCTGGTGGGAGTTCCCGGGCTGGCCAAGACTTTGCTCATCAGCACCGTCGCCGAAATCCTGCACCTGTCGTTTAGGCGAATTCAGTTTACTCCTGACCTCATGCCGTCAGACATCACCGGTACTGACGTGCTGCAGGACGATCCGGAATCCGGAACGCGGTCGTTCCAGTTCATGCAGGGGCCACTGTTCACGAACATGTTGCTGGCCGACGAAATCAACCGAACGCCACCAAAGACACAAGCGGCTTTGCTGGAAGCGATGCAGGAACGACACGTGACGGTCGGTTCCAGCACCTACCGGTTGCCGCAACCGTTCTTCGTACTGGCCACCCAAAACCCGATCGAACAGGAAGGAACCTACCCGCTGCCGGAAGCGCAGCTGGACCGGTTCATGTTTAACATCGTGGTCAACTACCCAACGGCCGCCGAAGAACTGCTGATCCTGAAACAAACAACCAGCGGTGTCGAACCAGAACTTTCCACCGCACTAACGGGCGAACAAATCCTCGCGCTGCAACAAGTGGTTCGCAAGGTTCCGTGCGCCGAACACGTTTTCATTTACGCTCGCGACCTGGTTCGAGCGACCCGGCCGGATGAAAAAGAAGCCCCCGACTTCGTAAAGCAAAACCTTTCATGGGGAGCCGGACCACGAGCGGGCCAGTACCTCATCCTGGGCGCCAAAGCGCGGGCGATTTTGGAAGGCCGGTTCCACGTCACAACACAGGACATCCAGGCCGTGGCGGCTCCGGTTTTGCGTCACCGTATCGTGACCAATTTCCAGGCCGACAGTAATCGCATCACGGCTGACGACGTCGTGCAGATGCTTTTGAACCACGTCCCCGTCGAACTCCAGGAACGAGCCAACCGCAAAGCCGGCCGCACCACCCGCCGCAAAAAGTAACGAACGTCCCGTTCGATCGGTATCCGGTGAGGAAGGTGACTGGAGTTGGCGATTGCACACCCGGTTGAACGGTTGAGGATTTGGCCTCGTCATTCGAAATTCCTTGTTCGACATTCTGCGGTTCGAAGGCCGGCGTCCTGTGAATATTCGGCAAGCAACACGACTGACGACAGGGCGAGATCGCGCTCAGGCAGCGAAGTTGTTACGTGAGACTTACAACGTTGATCTGCTGCTACACGAGAAGCGATCGGGGGCGGACATCAGCCTTTTGGCCTGGCCGGCAACCGGGAAGGTTCAGACAGCGGCGGCGCTGGTTCTCCACAGAGACGGAACTGGGTTCATTCACCTGCCGGCTGGTGTTCGATCTGAAACCGCAGTCACATCTCTGTACCACGGACTCAAACAACGCGCCATTGAACTCAACGCGCACGTAGCGCTGGTCCTGTTGCCGATGCACATGACCGGCTTCGTTCCCGAACTACTGCACCACGGTTTCCGGCATGTGGGCGACGTGATGACGATGGAGTCACGGAACCGCGCGATGACGCTTGAGCGAGCTTCACTGGCCAACCCAGCCGAACAGCCAATCGGATTGTGCGAATCAGAAGCCAACGACGCCCGTTTGGTGACGATCATTCAATCGACCTACGAAGGTTCGCTGTCGGACCCGTCGCTTGGCCCCGACCACAGCGCGCAGGGGTTTCTTGATCGACTGAAGTTCGAATCACCCGACCATCAGGATCGTTTCGTCATGGCTTTGAATGGTCAGGATGCGGCGGTATGTCTGCTAAGCCGCTACGACGCTCATGCCTACATTGGAGTGCGATACCTGGGCGTTTCACCGCCGTTCCGCGGCCGAAAACTGGGCGGCAAATTGTTAGCCGCATCGCTGGCGCGAGTCTGGTCGCCGACCTACAAGTACTGTTCGGTCGATGTTGATCGAGGCAACACATTCGCCGTGACCGTGTACGCAGAGTTGGGCTTCGAAACCAAATCACAAGCCGCCGAGTTCACACTACCGCTGGACTGATCGTCCAACGTTGTGACACCCATTTGTTGGGTGGCCGAGCTTGTCACCTCGCCCTCTTTTGGGGGAGAGGTCGGGCTGTAAGCCCGGGAGAGGGGGCAGCGCCTACACAAGGGGCAGCGCCTACACAAAAATCAGAACGCACACCAACCAAGGCTCAGCCCTCTCCCGCGGCTGAGACCGCGACCTCTCCCGCAAAGCGGGAGAGGTGACTGATGCGGCACAACCTCGGGAAAGCTCGGCGACTAACCAACTCACTCTCTTGAACCAGAACCCACCGGTTCGTCCGACATCGGTCTGTCTGTCGTTCCTGAACCCATCTCGCTGCCCGCGCCGGATGGTTTTGTGCCTGAACCAGATTCCATTTCAAAGTCGGACCCCATTGGCGCGTCTTTGGCCTTTGGTTTCATGCCAGACTCTTCCTCGAACGCTGCCCCAGCGTCTTTCGTTTCTGAACCCGGCGGTTTTGTTTCGGTCGCCTTTGATTCTGATCCGGCCGATTCCGATGGCTTTGTCTCCGGCGCGGTTGGTTCGACAAGCTGGATGTCTTCCGGGGCGGCTCCGCAGCTGACTGCGAATGTGCCAGGGAACAGTTTGCGGCCATCCGACATGGTTCGGCCGCGCACTGTGAAGCGATCAGTGTCATGCGGGACAGCGAAGTACAGATTGCCGGCGGAATCTTCGAACACGCAGGGGCAGACCTGTTTTGCAGTGGCCGCTTCGACCACATAGCCCAGGCCAACGTTCATGGCTCCCAGCGCCAGGTGGTTCCGATAATACGGAGTCTTATCACGCAGGGAGGTTCCGTTGGCTTTGAAATCGGCGTAGTCGGCGAAGAACGTCTCAGTCGCTTTGTTCACAGCTGTCTGACGTTCGCCAACGACGCGACTTGAGTTCTCAGTTAGCCACGTTGCTAACGATTTGTCCGCTTGTGGGCTGACTCGAATGATCGATGTCGTTGTGGTTGGCAGCAGCCGAACTTCGACGTCCGTTTCAGTCGCCCGGAATTCCGTGACCAGCAAATTGCTTTTCATACTGAACGGCATCTCGCGCAGCGCTGCCAGTACCGAACTCCGAGTGTCCCCCGAGATGCTGGCGGCAGAGACTTTCACGGGCTTGATGTTTGACGACGCGACCAGTTCGCCAGACAGGTTGCCTTCCAGGCTTACGGGCTGGCTGGACCACCACAAGTATCCCGCCAGACCAGTGATCGCGGCGAAGCAGACGCCGAGAATTCCCATGGCAACTGAGTTGCTTGATTTTCGGCGGCGACGAGTCCGCGATCCTGCTCGGTTTTGTGTTGGACTAGTGGGCGCCGTTGAGATAACCGGGACGTTGGGAAAATCACCAGGAACAACTGGTTGAACCACCGGCGCTGAAACGGGCGCGGTTGGTTCCATGACTGGAACCGGTTGGGCTGGAACCGCCGGAGGTGCTTCGGTGTGTGCCGCGGGGACAGTCGGTGCCGGGTTGGCCGCTGGTGTTGGCGCCGACGCTGGTTCGAACGACTGGACGGTGGGAACCAGTAGTTGTTTGCTACATCGCGGACAGCGGCCACGTTTGCCAGCGGCTGCGTCTTTCACACGAATCGTGGAAGTGCAGTATGGACAATTGAACTCGATCGCCATTGTTCGTTTACATGAAAGTAGTGTTGCGTCAGTATTCAGAATTCGGGTTCGAACCACTGTTTGTTAGCGACAACGGAGCGGCCAATCGCCCAGGTGACCCCGAGCTTTAAGGCTGGTCTGACAGGGGAGTAGCCTGGTGTTCGAACAAGCTATTCTACGACATCCGGAGCAAGGTGTGCAGGTGTGTCCAGGCATAGCCGGAATCATCGCTGGCAAATCCATCGCCGCGTGACGATACTCAGAATAGCCGCGCGTATCGGTGTAATGGTTCTAACGACTGTGAGGTAAGTGAGAGTGGCTGACCCGGACTGGTTCGTGATTATCAGTGATGAAATCCGCGGCCCCTTCACCGCCGACCAAATGCGAGCCGCCTCGAAAAAGGGCTTGGTTCTTCCCCAGACAAAGGTGCGCAAAGGCGCCGCGGGTGATTGGTTTCGAGCGGAACAGATTCAGGGTTTGCTACCCCCGGCAGCCCCGCAGGCTCCGCCCAGCCTGGAACCAAAACCGGCCCCGAAACAAAAACCCGCCGCGAAACCGAAACCTGCAGCGGCAGCGCCACCCGCGCCCGAGTCTGCTCCCGCGCCCACGGCTTCCCGACGTTCGTCGCGGCCGGCTGATCTTGATGAGATCGATGACGAATTTGACGACGATCTGCCAGTAGTCAAGACGCAGGATCGCGGTTCGTCGTCACCAGTGAATCGATCAAGACGGCGAAAGCGGAACCGTTCGAAGCCCTGGCCGGTTCTCACCGCGGCCGTGGCGGGCTTCGCGTTGCTCATGGGGCTGCTGTACTGGTTGTCACTGCCCGGAAAACCCAAGCCTGTCGAAAAAGCGAACCCAGCCGGGCAGACCAGCCCGCGCTAACACTGGTCTCGCAGGTCGGCGCACGCCGTGCATTGCCTGCTTGGCCTTGACCACAATCCGCAGCCCGGTACGGTTCGGCCACGCAACTCATACGAAACACAGAAGCAGGATGCACCAATGGAACAACCATGGATCGAAGTTCTCCGCAGCTGGCCAGCTGAGATTCCTCGTAAGGGACTGGTCACAACCACGTTCAACGAAACGATTGAATTTTGCAGCTTCAGGCTTTTGGGAACCATCCTGCTTCTCGAGCGCGAACGCCCCGACTCACAAAACGCGCGTCGCGTGATGATTGAACTTAACAACGTCGCCATGATTAAGGTTTGCGATCCGATTGCGATTGAGACGTTCGAAAAATTCGGCTTCTTTATTCCATCCAAATGACATCACACGAAACAGAAATTCGCGTCCGCTACGCTGAAACGGACGCAATGGGCTACCTTCATCATTCGAACTACCTCACGTATTTCGAAATCGGAAGAACAGAACTCTTCCGCGCCGGTGGAGGTAGCTACAGAGCGGTCGAGGAACGCGGCCTGTTTCTGGTCGTCGTCAAAATCGAAGTTCGCTACAAGAAGCCGGCTCGCTACGACGACCTGCTCACGTTACGAACCACAATCAGCCGCATCACTCCAGCCCGCATCGAACACGAATACCAACTAATGCGCGACGGCGAAGTGTTAACCACCGGAACCAGCACACTGGCCTGCGTCGACGGCAACGGTAACATCAGCGCGCTGCCGGATGAGCTGTTGGAAAGTTCCGGATAGAACGCCCTGTCACTAATGGTGATCTGCCTGTAAACAACCGGCATTTTTGTACTTGGGGCCTCCGAGCCCCAAAGCACCAGCGACTCCCCAACTCCAAAGACGCACACGATCAACGTCTACCTGGATCCCCGTTACCGAGCAGTCCATCAGTAGCCCGACACAGGCGGACGGAGAATCCGCTCGAAAAGCGGCCTTTGGTGGGTTCTGTGGATTACCGTTCTTGCCTGATCCGTACGGATTCCGGGCCTGTGACCGCATTTGCGAACACTCATCTTGCAAGACGTTCGTCCATGCCCGACCCTTGATGCCTTGAGCCGCCTCGCATGACGGACCGTGGGCTCACCGCGCAGACCAGAAGATTGGTCGCGATTTTTCAGACCCACCTCGCAAGTCATGCATCTCAACAAACTTCAGGTCTACTTCGAAACCTCGCCGGCTCTCCGCCTGCTGCGTTCTCCCAACGCTCCGTTCGTTTTGGATTTTCTGACCCAGCAATTCAAACGCGGCGGCCGTCTGACCGTTGTCTATTCCGACCTGCTCGCGGCCCTCAAGGAATACCGCGAAGACATCCATCGGCAGTGGCCCGAGGTTCTGCGGGAACCGGCCGAAATTTATCTGAGTGCCTGGTGTTCTGACGAAGCCCGCTGGCTGCACCGGTTCCTGGATTCGTCTCAAACCGAACCGGTCTATGAACTTACATCGCACACAGAAGACGTGATCGCCTTCCTGGACCGCGTTCTCCGTGAAGATCTGGACTTCGTTGGAACCGAATCGCGGCTGAAGATTGTCATCGAGACCCTGGCCGATCTGGTGGTGGGAGCCTCCGAAGATCCGAAAGAACGCCTGCGTCATTTGCGGTCTGAGAAGCAACGGATCGAAGACGAAATCGCCGCCATCGAAAACGCCGGCACTGTGACGCGATATCGACCGGCTCAGATTCGCGAACGCTTCGGAACCGCCGTCAGCATGCTACGACAACTCCAGGGCGACTTCCGCGCCGTTGAAGAACGGTTCAAATCCATCACGCGTCAGGTTCAGCAGCGCCAACACGAAACCGATGGAGCCCGCGGTGGCATCCTGTCGTTCGCTCTGGATTCAGAAGAGCTGCTCAAAGACGAAGACCAGGGCGTGAGCTTCTACGAGTTCGTGCGCTTCATTTTGTCGCCGGCTCAGCAGGCCAAACTGCAAGCGGTTGTCCAACAGCTAAGCCACATCGAAGAACTCACTCCGCTCAACGACGGCCTGACCACCGTCGATCGCATGATCCCAACTCTGCTGGCCGAAGCAGAGAAAGTCATGAACACCAACCGGCGGTTGTCCACGACACTCCGCCGTTTGCTGGACACCGGAGCTCACAAAGAACGCCAGCGCGTGGCGAACCTGCTTGGCGAAATTCGTGGGCTGGCAGCCGCTATGTCTGATGATCCGCCAACCGACATCGGCCTCGAAGTCGAAACAAAGATCCCCCTGTCATCTCCGTTGGCCAGAAACTTCTGGGTCGAACCGCCCGAGTTCGAAAGCGTTGACCTGACAGAGTACGTCTCCGACGAAGCCGCTCGCGCGGATGCGTTTCGTGATTTCACGCAGCTGCAACGACTCGACTGGAACCAGATGCGCGACAACGTTGCTGATGTGATGTCGAAAGCCGAAATGCCGACGCTTGGTCGAGTTCTCTACGAACACCCGCCGCAGTCCGGCATTGTTGAAGTGCTGGGCTACGTCCAAATCGCGCACGACGACGGTCACATGATTAGCGTCGCCGCGACCGAAGAAGTTGTGCTGCCCGCGAAAGACGAAACCCGCGCCAGCATTGCCGTTACCGTTCCTCTAATTCGTTTTGCCGCCCCATGAGCACCGAAACAACACTGCCCACTTTCGAAGCCTGGAGCACCGCGGCGGTCCGCCTGCTGCAGGGCCCGGTGTATTCCGACGACAAAGCCTGGGACGCGCTGCTGGCGTCTCAGTCGGCCGTCGAAGAATGGTCCGCGCGGTTGGGCCTGATTTTGGTTGTCGACGAACCGGAAGGCCTCGCGTACGTCCGGCAAATGAACGAAGACGAAACACCGGACGGCTACGACCAACTGCCACGATTGTTCCGACGTTCAAGACTCGGCTACGACACCACGCTGTTGTGCGTTTTGCTTCGCGAAGAACTCCGTCAGTTCGAAGATGAAGACATCGACAACGATCGCTGCGTTGTCGAAACCGCAAAGCTGTTTGAACTCTGGAAGACCTTCTTCCCGCCAACTCACGACGAAGTCCGGCTCCGCAAAGACCTCACCTCGGCCCTGCGAAAACTGGAAGACCTGCGCTTCGTAAGCAAATTCAGCGACGAACCCCCGGCCTGGGAAATCCGCCGCATCTTAAAAGCCCGACTCCCCGCACGAGAACTCGAAAACCTCAAACAACACCTCAAAGCAGCCGCCAGGAAGCGACTAAAGAAGTCATGAACCGGCAGAAGTCATGAATTGCCAAGCCAAGAACCACCGTCCCCGTATGGGCCGAAGGCCCAAAACAATCATTGCCGGGGCCGTCAGGCCCCGGATCATAACCCCCAAAACCAGCAGGCCTGAAAGGCCGACACAATGAGCACTCACCACCAATTGCTCTACCACATTGTCTTCAGCACCAAGGACCGCAAACCCCTTTTGCAGGATGGGATGCGCGAAGAAACCTTCGCATACATGGCAGGCATCTGCAAAAACCTGAAGGCCGCCGCTCTCAACATCAACGGGTTCTACGACCACGCTCACTTACTGGTTCGCATTCCGGCGACACTCGCAGTGGCGGACTTCGTCGGCAGGCTAAAAGCCAGTACCAGTAAGCACATCAATGACACCAGCGGCACACTACTCAAGTTTGGCTGGCAGGATGGCTACGGCGCGTTCACGGTGAGTTCATCACAGAAGCAGCGGGTCTTCGACTACATCGACAGGCAAATGGAACATCACAAGTCAGAACCCTTTGAGAGTGAGTATGTCCAACTGCTTGATAAACACGAGGTGGAGTACGACCCAAAGTATGTGTGGGACTAATTCTGTGTCGGCCCTCCGGGCCTGCGCGTACGCAACTAACCGGTACCGGGGCTTTACAGCCCCGGCAGTGATTGTTTCGGCCCTCCGGGCCTGATTGCTCTGCCCTAAGTCACTTCGAAACCATGAACCAACTTTTCCCTGATCTCAAATCTCAGCGTCCCGGGTTCCGACTGCACAAGTTGGAAGTCTACAACTGGGGTACGTTCGACAGCACGCGCGGCAGTGTTTACACGGTTCGAACCAATGGCGATGTGTCGCTACTGATCGGGCGCAACGGTTCCGGCAAGTCCACACTGGTCGATGCGATTCTCACACTGCTGGTTCGTCCGGGCGTTCGTAACTACAACGTCGCCGCCGGCGCGAAGAAGCGCGAACGTGACGAACGCAGCTACATCAAGGGCGCGTACGATCGGCGGAGTCGCGATGCGGACAACCAATCCGACGTGCAGTATCTGCGACCAGGCACCGGTCACTATTCGTGCCTGCTGGCAAGCTTCCACAACGAAGACACCGGTAAGTGGTTCACCACCGCGCTGATCATGTACATGAACGCGGATGGCAAGGCTGAGAAGGTCTACTGCTTCGCTCCTGACGAACGTTCGATCGCGACCGACTGCGCGGGCCTGACGCGCATGGACAAGCTGCGACAACAAATGCAGCAGCGCGGGTTCAAAGCGACCGCCAGCTACGCCGAATACATGGGCTGGTTCAGTCGCGCGACGGGCATTCGTCCGAAAGCGATGGACATGTTCAACCAGACCGTTGCTGTCAAAGACATCGAAAGCCTGGACACGTTCATTCGCGACCACATGCTGGAATCGCGGCCGTGGTCCGAACGCGTTGACAGCCTGCTAAGCCACTTCACACAACTTAGTCAGGCTCACGGCAGCCTGGCTCGAGTCCGCCGCCAAAGCGAACTACTTACGCCAATTTCCGAACACGGAACCAAATACAAAGAACTTGCTGACGGGCTTAAGCAGACAGAGGAACTACTGGACGCGGCCGACGCGTTCTTCCGCCACAAGACAATCGATCTGTTCGTCCCCGCGTGTTCCAACAAACGCGACCAGCTTGCCGAAACCAACAAACGACAGCAGGATCTCGCGAACCAAATCGCCGACGCGCAAAACGATTGTCGGCAGTTGATGAACGAAATCGAATCCGCCTCAGGCGAACGCCTCCGCCAGATCCCGCTTTTAATTCGAGCCGAACAAGCAACGGCCGCGTCACGCCAGCAAGCCGACACACGCCTAAGAAAATTGCTGCAAACCGCGGAAATCACCGTGCCGAACGCATTGACCGCCCGGTCAATCAAGCGGCTGAAGAAGCCATTGCCAACGCTGTCACTCGAAATCGACCAACAAGTAGCCGCGACCGAACGCGAGCGCGACGAACGCACGATCAAGCGCGGTGAAGTGCAGCGATCGATGTCCATGTTCGAAACCGAACTGAAGACACTCAACAAACGCAAGAGCAACCTCGCCCCGGCAATGGTGCAAATGCGAACGCAGCTGTGCCGGGACCTGAACCTCACCGAACAGGATCTTCCATTCGCGGCTGAACTCATGGCCGTCTCTGACGATCAGGTTGAATGGAAACCGTCCATCGAGAAAGCGCTCTACGGTCTCGCGCTCAATCTGTTGGTTCCGGAACAGCACTACAAAGCGGTCAGCGAATACATCAACAAGACTCGCATGACCGACGCGCGTGGTCGGGGCCAGCGCTTAGTGTACCTGAAGGTGGGAACTCCGCGGCAGGGACAAACTAAAATCGGCCCCACGTCTCTGCTGAACAAACTTGTGTTCCGTGCAGACCATCCGTTGCTGCCATGGCTGCGAGCCGAACTGGAGAACCGGTTCAACTTCGATTGCTGTGAGACAATCGACGCGTTCCGCAAGTCACCCGGCCCGGCGATGACGTCCAAGCGCCACATAAAATATCGCGGCGGGCGGCACGAAAAAGACGACCGCGATCGCGCGTCGAATGTGCGTTCGTTTGTATTGGGCTGGAACAACGGCGAGAAACAAAAACACCTTGCGGTCGAAATCGGTAAATACCGCGACGCCATCGCAAAGCTGGATAAGGAAATCGCCGACGCGGATGCCCGCTTGTTTGGTCTGCGATCGCGGCTGGCCGCGATTGCGGAACTTGATCAATTCGAGGACTTTGCCGCGATCGATTTCACGCAAAACGAACAGGCCATCGCAGCCTTGCGACTGGAAGAACTAAGTATCAAGAGCGGCGACGAATCCGTTCGCGTTCTCGAACAGCGACTGGGCGAGGCTCAATCGAAAGTCAATGCGTTGATGGCGTCACGCGACGAAGCGGTAGGCAGCGCCAAGTTGCTGCAGTCAGAAATTGAAGACGGCGAACGTTTGGTTCAGAACGCAAAAACCCGGCTGGCAGAACACGCGACCGATTACACGCACCACTTCGCCGCCATCGACGATTGCTTTGCCGACGAACCGCTGACGGTTGATACGGTGCTGCTGCGAGAGTCGTCCTTCCTGGACACACGTCGCCGCCAGCTTCGCGACCAAACGCGGAAGGCTGAACCGGTACTGGGTAAGCTGATGAAGGCAATGAACCGGTTCCTCCGCGAGTTCCCCGACGAACGCGCCGACCTGGACGCGGCTCCGGAATACACCGAAGGATTCTGCGGTTTGCTAAACCGTATCCAGGCCGAAGACCTGCCGCGGCACGAACAGCGATTCAAAGAAAGGCTGAACGAAAAAGTCACTCAGGAAATCGGGTTTCTTAACGGCTCGTTGCAATCCGAGGCGACCGAGATCCGCTCAAAAATCGAAACGCTCAACAAATCTCTGCGGCAATTGGAATACCGCACCGGCACGTTCATGCGATTGGAACCTCGCCCATCCCGCGATCGTGAGATCGCCGATTTCCGAACCGCTCTGACCGATTGCCTGTCCGGAGATTTCGAGGGAAAGAACGGCGAAGAGAAACGCTATCAGCAAATCGAACAACTGATCACGCGGTTGCGCGATGAAGATCGTTGGCGTAAAAAAGTGACCGACGTCCGCCGCTGGTTCAACTTCGCCGCTCTGGAAATCGACGAAGCGACAGAACAGGAACGCAGTTGCTACACAGACAGCGCGGGCCAATCGGGCGGTGAGAAAGCCAAGCTGGCGTTCACGATTCTGGTGGCGGCAATCGCATACCAATATGACATCGATCCTGACGCGGACCACAGCGAGCGATTCCACTTCGTGGTTGTGGACGAGATGTTCTCCAAAGTAGACGACCGCTACTCCGAATACGCGCTTGAACTCTTCCGTAAATTCGGCCTGCAGGTTTTGATTGTCGCCCCTCTGGATTCCAAAGCCCGCGTGACCGAACCGTACGTCGGTTGCTACATGCATGTTGTGAAGAACGAGAAAACGAACAACTCAGAGATCTTCAGCATGACGGCGCGTGAGTTTGAGAAGGCTGTTCTTTGACGACCCGCTAGCGTTGGTTGGCGGCACACTTTGTTGCTACTCGGCCTTAGGTGACTTGCCGCTTTTTGACTTCGTGTTCTTCTTTTCTGCGGACTGCTGTTGCCGCGATCTTTGCTGGCGCGGCCGACTATTTCGCAGTCCCGATGAGACTGCTGAGTGGTCGTGCATGCCTATGGTCAGGAATGTTGTGCAGACAATACTCGCGATGAAGAAGCCGCCCCCAAGCAACCGCGTGCGTTTAATCTGCCACCACATGATCATTCCGGAAAGGCCCCAGAACACCATCGACAGAACCATTCCGTCAACCAGCAGTGCCCAGAACCATTGGATGTTGAAGTGCGGCGAATACCGGCGAGACAGATGCAGTCGCTGTAGGAAGTTCTTGGTTTCTGTTTCGGGCAGGGCGTCCTCGCGGACGGCCAAAATGTCGCCGCTGCCAAGGTTGCAGTTGATGATAGTGGGAACGCCGTCCACTTCTGCCGAGAAGGAAAGACTTGGGCTGCGGCGTCCGCTTTCGACTTTGTCACCGTCCAGGCCAAGCTGTTTCAGGGCCGCGGGCAACAAAGCTTTGGCTTCGGCGACTGCGTTGTGTTCGATCTGAACCTTACGAACTGTGTGCAGCGGGTTGTTTTGTTTTCGCTTAGCCGCTTGTTCGCGTTCTGTGGTGCTCTGCGGACGCGTTCTCACTTCGCCATCGCCGGTTGATGGGTCCAGCGTAACAGAGTGAGTCTCGGTTTCGCCGCGAACACTGAAACTCATGAACCCGCTGTATTGTGGTTCTCGCATGTCAGTAAGTACGACCAGTGGAGCGTCGGTCGCATCGCCTGCATCGTCCGCATCGTTGGCGCTACTGAGGTTCTTGTTAATGGCCGCCACGATTTCGGTGGCCATGAGATTCGGTGCGGTGAGCTGCGCAAGTTTCCCGTCGGCGACTTCACTGGCGACGAGCGTCGTGGTCTCGTCGCCTGTAAAGTAGGTGGGGTGGTTGAACAACCAACCGGTGACTCCATAAAGCAGCACAAACGGAAACATGAAGATGCCCGAGTACAAGTGCACTCGGCGCACCAGTTTCATGCACGTGTTCCACGCCTTCTTCTTACTGCGAGGAGCCGGCCTGGGCGTATCGACAGGCGCGGCGGCTTGCACTTTGATTTCAGTGTCGGCTTCGATGGTCGTCATTCGGTTGCTGTCAGTTTCGTTATCGCGGCTTTAGCTTCTGCGGCTTGCACAAGCGCCGTTTTTCGTTGGCCACGCGACCGCAACTCTTGCAGACGTGTGTTGGATCCTGAATGAACTGCAGAAAGGCGTCGTAATCCGTCTTCAGCAGTTTTTTCAGATCGCAGAGCTTCTTTGGCATCGCGTTACTCCTTACCCACGACGGAAAGAACTTCAGTTTTCTTAGACGTGTTGGTACTCATGTTTGGCGGCTGATCTGCTGGCTGACGGGCTTCGTGAAATTGAAGTGTGTGTTGTGCCGCATCCGCTTAATGACCGTGAGAATCTCCCGGTTCCTGCTGCTGCATTCGCGACTGGCACAGCGAGACGCGAAGGCTGTCGTTGGCTGCTTCGAAAATGGCAAGCAGTCCGGTTCGGCACGAGTTGCAACAGACCTGGTCGACTTCTTTTGGCCCGAACGCCTTGACTAATGCGTAGGCTTCGGCGGTTCGATTCTGCTTCATCAAAGAACTGGCAAGTCCAACCCGATAGCACACGTTGTCGGGATCGAGTTCGATAGCTTTCCGAGCGTTGGCTTCCATCAGGTTTTGTGAACCCAGCCGCGCGCAGTAGTAGCCGAGTTCGTAAAACGTTTGTGGTTCGTCCGGGAAGCGCTTGAGCGATCGTTCACAGATAGCTTTCGAAACCCATGGGTGGTCAACGCTGTCTGCGGCCGCGGCGGCTGCTCGCAAAGTCGAAGCGGTGGCATCGGTTTGCTGAGAAACATGCACCAGCATCTCAAGGGCCAGGCGAGTGTGCTGTTCGCCCAGGTAACAGCTGGCCAGAGCCACTGTTGCGTCAGCGTCCAGTGGAACCAGCGTGTTGGCGTGTTCCAAGGCCTCGCGACCTTCGATGGCCCGCGATGAGGCGACAAGTATTTGTCCCAGCAAAGCCCAGCCGGTTCCGTTATTCGGTTCGCGATCCAACAGATCCCTTGCCCGGCTCTCAGCACCGGTGAAGTTGCTGGCTTTGAGTTTGGCTTTGATTTCATCAATCATGGCAGCGACCTTAGTTGAGACTGAATCTCAATCGCATGCATTGATACGCTGTCCCCCACGTGGCTGCAACCCTATCCGGCCATTTTTCACACTAATTCCTGTCAAAAATGACGGGGCGATAACTTTCCCAAAGCCATCGGTTCCATGAGATCAAACAGGTCGGTCATAACTCAGAACTTCGAACACAGGAATTCGATCGCTAAGCCGCACGGCTCAGCCCACAGTAAGCTTGCCGCGACCACCGTATGGCCGGCCCCCCACGGTCAGGGTTTCCTGCCGGATGTGGTTCGGAAAGATCTGTCGCTGCTACCCGGCGAAACCAGGGCACGACTTGTCACGCAGATCAGTGTTACTGAGCCGAATCCAGTCGTGCGAACGATCGATCCTGCCGGCCTCAACTTCCACTGCCATGGCGTTGATAAATGCTTCGAGCGACTTTGCCATCACTGAGCCACCGGTCTCTTGCGTCTCGACCACCTGCCCCGTCAGTAGGTTTACATAGAGGGTGTCTGCGTCCGCGCCGCTGAACGGCAGCAGCAGTCGGTGATAGCGACCGCGTGTATCTCGATAGTTCCTCCAAAAGAACTCGGTCCAGCCGAAATCCATTTGGAAGTGAAACCAACGCACTATGCCGGCCGGCCCCAGGAATGGTAACAGCCTGGGCTGACCGTTTTCGTGTTCCATCAATGCTGCGATCTCAGCGGGGAGAACAAACCCCAGGGTCTTCTCAAGTTTCGCGCGTTGATCTTTCGTGATTGGCTTGCCGAACCACCGATCGGGCAGGGCCAGTTTCAGGTTGTCCACGGCACGATGCAGTCGTTTGAGTGCGCGAGTCGTTTCGTCGCCGTTTGCTTTTCGCGGCAGCTTCATCGGCGGCAACTGTGATTTCAGAACGCGGTCTGCATCGTAGTTGTACGCCAGCACAACACCCGGCAGGTGCTTGCGAGCTTCCACGACCGCCGCAGGTTCCAAATCACAGTCGGCGAACACAATGCTTTGAATGTGACTTAGTCCCTGGATCACGGACAGGTGTTCTTCGGTGATGGTCGACTTATAAAACGTCAAATGCTGTAGCTGCTCGGCCACCTGCAGGAAGTTCAGAAACTCAGGCCGTACGTCGCCGTGTAGCTCCACCAAACGCAGCGAGTGAAGTTCCCGCATCCACTCGAGATGACGAGACCTCTGACTGGGATTCCGATAGATCAGGAACTCCGCTTCCCGGAGGTGCGATGGGTTTTTTCCAAGGAAAAAACAACCGCGCGGGTCCAGCTTTCGAATTTCCATTCCCAGCAGTTGTGTTGGCGTCGTGGGCTGGGAGTACGCATTGGACGAGGCAAGTGTGCGTGGTGAGGCCAATGTCGCTTCGCCACCAAGTCGCTTCAGTTCGCGTTGAATCTGCTTCACATCCGCCATGCACTTAGCTTAACAGAATGAACGACCGCATGAGAGAACCAAAACCACGCGTTGCGCTACTTGAGGGCGGCAAGGATTCCATCGGTTCGACTGCCGCCACCCCGCCGGATGTTCCACGAGAGAATTCTGAATTCAGAACCGGGCATGGATTACGATCAAGCTTGAGGAGACACGCGAGGTCGGGGCTTTTCGTTTCTGAAACTCACTCGTGGCGTCGTGGCATCGGTTTTGCTTCAATGACTTGAGCAAAACAGATTTGGAACAACGACATGACTCCCAAAGAAGTACTCGCGCTGTGTCGCCGAGAGGAAATTGTGGCCGTGGACCTGCGGTTCATGGATTTTCCCGGCACGCAGAAGCACTTTACTATCCCTGCCGCCGGGCTGACTGAACAGTCGTTCGAGGACGGTTATAGCTTCGATGCGTCATCAATTCGCGGCTGGCAGGCGATTAATGAGAGCGACATGTTGGTGGTTCCACAGGCTGACACGGCGTTTGTGGATCCGTTCATGAAGTCAACTTTGGCTCTGACCTGCAATATCAAAGACCCCATCACTCGCCAGGACTATGCCCGCGATCCGCGCAACGTTGCCCGAAAAGCAGAAGCCTACATGGCATCGACTGGGATCGCGGATACGGCGTTTTTTGGTCCGGAACCAGAGTTTTTTGTGTTCGACAATGTTCAGTTCGATCAAAACGAACACGAATCTTACTACCACATCGACAGCAAAGAGGGTCAGTGGAACCGCGGCAAGAGCGACAACAACGATGGCTATCGAATTCGCTACAAGGAAGGTTACTTCCCGATGCCACCTGCCGACACGCTGCAGGATGTTCGAACCGACATGATGACGACACTTCAGGAGTGCGGTGTCGAAGTTGAGGCTCACCATCACGAGACGGCGTCCGGCGGTCAGTGTGAGATCGACATGCGATACGGGCCACTGGTCAAAGTCGCCGACAACCTTCTCAGATTGAAGTACATCGTTCGCAACGTCGCGGCAAACCACGGCAAGACGGCGACGTTTATGCCGAAGCCGCTTTGGAACGACAACGGTTCCGGCCTGCACCTGCACTTCTCACTGTGGAAGGATGAAGAGACTCTGTTCGCGGGTTCTGGCTACGGTGGATTAAGCGACACCGCCATGCACGCGATGGGTGGGATTCTAAAACACACGCCAGCCATCATGGCGTTCTGTTGTCCAACGACCAACAGCTACAAGCGGCTCATCCCCGGCTTCGAAGCGCCAGTGAATCTGACCTACAGCTATCGGAACCGATCGGCCGCGGTTCGCATCCCGGTTCATACGCCGAACCCCAACGACAAGCGCATTGAGTATCGCTGTCCGGACGCGGCGGCGAACCCGTACCTGGCGATGTCAGCCGTTCTTATGGCGGCCATCGACGGTATTCAGTCTCGAACCGATCCGGGCAAGCCGTTGGACAAGGACATTTACGATCTCAAGCCAGAACAGCTTGTCGACGTCAAGAACACACCGGGTTCCCTGGAAGAATCACTGGCGGCTTTGAAAAACGATCACGAATTCCTCCTCCGCGGAGACGTGTTCACTCCGGAAGTCATCGACACGTGGATCCGGTTCAAAACAGAACGCGAAGTCGACGCCGTCCGCCAACGCCCCCACCCCTACGAGTTCGCCCTCTACTACGACGCCTGAAAGGAAGGAAGCGTTCCGCTTCACCGGTATCCGGTGGGTGGAGTGGCTGGAGTTGTAGGCTGCATGCCCGGTTAACCACGAGCATGTCACCTCTCCCGCTTGCGGGAGAGGTCGCGGTCTTAGGCGCGGGAGAGGGTTAGCTGCTCCGGCTTTCAAATGACTGTATAGCCAAGCCTTAAATCACCATCCGCAGACAACGGCCCCATCGAACCAGTTGACGTGCGGAGTGACAGCGATAATTGTTGGACTGGAGATCAGCGTGACTTCGGATCGCAGTATTCTTGTGTGGCCGGTTTGTGTCTGTGTCTTCTGCGGGGGCTTGTGGATGACCGTAGCGGACGGAGTGTGGGCTGTGCTTGGGTTCGGACTGGCTTTTGTAAGTGTGATTCAGACCGCCCGCTTTCGATTCTCTGACAAAATGGGGCACGCGGCGGGAGTCTGCTATATGGCGATCAGCCTGATACTGAGCGCGGGTGCAGCCGTTGGGTTTCTGAAGTTTCTTAGTCTCTGGGCTCCCGCGGTCTAAACCGAGTTTTTTCGTGCAGTTTTGGGGGCTGGAAAACCGGTTCAACTCGGATTACGATCTGCACTGCAAACCGCACCCAAGACGCAAGAAGTCGACAATATGCCGCAGGTCAAATTCATCAACGAGAAGAAAACCGTTGAAGCTCAACACGGTGAGAACCTGCGACAAGTCGCTCTGCAAAATGGCATCCAGCTTTACGCGGGACCTCACACCGTCGTGAACTGCCGCGGCAATGGGCTATGTGGCAGCTGCAACGTGGCGGTTCGAAAAGGTGCCGAGAGTTGCAATCAATCGGGCTTCTGGCGAATTTGGGAGAAGATTCGCATCGCGACCGGCCCGCTGCTGTTTTGGAAACGCCTGGGCTACAAGCCGGAAGAACTACGACTCGCCTGCTGCACCAAGGTCCAGGGCGACATCGAGGTCGAAACGCACCCCGAAGGCAACTGGCACGGCGAAAAGTTCTGGAACTAACGCGAACGTTCCGTTCGATCGGTATCCGGTGGGTGTGGTGACTGGCGTTGGAGTCTGCTGGCCCGGTTGTGTGCTTGCTGGTGAGAGTGTGTTGTTGAGCCAAGTGACAGACTCCCGAACCTTTCCATTGCATCCAGTGCGCGCTGTCATCCGGTGCAGGTTAAAATAAGTGCGCGCTCAGTAGGTCAGATGCAAGTTGCACTGATCCGGATCGCTTAGCAGGGACTGGTGACACGATCTGAGATCCGAAATTTCAGATTCGAAACCTTGTGCGTTCCGTTCGCCGATGGAAGAGAGTCTTCTCAACCTGCTAACTCTGCGCGCCCCGAAAAAAGAGAAGGGTGGGCACCGGCGTGATGCCGGTGCCGCGAGGGGGGTCTCAAAAAAGCAGAGGAGGGAAAAGTGGGGAGGGAGCGGAAGGGGAGGGATTCATCAAAACGGTTTGCGGTTTCTGAACCAGTGCGCGGCCGCGTTCACAGTTCGAGTTTGAGCCACTGTTGAGCGATCAACTGCGGCTCGCACCCGAAGTGAAAGTCAGCCACTGGCACTAGCGGTTTGCGACAGAAATCCGCGGTGGTTTAATCTTCGGAACCTGAAGTACTCGGACGCTTCGGCTGGCTCGCCAACCAGAAGACGGTGGTGAGTCACCAGAATTCAAAGCGGTTCGAAGGTAACGGGTAGGAGGAACGGTGCTAGCGGATGGCTTGCTGTCGAACATTTCCCCGCCGAAAGGATCGGGTTCTTGTGTGGCTGCAGGAGGAGCACTGCGACCGGCTGGTGTCGAACGTTCATAGGGGTTAGCAGTCGCAGCAGGCTGTTGCGTGCTCGGATTGCTTAGCCGTCTGGTGGGTGTGGTTCCGCGTGAGTCACGTCCAAAGCGACTGGCACCTGGCGGCACACTTGGTTCGCGAGCAGCCGACCGTTCGATAGGACGGCTATACTTGTTTTCCTCCAACAACTGACCGGTCTTCACAGAATCTCGCCTGATTGAATCCTCAGCGACTCGAGACAGGTCATCTGGTTCGGGTTGCAGTGTGGCTGAACGGAGAGGTCGGTCATCGACGACTCTGGCGTTTTGAATTGTGCCGCTACTTAGACTGTCGTAGGCAACCGAGCTTCCGCTGTAAGGCGTATACGCGACTGAACTGCCACCATACGGAGCGTAAGCAACAGAACTTCCGGTTCCGTACTGTGGGGCGTATGCGACAGCGGTTCCAATCGGAACCGTTCGATACGTTGTCCGGGGACGCATGACTGTCACTTCCTGATCGACGTAGCTAAGTCGTTGGACCGGACGCTTTTGAACCGTCTGCATCGCGACCATGCGGGTCACGTTTTGGGCAACTGTCCGTGTTCCTCGCACAGCAACCTGGCGCGTCTGCGGAACGGTGCAGGCCATCATCCGAGGTTGGTACTGGCGAATCGCCGTGTACTTAGGAGTGAACGCGCTGCGAAGGCGGTAGTTGGCTCTGTTAACCCAACCAATCACACCGGGGCGATTGTCAATTTGGCCAGGCTGCAGTCGAGGGTTCGGTCGATACTGTGTCACCCAGCGGCCCATGTCGCGTTGGACGGTTCGGTACTGTGTCACGTTTTGATACCGAACGGTCGGGATCTCCTGGGTTCGACGTTCGGTCACCGGCCGATAAACAGTAACGGGCTGCTCGACATACTCGGTCCGATAAATCGGTCGCCGGACGGTCTGTGTAACTGGCTGGTACTCAGTCACAGGAACCGTCTGATAGCAACTCTGCAAGACGGGTTGGATTGGCGTGCAGGTGTTGCAGCCGTTTCCGGAAAATTGGCCCTGGGCAAGAGACGTTGATGCACCCAGCACCGCTGTTGCCACAATAGCAACGCGTGAAAAAGTGATGCTCGACATGGGTCCTTTTCCTAAGAAGAGGAAGGAAGTTCGCGCAGCAGGTTGGCCACGATGCAAGCGCATGCGTCACCGGTTGCGGGCTGCTACAGGAACAGGTTGGCTAAGTGGGAAGTGAAGTGCGGGTCGGATGACCCCAGTTCATGAAGCCGCGTGGGGTGCGGCAAGAACTGCTGTTTGATGTGAGGTGGGAGGTGTATCCCAAAACGCAGAATCGGGTCAAGACGTTTGCAGCAGTTCCTGCCGCTCCGGTTTGTCCCGTATTTGCAGGGCTAAAACGCTGTTTGAGCTCGTTTGCGACCGCTTCCGGGCGTGGGTATGCTGATAAATTCCGATCACAAACATTGAGATCGAGTTCTTAAGCTCTCTTCAATTCGATTCTGTCATTTTGCAAGCACGCCCGAAAGAACGGCCATGACAAACACTCGCAGAGACTTCCTGAAAGCGACCAGTGTCGCAGCGACCGTCCCGTTTTGGTTCCCGTTGCCTGATGCGATTGCGTCCGGCAAAGCCGCAACGCAGCGCCTGACACTCGGTTGCATCGGAACCGGTAGTCGCTGGGGCGCCGTTGGTCCTGCAGCAATGCGACTGGCAGATTGCGCTGCTGTTTGTGATGTCGATTCGGACCACGCTGGCAAGGGAAAAGAGAGAGTTAAGAAAGAACAACCGGGCGACAAGCAGGTCGATGTCTATGAGGACTACCGCAAGATTCTTGATCGAGAAGACATTGATGTCGTCACCATTGTCACGCCCGATCATTGGCACACAAAGATCGCCGTCGAAGCGATGAAGGCCGGCAAAGACGTTTACTGTGAGAAGCCTTTGACGCTCACAATCGACGAAGGCAAGATCATCCGAAAGACGTTGGATGAAACCGGTCGCGTCTTTCAGGTCGGAACCCAGCAACGCAGCGAGATGGGTCAACGGTTCCTGCAGGCAATCGCCATTATTCGCGAAGGGCGCATCGGCGATCTTAAGAAAGTCACCTGTGCCATCGGCGGTGGTCCGACAAGTGGAGCAATCCCAAAGGCCGATGTGCCGACAGGTTTGAACTGGGACATGTGGCTCGGGCAGGCACCAATGGTCGACTACCGATCCAAACCCGGAGGTCGATGGGGGAAGTCGCGTTGCCACTATGAGTTCCGTTGGTGGTACGAATACTCTGGCGGCAAGATGACTGACTGGGGTGCCCACCACATCGACATCGCGCAGTGGGCGATGGAATTGGACAATACAGGTCCGATTTCAGTCGAACCCGTAATGGTAAAGTTCCCGGTCGAATACAAAGACGGGCACCCGCAGGATGATTCGCAATACAACACCGCGACTCAGTTCGACGTGAAGGCCATGTTTGCAAACGGCATGGAACTACGGATCGTCCACAACGCGAAAGACACGCTTGGGTTCCAAAATGGAATCATGTTCGAAGGAACCAAGGGGCGAATTTTTGTGAACCGCCAAAAGCTGACCGGTAAAGCTGTTGAGTTGCTAAGCGAGAAGCCGCTTAGTGGCGACACGATTACCAAAATCTACAAGGGTAAGAAGCCCGGCGATCACATGAAGAACTTCTTCGAGTGTATTGCGTCGCGTGAACAGCCGATCAGCGACGTTCACACGCACCACAGAGCCATGACGACGTGTCACCTGGCAAATATTGCCACAAGGCTTAACCGGACCCTGAAGTTCGATCCGAAAACAGAGATGATTATTGGGGACTCTGATGCAGCCCAGTGGCAAAGCCGAGAACAACGAAAAGGCTATGAAATCGAGGCGTAAGACCGCCAATCCGGCGGATTCACAGAGCGTGATTGGCGCTTCGAACGCCCATCGGTATCATCTTGCCGGGAACTTGTAGGCTGTCTCACAGGGGTCGTGAAACCGAGTCAGGCTCACTGTACGCTCGCTGAGCTGAACAACTGGGATTTTAGGCTGGGATGCAGAACACGCCATTAGCGTTAACGCGATTTGTTGACGTGCTGGATCGACAGGATCTCTTTGAGATTCTGGACAACGATCGAGTACTAGAACTCTCACGCCTTGGCGGCGGTGGGTTCTCAGGCATTTCGGTTCTCAAGCGATCAACCGGAATCAACAACCGGCGCATACTCCGACCAGGCATCGCTCCGATCGACGTTGCCACAACGCTTGCGGACGAACTCCGTCGCGAGGTCGACTTCAAATGGTCTGACTGCCCGGCTGTCCTGCTGTGTCACTCACACGTCGATCCCACACGATCGCTTGAACTCGCCAAAGAACTGGCCGACTACCTGGAACTGCCCGCATCGCGCGTTCGCGGATTCAACCTTGGCTGCGCCGGCTTCATGAAGCTACTAAACGACGGCGCGCGGATTGCCAAACAGACCGGACCGGGCAGACATGTACCGCTACTGTCCGTCGAAGTTCCTGAACAATGGCACGACGCTGCTGACAAGGCGTTCTGCGGAATCGTTTCATCGGGCGCGGCTGCGACAACAATCTGGCAAGGCCCCGGACACGAACTGCTTAACTGGAACGCTCGCGAAGTTTATGTTCCGGCCGACAAGCGAAACGGCGGACGCGACCTGTTTACTCAGGAATTCTGCGAAGGGTTCGATTTCCGTGGCTGCCCGCAGACACGCGAAGTGATGCACATGGATGGCGAGTCTGTCTTCCTTAACGGTGTCGAACTGATGCTGGCCGGCTGCCAGGAAGCGATTAAGTCTTTTGACGGTGATCAGCGTCTCGTTGCGGTGCCTCATCAGCCCAGTGGCAAGCTGCTAAGAACACTCATCGCGACAGCCCGGCTGGATCTTCCGGACGTGAAGCTCCTTAACAACCTGCCTGATTTCGGCAACACGCTTTCGTCCACGATTCCGTTGGCACTGTCTCGTATCGACGAAGTCGCGGCCTGTAACGAAATCGAACCGCTGCAGCCTGGCGACGCGGTGCTTCTGACCGCCGCGGGTATCTGCATGCAACAGCGAGCAGACCACATGACGCAGGGCTTTGCTGCGTTGAAATGGTAAGATGCGGTTCGGTTCCGTTCTCAAACAGAACGAACCACCTGTCTTCGAACCAGTCTTGATTGGCTCTCTCTTCTCCTGCACCTGGAGTTCGCGATGAAGTTCTACGCGCCCGCCCTTTTGGCTTTGGTACTTACAGGCATCAACTGGCAGGAAGAACGCAAACCCGCTGTGGACACGAAAGCGGAAACCGCTGCCGTCACCAAGGTGCTTATGACTCAAATGGAAGCGTGGAACCGCGGGGACATTCCAGGTTTCATGGATGGCTACGTTCGCAGTGAGAAACTTCGGTTCGCATCTGCCGGGACCTTCCGGTTCGGCTGGAAAACCACGCTCAACCAATACCAAGAGAGCTACCCCAATTCCGACGCGATGGGCCAGCTGACGTTTTCCGACTTGCGTGTAAAGATTCTCTCAAAGGAATGGGCCGAAGTTTTCGGCCGTTGGGAACTCAAACGAAAGGGCGACTTCAAAGACATCGGCGGGCTGTACACCTTGCTTCTGCAAAAGACAGAAAAGGGCTGGCTTGTGTTGCACGACCACACTTCGTCGCGACCTGCCGATGATGATGAAGAAGAAAAGTAAATCATCAGGCCGGTGGGCCAGAACGTTGGTGGTTCTATAATGCTCCGGTAAACGATCTCGCCGGAGTCCCCACGAAGATGTCAGCAGACAACCGCCCTACGAACCTCGCCGAACTCACCCAAAGCGGGTGGCAATCGAAGTCAGTCAAAGACGAAATCCGCGGTAACTTCCTACGCTCTCTCGCGGCCGGTGAAGAACTGTTCCCCGGCATCCTTGGCTACGAGAACACCGTCACTCCGGAAATCAGCATCGCATTGCTGTCCGGACACGACATGCTGTTCCTCGGTGAGAAGGGCCAGGCCAAGAGCCGCATCATGCGGCTACTCGCACGGTTTCTGGATGAGTTCATTCCGTTTGTTGATATCCCGGAAGCGCCCATTCATGACGACCCGCTAAAGCCCATCAGTAAGTCCGTTCGCGACTTTGTCGCGACGCATCCGCCGGAAGAAGTGCCCATTGGCTGGTGGCATCGCGATGACCGCTACGCCGAACGCCTTTCACCGGGCACCAAATTCGCTGACATCATCGGCGAGATTGACCCCGCCAAACTGGCCGGCGGAACCAGCATGTCTGCCGAAGACGCTTTGCACTTCGGCCTCATCCCACGTATGCATCGCGGCATCTTCGCGATGAACGAACTTCCGGAACTGGACGAACTTGTGCAGGTTGGCCTGTTCAACATTCTGGAAGAACGCGACGTGCAGATTCGCGGGTACCCCATCAAGTTCGATATCGATGTCCTCATTCTGTTTTCAGCGAACCCATCGACCTACAACCGCAGCGGCAAGGTCATTCCGCAGCTCAAAGACCGCATCGGTTCTGTCATCCACACCCACTATCCGCGAGAACGTGATGCGGGCATTCGTATCATGGAACAGGAAACCGAAGCCGACATCAATCTGGATGGTGAGTTCCCCGTGATCGTGCCGTGGTTCATGAAGCAGATCATCGAAGAAGCCAGCCGCACTGCGAGACGCAGCAAGTACATCGATCAGGACTCAGGCGTCAGCGCGCGGTTCAGCATTGCGAACTACAGAACCATGATCGCCAGCGCGCGGCGCCGAGCGGCCGTGTTGGGTGAAAAGCCGTCCGTCCCGCGCATTAGTGATCTCGGACATTTGTATTCGTCGTCGCTGGGCAAGCTGGAAATCGACATGATGAGCAGTCATCAGATGTCCGAACGCCAGGTGCTGGATGCGGTTCTTTCTGAATCCATCAAGACGATTTTCGAAGAATACGTTGACGAACACGGTCTGGCTGAGATCGCCGAAATCTTCGCGAAGGGTGTGAAAATCGAAGTGGGCGACATGCTGCCAAGCTCGCACTACGCCGCACTGCTGGAACGCGTTCCGCCTGTGTGGGACAAGGCCTTTGAATTGAACGCATCCGAAAGCGAAGCCGTCCGGGCATCGTGTGTTGAGTTCGTTCTGGCTGGCCTGCACGCGACCGATCGAATCTCTCGCAGCCAAAAACACGGAACGATTAACTACCGGCTTGAGTAAAGCCCGCTGCTGTTGAGGTCTCGCGAAGGAACCGGTTCCAGGTCGGCTATTCGACTTTCTCGGCGGACACTGATATCTCGCCCGAGTTGTCGCCAAGCGAATTCCAGGCGTCGCCACAACGCAAATACAAGTCACCGGTTACTCGGGGCATGTATTCGTGTTCCTCGCCAATCACAAACGGTTCGCCAAGCTTCATCTTTGTCATCACAACGCCGACAAGTTGCCCTGAGTTATTGGTACCGCTTGCAGATACCGGTTCGCCGTCCTTTGTAAGCTGCCATGAGCCCTCTGCCGTCAGCTTATATTTCTGACCAGCTTCCAGCCGCACGCGAGACGCCTGCCAGCCCCGGTCGGCGCGAATCACAAATCGAACCGACTTGGTGGGCTTCAGTTTGCGGAACCTGGCATCCCAGTCCCAACTGCATCGCTCAGCATCAAAGCCAGGCTGAACATGCTTCAGGAAGAAGCCGTATTCAAACTCCAATTCCCTCAATTGCTTGCCGTACGTTGAAGAGAAGGAACCCTTCTTCTTGGTCAGCATGGCCAATCCCAGCGGACGGAACTTCTTCGAGTAGTTTTTGTTGGTCGCCAGCAAATGACACAAGGCCCATCGCCAGCAGTAGTTCTGCCAGGATCCAATCTTCCCCGTTTCCCCGGTCGTAATCTCTTTCACCTTGCGCGGTTTCGATCGGCGCAGATACTCGGTCACGTGCCGCGGAGCCGTCACTGTGGTGTCGCCTTCAATCCAGTACGAACCCATCTCGGCCATCCCCTCCGCGTACCACGGCGGTCCGCAATGTCCGAACGCGTAGTACGCATACGCATGCACCGCTTCATGCTGAACAATGCTGGTTCTCGCAACTCCAAATGCGACCGCGCGAATGCTGGTTCGATTCCCGCGACGGCGAAAATCCGAGAAGGTAATCCCGGCGTTCGCCTTCAAACTCGGCAACGCGCGCGGATCGATGGGGGTTCCTGACCAGTTCCGCAAATCGGCAACCACGACGCATTCGATCTTCTGCCGATTCGGAACCGCCCAATACTTCGAAACCAGAACCAACATGGTCTCTAGTTTTTCCAGCAGTTCCTCAGCGTCTTCTTTGGGAAGATCCGTCTGCAGCTTGAAGTTCTTCGAATCGTACAGCTGCGGGCTCTGTGCGACGGCCGAATGCAGCGGGAACGCGATCATGAAAAGCAGGAAGAGTCGCATTTGGGTTCCGAGAAAAACGCGAAGACTAATTCCATCATAGCCGCCGATCCTGCCTTGAATACCGCAGGTCTGGCCTCATTTGCGCTGGCAATCGGAGCGGTTACAATGGCCGGCAGGAGCTGGAGCGAATGGAAAAGAAACTCGGTAAAATTCATAACAAAGACTGCGTCGCAGGAATGAACGCGTTACCAGAAGGTAGCGTGGACCTGGTGTTCGCAGATCCACCGTTCAACATCGGTTACAAGTACGATGTCTACGAAGACAAGATGGCGGCCGAGGATTACCTGGCGTGGTCCAACGATTGGATGACCGCTGCCCACCGCGCTCTGAAGCCGGACGGAACTTTCTGGCTGGCCATCGGCGATGACTTCGCGGCCGAACTAAAAATCGAAGCCCGCAAGATTGGCTTCCACTGCCGCAGCTGGGTCATCTGGTACTACACCTTCGGAGTGAACTGCAAAAACAAGTTCACCAGGTCCCACACACATCTGTTCCACTTCGTCAAAGACCCTGAGAACTTCACCTTCCGCACCGAAGACCTGGAGAACCGCATCCCCTCAGCTCGGATGACGACCTACAACGACAAACGCGCCAAAGGCAACGGCCGACTGCCTGACGACACCTGGATCATCCCACCGCAAGTCGAACAAACTTTCGCACTAAGGCCACAAGACCTCCAGCAGTGCTTCAGTTTCGAAGAAGACACCTGGTACTTCCCACGCGTGGCCGGCACATTCAAAGAACGCGCTGGCTTCCATGGCTGCCAGATGCCGGAACAGCTTCTCGGCCGCATCGTCCGAACGTGTTCTCACGAAGACGATATCGTTATGGACCCGTTCTCCGGCAGTGCATCAACACTGGTGGTTTCAAAGAAGCTGAACCGAAAGTTCGTTGGATTCGAACTTTCAAAGGACTACGCGAAGGCCGGTCGAGCCCGCCTTAAAGCCACGAAGGTTGGTGAACCGCTAACGGGTGCTGCTGAGCCAACAATGTCTGCTCGCCAAACGCCTAAAGCGGCAGCTAAGCCAGCTACAAAGCGGAAGAAGAAAAAGAAGACCGCGAAATCGACGGCGTAAACGGTAGAATTGACGCATGAGTACCGTTCCGAGATATATCCCGCACTACACCGTCGAGGACCACGCGATGTGGGAAGGCGATTGGGAACTCTGGAGCGGCGTTCCAATCGCGATGACACCGAGCAGCTTTGGGACTCACGGAAGTGCCGCGAATCGAATCGGTACTGCTCTGACAAACGCAATCGACCAGGTTGGCTGCGATGCGACAGTTCTGACAGAAGTCGATTGGATCGTCTCGAACGATACCATCTACCGTCCGGACATCAGTGTCGTGTGCGGTGGCCCACCAGAACGTCACATTGAGAACACGCCAGCAATCGCGGTTGAGGTTCTCTCAAAGTCCACTCGCGAAAGGGACCTGACATTCAAGCGAACCTTGTACGCAGAGCAAGGCGTGGCTTGGTATTTGGTACTTGACCCTGACGCCAGAACCATGACAGCTCTGCAACTGAATGCGAACGGCGTTTACAGCGAAGCCACGTTCAAAGAGTCACTGGCCATCGAAATCTGCGCTAGCTGCAAGCTAAACGTCGATGTCCAACGACTCTTCCCGACGCGGTAACTCTCCCCCCGCGTCGGTTTGGCTCAGGTACCTACTTCTTCATCTCCATGCCGAGGTTCTTCGCGAGGAACGCCCACATGTCGGCGTATTCTTCGATGATCTTGGCGGTTGGCTTTCCTGAACCGTGGCCGGCGCGGGTTTCGATGCGGATGAGAGTTGGGTTTGGGCCAGACTGAGCCGCCTGTAGTGCCGCGGCGAACTTGAAACTGTGACCTGGCACAACGCGGTCGTCGGTGTCAGCTGTTGTCACCATCGTTGCCGGATACGCGGTTCCTGGTTTCAGGTTGTGGTACGGCGAGTACGCTCGCAGAGCTTTGAACTCGGCCGCATCGGTGTCGGCACAGCCATAGTCATCAACCCAGTAACGGCCCGCGGTGAACTTGTGGAACCGCAGCATGTCCATCACACCGACGGCCGGTAGAGCGGCTCCGTAAAGATCCGGACGCTGTGTAATGCAGGCTCCAACCAGCAAGCCGCCATTGCTGCCGCCCTGGATGGCCAGTTTTTTCTTGCTGGTGTACTTGTTCGCGATTAACCATTCACCAGCCGCGATGAAGTCGTCGAACACATTTTGCTTCTGCAGTTTGGTTCCTGCCTTATGCCACTTCTCGCCATACTCGCCGCCACCACGCAGGTTGGCCATCGCGAACACGCCGCCCATTTCAATCCACGCCAGGCGTGACGTACTGAATCCGGGTGTGAGCGGAATGTTGAAGCCGCCGTATCCGTACAACAAGGTTGGATTGTTGCCGTCCAGTTTCACGTCCTTGCGATGAGCAAGAAACATTGGAACCTTCGTGCCGTCCTTGCTGTTGTAAAACACCTGGCTGACAGTGTAATCGTCCGGGTTGAAATCGACCTTCGCCTGGCGAAACAGCTCGCTCTTGCCAGTAATCATGTCGTACTTGTAAACGCTTGGTGGCGTCGCGAAGCTGGAGAACGAATAAAACGTTTCCGTATCCGACTGCTTGCCCCCGAATCCTCCGCCAGTACCAATGCCAGGGAACTCAACCTCGCGCACGAACTCGCCGCTGAGTTTATACAGCTTTACCTGCGACTTCGCGTCCTTGAGATACGATGCCACAAACATGTTGCCGACGATACCGACGCCACGCAGCGTCTCGTCGGTTTCCGGAATCACTTCCGTGCGTTCGTCCGGCTTGTGAATGTTGATCGCAACGACGCGGCCTCTTGATGCTGCCAGGTCCGTTCGGAAAAAGAAGTTAGGACCATCGTTACCGACAAACGTGTAGTCGTTTTCGAATGTTGAAACCAAATCCAGCGGCATCGCGAACGGTTCCTGCAAGTCGCGGTACAGCACGCGGTACTTGTCGTCGGTTCCCTTCCAAACCGTGATGACCATGTAGCGGCCATCTTCGGTGACGTCGATGTTGAAGCCCCAATCCGGGTGATCAGGCCGTTGGTAAACCAGCACGTCTTCCGACTGTGCAGTGCCAATGCGGTGGTAGTAGATTTTCTGGTTCAGGTTGAGTGACTGGAACGCTTCGCCTTCTTTCGGTTCGTCAAACCGGCCGTAGAAGAACCCGCGACTATCCGGCGTCCAGCTTGCACCGCTGAATTTCACCCATTCGACTTTGTCTTCGAGAACCTTCTTCGTGGCGATTTCCATAATTCGCCACGTGCGCCAGTCAGAACCGCCGTCCTGAATTCCATAAGCCAGGTACTTGCCGTCGTCACTGAACGATGTCCCCGACAAAGCAACCGTGCCGTCGTCGGACCACTTATTCGGGTCGATGAGAACCGTTGGCTCCGCGTCCAGAGTTGGCATTGAGTAGAGAACGTTTTGGTTCTGCAAACCGTCGTTCTTGCTGAAGTAGTAGCGATCACCGTGCTTCGCCGGCGCGCCAATCTTCTCATAGTTCCAAAGCTTGGTGAGCCGCTTTTCGATTTGTTCGCGACCGGGCAGCGTGTTCAGATAGCTGTCTGTGACTTTGTTTTGATCCTCGACCCACTTCGCAACATCTTCCGACGTGCGGACGTCGTCTTCCAACCAACGGTACGGATCTTTGACGTCCTCACCGTGAAAGTTATCAACCTGATCGACCGTCTTCGTGGTTGGGTAAGTGATTTGCTGACCGCTGGCAGTATCCATGAGGCCGGTTACTCCGATCGCGATACAGAACGCGGTGATGTTTGCGAGTTTCATGGTTCGTGTTCTCATTCTGGACTGAGCCGATTGGGCTCGGACTTTGTTACACGTCAGCAGTTGGATTCGTATTTCGGTGCTCTGCAACGACTTCGAAACCAAGATCTTCAATCATCTTGTAATCCGCTTCGGCCGCCTGACCGGGAGTCGTCAGGTAGTCGCTGACGAACATTGAATTCGCCGCGTACAGACCCATCGCCTGCATCGAACGCAGGTTCACTTCACGACCGCCCGCAATCCGAATCTCAGTACGCGGGTTCGTCAGACGGAACAGGCACAGGACCTTAAGGCAGTATCGAGGGTCCAGGTCCGCCAGTGTTTGCAGCGGAGTGCCGTCAATTGAGTTCAGGAAGTTCACCGGAACCGATTCGACTTTAAGTTCACGCAATTTGAACGCGACATCAACCACGTCGTTGTTGTCTTCGCCCATGCCGACAATCAGCCCGGCACAGAGTTCCAAACCGGTTTCACGACAGGCGTCCAATGTCGCCAGGCGATCGTCGAACGTATGCGTCGTGCAAATTTCATCGTGGTGGCGACGCGACGTGTTGAGGTTGTGGTTCACTCGATCCACACCACCGTCTTTCAGCATCTTCGCCTGATCCGGATTCAACAGCCCAAGGCAGGCACAGATGTGCAAACCGAGTTCATCTTTAATCTTCCCGGCGACGTTGGCAACGTGTTCGACTTCGCGGTTCGAAGGACCACGGCCGCTGGCCACAATGCAGTACGTCCGAGCATTCGAAGCCGCGGCCTTCCGAGCGCCTTCCATGAGGCGTTCTTCGTTCAGCATCGCGTACTTTTCAATCGGCGCGTCTGAAATGGACGACTGCGAACAGTAGTTGCAGTCTTCCGGGCAAATGCCGCTCTTGGCATTCTTCAGGTAGTACAGCTGCACAACCTTGCCGAAGTTGTGGTGTCGAACACGATAAGCCGCGTCCAGCAATGCCAGCACCTCAGTGTCCGGAGCATCCAGAATCGCCAGCGCCTGTTCGCGGCTGAGTGGTTCGTCGCGAATCGCCTGTTCAGCGAGTTCGTTCCAGTTTGTCGTCGTTTGTGTCGTTGCCGTCATCGGTACTCCGCCTGAATGAAGGCAGCAGTGTATCTGTTCCGACAAGCGGTTTCGACCAGCCAATTCGCAAATCTGGAACCAGTCTCACCCAGGCATCCGGCGGTTAGTTCTTAAACCCGTTGAACAGGTAGCCAAGAATCGTGCCCATGGTTCGCGGCTCAACCGTCTGGCCGGCTCCAGCCGAGTTTTCGTCCAGCTTCGTGGACGAACTGGAAGCGAACAGCCACAGGAAAATTGAGGCCGTAAGCAAAGCGATAATGGTCAGTGCCACGCCACCTCCGGCGTCCATTGAGCCTGTCAAAACGTAGACCCACGAGGCGACAATGAAGGCCAGGGTCGCTGCGAAGATTCGCTGACGATTCTTGCGAAGTTCGGTCCGCGAATAATCCGGATTCTCAGGAACCTCAGGCGAACGCGGTTCCACGTCGTAATCAGTGAATTGGTCAGACATCAAGTTGCTCACAAACGGGCGGCTCGCCACTACTCATCATACGTGGCAGGCCTGCGTTCCCTGAAGTGCGCTTTTCCAAATTCGTTTTTCTGGTCCGGTCGCACGCCGCGAACGCTATTCTCAGACAAGTCAATGCCCGCCACTACCGCTTGTTGACCTTGATTTCCAACTTCTTCGTCGTGGTTGACCGCTTGGCAGTTCGTCGATCATTTCGAGCCAACTGCTCTCGAGACCGCAAATCCGGCACCTTGCCCATCAGCTTCCTGACAGCAGCGGTGTTGCACGAACGCGCGGGCCAGGTGGCGCTGATCTTCGAACCAGTCCGCCCTTCAACACCGCCGTCCCACCAAAACCAACCGCCGGAAATCACGCCCACGACTTCTTTGTTGTCGTTGAAAACAGGGCCGCCAGAATCACCTGGCAGGAGTGGGACATCAGCGTAGATTCGTTTTGAGTTCGACGGTAGCGACGCCTTGCCCTTGAAGTGCCGAAGATCCTTCAGCTTCGATCCTCCACCCAAACCAGCGTACTCAAGTCGCTCTCGCGGCTTAATGTTTGTGCTCGCAACCTTCGCGGGTTCAACATCGCTGGGAACCCAAACCCACAAGATCGCAACGTCCAGTTCTTTGTCGAACGCAACAACCTTGCAACGCGAAGCGACACGGTCGTCTCGATACCTCACCTTGATTTCACGTTTCGCTTTGTCTTCTTCGACCACGTGGTACGCAGTCAGGCAATAACCCTGATGCCCATTGCCAACCGGCTTGTCACGATTCACATGAATAATGACACCGGTTCCGGTTCCGCCTTCCAGTTTGACTTCGACAACAGCCTTGTGGTGTTCGGCAGCCTCACTCCATTGCCAGAGCTCCGAATCCTTACCTACCTGCGCAAAGGCGCTCGGTGGTATGGCTAGCATCAAAAGAGTGACAGCCAGGGATCGCATAATGCTGCTCCTTGAAGAACCGAGAGAGTGAAGACGTCGGCGAAAGAGGGTTCACCGAGAGGTCAAAATCGTCGGAAGAGCGAGCCGCGAACATGCCCTGCTTGAGAAGTTGTCTACTTCAATAGTATGGACCGTCCAGCGTGCGGAATAGTGCCTAAATCATTGTATTTTGGAGCCTGTGCAGCGTGAATCGGTTCACGACTTTTAGGTGTTGGAGAACCGCTTTTTGCACGTCGCCGTTTGCGTTGTCACCGATGCGACAACGAACTGCGAGGCAACAGTCCGCCGCTAGATTTCCTGGCCGGTTAATCGAGCGACTTCATAAACGTCTTTGTCGCCACGACCCGATTCACACACGACAACAATTTCATCCGGGCCACGTTTCTTCGCAGCTTTGATCGCGTGCGCAATCGCGTGCGATGTTTCGATAGCCGGGATGATGCCTTCGGTTCGAGCCATCAGCTTGAACGCTTCCAGCGCTTCATCATCCGTTACACTCACATAGTTCGCGCGGTTGGTGTCTTTCCAGTAGCTGTGTTCTGGCCCGACACCGGGATAGTCCAGGCCGGCTGAGATGGAATGAACATCTTCCGTCTGGCCGTCTCGGTCCTGCAGAACATAACTGTAGCTGCCATGCAGAATGCCTGGCTGACCGTAAGTCAGTGTGCTGGCGTGATCGCCGGATTCCGGGCCGCGACCACCCGCCTCGACACCAGTCAGAACCACGTTGCTGTCATCAACAAACGGATGGAACATGCCGGCCGAGTTCGAACCGCCGCCCACACACGCGATCACTTCGTCCGGCAGCCGGCCTTCAATTTCCAAACACTGCTCGCGCGTTTCTTTCCCGATAACCGACTGAAAATCTCGAACCATCATCGGAAACGGATGCGGCCCAACTACCGAGCCAATGATGTAATGCGTTGTTTCCACAGACGACATCCAATCACGCATCGCTTCGTTGATGGCGTCACGCAGCGTTCGTGAACCCGACGTCACCGCACGAACTTCCGCGCCCATCGTCCGCATGCTGAACACATTCAGCTTCTGCCGCCGAATGTCCTCTTCGCCCATGTACACAACACAGTCCAACCCAAACCTCGCACAAGCAGTGGCGGTGGCGACACCATGCTGGCCGGCTCCCGTTTCCGCGATGATACGTTTCTTCCCCATCCGCAACGTCAGCAACGCCTGCCCGATGGTGTTGTTAATCTTATGCGCGCCAGTGTGGTTCAGATCTTCTCGCTTGAGATAAATCTTTGCCCCACCGCACAGTTCCGTCAGGCGTTCCGCGTAGTACAGCGGGTTCGGCCGACCGACAAAGTCCTTCAGCAACCGATGGAACTCAGCCTGGAACTCAGCATCCTCGCGAACCGCGTGGTATTGGTCCGTCAGTTCTTCCAGAGCATGCATTAGCGTTTCAGGAACAAAACGCCGCCCATAATCGCCGAATCGGCCGGATTGATCAGGAACGGCACTGGTCGCCGCCCCGGTTGTGTTTGTCGAACTCATGTCTGTCTACTTTCGGAACCGACGCGATACCGCTGCGTCGTACCACATCTTAGGCGCATCCCCTGGCCGAGGCCACGGCTTGCCTGCGAACGGACTCGACAAACCAACCCTGCGAACGATGGCCAACTATTTCTTCGCCGCTTTCACAGCGTTCCGGCTAATGCGGTCTGCTTCGAAAATCGGTTCCGGAACGCGGTGGTTCGCGAACATCTGCTGAACCACTCGCAGCGAGCTCTTCACCGTCATGCGGTGACCGGGCGAAACAAAGATCGGGCTGGACTTGTCGCTGTTCCCCACGGCATACCCGACTTGTTTCCCATCTAACCGAATCGGCTTTGGCGTCGCCGCGGGAGAACCATCATCTTGAACTGTTCCACACAGCAGCGACTTTCCGACGCCCACCGTGCGGACGTCGTAGTGCACACCCAGAAACGTCGCAATCCCTGCACGGCGAGGATGCAGCAGGCCGTTGCCATCGACAAGAATCACATCCGCCAACTGTTCGCGCTTCAAGACCTCGTCCAGCAAGTCGAACAGAATTGGAGCCTCGCGAAACGACAGGAACCCGGCAATGTAGGGGAACCGAACCCTCCGTCGAATCGTGTGGGAACTCACCAGCGCGTGACGTCGTGGTTCCACAACCGCGTACGTTGCGAACGCATAGTTGGGCTCACCGGATGACTTTTTCTCATACGACAGGTCAACGCCAGCAACCGTTTTCGGTTTCGCTCGATAAGCCGTGAGCTTCAGTTGATCACGAATCTCATCCTGCATTCTTAGCAACCGAGCCAACGGACGTCGCCCTTTGAACTCCGAGAACCGATACCGCTTCAAATCAATCATGCCGTCGTCATCGACATCCACGCGTTCGGACATCAGCTCCGCAATCTTCCGGCTCACGTTGCCGGTCACATACAAGCCCACCTCGCCCGTCCGTCGAACCACACGATGGCAATTGCATTTCTTATCGTGTTGATGATGAGCCATAAACTCACCCACCCACCGCGCCGCACTAACAGAACCAAGCGCCTCAGCAATGTCCCCATAAGTCGTCACCCGCCCGCGCGGAATTTTATCGACTAGCTGACGCACGGCTGAGTGCAAATTCGGAATGGACATCTTCGCAGGCATACCATCACTGTACTTGATCAGGCTATCGCCCGTGAGCGGGCGATAGCCCCCCCGGTATTGGTGCGATGTTCGTTTGCCGTGATGATCCGCCGGCGGCTAGTGCCTTGCCGCTCACAGAGGCGGACGCAACCGACTTTGGATTGCTGTGCGGTGCCGACTTGTTGGCCTGAGGTACGGCGTTCAGTTCACCAAGGGCTTCGAGCCCCAATCAATCTGAGCCGCACGACAATTCACGGAGCCTCCGCCTTCTCACGAAGGGCCTGTTCCAGCACGAAGCCCCACGCCTTGGATTTTTCATCCTCTGTCCCTTCGCCGTTGCCAACTCGAATCAGCGATAACGTTGTTTTGGCCTGTTTATCGTCCGGAAACTTCTGGAGGCATTGTTCTAAGGTCTTCTGAGCCGCCCTGAAATCGTGTTTAGCAATTTGGATGATCGCTCGGGTGTTTACTAGAAATGCCGATTCTTCTTCGAGGGTCAACGCGTTGTGCAGGTCGATCGTGGCCTCATCAATTTGCCCAAGCTCTGCCAGCGTTCTGGCTCTAATTGCCAGTGTGGTCGCGGACGGTGATCCCGCATCTACAACGACGTTTAAATCCTGCAGGGCCGCTTCGGGGTCCCGTGCAAGCATGTACGCCGTGGCTCGCAAGTCGTACAGCTTTGGAAGGGTTTCTTTGACACTCCAATAGTGGTCCTTTTTGGTCAAGGGTTCGAAGTGCTCGATCCCCTCCGTAAGGATCTTAATCGCCTCATCGGGCTCCGACAGTTTACACACACCCAACAAACCATAGTCGTCTACGTCGCGGGCCACGGTGGGAAGAAGTTCTATGTCGCGAACCGCTTCTTTCATTCGTCCCGCACGGTAGTGCAGGGTGGCGCGATATCTGATAGCACCAGTCGATTCATCGACCTTGATAAGGTCGTCCAGCTCATCGAAAGCAGCGTCGGCGTTTCCGAGTTCGTGGTTTAGTTCGGCCCGCCAGAGTCGGTAACGGTCCTGACCAGCCGGTTCTGTATCGTCAATGACTTCGTTAAGGATCTTAAGGGCCGTTTCAAGCTCACCCTTGTCGCGAGCCGTTTGATAAGCGTCCCATCTCGCTGCCTTCTGAGCGGAAACGTACTCCTGAATCTGGATGAAGCCAGCGTGCGTCAGCAGTGCCAACAGCGCGAGTGCCGGAACGATGATGAACCGTTTTCGCAGCTGGACCGGTTTCTTGCGCGCTTTTGATTCGCTCATTGGATCAACTCAGTTGTCTTTTTGCTTAATTGCCTCTTTGATGTCGTACAAGTGCCGAACCGCGGCGTAACTTAGTTCGAGCAGCCAGCTCAAACCAACCAGTCCAACGCCCACAACTGCGAGCAACACCTGGCTGTCAACGCCATGGCCAATCGCAATCAGCCCGGTTCCGCAAACTAACAAGACGATAAACCTGTGTCGCGTTAAGCCCATGACTATGATTCCAAAGAGAGCGTGAACTCCGGGGGTGCCCCTACCCACCCCACAAAATTCGGTCCAGCGAATTAGCAAACGCTTGCGTGTCCTTCTGACCGAACGGTTTTGGTCCAGGTGTTGGCATGCCGCTGCTGCGAACGCTCTCCATCAGGTTGCGCATCGCTAAGCGAGAACCGATGTTGTCCTTGTCCAACACTTCGCCGCGCGGATTAAGAGCGAACCCGCCTTTCTTAATGACGCGATCGGCCAGGGGAATGTCGGCTGTTACTACCAGGTCGCCTTCCGACATGATCTCGACAATGTGAGTGTCAGCGACGTCCGCTCCGTGAGCGACAACAATGCACTTGATGAAGTCCGACTGTGGAACCGAAATCGATTGATTCGCCACCAAAGTGACGGGAAGTTCGCACCGCTTAGCGGCTCGAAACAGGATGTCCTTGACGGAACCAGGACAGGCGTCGGCATCGACCCAGATTTGCATTGGTTGTTCAGACGATAGGAAAGTGAAGTACGAAGCGTAATCGTACAGGGCCAACGCGGCTATTTCAGCACGTCGTAGACGGCGTTTACCAACGAGTGCTGTTTGTCGTCACTACTGAGGCTCCAAAGCATCATGCCGCCAAGCTTCTTCGACTGAATGTACTTTGCTTTTTCGGTCAGCGACTGCGGGTCGTCGTACGCGATCCACACGCGTTGTTTCGAATTGAACAACCACGGAACACGCGCTTGTTTGTTCCAATGGCGTTCCCAGCCATCATCTTTTAGCGACTGGATCTTGTGGAACGGGATACCGCTGGGTTCTTTTGATTTCGAATCGAACGTTTGGAATAGCCCGTCGCTCTTGCGATTCACGCCACGAAACGCGCGGCCGTAAAGGGCTCCGCCGACCACAATCTTGTTCGGTGGAACACCGGCAGCCAGATAAGCATCCACTGCGGCGGCAACACTGGGCGCATCTTTGGCGGCTGCTGGTTCGGCCGCGACGGCGTGCAGTGGAGTATGAAAGTTGGTCACTTCGCTCCACGTGCCGCTCATGTTGTAGGCCATCAGGTTCAGCCAGCTCGCGTGTTGGCCAAGGCCCTTCAGGTCCAGGTTCTCGTAGTGATTGGCAACGGTTCCGGTTGCGACTGTGATCAGCCAATTCTTGTTTTCATTGTTGAACTGACGGCGGAGTTCCTGAACCAGAAACGTGAGGTTCTGTTTGTCTGCTGGTCGATGTTTGTTGTCTGAGTCTCCGCCGCGGACGGGGAATTCCCAGTCGATATCCAATCCATCAAAGCCGTGCGTCTTAAGGAACACGACCGCGGACGCGGCGAACTTCTCTCGAGATGCCTTGGTTGCTGCGACGTCACTGAAGTGTTCCGACCATGTCCATCCACCCACACTGATGAGACACCGCAGCTGCGGATGCTTCTTCTTCATCACGCGGAATTGTTGGAACTGGCCCGGCTGTTTTCGCAGACCCTTGATGTCGAGCTTCTCATCGCCAAACGTCAGCGTTCCATCTTTGCTGACTTTCGCGAACGCATAAATGACGTGCGTCAGTTTGTCGGCTGGAATGTCGCTGACAGAATACTGCGTTCCGTAACCTGACCAGCCAGGGAAGTATCCGACCAGTCGAGATTTGCGCTGCGGTTCCTGACACTCACCGAGTACGCAGGTGGTGCTTAGGATGAACAGAACAAGAATGTGGCGGAGTGGTGAGTGTATTGGTTCTCTCCATCGAGACCTCGTGACTGGTAGATTGTAGCGTAAGTGTGCGGGCGATTTGGTAAATCACGAGTTGCCCCGATTACCCACAGGTTTTCCGAAGCTGACGCACCGCTGGTCTTTTGGTTCGGAGCGGCCGCTTTTTTGAAACCTGAGCTTTTGCCAAGTGGCATCCGGTGCGGCGGTTCGCAACAATCGTTGGCAGACGATTAATCAACGCACAACTCGGAGCAACAAATGATCCGGTTTCTTCTTCTGCTTTCTGTCCTCGTGACTCCCGCGCTCGCTCAAAGAGGCAAGGCCGCGAAGCTCAATCGAAAATACGCCACCGTTAAGCTCGAAGCCGACCTGTCTTCGCTTAGCGCGAACCAAAAGAAGATGCTCGGTCACTTGATCGAAGCCGCGAAGTTGATGGATCAGACATTCTGGCGCCAGGCCTATGGCAACCAGAATTCGTTCCTGGGCGCGCAGAAGAACAAAGGTCTCAAGAAGTTTGCCCGCATCAACTACGGGCCGTGGGACCGGCTTAACGACAACGCGATCTTCATTGAGGGTTCGCGGAAGAAACCGGCCGGAGCGAACTTTTATCCAGCCGACATGACGAAGGAAGAGTTCGAAAAGCACATCGCTGACAATCCAAAAGACGAAAAGAACTTCCGCAGTCTCTACACCATCATCAAGCGAAACTCAGACGGCCGTTTGTATTCGCTGGGCTACAAAGCGGCCTTCGGGTTCCTCACGCGTAAGGCGGCGACCCATCTGGATGAAGCCGCAAAGCTGGCCGAAGACGATGGCTTCAAGTCGTACCTGACTGCTCGAGCCAAGGCGCTACGAACCGACGACTACCAGCCCAGCGACATGCTGTGGATGGATATGAAGACCAACAAGATCGATTGTGTCATCGGTCCGATCGAAACTTACGAGGACCAGTTGTTCGGCTACAAGGCGGCTCACGAGTGCTACGTTTTGATCAAGGACATGGAGTGGAGCGAGCGGCTTAGCAAGTACGCGGCCATGTTGCCGAAGCTGCAGGAAGGTCTGCCTGTTGAGGACAAGTACAAGAAAGAACGCCCGGGCTTGAACTCAGATCTAAACGCGTACGACGTCGTTTACTACGCGGGCGATTGCAACGCTGGTTCCAAGACCATCGCCATCAACCTTCCTAACGATGAAGAAGTTCAACTGGCAAAAGGTTCGCGACGGCTGCAGCTTAAGAACGCGATGCAGGCCAAGTTCGAAACGATTCTGGTTCCACTGGCTGGCAGCCTGATTGTCGAAGATCAACGCAAGCACATCACGTTTAACGCGTTCTTCAGCAACACCATGTTCCACGAAGTGGCTCACGGACTGGGCATCAAGAATACGATCACCGGCAAAGGAACCGTTAGGGACGCTCTGCGAGAAAACAGCAGCGCGCTGGAAGAAGGCAAGGCCGACATTCTGGGCCTATACATGATCGACACGTTGCTCGACAGCGGCGAACTGACCGAAGGCGAACGCATGGACTACTACGTGACATTCATGAGCAGCATTTTCCGATCGGTCCGGTTCGGAGCCAGCAGTGCTCACGGCAAAGCCAACATGATTCGCTTTAACTTCTTCAAAGAACGCGAAGCTTTCACACGCGGCGACGACGGCTTGTACCGCATCAATCCTGACCAGCTAAAGAAAGCCGCAACGGAATTGACTCAGGTGCTACTCAAGCTTCAGGGCGAAGGCGACTACGCCGCCGCTGCAAAGTTCATTGAGAAGAACGCGTTCGTCGGAGCAACTTTGAAAGCTGATCTCGAACGACTGGAAGCCGAGGGAATCCCGGTCGATATCGTGTTCGAACAGGGTGCGAAGGTTCTTGGTCTGGAGTAGAACGTGGCGAGCTTGAAACCGCGAATTGCCCACGGAAGATCCCTGGTGCTTGGACTGGGGATCGTGGTATCTTCGTGGGATTCGTTGTTCTACTCGCGGGCAAGCTGCACTTTCGCTAAACAATGCAGCTAGCGAGTATTTGGACAAGCCAGCGCTTGGTCCCGCGGGTTCGAGCCTGATCAAACGTGGCTGCCGGCGCGTGGGAAATCGTAGATCACCCGTTGACCTTCCAAAGCCTCGCGGCCGAGCGCCGAGCCTCGGGTTAACGTGAACTCCCAGTAGTCTCCGCGCTGTTCGGCTCGCTTAATTTCCCCGGCGTAGATCGCGTCCTCACCATCCAGCTGCACGCGGAAGTCATGCTTCCTGAGGTTTGGTAGCGTGCGAATCCGAACGGCCTCTTCATTCTGGTCCAGCACCAGGACTTCCCGAGCCATCCACGCGTCCGTGAGGCGCACGAATACCGTGCCAAACGAGTGGCCGCTGTGTCTGGGTGTATGACGGCGTTCTGGTCCGAAGTAGCTGGTTTCCATTGATCATCCTCGCCCTGGTGGTTCAATCCAAACCTACGTCGCAAACGGACATCCATCGTTGAAATCGGCGCGACCGTCAGACAACAGAACGCGCTGGGTTCCGAACGTAACGATTCGGTGACGTTTGACCTCAGAAATTCAATTTGGTTCTCCAGCCCTGCCGCGCAGGATCGCGAGAGAAACCTAGAGTTCTATACAGTCGTCAGAATTTGGTGCCGTGCCACCGTTGCAGCGACGATGAGGCAGCCTGCCGCTCAACGCGGCCGAACCTCTGAAGCCCGACTTGATACGAACGGTAGTGCACTGTGTGATTGGAGAGATCGATGTCTCGTGACCGAAGAACCCGCGACCGCCTGAGAGTTTCCGAATCCGGCGTCTCTCAGTTGGTAGCAACAATTCAGTACAACTCAGGCACCCATAAGCCGGTCCGCGTACGCGACTTGTCGCGTTGGGGTATCGGTTTTTCGATGGACGGCGAACAACCGAAAGTCGGCGAGAGTGTCATGTTCTCGCTGCAGCACCGCGGCGCCTGCATTCGGTTCCGCGCGACAATTAAGTGGACCAACGAGGCGGGTCCGAACCAGTGGGACGCTGGTTGCGAGTTCATGAATGTTCTGGCCGAAGACTTCCTGACAGATCTCAGCAGCGCTAATGTGCTAAGCCCTGATGCGGAACGCGAAGCGACATGGGTTAAGGCGATTGTTAGAAGCGACGTGACGCCCAACGCAACTCATGCAGCCGAGATCGTGAACTATTCGCGAACCGGTGTTTGCCTGGCGACCAAAGCCGCTTTCGGACCGGGCGAGAGCCTGCTGTTGGAAGTGGATGACAACCATCGCCCTCGAACCATGTTTGTGGCTCGAGTCGTTTGGGAACGACCCGACCAGGGATGCGTCTTGCTGGGATGTTCTTTCCCGCAACCGAATGACGCCAATAAATTCTACCAGGCAGTCCGCAGGCATATGGAAAAGCAGGTCGCCCAGCCAGCACCAACACCGACCTCATCGCAAACAGGACAGCTAACCCCGGGCATCATGGCGGGGCTCTCGCTGGTTGTTGGCTGGGCCGTTATTTATCTAACAGGTGGCTGGCCTCAACTCTGATGCATCTCCGCCTCTTCAGGGTGCATCAATCTCACGCGGTCTACTTAGGCTTCGTGCCGTAATAAATCGTGGCAATGCCAAATGTGAGCGGCTTGAACTTCACATCGGTCAGGCCGCACTCGCCCATGATGTCAGCCAGTGCCTGACCGTGAGGAAACTCGGACACCGACGCCGGTAAATAGTTGTAAGCCGCCTGGCTGTTTCGAGCGAGCAGCTGGCCAATCTTCGGCAGGATGTTGCGGAAGTACCAGGCGTAGACAGCTCCGAACACTTTGTTCCGCGGCACAGAAAATTCCAGCACCACAACTTGCCCGCCTGGCTTGCAGACACGAGTCATCTCGCGAAGACCCACATGCGTGTCACTCACATTGCGCAAACCGAACGCGACAGAGACGATCTGGAATGAATCTGAATCGAACGGCAGTTCCTGTGTGTCGGCTTCCAGGAAAGTCACTTCCTGGTGCCGGTCGGCCTTCAGTTTGCGATCACGTTTGTCATTTGCGATCTCAATCATTTCGTAGGTGAAGTCTGCTCCAACCACCCGCGCGCCCTGGGCCTTTTTATGCCAGGCAAACGCCAGGTCTCCGGTTCCCGTGCAAACATCCAGAACCGGATCGGTTCCTGATGGTCGAATCAGGCGCACGGTTCTCCAACGCCAGTAGATGTCAGTTCCACCAGACAGAAAGTGGTTCAGGAAATCGTACCGGCCAGAGATCTCACCAAACATCTGACGGACGCGTGCGCCGGACTTATCAACATTCATTCGTGGACTCGGAAGCGTTCCGCTTCACCTGGCGTCAGCGCCGTGGGATTGTGTTTATCGCGACTGTTTGGCCGCATGAACCGAACGTGCTTGTCGGGACTTCGGATGTAACCGCGAAGGATCGAACACGTTAACAGGTTTCAAACGGGCAGCAAACGAGTGCCTTGGAGGTACACTGCTGGTGGTCTCAACGAACGACTACCCGTGGTCGTGCGAATGACCATCATGATCGTGGCGGTGTCCATCGTGGTCATGACGATGTCCGTCGTGATCGTGTGTATGCCCATCATGATCGTGACTGTGACCCGATTCGGCCGGACCGCTGTGGTTCTCAGAGCCAGCCGACCTCTGATAGGCCGCTTCGGCCGCGCGATAGACTTCCCGAAGCGGCGTTCCGCTGTCTGCTGCGACCCGAGCACAATCGTCGAACTCAGGACTAAAAGTAGAACCGCTGCCGTTCCGCCAACCACGCTTCCCGCGAACGGTTCCCCACGGCGTCTCAACGGAACACTCTTCGCGTTGTTGCACGCTGCGATCGATGACGTGCCGTCGGATACCCAGCGTGCCGGTTTCATCAAACACAATCGCTTCCAGTTTCGACACATCGGCCGGTCGAGCGATGACGCTTAGCATTGTGGCCGGTCGATTTTTCTTCATCTGAATCGCCGCGGTAAACACATCCAGCGCGCCGGCTTCCAGTAGTTTGCGAGTTGTATGGCCAATAATCTCAGCAGAGACATCGTCCAGATTTGTTTCCAGCAGCGTGACCTGATCGGTTTCCGGCGATGCGACAACCGAACCGACAAATATCCGCAGCACATTCGCGCGGTCGCGGAAGTTCATCGTTCCGGCACCGTAGCCGACTTGATCGATGCTCATCGCGGGCAAGTCGCCAAAGCGATCAACGACCGTCTTCACAATCGCCGCACCGGTCGGCGTGGTGAGTTCAGCTTCGACAGGAACATCCCAAAGCGGAATGCCCTTTAGTAGCTCCGCAGTGGCCGGCGGCGGAACCGTGCAGACTCCATGAGCAATATGGACCTGGCCGCGCCCGGTTGGAATCCGACTGCATGTCACCCGCTCGGCGCCCAGCAAGTCGAACCCAATCGCCGCACCGACAATGTCAACTATCGAATCAATCGCGCCAACTTCGTGGAAGTGAACTTGTTCCATCGTCGTACCGTGCACGTGCGCTTCGGCTTTGGCAACAGCTTCGAAAATTCGCAAGGCCAGTTGTTTCTGCGCATCTGTAATCGCATCCGCACGGTTGATGATTTCAGCGATGTCCGACAAATGCCGATGCGCGTGCTGTTCAGGATGTTCGACTCGAACATATGTCGACCGGAACCCGCTTTTAATGACAGGTTCGATTTTCAGTTCCACGCCCGGAAGTTTCAGCGATGCGATTCCCAAACGGATCGCATCGGCATCCACGCCGCAGTCCACCAACGCGGCAACAGTCATGTCGCCTGCGATTCCGGTTGAGCAGTCAAGGTGTGCAATTTTCATCAAGGGAAGCCCGTTGGGTGCGGCCAGGTTTGTGCGGATCGAGCAGTCTACCGAAGCCGGCAGGGCGATAATAGGAATGTGATCGGGCGTTGTTCATCAACACGTCGATCCGTGCCAGATATTTAAGAATCGCAACTATCGCCAGCGAAGTCGGCCAGCCGTTCTCGATCAAGTATCGCGCCGGAACCGGCACCATCTGCAAACACAACGCGACCGTTCTCAATCCGAACACCGCTTGCGGGTTCATCACGCAACAGCACGGCTCCATCAAGATCGGCGTAGTCCAGCAGCGGCAACAAATGCGCCGCCGCGGAAATACCGACAGAACTTTCAACCATGCATCCAAGCATCGTTTTCAACCCCATCGAACGCGCTTCGCGCAGCATACGCAGTCCGGGCGTGAGACCGCCGCACTTCGATAGCTTGACGTTCACGCCGTCAAACAACCCGCGGCACCTGGCGACGTCGCTTTCCGTCAGGCAACTTTCGTCCGCAATAATCGGTAACGCCGATCGATCGGCCACGCGCTGCTGGTCCGCAATCGGCGCGTCGGCCGGAAGCGGTTGTTCGATGAACTCAACGCCCAGCGTTTTGAGTGTGCGCGAGTTTTCGATGGCTTGAATCGCGGTCCATCCGCAGTTCGCATCGACCCGGAAGGTTGCGTCGGTCCGTTCTCTTAAGGCTCGCACGATGTTGATGTCGTCGGGCGTCCCCAGTTTGATTTTGTAGCACGACCAGTCGGGGCGTTCGTCCAGTTTCGCAACCATCTCGTCGATGGTACCCAGCCCGATGGTGTAACTGGATTCGACAACCGACGTGATGTCCAGGCCCCAAAGTTCGTGCAGCCGCTGACCCCGAAATCGTCCAAACAAATCGTGGGCGGCAAGATCGATTGCGTTCAATGCGAACTTGTTGTCCGGCAGTCGCGCATTCAACACATCCCAAAGATCTTCCGGCGAACCGAACGTGTACGCCTCGGTAACATCTCGCACCGATTCAATCGCGGCCGCGATGCCCGCAATCGATTGGCCGTAGTATGGATTGGCGGTTACTTCGCCCAGGCCGGTGTGCTGGCCGTCCGTCAATTCGACAATCAAAGAATGCTGCTGCGTCCGGCTGCCGCGTGCGATGCGGAATTCGTGTTGGAGTGGCAACACAAGCTGGTGCAGCGTGAGCTTCATCTGCAAAGCTCCCTGCGAAGCCGAATGGCTGCGTCCACAAGTTCGTCCGGCCCGTGGCGGTAGACGTCGCAAACCGGCAAACCAAGTTCCTCGCGCAGACGTTCGCGTTCCTGGTTGGCCGTTTGTTCGTCGACCATTCGCGTGTTAATCGAAACCCCAATCGCACGGCAGGGGTGTCTGGCTGAGGCGAGTGCTTCGACAAGCGGTTTCACTTGTTCGATTGGCACCGTGGGAACGTGGTCCAGGCCCTTCATCGATTCACGCCCGACTTCACAACACAGCACAACGCCATCCGGCGCGCAACCGTGTAACAGTCCGACGGTGACGGCCGAGAACCGTGGATTGATGACGCTGGCCTGGCCTTCGATCACCAGGTAGTCGTGGTCCTGTCTGTCCAGAACCAACCGCTCAGCCGCGCCATTGACGAAGTCCGAAACGACGCAGTCAATCGGAATGCCATTGCCGGCAATCAGGATTCCGGTCTGCCCTGTGGCTGCGAATCCAGCGTCCAATCCACGATCAGCGAGGCCGTTTTGAATCTCCAGAGCCGTGACCATCTTGCCGACACTGCAGTCGTTGCCAACAGTGTGAATGCGAACGCAATTCGGATCGAACGCCACTGCGTTGCCAGTCTCGCGTTGGTTATTTCGCCGCACATCGACCAACCGCACGCCATGTTCATTCGCGAGCGCAACAAGTTCAGCATCCAGGCTGATGAAATCGTGCAGGCCCGATACGACATCAAGTTTGCGTTGAATCGCTTCGACAAAAATCGGCCGCCATTCGGGCGGGATCCTACCGCCGGGCGTTGCCGTTCCACCCACAAGCGAATCTGCCCCTTCGACTTCGGATAGCGAAGCAACGATCGGCGTGTCCCTGCCCATGCCCAATATGTCACCGGTTGTGCGACCCGCCGTTTGGCTGTCCAGAACCGCAACGACGTCGTTGCCGCGATACCGCAGCAGGCTCATCGCCGTTTTTGCCTTTGCCGGAACCGTTGAACCCTCAGTAAGGACCACCATTCGTTTGCAGGGCGGCAGAGATGATTTGGTGTTCGGTTTCACGCGGCGTTCCGGTTCGGGCCTACCGATTGTACCGAGCGCGCACGAGTTCCAGAACCATTTTCAGCTACGGTGTCCACAACTGCGGTTTGTTGCTGGGCGACTCCCCACGCGATCGCCGCCGCGCTTTCATGCGGACGTACGGTGGAGTGAACCGGCCGCGGTAGCCGAATTGCGTGACAGAGGCTTTTGGGTCGGCGCGATATGGTTCGATTAGATCTTCGATCACAAAGCCAGCTCGGCAAAGCCCACCAACAATCTGTTCGGTTCGATGCAAATACTCCGTCGCACCGGGTTCGCGGTAGCTCACATCGTCTGTCTGTGGCAGCGGACCGTCGCGATAGTATTCGATGCCGATGACGAACCGCTCGCGTTCGGTTCGATGTGTAATCTGCAGGCTCGCCGGTTGCTTGTGCTGGCTGATGTACAAGCCGCCGTCGCGCAGCACGCGGGCGATTTCGCGATAGACGTCTTCGATTTTCGGGACGTAGCAAGTGCTGACCGGTTGATGGACCAAATCGAACGACCGCTCTTCAAACACCGAAAGGTCGTCCATCGATGCTTCGACAATTTGAACCGAAAGACCACGCCGTTCGGCCTCCCGGCGATCCAGGGCCAACATCGATGGACTCAAATCAACCACCGTCACATTCGCGCCGGCGGCAGCGTAGAGAATCGACTGCCAGCCCCCACCGGACGCCAGACACAACACGTCCATGCCGGCAACAGAACTCGGCAACCACCCGCGCGAATCCAAAGTCTTTAGCGGTTCGGCGACTTCTTTGTCCGTCGCCACAGTTGCGAACCGGCTGCGTTTGTCAGCCAATCGGTTCCAGGCCGCGCGATTGCGGTCGAGGTGAGAGCTCATGGTTTGTCGGCGAGCAATGCTGAAACGTAAGCGACCGCGTCAGACTTCTTCTGCGCGGATTCTTTGAGCTTCGTAAACGCGCCGGCTTCATGACATAGCGCGGCGAACGAAAAGCCCTGTGGGTCGTCAAGATCCTGCAAGTGTTCGGCCGCAAAGTGCACCGCGTCATCCAGCTTGTCGATTCGCCGCAGCAAATCGACCAACACATACGCCGTCATTTGCTGATCCTGCGGATCTTCGGCTCCGGCCAATCGTTTGCGGAACCAGGCCAGCGACTTGTCCGCGTTGGATCCGGCCAGTGCTCGCAGATAGTTCACGTGAGCTTCGTAAAACTGATCGAATGGCGGTTCGGCCGGATACTGCAGTTGTTCGCTGAGCCCACGTCCGTACTCGGCCAATTCGATTGCGAGTTTCAATTCAGGGCACGAATCGTCGAGCGCTCGTGAGAACCGCACAACGGCGTTCAAGTGCGAAACGTCGATGTGATAGTTGCCTTCATCGTACAACCACTCACGGCCGGCAATGAGTTCCTTCAGTGACTTATCTGCTTCTTCCGTCGGCACACGCCGGCGAACATCGGCCAGCACGCTGCTGCGCAAATCTTCGTACAGGGTTGTCACCAACATGGCCGCAACCTGCTGACGGTCTTTGTCGTTCATGCTGGCCAGATGCTGATCGGTAGCCGTCACCGTGTTGCAGGTCCCGTGTGTCTTGAGCAGCAGTTCCAACCCCTTCACCGGATGCGCGCCTTCGTACAGAGCGACGTTGATCAGGGCTTCGGTTTCTTCGTAGTTGTCGGTGTCGATTGGTAGTTCTTCGATGGCCTTGCGGATGAGTTCTGGTTCTCGAATCGTCCGCAGGTACACCCACGCTTCGCCAATCTTGCCTTCGTCCAGCAACAGTTTGCCCACAGTTCGCGCGGCATCGATGTAGGTTTGTTCGACGACTTCGCGGTGTTCTTCAGGAACGTCTTCAATGCCGCCTGGGCGTCCCAATGAAACACCAAGTTCGTGCTTCTTGCGCATGAGGATCGCATCGAACAATCGGTGGTATTCTTTCTTGTCCGTCAGATGCTGGACCAGCTTTTCCAGAACCGCGTTGCTGTCGCCGGCAATGGAATCGAATTCGGAGAACGCGTTGTCTGACATTCGTCTGTCTCACAAGGGGAACCGGTTCGGTGCCGAACCGTGATAGTCCGAAGTGCATCAAAGGCTTCGAATGGGTCAATCAGCTGCAACCGCAGCCGCCTCCACCAGAGCCTCAACCGCCGCCGGCCGCGTTGGGCAGTTCGACGATACCGTTTCCGTCGATTGGCTGCACTTCGATGATTCCGAAGCCACCGGCTGCTGCTTGCAGAGCCAACTTCGTGCAGTCCGGGCCGCGCTCGTTCAGGACGTAGAAGATTAGCTTCTCGCCATCCAGCGTCCATTCCAGATCGATGAGCTGCAGGTCAAGGTCCCACTTCTCAATGCGTTCGCACCAGGCCTGGAATTCTGTTTCACACTTTTCGCGGTGCGAGGAATGTTGCTGCAAGTCTTCGGCCGTTGCTTTTCGCACCAGCGTCGATCGTTCGCCCTCCGTGCTCCCAACAGGAACCACTTCCAGGAACTCGCCCAACATCAAACCACGGTGTGTTTCAACAACGACAGCATCACCGCGTTCGATCGAAGCTGAGTCAGCCAAATCAAATCGCGCGACTTCGGGAACGCGTCCATAGCGGACGAGGTTGGTTTTTGGTTGAGCCTGTTTAATCACTGGAAGAACCTTACTGTGCGATTCAACCAGTATGGCATGGACAGGGACGACTCGCCACCAATGGTATGGTTGGGCGACGGAGCACAGGTTCGCACAAGTCACCTCGCCCCTTTTTAGGGAGAGGTCGGGCTGTAAGCCCGGGTGAGGGGACCGTGCAGGTTGAATGGCCAGAGCGAGAACGACCAATGCTCAGCCAGCTAAGCCCTCTCCCGCGGCTGAGACCGCGACCTCTCCCGCAAGCGGGAGAGGTGACAGGTTTGGTGAATCAGTCGGCGGGTTCCAGCCTTAGGTGGTCGGCGTGCGGCCGGCGGGTTCGCCAGCGGTATTCCAGTGTGGGGCCACACCAGTTGTTGACCATGATGCCGTCACCGGTTTTGTACCAGCTGGTGCAGTTGGCGTTCCACACGGTCTTCTTCAAACGTCGTTGGACCATGTCGCGGAACTTGGTGGCCTCTGCTTCTTTGACCTCGATGGACTTCGCGTTCTTGTCCTTAGCCAGCTGTATGCACTTGATGATGTAGTTCACCTGACATTCGGCCATGAAGATAATGGAGTTGTGGCCGAGATTTGTGTTCGGACCGTACAGCACAAAGAAGTTGGGAAAGCCCGGGGCCAACATGCCCAGATACGCGCCGGGGTTCTTGCTCCATTCGTCTTTCAAGTGTTTGCCGTCGCGGCCAACGACTTCCATCGGAACCAGCAGGTTGCTGGTTTGAAAACCGGTTGCGAACACGATTGCATCGGCGTCGAACGAGTGGTCTGCGGTCGTCACCGAGTCGGCGGTGATCTTCGCAATCGAATCCGTCACCAGATCGACGTTGGCACGTTCGCAGGTGTCGTAGAAATCGCTGGACAATAAAATTCGCTTACAGCCGGCCGGGTAGTCGGGCATCATTTGCGAACGCAGCGGTTCTTTGAGTCGTCGCTTGAGTTTGAACCTTAACCAGTTCGTGTAAATCCATGTCGCTGGTTCTCCTCGACGGAACGCAACAAAGCGACTTTCACACAACAGGTAAATCCACAACCGGTGCAGCTTCGCGGTGAGCGGAATGCTGCGAAACAACGACTGGGCCCATTTTGGATAATGGTAGTTGTTGATCGGAGCCAGCCAGTTGGGGCTGCGCTGAAAAATCGTGAGCCGCTTCGCCTTCTCTGCCAGTTCAGGCACAAACTGAATTGCGCTGGCGCCTGCTCCAACGACGACGACGTTCTTGCCGGTCGGGTCGAAGTCATGATCCCACCTGGCGGAATGGAACGCGGTTCCTTTGAAGTCCTCAAAGCCGGCCAGCTTCGGTTGAGCCGGACGACTTAGTTGACCGACCGCACTAACGAAGTAGTCGAACTCTTCTTTGCTGCCATCGCTGGCCTGGATGGTCCACTTGCCGGTTTGTTCGTCGAACGTGGCTTCATCAATCGCTGTGTTGAACCGAATGTAATTTTCTAGTTCGTATTTCGACGCGCAATGGTTGAAGTATTCGATGATCTCCGGTTGGCGAGCGAACTTCCGTGACCAGTTCAGCTTTGGTTCGAACGAAAACGAGTACAGGAACGAAGGGATATCGCAGCCAGCATTCGGATAGGTGTTGTCGGCCCACGTGCCGCCGACTCTGTCCGACTTTTCGAACACAACAAACGATTCAATTCCCGCGCGCTGGAGTTGGATGGCCATGCACAGGCCGCTCATGCCAGCGCCGGCAATCGCGATGCGAGGAGTCTGTTTGTTTGTTGCCTCAGCCATGATGTTGACGAATCCATTCGATGATGCGCGGCCAGATTCTTTCGGCTGCTTCGCAGAAGAACAAGTGACCGCAGTCCGCTACTTCGACTAATGTCGATTCCCGTACCAGCGACGCCACGTGCTGCGTCTCGCTAAGCGGGATAATGGGGTCGGCTTCGCCACCAATGATCAACGACGGCGCCGTCACATTTCCAATGGTCGCGCTGGCATCGGTTCCATGCAGACCGGCAAACAGAAGGCTCATGACATTCGTATCGAGCCGAGAGAACCGTGCTCGCAGTGGTTCAAGTGAGTCACAAAACGCGGCGTCAGCTTTAGTCTTACGAGGATTCGCACTGAACCCGGCGAAGATACTCTTGAACACGACGGGGTTGATTGCCATGCCCCGCATTCCAGATCGGAACGCTAACCGACCAACCGCGCCCGCACGCGCCAGGGCCTGCATGTTGCCAAGTCGGTTGCCCCACTTTCCTCGGGCGAATCCGCTTATCGAAGACACGCTGGCAACCAGGTCGGGGAACTTTGCCGCTGTCACCAGACTACTAAAGCCGCCTGTAGACCAGCCGACCAGATGAACGCGTTCGTTCGGATACAACTGCCGAATCGCGTCACCAATGCAGTCAGCGAACATGTCGGAACCAACGTCCGACCGACTAAACCCATCCGGCACTGTGGATGGAAAGTGTCCCGGCAGACTGACCGACGACCAACGCATGCCGACTTCAATTTCGCCAGGAAGAACGTTCATCCAAAAATTCACATCGCCCGTGATTCCATGGATGAAAACAACGTTCGGACCAGTCGCGTCAGTGTCCGGTTCGATCACTGCCAGCTGATGCCCGGCCGCAGACAACAACCGCGCGCGCGATTGGGTGTCGATTGTTGATTCCGAGGCCCGGGTCATTTCGACGGTTTTGACCTGAGGTCGTCGAAGAGCTGCTGCAGTGTTTCTCGGCTGGAGTACTTAAAGGTGTATCCAAGTTCGTCCGTCAGTCGCTTTGGCTGCACGACCCACGGGTAACGGATGTAGTACCACAACGCGTGCGGAAAATGGTACAGCGGCAAGCGACAGCCCCACCAGAATTTTGTAAACAGAACACAGACTCGCATTGGAACCGAGATCGCTTTGCGTTTGCTCATCTTCGCCATCTCTGACAACGACAACCAATCGTTTGGGCCGATGTTGAACGGCCCCGTGGCATTGCGTTCAAGAATAAGCCGCGTTGCGTTCGCGACATCATCGGCGTGGACAAACTGCATCTCGGTATCGTTGCGATCCGGGAGAACGATAATCGGGCCCTTCGAAATAAACTTGGTTAAGTAGTTGCTGATGCCTTTCTCGTAGATGATGGCTGGCCGAGTCCAACTGACCGCAACATTTGGGTTCGCGGCACTCAGATCCGTCAGCAGTTTTTCGACCGTGACTTTGTCGTTCGAGTACCGGTACTCCGGACGGCCTCGTAGTTCGCTGTCCTCTGGCAAAGGAACCGGATTGTCCGGCCACGCCCCGTAAGCCGTCGCGCTGGACGAGAGAAGGAACCGGGCTGGCTGAATTTTTGTCACAGCTTCGAAGACGTTCTTCGTGCCGTTAACATTGATGTCGTGCATCAAGCCATCATCTCTGATCGGGTCGACCACAAACGCCAGGTGGACAATCGTGTCCGGTTCGAACTTCTCAAGTGCCGACTGGACCGCGGGATCTCGAACATCCAGCTTTTGGAATTCGTCGGGGCGCTCAGTCCCCTGAGGCTCGACAATGTCCAGGCCAAGGATCGCAGAACTGGGATGAGAGCGCCTGAGCTCGCGGATCAGGGCTTGTCCGTAGAACCCTGAACTCCCGACGATTGCTATCCGTTTCATTGACCAATTTCTGTCTGCTGAATGTTTTGGCGGAGTCTAGTGTTTCCACGAAATCCGACCAGATCTAAGCTTTCGAGCCAGAAACAAGGGTGGTCATTTGGTGTCCCTGTTAGTAAACTCACAGTTTGCCCAAGTCAATGGTTTTCGGAAGTAGTCCGTTTGAGCAGTCCTGAATTCACATTTCCAAGCGACTTACCTGCCGGGACCGACGTGGAAGTTTCTCTGTCGCGCGCTCCCGTTTATGTGGTCGATGATGACTTAGCGGTGGTCAAGGCGACGAAGTTCCTCCTGGAAAGTCGCGGTGCGACTGTCCGAGAGTATACGTGCCCGAAAGAATTCCTGGAGGCGGCGAGACTTATTCGGGGGCCAGGCTGCGTGTTGCTGGACATGTCGATGCCGCAGATGTCTGGCGTATTGGTGCAACAGCGGCTCTCTGAAATCGCACCGCATCTCACAGTCGTCATCATGACGGGACTCGCCAGCTATGCGAGCTGCGCAGACGCTATGCGGTTTGGCGCAATCGACATCATCGGGAAACCACTGCAAGCAGACACATTCGTTGAGCAGGTAGCGAAGTATCTCAACGTGGCCGTCCAGCATTGGGAGAGCTGTGAAGGTAAGTCCGATTTCAAGCGGCGATATCACACGCTGACAGACAGAGAGTGTGAAGTGTTCTGGTTGCTACTTGATGGTCAGCAGACCAAGCAACTGGCTTACAAACTTGAGATCAGTGTCAGCACTGCAGAAAAACACGTGCGAAACGTACTGAAGAAGTTTCGGGTCAACACTCCGGTCCGACTTATACTCGCCTGCATGCGACACGGCGACCTGGTTTCGCGTGACGCTGGACCTCACGGGACCTAGCCGTTCCCAGGAAAGTGATCGATGAAGTCGGGTTCGCCTGACTCCCACGAGGATGCCTGCAGTTCCGGGTCAGGCTGCCAACCGCAAGCTCAGTCTCGTCGACTCACAGAAGTGCGAAAATAAAAGCCTCCGTGGTTCAGTTCCACGGAGGCCTTCTTTATGCGCTCAAGACATGCGGAATCGCCTTAGATTTGCTTCAGGGGTGGGACATGTCCAGAATGGGGAGCCAAAACCAGATCCGAAGTTCCTGAAGAAGAACAAAGCAAAGAAAGCCGGAGCGTGAGCGAAAACCTGCCTGAACCGACGCCGAAGTACCGCCGTGTTCGGATCGTCGCCATCCTGGTTTCCGTCGCGTCGGTGTTCGTGTTGCTACGATCACTGCCACTTGACAGTCTGAAGGGCGGACTGGAACGCATGTTGGCCGACCTTGGTCCCTGGGGCCCGGTTGCCTTCGCTCTGATTTATATTGTCGCAACGGTGCTCATGCTGCCCGCTTCGGTTCTAACGCTGCTGGGGGCGGCGGTCTTTGGTTTTTGGACCGGCTACATTGCCGTGACTGTCGGATCTGTTGTCGGCGCGGCGTGTTCGTTTCTGATTGCCAGGTATGCGGCTCGCAGCAAAGTCCAACAGATTGCGAACGAGTATCCAAAGTTTGGCGCCATCGACGATGCAATCTCTGAAGGCGGCTGGAAAATCGTGGCACTGCTGCGGCTCTCGCCAGCGGTTCCATTCAACCTGCAAAACTATCTCTACGGCCTGACGAAGATCCGGTTCTGGCCGTACGTGCTCACCAGTTGGCTGGCCATGATTCCCGGCACACTGATGTACGTTTACCTTGGACACGCAGCGGGGCAGGCCGCTGGCGAACGAGAACGCACACCCGCCGAATGGGCTCTGCTGGGCGTTGGCCTGCTAGCGACAATCGTTGTCTCGGTTTACGTAACACGGCTCGCAAAACGAAAGCTGGCCGAACAACCGGGTCTGGATGTCGAGGCTCCCACAAAGACAGCCCCGGCGACATTCCCGACAAAAGCTGTTGTCATCGCGGTTGTTCTGGCAAGCCTTGCCGGCATCGCAGCTACGAATGGGAAAAGCATCAGGGCGATGTTTCCCGGCGACGCAAATCAAATGACCGCGCCACAGTAAGCCGATGCAACAGAACGTTGCTTAGCGACCTGTGAATCGGGCGCGGGCGATACCGGTTCCGGGTCGAACCGGAGAGAACATGCCGGACGCTGGCCGCCGTGGAACAACGCTGCGTGTCGCTGAGTTGGTTCGGGATGCTGATCGTTGCTCGTACCGTTTCGGTTCGTACGTCGGACCCACTCCACTTGAACGGTAACCTGTGCTCGGTTCCACGTTGACCCAGTCATCGAATCCATCTCCGCCAACAGCATAGTCATCGACGACATTTGCTGAGTCGTAGTTGGAAGTCGGCGGTATCGACAGCCCGGGCAAAGTAGGTGCGGTGCGAGATTGATATCTCGGTACGTAATTCGTGATGCCGTCAGAGTAGATTCCGGTAGACAATCCGAGCGTCGATGCAGATCGCATTGGTCGCGGACGTGCTGCGGCCGGTTGTGGTGGATACGGCACACCGTCATATTCAGGCGTCGGCTGGATTGACTCTGGCGCAAGTGAAGTTGGCCCAAGAATGGTTCCATTCAGCGGGACTGACGGAGCCAGCGGAACGGAGGATTCAATCGGGATCCCTCCGCCATACGAACTGCCAAAGTTCAAACCGTCAAGGGTTGAACCCCCTAAGGTCGAGCCGCCAAGTGAACCGCCAAATGTCGAACCACTATACGGCGATCCCAAAGGCAACTGACTTGGAACACCCATTGGCACTTGCTGCAAAGGAGCCGCAGGCAGCAGTGCCCCTGCTGCAAAACCAGATTCGCCACAACTGTCCTGTGGCTGATTCATCCACACTGTTCGGTTTTGATAAGTCGTTTGCGGTACGCGCTGAGTGACAATGTTTGGAACCCAAACGCGCTGATAGCTTCCGCGATCAACAGTCACTGTGCGATAAGTCGTCACGGGAACCTGAGTCGTCACGGGAACCGGGCCAGCGGCCATCGTCCCGAAGCCAGCGCCGCACATTGCGGCTGTTCCGATCATCGACGTACCACAATTGCACTGTGGTCGTTGTAGTCGAGCACACCGGTTGCAAACGCGATTGGTTCGCCGGTCGCGTACTCGCGCCAGCACCGCACCGCGCCGGTTTGCTCGGAACGCCTGTCTGTTCTGCCGGTTGCCAAGCAACGCTCCACGTCGTATGCCACAGTGGCCGCTGGCGCAGTTCGATGAATAAACACCACACGGGTCGAACGGGTTCCAGCTCCATCCGCAATGCCACGGAAGCGGCAAAGCCCAACAGGCTGACGAAACGTTCGGAGTGCAGGCCGTCGCAACGATAAACAACACAGCAATGCGGAGAAACTTGGACATATTTGGTACTCGGTTTCCTGAGTCTGTGAGACCCCAACGCGTGCGCACGGAGTGCACACACTTGAGGGATCGGCTGAGTTCACCAGGTTTCCTTATCCAAATAATCAGAAAAGTTTAACAAGCGCAGTTTCTGCCGAAGTGGCCTGGCAGCACGGCCTGCCGGGGTTCGCTGCAAACTACCCGCGCAGGCTATTCGGTTTCATTTCCCGGTCGGACGACAGATACTGAGACCAGAAGGAATACCGACATGATCAAACGACAAGCCTGTCCCATCTGCAAAAGCGAACTCCCCGAAGAGACTCCGCAGACGTTCCCGTTCTGTAGCGATCGATGTCAAAAGGTCGACTTCTTCCGCTGGTGCGATGGCAGCTACAAGATTGTCGATCAACTGGATCGACAGGAAGCTCAGCTAATGGCGATGGAGGGTGAAGTCCCACTTGCCGACGACAGTTCTGAGACATCCTGAAGTTCTGCGGAACCTTGCCAGCATGAACCCCACGCGCGGCACAGGTTCCCAACGACACCCGACGCCCTGCCAATCAACGCTGCCGAGAATTGGGAAGAACATGAACGTGCACCTCATGGGCGTCCAGATGGACCTGGGCCAAAAACGCCGCGGCGTCGATATGGGCCCATCCGCCTTGCGTTATGCGGGTCTCGAACAAAGCCTGACTCAGCTTGGGCATTCCGTGCTCGATCTGGGCGACATCGACGTTCCGAACCCTGAGAGCGGAAAGACGTCCGTCGGCGAAAAACGAATCCAGGCCGTCGCGAATGTTTGTGAGCGAATTTTCGAAGAAGGCAGACGCTGCGTCGAAACCGGTGCATTCGCATTGTTTCTTGGTGGCGACCACAGCATGAGCATTGGCAGCGTCAAAGCCGCCGCGCATGGTTCTCCAGAAACGCTGGGCGTAATTTGGATCGATGCACACGCCGACTTCAACACGCCCGAAACGTCGCCCTCAGGAAACATTCACGGTATGCCCGTCGCCGTCCTTAGTGGCGAAGGCGCCGAACCGCTCAAGCAGGTCGGCGAAGGCATCACAGTTCCTGCGAAGAACTTCGTCCAAATTGGCATCCGCGACGTCGACGCGAAAGAAGCTCAGCGGGTAAGCCACTCAGACCTCAATGTCTTCACGATGCACGACATAGACATCATCGGCATGGCGGCCGTCGCTGAGAAAACGTTGGCGCTTATCTCCAACTGTGATCGGATCCACGTCAGTCTCGATCTGGACAGCCTCGATCCCGCAGAAGCGCCCGGAGTTGGAACCCCGGTCCAGGGCGGACTCAGTTATCGGGAAGCCCATTTACTAGCGGAAATCCTGAGCGCGTGCGGCAAAGTTCGCTCACTGGACGTCGTAGAAGTGAATCCCATTCTTGACGAACGCAACAAGACAGCCCTGGTAGCAGTCGAACTCGTCACATCCATGATGGGCAAAAAAATACTGCCCCGCACGTAAACCGATAGCACAAGAGCTGCCGCGACCCACGCCTCAACGCGCGCTACTTCTTTTTCTTAGCCGCCTTCTTTTTCGCGACCTTCTTCTTAGTCGCTTTCTTCTTTGTCTTCTTGCCCATTGAGTTCTCCCATCCTTCAGAGAACTTCTTGGACGAGCCTGTATTCACTGTATAGCCAGTCATAACTTCCACCTGCATCTAAACTTCCGAGGAACCGCAGCGTATCACACCCCGCGCAACAACCAACACAAAAAACCGACCCAGCCGTAACGACCTTGTTCGAAACTGCTGCTGTGACCGCGCCACATCGCTGACCTCGATAACCACCCAACCGGAGGTGCACTCCCCAACTCCAGTCACCCCACCCACCGGATACCGATCGAACGGAACGTTCGTTAGAAGGGGCCGAGGCGGGGTGGGTCGGGGTCCATGTTGAAGACGCTGGCGTCGAAGCATTGCTGCATCAGTCGTAGCTTCATTGGCGAATGGTCGGGCGAATGCCAGAGGTTCTCGAACTCGTCCGGATCCGATTCCAGATCGTACAGTTCACCCTGATCGGTTCCGTGGTAGACGACAATCTTCTCTGTTTCGGTCCGCAGCATGGTTCCGTAGGCGTCGCTGTGAGTCCAACTGTTGAGATACTCGCAGTAGACGAAATCACGATGCTTCGACGGATCCGCCGCGCCCGTGAGATGCGGGATGAGCGAACGCCCCTGCACACGATTTGGAACCGCAACGTCGCAGGCTTCAAGAAACGTTGGCACCAGATCGACCAGTTCCGTCAGCCCGCTAACTTGGAGTCCCGATTGGAACCGCTTCGGCCACGAAACCACCAACGGCACGCACACCGCTTCGTCGTAAAAGTGCGGACCTTTGAAGTAGATGCCGTGGTCGCCCAGCATCTCGCCGTGGTCCGACATAAACACGACAATCGTATTTTCTCGTTGGCCTGTGTTTTCGAGTGCCGCCATGATGCGGCCGACTTGATGGTCAATCAGTTCACACATCGCATAGTACGCCGCTGTCACTTCGCGCCGATCATTGTCGGTCATGGCGCCGGTATGGAACTCGCCGGGGCTGTTGTGAGCCCACACGGAATCGAGTTCCTGAAACGAACTCTTCGAATCGGGCGCGTTCGGCCCAGTCTTCGGCAGCGGCATGTCGGCCGGCTTATACTTCTGCAGATACTCGGCCGGCGGATCAAACGGGTGATGTGGGTCAAAGCAATTGAAACTGAAGAACCATGGCTGTCCCTGGTTCGCTTTGATGAAGTCGATCGTTGTCTCAGCACACCACGTCGTCTGATGATACTCGGCGGGAATTCCTTCTTTCACATACCCCGTCGCGCGGCCGGTGTAGAGTTCCTCCCAGGTCTGGCCCTTTGACTTCAGCCACTGCGTGTACGCGTTCTCTTCCCAATCGGGTTGCGGATGGTGCGACCAATGAAAATCGTGGTAGCCATCGTCAATGCGAGCCTCGACTTTGCCGTCCGAACACGAAGCCAGGTGCAACTTACCGGCCAACCCGCAGCGGTATCCAACATCAGCCAGCATGCGACTAATGAGAACCTCGTTCTCGGGGATCATCTGCCCGTTTTGCCGACAACCGGTCGTCCGCGGATACCGCCCGGTCAGGAACGACGCGCGGCTGGGAGCACACACGGGGCTTTGACAATACGCCTGCGTAAACGTCACGCCCTCTTCAACAAGCCGATCGACATTGGGCGATCGAACCAGCGGATTGCCCAACGATTGAATCGTGTCGAACCGTTGCTGGTCGGTGCACAGCCACAGGATGTTGGGTCGGTCGCTCACTCGGTCGCCTCCACGCCTATGACATCCAGATAGTGCCGATCGAACGCGGCCAGCGTGCATTCCAGATTCGAATACGGACCCGGTTCATACGCCCGCGACGACACGCCCTGTTGCGAAAGTTCGCAGACGTGCCAGTCCTGTTTATTGGTCTCGTCCCAGAACTCAACAGCCGGCGTTGGATCAAAGTTTGGTTCAGCAATCGCCGCCGGATGGAACAAAAACTCACACACGATTCGTGACGCAACCGGCGAACAACGTTCGACGCGATGAACCAAAACAAAGTCCGGATGCGGACTGATAAACAGGGTCGGAAACACAGTGAAGTAATAAACGCGACGCGCATCGCCTTCATCAAGTGAAGGTAGAACCGCTGCACACGCAGTGCCGTCGGTCGTCATGCTACCCGTCCCGTCAGCCAGCCTCATTGGCCCGCCCAGAACCGGACCTTCGTCAATATCGTTGGCCGCTGTCTCAAACGAAGACATCGCGTTCAAAGCCGGATGCACGCGCGGGCAGTGGTAGCATTCGTTGTAATTTTGAAACAGCATTTTCCAGTTCGCTGCGATGCGGTACTCCAGCCTGGCAGCAGGAACCAACTCCGCCACGTTCCAATCATCCAAACGCGAAGCCAAGGGGCCCAACGCGGTTTCGATTGGCGGCGGGTTATCAGCGAGGTTCACAAAGATGAAGCCCTGGCATTCGGCAACCGACGTTTGCTTCAGACCCCACTCCGACTTCTCGAACCCCTCCACTTCGCTCATGTTGGGAGCCGCCGTGCAGGCTCCATCCAAACCGTATGACCAGGCGTGGTACGGGCACGTAATCGACTTACGAAACTGTTCTCCGTCAGTTTCACACAACCGAGTCCCCCGGTGGCGACACACATTAAAAAAGCAACGCAGCGTTCCATCTTCGTCGCGAACCACAATCAGACTCTCGTTTTCTACGTCAACAAGAATCGACTGTCCCGCCTCCGCGCACTGTGACGATCGGCCAACGCACTGCCAGTGAGTTTCGAACACGCGTTGAGTCTCAAGTTCAAACACCTCAGCCGATGTGTAGAACCTCGCCGGCAGTGTTTTCGCCCCGAATGACGATCGTTTGTTGTTCATCGCAATTCACCGAACAGTGTCGCGGCGACTTGTGTTCCAAATCGCTCAGCCAACCGCTGCCCCACAGCCTCCGACATTTTCGCCCCGTTGGCAATCAATTGTGCAAACGTGTCCGCGTCCGAAACCTGCTTCTTCAAGTCGCTGGTCATCGCGGCCATGAACGTTTCATATTCGGCTGTCACTTTAGAACATCTTACTCGTTCCAGCGGAACCAGCTTCAACCGATTGCTCAGTTGTTCAACCACATCCCCTGCCCCGGCAACATCCCACAACAAATACGATAACCCCGCACACAACAGCATCCGACTGTGCCGCACCTTCACATTCAGCGCTCGCCACTGGATCGTCTGATCGTGACACAGCCACCGTGTCCGAGAACACAACGATCGCCAGTAGCGAATCAAATCGTCCATCAACCACCCAAGTTCAAACGCATCCGGATCCGCTCTCGGCGCGCTGGCGTAGCGTTTTAGGATCAGCTGTTGCAGCGATGCGAATTCGTCGTCGTGAACCAATGGCTGACTATCCAATAGTGCCTGAATCCGCTTGCCAAACACAGCGAGGTCTTCATCCACCTGCCCGGCGGTAGCATCATCCAGAAGCTGTTCAAAGCTGGTTGCCGAACCGAAAATGCCTTCGGTCTTGGGTCGCTGGAAACCTGTTCGGGAAACGCAATCGAAGACCGCGTCCACAACCTGTTTGGCTTGATTGCTGGCTCGATCCGATTCGCTTAACACAACCACGATGTCACAATCCGAAGACGGAACCGCCTCCATCCGCCCCAACGAACCCGCGACATAGACCGTTCGAACACGATCGACGATCCCCGCCTGTTCGAACTCCGCCTTGAGTCTCGCGATCAGTGTCTTCGACCGATCCCAGCAATCGCGCAGCGCTGGGGTGCCGTCGTCGAAAGGATTGGTTCTTTGATAAGCCCAGTTCATGTAGGCAGCATAGACGGTCAGAGCCCTTGCGAACCACCAACCACCCTGTTGAGATTCAACCCGCACAAACAGGAGCGCAAATCATGACGAAGATCGCCGGCATCCAGATGGATGTCACCATCGGTGAAGTGTCCGCCAACATCGACAACGTTATCGAACGCTTCAAAACCACCACACAGAGCGGCGCGGCGCTGTCGATTTTTCCCGAGTGCGTTTTGACGGGCTACTGCTTCAACGACCTTGAAGAAGCCCGGCAGTTTGCTGAACCGATCCCCGGTCCGTCTACCGAACGCCTGACCCGCGCGTGTCAGGATTTGAATGCGTACATGGTCGTCGGAATGTTGGAACTGGACGGAACCGATGTGTTCAACGCCGCGGTTCTCATCGGTCCCGATGGAGTGATCTCGAACTACCGCAAGGTTCACCTACCGTATCTGGGCGTCGACATGTTCACTTCGTTCGGCGACCGCGCGTTCGCTTCACACCAGGCCGGCGATGTAAACGTGGGCATGCTGATTTGCTACGACGCGTCGTTCCCCGAAGCATCCCGCTGCCTGGCCATGGGTGGAGCCGACCTCATCGCGCTGCCCACCAACTGGCCTCCAGGCGCGGAAACAACTGCCGACTACACAATCAATTCGCGAGCCGTTGAGAACGCCGTCTACTTCGCCGCCATCAATCGAGTCGGCAACGAACGCGGGTTCTCATTCATCGGCCGCAGCAGCATTTGCGATCCCAACGGCAACACTCTGGTCAAAGCCGAAACCCGCGGCGAAGAAATTCTGTACGCGGACATTGATGTCCAACTGGCCAGAACCAAGAAGATCGTCCGCGTTCCCGGCAAGCACGCAATCAACCGCATGGCCGACCGCCGACCCGAACTGTACGGCCCGCTAACTCAACCAACCAATCTGCCAAAGCCCGGCCGTGACGCGCCGGTCTAGGAGCGTCTCGGGACGGACGATAACTCCGTCTCCACGGACCGCTTGCCTACTGTTGGACGCCTTTGGTGAGTTCCATGAAGGCGGTTTCGAGGTTGACCTCTTCTTCTCGGAAGAGCTTAAGCCCAAAGCCGTTTTCGATGATTAGCTTTGAGAGGAAGCTGTAGTCTTCGACTTCTGGTTTCAGGGTGACGACAATCATGTCGTTTTCGACCTTGGTGTTTTCTGACGCGTCGTTCTCGCCGATCATTTTGGCGGCTCTTTGCATGTCGCCGTCGACCTGAATGTGCAGGCGAACGCGTTCGCGGGCCTTCTTCATGACTTCGGCAACGTTGCCATCGAACAGCAGGTTACCCTTCTCGATGATACCGACGTGAGTACACACGTCGGCCAGTTCGGGCAGAATGTGGCTGGAGACGATGACGGTCTTTTTCATCTCGCCAAGCCGCTTCAGCATGTTGCGGATTTCGATTCGAGCACGTGGGTCCAGGCCACTTGCGGGTTCGTCCAGCAACAGGACCTGTGGGTCGTGCAGTAGTGTTCGAGCCAACCCGATGCGCTGTGTCTGACCGCGAGATAGCTGGCTTACCATGGCGTCGCGCTTGAAAGTCATGTCGACGATTTCAAGCTTCTCTTCGGCGACCTTGCGGCGGTCGGCTCCGTCAATACGGTAAGCGGCGGCGAAGAATTCCAGGTACTCGATAACCGTCATGTCGTCGTACACACCAAAGAAGTCTGGCATGAACCCAACAAGGCGGCGGATCTCTTCCTGGTTGGTGTAGATCGATTTGCCGCAGACGTACGCTTCCCCATGGTCCGGGTTCAGCAGCGTCGCGACCATACGCATGGTGGTGGTTTTTCCGGAACCGTTTGGTCCGATAAACCCAAACACATCGCCGTCTTCCAGACGCAGGTTGATGTTGTTAACAGCGATCAAATCGCCGTAGCGCTTGGTGAGGTTTCTGGTTTCAATCACAGTTGTTACTTCGTGAAAGTTATCGCTGCGGGATTATTGGCCGGATTCGACCGGAAGAACAATTCGCACAAACGTTCTTGATCTGGTGGGAGTGACTTCGGTTCCATCCATCATGAAGCTACCTGCTGGCATGTCGATTTCACCTATGAGCACGGCCCGGTTCAGATGGATGAGTCGTGAAAAGTCGAGTTCCGAGAGAACCGTGTTGGTGAGCCCCGTGTACGACTTGCCGCCAGCGGCTTCGTGCAGAGACAGCATGCGAATGGCGTATCCAGGGTCGAGTTCCAGTGAGTCGTAGACAGTTTTCTTTTGGCGGATATTGGAACCGCCTTCGCCCAGTCTTACCTTGACCTGAATGGTCTGAAGTCCTGTGAGATAACCTTCAAGGTCGCGGCCGCGAACGGTTGGTGCCTGAGGCGACCAGGTCTGCTTCGGGCGGATTGTGGGAACCTCGGTTCCCGGATTGCGAGGCTGATAGACCCGGAGGCCGTGAGCCACAATCCAGTTCTTGATTGGGAACGGAAGGTTGTGTGTCAGCGAACCCTTAAGCAGGCCCACTGATGTCGTTGAGAGGTTTGATTGAATCTCTGGTTTCGCGTCCGCTCGCCAGTGACTGTGCAGGCTGCTTGTGGACCACGTTTCGATGGGCAGGCCGGTGACTGTGTTCGGCTGGACGTCGTATTGAATGTTTCCAAGGCTCGCTCCGCTGGCACGCAGCATGCCCCCAAACACATTTTCGGGGATACCGTTCCACATCAGCAGCGAAGGGTCGAACCTTTCGGCTCCAACCGCTTTGGAAAGATCCGCAGACGGAGCCGTCCTGACTTCAGCACGTCGTGAATCGGGACTGTAGACAGTGAACCACGAGTGAAGCCGGCAAGAATTTGAACTCCCGGCGTCGATATCAACGATCGCTGTTTGGTTCAGCCGGAGTTCGTTTCCATTGACGCTTTTCGCCAGAAAAATACCCGCGGCGCATCCACACGCGACGAGACATGGGAAGGTGAACCATGTGAGCCGCGGCTTCTTGAGCAGTCGGTGCACGATGAAGTAATCCAGTGGACCGATCGCGATGAGATACGCCAGGATCAGCAGCATCGCGATCCAGGACGTGGGTCGTTTGATTTCAGGGAAGTCGGCCTGACTTGAGTGCAACTGCGTAGCCAGATCGGTGACGCCGGTGTGTCCAATGGCAGAACTTGAGGCTCCGCTTTCTTTCCGAGCGCGTTTTTCGTCGAACGCCAGGCGGTTCATCATGACTGGAAGTGCGGCCCACTTTGAAAGCGGACCACTGGCGATGTCTAATCCCACCAGGGTGACTCGGCCAAAGCCTACGGCGACTTGTTCGATGAGCGGCCCGTCGGAACCTGTTGCCAGCGTGTCTCCAGTGGTTTCGCCAATTCGGGCGGCTATGACGCGTTGTCGCTCCATCGGGATCGACGCGCTGTTGTCAACGAAACCCTCAACACCGGGAAGTTCTATGAGCTTTGATGTTTGCGATTCGATTGGAACCCAGTTTTGAACCTGCTTTCCCAGCGGCGTTTCCAGGTACGTCTCAACATCTCCGGCGACTGCAACAATAAGGTGGCCACCGTAATGAATCCACTGGCTCAGGCACTCAACTTGTTCGTCGCCAAGGTCATAGTCCCCCGCGATCACCAGGGTCTGCATGGCTGATAGAACGCGTGGGTCGGTTGAGAGTTGTCCGGGATCCAGATTCAGAACCAGCCGGTTGTTGAGTTGTTCGGTGATAGCCTGGTCCGGCAAAATATCCCGCAGGACAATGTGAAAGCCCATGTCTGTTTCAAAGGGGCCGCCAACGTCACCGATTTTGACGTCCCGTATGGCATCGACCAGTGCCGCGTTCTGTTTGTTTCTGGAGAACAGGGTTGGCATCGCGACGTCGGAGTACTTCGTGGCGATGTCTCCGAAGTCCGCGCCAGGTTCCGCCGCTTCGGACATCGCAGCCGCTGCCAGCTTAGAAGCTTCCGACTTTGATCGAGTCACACTATCCGGCGCGTCGGTGCTGTCGGAGTGGGCAATGACGATTTGCCGTGCGTTGAACCAATGATCCAGCCCCGCCGGTTTTCCAATCGCGCCGATGATGCGAACGCCTGGCGACAGCAAACCAGCGTTCTTAGTCAGACGTAGCTTTGTGCTCGCCACGACCTTGTCACCCGACAACAGTTGCACATCCAGCGTCGCGCCCAGTTGACCGGCCTGAAAAGAAACACCGACCGGCGTGGTTTGACCAGCAGACAGTGTGACTGGTTCGGATCGGAAGTGAACTCGATTGCCGTGCGGATCCGGCGCGCCAACCTGAACCTGGTATTCGCCATCCGCCTCGGGGGTGACGTCAGCCATCAGTCGGGTGGTTCGACCGACAGCGAAGTAGCCGTTCAGACCGACGCTGCTTACCGCGATCTTGTCTTCAGCGACAGCGTTCAGGCCCCCGCAAACAATGAGCCAGCACGCGCAGAAACACCGTAGGTTGAGTCGACTTTGAGGCACAGCAGGCGGGTTCCAGCAGAGGGACTACTTTGAAAGCGTGCATTAAAGCACTAAAACGGGCCTAAGCGAACGAGGCCATGCCTACTTTACGCTCAAACCCCGGTTTTTGTGGGGGAGAAGCCGTATCAACGGGTCTGAACCGACCTCGCCCCACGTTCCACAAGAAATACGAGCCAAACAATGCTGAAAATCCAAACAGCCACGATCACTGATTTCCAGCAAAACTGCCGCTTGCTTGTCGATGACACCACCAACCAATCGGTTCTCGTCGATCCCGGGGGGGAGTCTGAGTACTTACTGAGCCTGGTGGCCGAGTCGGGTTCAGAACTGCAATCGCTGGTTCTGACACATTCGCACATCGACCATTGCGGCGGTGTCGCCGGATTCCTTCGTGGGTTCGAGGGAGAACTCCCCTTGCTGGGCCACGAGACCGAAGCCGACATGCGGTCAGGAATTTCGCAGCAGGCCATGATGTTCAACATGAGTACCGCGGACTACGAGGACTGCCCGGAACCGACCGAGTACATCGACGACGGCTACGTTCTGAAGATCGGAGAATGCGAAGCGACGGCGCTGTTCACACCGGGGCACGCTCCGGGCCACCTGGCATTCTTCTTCGAGAACATCGATTGGAACCTCGACGGCCGCGAAGGTTCCGGCCCACTTCTCATTGCGGGCGATGCATTGTTCAACGGTTCCATCGGCCGAACCGATCTCCCTCGCGGCAATCACGCTCAGTTGATTGAATCGATCAAGACCCGCTTGATGACACTCCCGGACGAGACCGTGGTGCTATGTGGACACGGCCCGGAAACGATGATCGGAAACGAACGCAAAACGAACCCATTCCTGCAGTAAGGTTCCGCCTCAGTCCGCAGATGCCGGCCCGTTGGTTTGTTGATCTCCTGACTGAGCCGGGATTGGTTCAGACAACTCGGTTCGTGGAGCTGCCTGCATCGCGCTAAATGCCCAAAAAGTCAGAACCACCGGCAGCACAAGGGTAGCTACCGCGACGACGATTAGATCGACCAGCAAGCCGCGCCGCCGCCGCCGCCGCCGCCGCCGCCGCGGTTTCGGTTCGTCAGGTTCGATTGTCGATTCGTACGGGTTCATCCAAGGCTCCTGTGATCGCTGGCCCGGTTCCAGCACCCGGTGATGCGCCGCTTGCTTTTACTGGTCAGACCAAGATGTGATCTTGAATTACTTAGACGAATTCGCAACAGGTTTGCATCTCTTCTGTTGAGCAGGTTGCCCTCACGAGAATCACTTCTATCGCTCGGCAAGGAGTCTCCAATGCCGCCAGATCACATCTTGGCGCGGACTGCTGTTCTGGGGCATGCGATTGTTGCAGGAATGCCCGCTCCCATTCCCTTCAAGAACGAGACGTTCGTCAAGCTCAGCAGCACTTGGCTGGCGCGTGCGCAGGCCATTTCTTTCTTCGCCGTCGCGCTGATTGCGTCAGCGCTGTTTGTTCGTTTTGCGTGGAACTCACTGGCCAGGGATCTCACGTTTCTGCCTCGGCTAAGCTTTCGTGGAGCGATGTCGGGAGTCGTATTGTGGGGTCTTGGTTTCATTGTCGTCCTGACGATGATTGCCGGGGCCAGAGAATTGATGACGCCCGGTGCGTGGACTCAAGAAGGAGCGACCTACAAGCTGCGCGATGCAAACCTGAAGGCTGAGTCACCTCGGGCCACCGCATATGGATCTGTGATCGGAGAGCCGACACAATGAGAAGATTGCGATGGATCGCTGCGATTGTTTGCGGGTCCGGAGTAGGTGCGTGGCAGTTCGGACTGGACTTCGTTTGGCACCTCGTCTTTGGCTGGATTAGTTTCCTTCGCCGGGTACTGCCGAGCATGACGTGGGATCCGGCAAGCGTATCGGTTGGTGCCGTCGCGTTGGTTCTGTTCACAATTGTGCTGCACGGAGTCGGCAAACGCGCTTTGAGGGCGTTTCCCAAAACGCGTGCAGTGAAATGGAGAGTGAAGTGGACCGCGTGCCTGACCGCTCTCGTGATCACAATGTTCTGCGCAGGAACCGCCGCCGTTGGCATGACGCATCAGATCGCCTGGCTTTGCACGTCGGGGGGACCGTCTCATGTCGACCATGTTTACGGCGACAACCCTCGCTATGCGCTCAAGGACATGGGAATGTCGATCGAGTATTACATGGAGGTGTACCGTGGTTCGGCTGACAAAGCGCGGCGGGGTCCTTTGCAAAGCTGGCAGACGTATCTACTGATCCCGTATTACAGTCTTAAGCGATTTGATTGGAAGCAGTCGTGGGACTCTGACCACAACATCGAGTCCTTCCGGTGTGCTCCGGCGATTTACATTAACCCAGATTTTGCCGGCCAGGCGTTCGACGAGAACGGGCTTGGCCTGAGTCACTACGCCGCGAACTCGGAACTCGGTGATCGCGGCCTTCGACCAGGCAGTTCTAACCTGATTCATATCGGCCAGGTGAGTTCAAACTTCCAGCCCTGGGGCAAGCCCGGATGTCGCCGCGATCCCGGCATCGGTTTGAACACATCGAATGGCTTTGGTGCAGCACGCGGGAAGCCTGTACAGTTTCTGATGGCCGATGGCTCCGTCCGCGAATTCGACCCAGACACAGATCCGGCCGTGCTCAAGTCGCTAAGTCGGCCGCGTGACGAACTGCGGGATCCTGAATGAGTGAGTGCAGCAGAGTACTGACAAGAGTCACCGCTGGAGCGTGTTCTCAACACTCCACTCAACAAACCTGGTTGGAGGCAGGGCCTCGCTGACTTTTTGTATTTACGACAGGATATCCAGAATCGCGTCGGCTTTGACCATTTCGCGGGGTTGGTTCAGGTGGTTGTGAACCGTGCGGCGAGGATACATCCCGACTGCGTGGTAGATGGTGGCCAGCAGTTCGTTTGGATGAACCGGGTCTTCAAGTGGTGATGATGCGGTTTTGTCGGACTTGCCATGGACGTGGCCACGTTTGACGCCGCCTCCCGCGACGACTGCGGTGTAGCAGTACGGCCAGTGGTCTCGGCCATCGTCGCTGTTGTTGTTGCCGGATGTGCTGACGCCGCGTTTTGGGCTACGGCCGAATTCGCCAACGCATACGACCAGCGTTTCGTCCAGCAGACCGCGATCGTCAAGGTCAGCGATGAGAGCCGACAGGCCGGCGTCCAGCATTGGAGCGGATTCGTTTTTCATTCGTTTGGACAGACCGGTGTGAACGTCCCACGAATGGCGGTCAGAATTTGCGACCTTCGGCCAGTTGACTTCCACGACTCGTGTTCCGGCTTCGATCAAACGTCTGGCCAACAGGCAGCATTGTCCGAACGTGTTGTTGCCATACTTGTCCCGTAGCTCTTTCTTTTCGGCTCCCAGATTGAACGCCTCTCGAGCTCGGCCGGATGAAACCAGACTTAATGCTTTGCCATAGTATTCGTCGAGAGCGTACTTGGCGGTGGCTTCGTCCAGATCCTTCAGACCTTCGTTGATTGTCTTTCGGAGTGACGCGCGGCGTTTGAAGCGTTCCAGCGGAACCTCTTTCCGTAGCGTCAGGTCATCGACGCTTAGCTTGTCCATTTTCTTCTGATCGAGATCGCCGCCTGGCGGGTACAGGTAGTACGGATCAAACGCGCGGCCGAGGAACCCGGCGGTTCCGGCTTTGCCGATGACGTTACTTTCCTGCAGAGGCCGGGGCATCATCACGTACGGCAACATTGGGACCGCCGGCGGGATGGCTTTCACGATGTTGCAGCCGAAGTTCGGGAAGTCTTTCGGGCTTGGCGGTTCTAACTGACCGGACGGGCTGACTTTGTCGGCCGTGTAGCCGGTCAGCATCTGATAGATCGCGGCGGTGTGGTTGAACAAACCGACCGGCGTGTAGCTCATCGATCGAATGAGTGTCGCCTTATCGATTTCCTGCGCGAGCTTCGGCAGGTTCTCTGTGAACTGCACGCCGGGAATTTTGGTGTCGATGTTTTTGAAGATCGACTTCACGTTGTCAGGGACATCAGTCTTCGGATCCCACAGGTCCAGATGACTGGGACCGCCCTGCATGTACAACAGGATGACTCGCTTGGCCTTGCCGAATCCGGGCCCGCCGTAGCGCGATTCTTCGTCGTCTTTGGCCTGAGCTTCTGACTTCAGGATGTGAGCGAGGCTCAGTCCAAATGCGGCAGAACCTCCGATGCGGATCATCTCACGACGATCAACGCCATCGCACATATCGCGGCCGGGACGCCCAGGAATGACAAGCATTGCGGTTCTCTCTGGAAGGAGACGGCGGGTGGGATCTCCAGCGTATCCATGCTCAATCCAAGGTGTCAATTGGGCTCTGGCCTGGATTGGCGGGAACGCCCGAGAACGGTGTACTTTGTAACTGGTGTGCTGGATTTTGGGGGACTTGCCAGCGCAACGTTGGCTCAAATGCTTCGGTTTGGCTTTACCGGTCTGACCTGCGGTCGGTTTGAGGCTGTCCGGCCATAGATGGTGTTGGTTTTAGAATGCGTGCTGGTTCTTAGGCCGGTGGCTAGCGCCTTGCCCCTCACGAGGGCGCACGTGGGCGGAGTTTTAGCGGTTCATTAGGAAGCTGGCGGTGTGTTCCAGGAACGCGCGCATGACTTGTTCGGCGGATGGCGAGAGTTTGGTTTCTTCGAACGCTTTCGTCATGAGTTGAACCCAGCGGTCGCGGGCTGCCTGGTTCACCACGAATGGGGCGTGCCGCATTCGCAGTCGTGGGTGTCCACGCTTTTCGATGTAGCGCTGCGGTCCGCCGAATCGAAAAATCAGAAACTCTCGCAGGCGTTCTTCAGCGCCCTCAAGGTCGTCGGCCGGGTACATTGGGCCGAGGATGTCATCGTCGGGAACCTGCCGATAGAACGCGGCAACAAGACGCGTCAAACCGTCTTCGCCGATGACATCGTAAATATCGGCTTCTGTTAAATCTCCGGACACGATGGTGGTTCCTACAACTGTGCGACTGGTGTGCTCATACTGCGTTGGCAGAAGTTTAGGTTCTCTTAGTGAACGAACAATGGATGTGGTCTCATGACCGCGATGACGACAACACTTCCGTACTACCTTGGCTGCCCCGTGTGGGCCTGCGCGGAGTGGGTTGGAACGCTGTTTCGGACCAGCGATCGACGCAAATGGTTGCGTGATTATTCTGCCGTGTTCAACACCGTTGAAGGCAATAGTACGTTTTATGGGCTGCCGTCTATCGAAACCGTGCAGCGGTGGGGCGAATCGACGGCAGACGGTTTTCGGTTCGCTCTGAAGTTTCCACGCGATATTAGTCATGAATGTCGGCTGGTGAATGCGGAACGCGTGACCTCGCAGTTCGTAGAGGTGCTTGAGACGCTGGATCGGTTCGATCGGCTGGGGCCAGCGTTCCTGCAACTTTCACCGCACTTTTCCGGCCGGCAGTTTGGCACGCTTGTCGAATATCTGAAGCGGCTGCCCGATGAGTACGCGTATGCCGTTGAGGTTCGGCATGAAGACTACTTCTGCGGCGATGGTCTTGAGCAGGAACTCAATTCTGTTCTTACCGAACTTGGCATGGACCGCTGTTTGTTTGACAGTCGACCGTTGTTCTCTCGTCCGCCCAGCGATGACATCGAACGCGAATCCCAGCGACGCAAGCCTCGTAGTCCGTATCGCAAAACCGTAACCGGTTCGCGGCCGATGCTGCGTTTTGTCGGACGCAACACGGTAAGCGAAGTCACTCCATGGATCGAAGAGTGGGCTCCGGTGATCGCTGGTTGGATTGATGAAGGGTTAGAACCCTACATTTTCGCGCATTCGCCCAATGATGCGTTCGCTCCGCACTTCGCCTGTCGTCTACACGATGAAATTCGGCTTCACTCGGAGTCCGTCCCGGCACTCGTTCCATGGCCTGGTCAGGACACTGAATCGAAGCGGCAGAAAAGTCTCTTCTAGACCAACAGCACTTCGCAACTGGCGGAACGCTGTTCCATCCGTCAGGAAGCTCGGTGATGAATGCTCAGTTACAAGCCGCTGGATCGCCACGGCCTGACTCGCCCTTTCTTTGTACGACCAAAGCCGATCGCACAGTTTCGTGGTTACTGGCAAGTCTGTTGTGCCTCGCATTGTTGGCATCCGTGCTTGCCATCGTGTGGCTGACAAATCTATCGCAGCAGTCCAACCCAAGTCTGGGTGGAACGGGGCTTGGCACCATCGAACAATTCTTCGGGGCGCCTGTTCCGCAACAAGCTTTGGACGTGCTGACACCGGAAGATCTCACAGACGACCCCTCGCACATTCCAGTGGCCAGTGTTGAAGCCGAGTTAACCGCGATTGTTGAGCAGCTTGGTGAACTTGATGCAGAACTGGTCGACGAACCACCCGGTGGCCGAAAGGGAACCGGTATTGGTGATGGTGCAGAGCCCGGTGTGATTGTGGTGCCGCCGGATGACAATCGGCCGCAGCGATGGTCCTTCAGCATCGACCGCATTGCGTCAATTGACGAATACACTCAAATGTTGGACCAGTTGGGCATCGAACTGGGAACCTTCGATGTGGCCGGCTTCGTCTACCTAACGGACGTGCGTTCAAAGATGCCCGGCCAACGTCGCCCCACAGTCAGCCGCGACGATCGCTTCTACACGGTCTGGCAAAGTGGCTCGCTTGCGCAGATGGATCACCAACTGTTCCGCCGTGCGGGAGTCGATCGGCTTCCGACTCGCCCTATGGTTCACTTCTTTAGTCCGCAGTTGGAATCACAGTTGGCTGCGATGGAACTCGAAGCAACGCGGAAGAACGGCAGGAAGCTCAAGGACATTCGACGGACGTCGTTCAACTTGCGTAAGCAGAGTGGCCGTTTTGTGTTCTACGTCGGCCAGCAGCACTTCCGAAACTAACCAGTCGAACGCGATGGCTGACTGGTTAGCTGGCGAGTCTTGTTTTGTTATCGCCTTGGAGCCAACGGTGGGAGCGGCAGTACGATTGGAGCCGTCGATGGAGCTTGGTTTTTTACCGGCGCGGGGTTTGGAACAGTTGGAGCTGGGTTTGTAGGAATCTGAATACCTGGTGCAAACGGTATGGATCGCGCTGGAGCAACTGGCTGAGGTATTCCAAGTTGCGTCTGGGGTATTCCAGGTTGCGGCTGCGGTATACTTGGCTGCTGCAGCTGGCTGGCAGCACCAGCATTGGGAACGATTTGGACTTCATTCCTCACTGAGCGGACACCAGGTTCAAGCCGAGCGATCGCAGCGGCAAGCAGACTTCCATACCGCGACGTTGCCTGACCTCGGACTGTCACCTGACCGTTTTGATCGGGATTGAATGACATCCCACGTATTTCTGTAACGCGAGGCGTGATGGTGATCCATCGAGACACAGCCCGTTGACGACTCCGCGACAGCATCGCTGCGCTAGGTACGAATCCAAGACGAAAGGTTGGACGAACCTGTCTTTGCGTTTGCGAACTCCCGCCTGTCACAATTTGACGGGTCTGCCCACCGCTGTTGAATGTCCTGGATTGAAACGTCTGGCCATTACCCGGGCCGGCGAAGCCACTTCCATCGGGGTTGGCGAAGCCACTTTCCGTCTGTTCGGTTGGGCCTGTGGTAATCCCTTCGCCGCCGAAGTCAGAGGTTTCAATCCCATCACCGTCACCACCACCAACGGTCGCGTCACCAGTCCCTCCGTCAGTCTGGCCGCCGCCAGTCTGGCCGCCACCAACCTGACCTCCACCATCTTGGGCTTGAGCGACTCCAAGAGATGCAACGACAGTAAGAACGAACAGGATTCGGGTCATTTTTCACTCCAGGTTAGGACCTATGTTGTCCATCGACCTTGAGTGAATTTTAACCGCAACCCAGCGAATTAGGACTGGTGCTTTGCCCGGAAATGCTCCAATTTTTCACGATTCTTCCGATCAGCTTATGCTGCGCGGAGGAGCGGTTTCACCCGGATGTATGGTTCAGTCCATCGGAGCAAAGTCATTGGCACTCAGTCCACTGCGTTCCGGGTCCGGTTTTGTGTTAGACAGTTGGAACCGCTTACGCGGACGTGCGGGAGTGGAAACCGTGGGTGCCTGCCCTTTTGTTTGTCGGGCGAAGGGCTGCTTGCGGCGGATTGTCAGGCTCTTGAGCTGATCGGCCCCAGCACTTGCTTCGTGAATTTCAGTTTCTCCAATCCGTCTAACGTTGCGTCCCGCGATTGTCTTAGCGGCCTCTTCTGACACCGGAGCGGATTTTCGAGTGACCGAAATCTTCGACTTGCGAGCAGCACCATCCAGGCGAACGGAGTTCAGATCTGAGTAAGTCACCTCACCCGCTGGAGACGTGTACTTCACTCGCATGGTGCAAGTCGTTTCCATGCCGTGATTCTTCGGGTACGGCACCGGAATGTGATAAGAGTGCCCAACGGCAGTCTCTGCGTAGACGGCCTCGAGATCCTGAGAACTCAGAACCATTTTGTGAACGGGTTGGGTTTGCTCAGCGACAGTTCCATGATCGTCAAAAAGATAGACAGTCACAGTTCCATCGACCTTGCTGGAGGCGCTGTCTCCTGCAGTGAAAAACAGCACCTGTCCCAGCACGCCTTGCCTCGGTCCATTCGGAACTTTTCCGACGCCGGGTTCCCAAAGACACACAATCTTCGTGACACTTGGTAACGGCGCGGTATCAACGGTCGCCTTCGGTGCCAGTGCAGCCGTCAACCCTCGGGAGGCCGTGCAGCCAACCGAACCGAGAAAAGCCACGCTCAAGAGAATTGCTGAGAGTTGTCGCATCTGGCTACTTTTCCCCTCGATCTCGAAGTCGCTTGAAGAACTCACCCGGACGACGAACAGCCGATGATCGTCGTTTAGGACTCTCTGATTTAGAGCTGGTCCCCGACATTGGCTGAATCGCATTCGCAGGTTGATCCGTTGGCAATGCTCCGGCAGACGGGTAGTCCTGAAGCAGCCCTTCATTGGCCGGTTGCAAATTTCGATACTCTGGATTCGATACACCTTGTCCTGGCACGGAGAACAAAGGGCCGTGAATCTCTTCAGCCTCGGATTCAATGTAGTGCATTCGTTCGGCTTCGATTTGCTTGATCAACTCCGCATCAGCCTGAGTCTTGACGATACGCGGCGTGAGGAAGATCAGGAGTTCAGACCGAACTGTCTCCGTGGCGTCAAACCGGAATCCCTGCCCCAGCACCGGGATGTCGCCCAGCCACGGGACTTTTCGTTCCAAGGTGTTGTCCGACTTCGAAATGATGCCGCCAAATACTGCTGTCTGCCCATCTGCCAGAACGATGTCCCCTTCGGCAACAGAGACGTCTTTAATAGGCGATTCAATCACGGCACCGTTGTTGTCGGTTCCGATAGGCACACCCGCTCCGCCGAAGCTACTCTTTTCCGCGTACACTCGTAGCTGGACCGTATCGTCATCGGAAATTCGCGGCGTGACGGTCAGGATCACCCCGGCGTCATCACGAATCACGGTCGGCTGGATATTTCCCAGCCCGTTTGTGGTGAACCCGTTAATTACGGGCACCTCCTGGCCTACTTGAATCCGAGCCTCGATGCCGTTGGTCGCATTCACCATTGGCCGACTAAGGACGTGCACATTGCGACGGGCCTGCAAGGCTCTGACAAGTACGCTGACTGCCTCTGAGTTCGCCGAGAACACTAAACCACCGAAACCGAGATCGGTATTTTGACGACCGAGTCCGAAGTTACTTAACCCCTGGGTTGCCACGCGATTCGGTGAAATCAGGTTGGTATTCGCGAGCTGGTTCGCTCCAGCAAAGCCGAAACCAGAAGCACCTCGCAGGAAGCTAAACGGATCCTGGAATCCAAGTTCAATACCGAACTCATCGTTGTTGTCCAGTGAGACTTCAACCAGCAGTGCCTGAATCACCACTTGTCGAGGGTTCTGGTCAAGTCGGTCAGTAAGGTTTCTAATCTGTGCGTGCCATTCCGGTGTCGCACTAACGATCAGGCTATTGCTTTGCTCTTCGAAGTCGACAACAACTTCGTTGGCCAGTCGTTCAACACCAGACCGCAAAGCATCCTGATCCAGAAGCTGCGTCTGCGTGTCGAGGAACTGTGCGACCTGAGCCGCTGTTGATTCGGCAAGGATGTTGTTGAGCTGGATGACTTCGATGGTTCGAGAACTAGTCAGCGATCTGGTTTCATCCAGTCGCAACAGGATCGCTTCGACAATCGCAAGCGATTCCAAACTACCAGCGGCGACAACAGTGTTTGTTCGCACGTCGGCAGAGAACCGCAGTGGAGTCAGTGTGCTGCCGGCTCCCTGAGCTCCTTCAATTACGACACCGACATTGTCAGTCGTGTTTTGGTCTTCAAAAATCCCAGTTAGAAGATCGACCGCTTGTTCTGCGTCAGCCCGTTCCAGTGTGAAGACCTTAATGTCTGCCACGCTTCGCGGAACACCGTCCAGTTCGCGGATCAGAGCTTCCATGAGTTCAAGACTCGGTTCCGGAGCCGTCACAATGATGCTGTTGCTGCGGACGTCTGCCTGAACCCGGACGTCCACAAGAATTCCCGAGCGGATGTATCTTTCGATCTCTCCATCCCTGGTTAGGAATTCCAGGACCACTGACTGTGAGTCGCGAAGCTCAGTTGATCCCGTTTGTCCGAATGCCTGGTTTGTTGCCGGCGGGTTGGTGATATTCTGCAAAGCAGTATTGATGGTGTCAGTAAGTTCCTGGGCGGTTGCGTTCTGCAGTTTGATGACCCGCACACGGGCGACCTTGCCGGCTTTGTCGAGGTCGATCTTCTCAATGACGGTAGCGATTTCTTCAAGGTCGCCTGGCCGAGCCTGCACGATGACCGAGTTCGTTCGCACGTCAGCGATAGCTCGGACTCGCGTACCCAAACCGGTTGGTTCGTCGTACAGGTCTGTCAAAGAAGCCACAACCTGGGATGCGATCGCATACTTGAGTTGGAACACCTCGAACTCGTATGTCGGGTTAACCGGCCTGTCTAGTTTCTTGATAAGCGTCAGGATGTTGTCCATGTCGACTGTTGGTGCGAGAACCAAAAGTGCGTTTGGTTTCACAACCGGAACGAAGCCGATGTTGGTTTGCCGTTCGCTGCCGGCGCCGGCCTCTCGAAGTTCTGACAGTCGGTCGTAAACTGACGTCATCAATTCGGCGAGTGCTTCTGAGTTCACTGACTTCAGTTCGACCAGGTTAATCTCAGGCAGTGTGCCTTCGCTTAGCTTTTCCAGTTCTTCAATGATTCCGACAACTGTGTCGATGTCATCCTGGTTACCTCTGATCACAACAGCTCCGAGATCATCAAGAGGCTGCAGGACAACGTCGCCCTGCAGATTCATCGATCGCTGAGCACCGGCGCCCGTAGTTGGTGGACCGGGATCCTGACCGTCACCGCTTTGCTGAGCGAAGAATGTTTCTTCGCGATTTGGGCGGAACGATGTTCGCTGCCGGGTTCGACTTAGTTTGTCGAGTTCCTGCTGCAGCTCTTCGGTTGTCTTGGCTTTCACTTTGTTCGTTGGAACAATCCGTACGTCCTGTGACGCTCCAGGCTTTGGAGCCTCGTCAAGGCTTCGCATGAGGTTGACCAGTTGACCAACGGTGTTGCGAGGTGCAACGACTGTCAGGGAGTTGTTTTCCCGATCAATCGCAATCTCAAAGTGCTTGTCCGATGAAGCCTCGCCGTTGGCTCCCCGATGGAACACTGTGAAGGAAGGCAGGCCGTTCAAGCCAGATTTATTAAGAGTGCTACGCGACGAGAACACGTCATAGATCGAACGGGCGACGTCAGCCGCTTTTCCGTTCGCGATCTTGAATGTCTGTTCTTCAAGCGGCTCTGCGGCCGGTCGCTGTGCTTCAGGTTCGACAATGTCCTGGAAACCGCCAGTCTGACGAATTGGCTGCGTTCGGCTTCTCGAAACCGTTCGCTTTGGAGCGGTTTCACGAGCACTTGCTTGCTGAACGGGTGCCTCAGATGGTCGAGCGACCGGTCGTGAGTACCGACTCCGAGCGTGATCCAGCTTCAACAACACCAGATGCTTGCTTTGCAGCAACAGACGGAAACCGTCCTTTTCAAGTTCTGCGTTGAGTAACCGGATGGCCTGCGAAGTGCTGTGCATCCGCCGGTCACGCCTGGTAACACGACCTTCCGGCGCGTGTTCCATGACCAGTTCACGCCCCATCTGCCTGCTGACATCTCTAAGAACGCGATCCCAGGAAGCGCCAAAGTAGTTTAGTTTGACTTTGGCCTGATCAGACTCCCCAGTGTCCTTCGAGTACGCTTCTCGAAACGATCCTGCTTGGTCGTCGGTTTGCGCTTTCAGTGGAGTGCTTCCACTCCAAAGCCACGCACCACCTGCTACAGCCAACCCTGCTACCGCTACTCGGGTATATCGAGACACCACGGTGAGACTCCCCTGTTCGCAACGCAATCCCCAGCAACGTTGGGACGTCACTCGCGTTGGATTTTTTTGCTTTCCCCCCTCAGGCCCCCCTCGAACCTGAAGACATCGCTACGCTTACGCACAACGACTAGTTACGTACCGGAATACGCACTTACGGTTCATATCGGTTAGTCCGAGTCTCCGGGTTAGGAAAAAGCCTCCTGTTGCACAGGTCGTTACAAATTTGACAGTCATGCACAATTATTCGACCGCGATCGGGATATGGCAGTGCTCCTGTCGCGGCTTTTGGCTGGCTAAACTCTCCGCGCAAACCAAAAAAACCGCCTGGCAAAAATTGCCAGGCGGTGTTCATCCGCTTAGAGGTCGTGTGACCTGTCAAATTCGTCTTGGTTTTGGACTAAGGTGATGATGGGCCACTGCGACCATCGTCGTCATCGGCAGCAACTGCAATCGCAGTCACAACACCGGCAATGACAAGTCCGGTCAGCAAAGCTCCGCTACCGAAGAATCCACCACCGCTAGCAGCCGGTGCGTATCCGTAATCGTAGCCGTAGCACTCAGCTCCGTAGCCGAATCCGCCGTCGTTGAATCCGTTGCCGAATCCACCGTCATTGAAGGTGCCATTGTTGAAGCCACCGTCGTAGACGCCACCGTTACCGTATGAGTTTCCGACAACCCAACCGTTGTTGCCGCCGCCATGTCCAAGCAGTCCACCACCGCCGTGGCCAAGTAGTCCACCGCCGCCACCGATACCACATCCAGCCTCGCCACACTGGGCGCGGATCACGTTTTTATCGGAGACAATTAGAGCAACTGGCTTGGCTGAAGCAGGAGCAGTCTTTGCAGTCCAAAGACGAGCCGGTACTCGGCCGTTGACTGTTTCCAGTTCATGAACGCCACCGATCAAACCTGTGATCGCAAACCGTCCATCAGCGTTGGTTGTGGTTTCTGCAACCACACGGTTCTGATACCGAAGAGCGATTTTAGCGCCTTTCAGAACCTTGCCTTGTGCGTCAACGATCTGACCAGAAGCTGAGCCGTCCGTGAGCTTTACATCCAGCATGCGTGCGGTGGTTTGTTGCTGAGGCTTCTCCGCGGCTACTAGAGCTCCCTGCGGAATCATCATGCCAAAGCAGGCCAAACACAGTGCAGCACGCTTCCACAGCGAAACGTACATAGTATCCATCCCAAAAAAACGAAGGTGTCGAGGTGTGTCGAAGCGCGTGGCCCCTGAAGGGAAAGTCACGCTGCGTATTTGATCGACTCGACGCCTCGCTTTCTGGATAATGCAAGAGACTCCCGAACCGAATTCGGGAGTCCCGCGCCTTCAACGAAGGGATGTCAGATATGTGAGAATCGATCCGAAAACGGAGCCCTGTAAAGCTGGGGCATGTTTGCGGAAGTCCTCCGTTGCCATTTTGTCTACGGGCTTGCAGGAGGGTCGTCGTCATCGTCTGCAGCAATCGCGATTGCTGTCGCGACACCGGCAATAACCAGGCCGCCGATCAAAATACCGCCACCGCCGGATCCGAATCCACCACCGAACATTCCGCCGGTCGCCGGGCCGAAGCCTTCACCGCACCCACCAAAGCCAGCTCCACCACAACCGCCGCCGCAACCTGGGTCGCCACATGCAGAACCACCAAACGGCATCACGTTACCACCGCTGAATGGAATTACCTGTCCGGAACCACAACCGCAACTACCACCAGCTCCGCAACCGCTAGCACCACATTGGGCTCGAACAACATTATTGCTGACCAATACAGCGGCAGTTTTTGCCGATGTCGGAGCCGCTTTAGCTGACCAGAGACGGACCACTGAGTGGTTCGTACCGGCCTGGATTTGATGAACGCCGGCACGCACGCCGGAAACGGCAAATCGGCCGCTGGAGTTTGTGTGGGCTCGAGCAACGGGAACGCCGTTGAATCGCACGACAACAGTTGTCTGCGTTGGCTTACCCTGAGTATCAACAACAACGCCGTTTAGGGTTCCGTTGGCTGTCAACTTGAGGTTCATCGGGGGTGCAGCGATCTGCTCGGAAGCCAATACGCCATGGGGAACAATCATTCCAAGGCAGGCCAGGCAAAGTACCGCACGCTTCAAAACTGAAACGCACATAGTCTCATCTCCTACTTGTTTCCGTACAAAGCACCCAGTCGGTCTCATCGACCAGATCTGGGGTAAAACTCAACTAGCTGTAAGTCTTTAACTAAAGTTTGTGAAAGTCTGTTTGGCCCTAAGCCCTGACTACGGACTTGATGGTGCGCGGCTGCGACCACTACTGTCGCTGTCGGCCCACGCGGCGATACCAACGATCGTTCCAACGACAGCCAATCCACCAACCAACGCGCCGCCGTAGTCGAAGTAGTAGTCGTCATCCTGACCGCGAACGATCGTCGGACCCGGCTTGACGACAACGGCAGTTCTTGCCGATTTTGGAGCCATGGCGGCCGACCACAGTCGCTGTGTCGTGTGACTGACGGGTGTCACAATTTCGTGCACTCCACCACGAAGACCACGCACCGCGAACCGCCCGCTCTTATTTGTCGTAGCGTGCGCGATGGTGTGCCCTTTGAACCGCACCGTTACCGGAACGCCGGCCTGTGCTTCGCCAACAGCGTTGACAACCGAACCGTTGAGAGTTCCTCCTGCTGTCAGGCTGACGTCGGCGCGTTTTGGCGATTGAGTCACCTTGTCCGAAGCGATCGCAACCTGCGGAGCAACCATTCCAATGCACGCCAGGCAAACCGTAGCTCGTTTCCACATTGGAAAGAACATGTCTATCTCCACCGTAGTGTTGTCATCCAAAATACTGGCCCAACTGCGTAATCGGCTACATTCGGCAGGTCACTCAATCTGGGTACTACCCTGACAATCGATTCTTCCGGACCTGTGTGGAACACTCCACGTGGGTGCCCTTTTCCGCCCACGTAAGCTGGGAAGGCCCGGCGAAGGCTACGGTGTGATTTGGCTGGCGACCGGATCCGTCTGGGCGACAAGTCCATGGGGCGATCACCGCACTTGATCCGCAAATAGAGTCGGTTCGTGCCGCGCAGCGGATGGTGGCGAGCCGAATCCGTCAGTTAAACGTGACAACTCTAGCTGCCAGTCCTAAAATCGATTTTGCAAGGACGCGGTCAACCTCCAGCCCCAATCCCTCCTGGGAGCGAGTCGTGTTTGGTTTTATCCTGAACCCAATTAAGAACTTCTTCCGCAATAGAGAATCGCGGGCAGGCATCAGCTGCTTCCGGATTCAGCGAGAACAACTCGAGGCCAGGTTCTTTGATCTCGCAGCGTCTCTTGGCAAGCCGCGTGGATTGCGTTGGGTCGATTGCGACTGGCTGTCGGACGTTCAGTTTGCCCGAGATACAGAAAGCGGACTGCTGACGGCTTTCGTATCGGTCAACATCCGGTTCGAAGCCATTGAAGGTGGTGACATGGAAGAGGTCGCTGCTGTAAGTACGATTCGAGATGCGGCTGCGGTCTTCCACTATCGAAACGGTCGCTGGGGCACTGGTGGTCGAGCCTTGTTCAACATGAACCCGGTCGATGCCATCGAACGACTTTCACATCAGTACAAAGCGATTGAAACCAGTCAGGTTGCTCAGGCCCGGAAGCCAGCAAAACGATCCTGATTCGGTTCTTCAAGACCTACCCGCCTGCCAACTGCGCCAGCACACGTTCGCACTCTGTGCGCAGCGCGTCCAGTTCATGAAGCCCTTCGCTGGTCGCGATCATCTTGCGGTAGTAACCCAGCAGTTCTTCTTTAGACGCATTGAATCGGTCCCAGACGCGCGGGTTGCCTTCTGAGTCAATCTTTATCGATGTCAGGTTGTGCAACTTGTCTGCCAGCATGACCGCCTTCGCATCCAGTGACGCGCCGGTCATGGACTTCAGGTGATGAGCCTTACGCTGCGCCCACTTCAGTTTGACTCCGGATTCATCGACCTTGTCTTCCGACATTGCGTCAACAATCTCCGCCACCTTCGCAGGGAACGCCGCCTGAATTTCTTCAAGAGTCACCCCGGTGTCTTCGACAACATCATGCAGCCACGCCGCCGCCAGAACACACTCATCGCGGAACCCAGCGCGTTCAAGAACAGAAACGATGGCAGCCGGATGAACAATGTAGGGCAAGTCTGATCCTTTTCGCCGCTGAGTTCTGTGTGCCGTCGCCGCCATTCGAATCGCAGCATCAACTACAGGAGAGAGCAGTGGTTCAGAAGTCATTGGCTGATCAGACGGATTGACGGTTTAGACATGAGACACCGCACTGTACACAGCCCAATCTCACGATCCCAACCGACCATCAACCGGGCCAAAACTCACCCACCCCAGTCACGCCCCCAACCGGACACCGATCAAACGGAACGTTTGAATTCGTTGAAGCGGGTGTATTCCCAGTGGCGGTAGAGGCCGCAAGACTTGACGAGCTTGTCCTGCTTGCCCATCGCTTCGACCTTCCCGTTGTGAACCAAAACCACCCGGTCAGCTCGCTTAATCGTTGATAGGCGGGAAGGCAGGACAACAATGGTTCGGTCTTTCATGATGCGAGAGTACGCATCCTCGATGAGCGCCTTGTTGTCAGAATCCATCGTGCCCGACGGTTCCTCAATCACCATCAACGCCGGCTTACGCAGGAGTGCCCGAGCCAACGACAGGCGAAAAGCCTGGCCAGAATCAAGTTGCTCGCCATGTTCGCCAATTTGCGTTTCGTAACCCGCTGGCAACTCCAGAATGAAGTTATGAGCATGCGCCTGCTTGGCCGCCTCGTGCGCGTTTTGTAGTGAATAGTCTGAGTCCGCGCAGGTCAGGTTTTGCAGGACGGTCCCCGTGAAGAACGGTTCATCTCCGCCGACGAAGATCGCTTCCGTTCGAAGCGATTCCAGTGTCACCCACGCGATATCTTCGCCGTCAAACAAGACACGACCAGAGACCGGTTCAATGAAACGCGGAATCATATACGCCACCGCGCGCGCTTCCGCCGGGTTCACTGAGACGATCGCAATCGTTTCACCCGCGTTGACTTTCAAATCCAGACCACGCAGCAGTGGTCCCGCAGCATCAGAATAATGAACCGAATCCAATTGCAGGACGCGTGTGAGCGGTTCCAGGAATTTGGCCCCGACCGCTTGTCCGACTTCCGGAATGCGAGCCAGATACCGTTGCACGAAACCAGATTCGATAGCTACTTCAGACCGCATCGGTCGCAGGTTCAACAATCGTGACAACGGGAACGTGAGATAAATCAGAGACCCGGCAATGATGACGGCATCCGCCAGCGGGAACCGGAGATCGCCAGTCCTCAGCACTCGTCCGCCCAAGACCAGGTAAATGATCACCAGCGCCACGATAAGAATGGTTAGTTGTGAGAACCAACGGTGCATTCGACGTCCGCGAGCGACATCGCCCTGCTTTTCGGAGTATCGATCCAGCGTCTCCGTAAACTGAACCTGCTCGTAGTCCTCCATTCCATACGCGCGAACGAGTCGCGATTTTTTTAGGCTCTCGGCCAACAAATGCAGTTCGCCCCGCGCCTTGTCTCCGGCTAGTTGGTCAGCTTGTTCATACAGCCGCGCGATCTCATTCAGTACCCACAGACAAATCACAATCGGAATCAAACACAACAACGCGATGCGCCATTGGATCGCCAGCAGGAACACCGTGACGGCGATCACTTCAGCGGAATCTCGTGTGATAACCTGAACCCATTTGGCCAACCCGGTTTGAACCTTGTCCGTGCGGTTCATAAACAGATCCAGCGCCTCGTCGACGCCTTCGCGGCCAAGATTCGACGGAGCCAACCGCATCGCCTGCCGATGAATCCCTTTGCGCAACCGATCCCCCGCTTCGCGCGAACTGCGCACGCTGGTTTTGTGGTTGGCAGCGACGGCGGCCGACCACACCAAGCCCAGAACCAGCAGTCCGATTACTAAAACGGTGGCTGTCCGACTGTTTGACAGGAAGACCCCCTGAAAGTTCCGGACCAACAGCCCGGCAGAAATCCCTGGCAACCGCGCGCGTGAGTTCCAGACGGTGGGCAGCAAGCCGCTATCAGTCCACGGGCCGGTCGAACCTTCTGACAGCCCGGCCGCGGCTTGCAGTTCTGAATGTCGGCTGGCGTCGAGTTCCAGGCTTCCACGGTGTTCGAAGAGACCGATCAACAGCAACAGACACGTGAGCGCCAGAAACAGAGATCCGGCTGCAACCACTGCCCAAATCAGCGCGGTTCGAGATCGACCTTGTAGCAAATCACGTAGCGGAAAAATGCGGTCGAATGAGTCTTGTTGATTGGCCAACTGCTTCCCTCATGCCAGGGTTTTGATCAGCAGCCGTGCCGTTTGGTGAGATCAAGCGAGATCCCGATCCTCGAACAGGAGGAATGCTACCAATATCGCCGCCGTGCAATATGCGATGCAATAAAGCAATGCGTATCCAAGATAGTCGTAAGGCACAATTGCACCAGTCGCAACTGCCGCTTCCATGTTGAAGACTTCCAACGAGGGGAGAATCGTAGCGATCAGGCGAGCCATGAACTGTACGAACTCGTTTTGCAGAACACCGTACTTTACCAGAACCGGAGTCAGGTGGCCGACAACGAAGATCGCGAATGTGGTGACAATGTTCACCACCATTGGCAACCGCGTCGAGATGGCGACGCTCACGGCAGCCAGAACACTAATCTGGAGCAAAATCAACGCGAGAGCCGGTAGTGTCGTGACCATGATCGGAACCCGCTCGGCCATGGTCGGGATCTCTTTCGCCGACTCGCGAGCGTCGTAGCCAACCTTGTACAGAATCAGCCCAAGGAAAATCAGAATCACTGGCAGCAGCATCCAAAACACTGCCTGCAGGATTCCGATGTACTTGCCAATGATGAACTGACGTCGGTTGATCGGCTTCGACAACAACGTCATTGCCGTTTTACCTTCGATCTCACTGGAGATACTTGTACTGGCCGTCCAAACCGCCATCAGCGCGCCGGTAATCAAGATGGTTGCCAACCCGCAGTCCACCAGCATCTTCACGTCTTCACCAAGCGTAAAGAACGGCAGGAACGTGTTAAGCAGCATGAACAGTACGCCAACGCCGATCAACAGGATGAAGACCGGTTGTCGGATGGCTTCCTTCGTAGTCGCTCGAGCGATGACGCCTGCCTGCGTTGTGTACGCAAATGTGGTCACGCCAAAAAAAATCAGCCCCACAACCACGTAGCACAAAATCCAGCCAAGCGACATCGGGTCCGAAATCGCCGCGTCGATATCAAGTTGGCTTTGAGCGAGTAGGTAGTTCATGGAGTCCGTCTTTACGCAGGATTCGCGCGGAATGGGTCATTCAGAAATACGCCCAGGTTGGGGCGGATGTTTGACCGGTTCCACAAGGTTCCAATTTACAGGGGATTCGACGGCTGCGAAAGGATGAAACCCGGCCGAAACACTGTGAAAACGTGGGCTTTTGTCCCGGCAACGTTACATCCGGTAATGTCGAATCTCGAACACGCTGAACTCACCCGTCGCCGGAACCACTGTTTGGTCCTCCGATTCGATGTTCTCCGCCAGCCGATCGCGGACCGCCGCCAGGAACCCCTTCAGGTCCTGCAAATCTCCCTCAGCCACCAGTTCCACGCACCCATCGGGCAGGTTCATCACATAGCCGGTCACCGGATGACTACGACTAATCCGAGCCGTGGTGTACCGGAACCCGACCCCCTGAACCCGTCCGCTGTAAATGACTTTGGTCCTTTGCAGGTTCATTTGCCGCTTCCATTAAGAAGTTGTCTGACGCGAGTTTGGTCGGTTCCATTATGGCCGCAAGCTGCAGGATTCCTATGAGAACACACAACCTCGCGAGCCGACCTCCACCCGGTTGACCCCGCGCCGTGGTTCAGGAATCATGCAAACATGATTCTCGAAGGCGTTGTCACAACTCAGGACTCCGAAGGACGACTCAACATCGCGCCCATGGGTCCGATTGTTGAACCGGCGATGAAGTCGTTGTTGCTTCGGCCGTTCCAGACGTCCGCGACCTATCAAAACCTGAAAGCCACAAGGTGCGGCGTTTTGCATGTGGTGGACGACGTGTTGCTTATCGCCAAAGCAGTCTGCCACCAAATAGACGCAAACCCAAAGACGTTGCCGGCAACCATTGTCGATGGACAAGTCCTGGCTTCGGCGTGTCGTTGGTTCGAATTCAAAGTTGATGCGATCGATGATTCCCAACAGCGGACCGAATGTTCGGCCAGCGTGGTTCATACCGGCAGGCTGAACGACTTCTTCGGATTCAATCGAGCGAAACATGCTGTGTTGGAAGCCGCGATATTGGCGACGCGAACTCACATCCTGGAACGCGACAACGTGTTGGCTGAGTTCGAAAGACTGCAGGTTCCAGTCGACAAGACCGCAGGTCCGGCTGAGTTCGAAGCGTTCGAACTACTGAGTGCCTACGTCCGCAAACAGTACGAAACGAACCCATGCGCGAAGTCGTGATCAGGACAGGATCGCGCCTGCACTTTGGTTTGTTCGCCCTGAACCCAGAGCACGAACGGCAGTTCGGCGGCATTGGCATGATGATTGACGACCCAGGCGTTTGCGCGCGGGTCGAACCCAGCGACAAGACGACCATCATCGGCGACGAAGCAATCGTCGATCGCGTGAACACGTTTACGTCTCGGTTCCGCGAAACGTATCCACAAACGCCACCGGTGCGAATCGAAGTCAGCCAGTTCATCCCGGCGCATTCGGGTTTAGGTTCCGGAACACAGCTCGCTCTGGTCGTCGGCACCGCTCTGGCAGAACTCGCAAACATCGACCGTTCGCCAATTGAGATAGCCATCGCGACCGGACGCGGACGACGATCGGCAATCGGCATTCATGGCTTCCAGCACGGCGGCTTTTTGGTTGATGGCGGCCATTCGCCCAACGAAGCAGTCGGTCAGATGATGCAGCGCATTGAGGTTCCGGCCGACTGGCGGATCGTCTTGATTTCCCCCAACGACGCCCACGGACTCTCAGGCCAAAGCGAACTCGACGCGTTCAGCAAACTGCCGCCCATGCCCGCCACACTAACAACCGAACTCCGCGGACTGGTCACCAACGAAATCGTCCCGGCACTGCGCCAAGCCGACTTCGATAGGTTCACTCAATCACTTCATTCCTTCGGCCAACAAATCGGCCAGTACTTTGCGCCCGTGCAGGGCGGTGTGTTCCGATCGCCCCAGGCCACAAACCTTGCCGACGCACTGACAGCGAACAACATCCAGGCAATCGTCCAATCATCCTGGGGCCCAACCGTCTGCGCGTTCGCTCGAAATGACACTGACGTCCAGCGAATTCTGTCTTTGCTCGACGGTGTGTCAGCGACTGTTGCCAAACCGATGAATTCTGGCCACGTGGCCGAGCGTTTGTAGTTCTCTTCCTCGGCGGCGCATGACCCCTGGCACGGTCAGTGCACGACTTATGCGTTCACTTTTGTTCGATATCGACTAGGCTCAGGTCTTGATCAGTCGAACGAAGGTGATGCAATGCTGACGATTGCTACGAGATCCATTTTGTGTATCGGTGCGTTGAGTCTTCTCTCCACATGCGAGGCCGCCGCGCAGGAGAACACGAAACCGCACGCCGTCTTCGTGGTGGGCACGCCACACTACGATCCGATTAGCACCATGCCAGAATTGGCGAAGCAGTTGAAACGCGCTGGCTTTCGCACGACCGTCGTTCTGCCAAAAGGGAATCCGGAGAAGAACCCCGGCGGCATGCCCGGACTGGATGCGTTGAAGAAGGCTGATGTTGCGATCTTCTGCATGCGGTTCCTCACGTTGCCGGACGAACAACTGAAGTTCATCACGGACTACGTGGAATCGGGCAAGCCGGTTGTTGGGTTCCGCACGAGTTCGCATGCCTTCATCTATCCGAAGGACGATCCGCGAGCGAAATGGAACGACGGCTTCGGCCGCGACGTGCTGGGTTCGAAGTACTACATCCATTTGCGCGGCAAAACAAACATCAGCAGAGCCACCAGTCACCCGATTCTGAAGGGTGTGAATATGAACAAGTTCAAGACCGCGGCGGGAAGTTTGTACCTCGCGAAACCACCTGCCGAGGCCACGGTTCTGCTAAACGGAACCGGCAAGTCGAAGAAGACTGGCAGCGTGACCAACATGTTCGGCACACACGAACTCACAGCAGAAATGACGCAGCCTGTTGCCTGGACATGGAAGAACAAATACGGCGCTCGCACATTCATGACGTCGCTCGGGCACAAAGACACGTTCAAGAACAAGCACTTTGTTCGGTTCTATATCAACGCGATTTGCTGGGCCGCCGGTCGCGAAGTTCCGAAAGGCTTTAGGTCGCGTTCGATCGATCCTGGCTCGAAGAAAAACGCACCCAACCCGCGCGTCGCCAACATGCAGGATGGAAAGAACAAGCGCACCGGCAAACCCGCGCCCAAGGAAGATCCTGAGTATCTGAAGTACGGCATCTACGCGAAGACGGCTCCGCGGGCGAAGACTGTCGAACCGGGTTCGACATCGCTGCCACTGAAGCTCAACAAAGGCGACCGTATCGCGCTGGTTGGCAACACGTTGTTCGATCGAGCCCAATTGTTTGGCTACTTCGAGACGCTGCTGCACCAACGATACCCGCAGCACAACCTGATCATACGGAACCTTGCCTGGTCAGCCGACACACCCGACCTGCAGCCTCGTCCCGCGAACTTTGCGGATCAGGACCAGCACCTCACACACGAAAAG
>CAZAIB010000001.1:0-57751 GCA_964485095.1 uncultured Planctomycetaceae bacterium | reverse complement strand
CGATCGCTGTATGAGAAGACATTCGGCGAAAGTGCTTCGGACCTCAACGAACAACTGCGAGCCAACGTTGTCGACAAGAACCGTCAGTTCATGCGGCGGTACCGACCGCTCAACACGTTTTACTACACAGGCGGCCGCAACAAGGCGTACGGGTACCTGGACTTCCTGCCCGCGATGAAGAACTTCGACATCATGGTCGCCAACCGCGACGCGCGTTCGTGGGAAATTGCGGCGGGTGAAAAGGTTCCGGAGAAAGTCGATGACTCAAACCTGCCACCGCTTCCGGAAACGAAAGAAAGTCGTGGAGCCAACCGGTGGAAGACTGCGGCTGACGAATTAAAAGACTTCAACATCGATCCGCGGTTCGAAGTGAACCTGTTCGCAGGCGAAGAAGAATTCCCCGACATCGCCGCACCGATTCAAATGCGGTGGGACAGCAAAGGTCGGTTGTGGGTGAGTTGTTCGACCACATACCCGCACGTCTATCCGGGCAAAGAACCGAACGACCGTCTGGTGATCCTTGAAGACACCGACAACGACGGCAAGGCGGACAAGTCGACGGTGTTCGCTGAAGACCTGCACATTCCGCTGTCGTTCGAGTTCGGCAACGGCGGGGTCTATGTCTCAGAGATGCCGCACCTCACGTTTCTCAAAGACACTGACGGTGACGGCAAAGCCGACTTCCGACAGCAACTGCTGACCGGATTCGGCACGGAAGACTCGCACCACTCGCTGCACGACATCACGTGGACGCCGGACGGTGATCTCATTTTCCGCGAGTCCATCTTTCATCACTCGCAGGTCGAAACTCCGTACGGTCCGGTTCGTCAGCAAAACAGCGGTTGGTTCCGGTTCGATCCGAGAACGCATCGGCTCACAAGCTTCGGCACCTACCACAGTACCAACCCGTGGGGCGTGACATTCGACGATTGGGGTCAGCACATGGCCAGCCACCCGATCTACGCCGCCGCCTTCCATTCGCTCGACCCACCGTTCCCACAACAGCATCCGAAGCCTGCGGGCTTGCAGGCCTACTCGGGCACCTGCGGTCAGGAACTCGTCGACTTCGCAACCTTCCCAAGCGAACTGAAAGGCCACTTCATCAAGGCCCGGTACAAGCCAACAAACCGCATCGAGATTCACAAGTGGAACGAAACGCCGTTCGGCTTCGAAGAAAAGTACGTCAGCGATTTGATCTTCTCCAAGAACCTCAGCTTCATCCCCGTCGATCTCCGCTACGGTCCACGCGGAGCGATGTATGTTTGCGACTGGTACAACCCGGTGAAGGGCCACGCTCAGTACTCACTGCGCGACGAACGCCGCGACCGACACTCGGGGCGAATTTGGCGAATCACCGCGAAGAACAAACCACTGCAGCCGATGCCAAAGATTGCCGGAGCGCCGATTTCGGAGTTGCTCGAACTCTTGAAGCGGCCTGAGTATCGAATTCGGTATCTGGCGAAGCATGAACTGCGGGAACAGCCCTCGGGCGACGTATCCGAGGCGCTTAATACGTGGGTTGATGGACTTGATCGAGACGACCCGCGGTTCCGTCATCATCAGCTTGAAGCTCTGTGGTTGTACCGCGCATGTCACATTGCAGGGCGCGGCGCAAGGCCGGAGGCCGACACAGCCTCTGCCGGTGGCGTAAGCCACCGGCACACTGCCGCGCGAGAAGCAGCCCGGAGGGCGACACACTTCCTGCGCGCAGCAGCGTTTGAATTGTGTCGCCCGCTGGGCTTCGCTTCATCGGTTTCTGCTGTCCGGTGGCTTACGCCACCGGCAGGGGCTATGCCGGCCTCCGGCCTTAGCAGGGCTCGCGCGACTTTGCTGCTCTACGAACTCCTTAGCTGTGACAACCACCTCGCTCGCGCGGCGGCGGTTGAACAACTTCGCTACTGGCATATTGAACTCCGAGGCGACGATGCTGAGCGGTTCCATCAACTTCTGGCCAAAGCCGCGAACGACGAAAACGCCATCGTCCGCATGCAGGCTGCGATCGCGTGCAGCTACATCGGCACACCCGAAGCACTCGACATCGCACTGCAGACGCTCAACCACCCGGCAGAAAAACACGTCGCCTACGCCATCCAATGTGCACTCGGTTCTCACACGCTGCGACGACACTGGGAGAACAACGACAAGTACAACATCAAACGGCTGCTCGCCAAACTCAAACGCAGCAGCGATCTAAAAGAACCAAGCCCATCTGCAACTCAGGCTGAGTTCGATACGCAGAAGGGCCTCAAGACGGTTCGCATCTCGTGCCTACCCGAACGCATGCTGTTCACCGTCAACCAGTTCGCAGTCAAAACCGGCCAGCCGGTGAAACTTGTTTTCACCAACCCCGATGCAACCGACCACAACCTGGTCATCGTCAAACCCGGCGCGCTGGCGGAAGTGGGCATGGCGGCCAACGCTATGGCCCGCGATCCGAAAAACGCGAACTCCAACTTCATCCCTGGTGATAAGAAGAACCTCATCATCAAATCCGCGCCGATGATCGGACCAACGCGCAAGTCACAAGTCCACGTCATGCGGTTCAACGCTCCGGAAGAACCGGGCATCTATCCATTCGTCTGCACATTCCCTGGTCACTGGATCATCATGAAGGGCGACATGGTCGTCGCCAACGACCTGTCCGAAGTCGAAGGCATGCTGGCCAAATCGAAACCTACGACCGTCAAAGAATGGAAGCTGGACGATTTTGAAACGGTCGAGATCAAAGATGATGAAGCCACAGCAATGGCCGGCATGCAGGCTTTCGTCAAAGCTCAATGCAACCAATGCCACATGGTCGCCGGTCACGGCATCAACCTGGGCCCCGACCTGACCGACGTTGCCAAGCGGTTCAAAGGCCGAAAGCTACTGCAGCAAATTCTGGAACCATCATCAGAGATCAACAAGAAGTACCAGAACCACCAGTTCATCATGGACAGCGGCCAGGTCGTCTCCGGCGTGATCGTCGACGAATCACCGGCGGAATACAAAGTCGTCCAGAACCTGTTGAACCCAAACGCATTCGTCCGAATAAAACGCGAAGACATCGACGAACAGGTTCAGTCCACGATCTCCGCCATGCCCGTCGGTCTGGCCAACGTCCTGACAAAGAAAGAACTTCTGGACCTTGTCAGCTTCCTCCAAACCGGCGGCTACAAATTGCCCGCCCACCTGAAGAAGATGCACAACCACAACATGAAGCACTAAGTGCCTGAGACGCGACTCCTACCTGTCCGGCGGCCGCTACTCGAGAACGGTCACATACCGTTCGTCGTTCTCATCAACAGCCTCGAATGCGGCGGAGACTTCTGGGTTGATGCGGCCGGGTTTTCCCGTTGCGAGTGAGACGAAGGCCCAAACGGTTTCGGCTTTGGCCAGAAGCACTTTGGTGTCGGCGTTCCAGATGCGGTAGCGGCGGGACGAGGTCGCTTTGCTGAAGCTGGCGACCCATGTCATGACGATAATTGGTTCGCCAAGGAACGCGGATGCCAGGTACTCGATGTGGTGCGAACGGGCGACCCAACCGAAACCGGCTTCTTCGTAACGGTCGTCTGTCCAACCCTGTTCGGCCGAATGAGCGACGGCGGCGTCCTGCATCCATCGGATGAAGGCCACGTTGTTAACGTGCCCCTGCCGATCGATTTCAGAATCTAAAACAACTCGTGCGTGGTTAAATACGGCGGGCACTTATCTGGCCTTTTCGTGTGGGATGAGGCTCGCAATTTCCGCGGCGGTGAGGGCTCGATCGAACACGGCAATCTCGTCGAGCCGACCTTCCCAGTTGGCTGAATTATCGCTGCGGCCACCGAAGCAGAATTCAACCAAATCAGAGGGGACGTTGGCGGCTGCTATTCCATCGGCTTCAGGTTTGCCATTCAGATACAACCCTACTTTCGCGCCGTCTCGAACCAGGACAACATGCTGCCAGGTCCAGCGCGGGATGGGGGTGTTTCCGACGATCGCGTCCGATCCATTCGCCCCATGGTTGAACATCAACAGGCCTGTGTTGCCGCTGGAACCGCCGATGCCAAGATGATCGCCGTATCGCGTGGCCCCATTGTTTCGATCGCGTGACCAAAGCCAACCGGAGACGTCGCGGGCGTCGTTGGGCATTCCGTTCCACACCCACATCGCGACGCTGTACTTGTCGCGAACCGAACTAATTCGGCTCAACAAACGACCGCCAACAAACATCGCCGCGCGGTTTGTTTGGTTCTCGCAGTAGGCATCCGACCGAGGACCTTCCAGGTAGTAGGTCACGTGTGATTCATAGGTTGCGTCGCGGTTGTTGCCGCTGGCGTCGATCGCAACAGGCCCGGCAAATTCGTTTAGTCGCCAGTACGCGGCTGGCTTCAGTGCTGCAATCGCCCGCGCTGCGGAACCGTGGCTAAGTGCAGTGTTGCGCCGTGGTTTGCCAGCGATCTGTTCCAGCAATGCGATTCCCGTTTCGGCGATTTTGGGTTCGGCCATCACTTCCAAACCGGCCGATCGCGCGGCCCATGTGTTGTAACCGCCGAAGAGGTGTTGCTCGGGAGGTGGAATGTAGCCGTCGCCACCGTTGGCAAGTTCGATGACTATGTTGTGTTTGAACGGGCTGGCGGCCTTTATTTTCAGACCGGTAATCGCGTAGGTCTCGGTTGGCGTGGTGGCGATACCAATGTCGCCGATTCGCAAACCCTGAACGACGATTTCCGTTTCTTGTCGTTCGTGCAACATGACTTGTTCGCGGGCGTAGATTTCCGGCCGCGTCTCGGGCAACCGATCGCTCATTGTGGCCACGATGCCCTGGGCCCATTCAAGTCGCTGTTTACCAGGAACACGGTACTTCATGGTCATCCGCCGCTCGGCCATCGCAACTTCGGCATCCGTTTCGTAGTCGATCCCGTCGTAGACGCGAGTTGCAATGTCCAGCAAACCGTTCGTGTATTCCTGAATCGTTTGCTTTGGATCCCATGTCTCCGGCTTCGTGTAATCACGCCGCCAGATATCGCCGCTGCAGCCGTGAGACATGATGGCCACGAAGTCGGTTCCTGCGGCAACTCGATTCTTGAACCCCTCGCAAAACCGACCAAAATAGTCCGAGCCGATGTCGCGATCGGTGAAGTAATGCATGGAAAAGTTGGCCAGAACCGCGATCGGTTTCCCAGTCAGTGACTGGATTGAGATCAGAGAAAGGTCCGGATCTTCGGGGCCCGACTCGCCGGTAACATCGTCCAGATTTTTGCCCGCATGCATGTTGGCTCGTACAGTCGCGTTTCCGAATGGATCGTTTGCGACGCGGTCCGGACGTCTAATCCAGCGTCTTACCGCGGTGAAGTCGGCAGCGTTCCCTTTCCCAAAGCCAACTCGGGCTGGCTTCAGGTTCGCGACTGCCGCCACGATGGCGTCGGACAGGTTCGCCTTGAGAAACGGGACGTAGTTGAGATCGGCGTCTGTCCCGAGTGCTCCCATACTGGACGGAGCCGAATGCGCGTGCGTAGCGGATATCAGAATGTGATCTGTTGGAATGCCAACGCGTTTGGACGCCAGCGACTTGACTTCGTCCAACAATGGTCGCGGCAACATGCAACTATCCGCCACGACAATGACAACGGTTGTGTCGCCGTTTTGAACCGCCAAAGACCGCGCGCTGATGCGCGTGTTGATCTTATCCACGGTGCGGCTTCGCATGCTGCCGTTGACGATGACGGGAAGTTTCGTCGGCGTGATATCAGTCACCGCCGCACCCGCTTTAAACTGAGCCAACAATGGTGGACTGCTACAAAGAACACACAGCACAGTGAAACTGACTGACCAGCGCATGCCGTATCCCTTTCACCCGGGATTCTGTCGGAGATCTTCTTTCGCAACGTCTTACCATTGCGAAGAACCTCGCGTCACGCAACCACGCGGGGCCATTGTGCCGACTGACAGTCCGGTTCCTGGGATACGTCAAGCTGACGGTGGGTGGATTCCCTGAAGAAACAGCCGTGACCGATCCAGAGTCCAACCGCTCATGTAGAACTCTTCGCCGCGTTGTTCTACCCAGCTAAGTTTGATTCGAAACTGATTCTCAACCCCTCCGTGCTCGAAACTTATAATGGCGAATTTGTCAGGCGGGACGTGAGTATGAAACAGTCCAATGCCGTGTGTCGAGATATCTCGGCTGTGGGCCAGAGCCCAGTCGGGTGAAGACGGATACTTAATGCTGACGGGGACGAACAGACGTCGCCTGGCGTCCCGACGGAGGTTCAGTTCAGACGCCGCCGCCGCAATCCGAAGCTTGACCCACTCCAAGCTGGTCGAAGTGGTTAACCGGGCGCCATTGAGATACCAATCTTCTGAACATTGGCGGGACCAAACCACTTGCGCTGCCGTATCGACGGCGCTGCCAAACATGGTTGGGAATCCCAACGAGACGTCCTGCCCCACGAAGGATTTTGTAGAATAGAAGCCGACACCACCACGTGAGATGTCGTGAGTAAGAACTGTTGTTTCCGAATCTCCAACCTTGAGCGAGATTGGTTCCGTGAAACTGTGGCGAGGCGTAAGCCGCCGTTGTACCGTCGGCACCCTGGCACCAGGGTAAGTCTGGAACTCCAACATGTTTGATCTCCCGTGTCGCGCCTCGGGGCCCAAATCTTCGGCGCGTACCCAAATATATGCGACGATTATCTTAGGGGGGCAAACTGTCCACCTTAATTTCGTACTTTCTGTTCGGACTCGCCATCCGACAGCCGCATGGATGGAGTAAAAAACGACGGAAGAGCAAGGATTCCCCGGCATACAGCCCGATTTGTGGCATTCCCCACTAACCCGAACAGGCAATGGCAGAATCTGTAACACGGATGGATTTTGGACTTCGATGGCCAAGAAAGCCGCTTTTCCTGTGGTTTTCGTGCTTTTCAGGCTGATTGATTAGGGGCGACGTGGCTTCTGACCGCAACTTCAGGTAAAACGCTTGGTCCGTTTCCTCGCAAAAACCCGCGAATCAAGTACGAGAAGTCAGAAAATGGCCAAGAAGACAGCCAGTCGTCTTAGTAAACGTCGTGAAGCCGAAGCTGCCGAGGCAATGGAAGCCGAAGCGCCAACTAAGAAGAAGAAGGCGGCGAAGAAGAAAAAGAAGGCCACAAAGCGCAAGACAACGCGGTCACGCGCCAAGAAAGATGTGCTGGAACGCCGCAAGTTGGTTTGGGCAATTTACGGCAGCACAATGAAGGAAGAAGCTCGGTTCCCGTACGAGGAACTCAAGGCCGCCGAAGAAAAGCTTGAACTGCTCCGCAGCAAGTCGAAGAAAAGCTACTTCATCCAGCCCTTGAAAGAGCCAATCACCAAGGAAGACGAAGAAGACGCGGATGCGGCCGGCGAAGGTGAAGCCGAAGGCACCGCAACGGCAACAAAGAAGAAAGCGGCTACAAAGAAGGCTGCAACCAAGAAAGCAGCCAAGAAGAAGTAGCGTTCCTCCTGAACCGGGGCTGACAAGGATGTCGGTATGAGTGCTCTCCGCGCGATTGCGGTGCTGTTTGGCGGATCTTCGGCCGAACGGGAAGTCAGTATCGAAAGCGGCAACGCTGTTGCCGCCGCCCTGAGGTCTCGCGGCCATCGTGTCGAACTTGTCGATCCCGCTGTGACGCCTGTCGCGGCGGTTGATTGGAACCGCTTCGACGCCGCGTTCATCGCTTTGCACGGAACCTATGGCGAAGACGGTCAGGTTCAACACGAACTTGATGCATTGGGTGTTGCCTACACGGGCAGTTCGGCCGCAGCATCCGCGCTGGCGTTTGACAAGAACCGAGCCAAAGTCGCGTTCCGATCGGCCAACATCCCGACGCCGGACAGCAAACTGATTTCATCCAACGATTCGCCCGAAGCGAACGCCCTGGCCGCTGATCGAATTGGCTATCCCGTGGTGATTAAACCATGCAGTCAGGGTTCCAGTGTCGGAGTCTCGATTGTTCGCGAGCCAGGCCAGTTAGCCGCCGCCATCGCCGAGTGCTTTCGACACGACACATTCGGACTCATCGAACGCGCTGTCCTGGGCGAGGAATGGACCGTCGGTGTTGTTGACGGTCAAGCTCTCTCACCAATTCGCATCGAGTCGGCAAGGGATTTCTACGACTACGAAGCAAAGTACAACGACAACCGAACCGGCTATCACCAGGCCGATGCCGAGACAGCCCCGGAACAAGTTGATGCTTTGCAGCAGGTTTCTCTGCGTGCCTGTGCGGCGCTGGGGACGTCGGGGATTGCTCGCGTGGACCTGATGGTCGATGAGGAATTAAAGCCCTGGGTTCTGGAAGTGAATACGGTTCCTGGATTCACCACACACAGTCTCATTCCGAAAGCCGCCGCGACGGCCGGCATGAGCCTGGGTGAACTGTGCGAATCCGTCCTGCCTGGTAGTCCCGGTAGCCAGCGATTGGCTGGGTAGGACAGTGCAAACGCACTTGTCGTATTCCTACCGCGGCTATTGTTCCGAACCCGACAGCCGAGATTACGTTTGTCTGGTATACCGATCCTGCGTTTATTCACTATAGAATCGCGGTCAATCCACCAAACACTCCAGGTTTGCAATGTTCAACATTACTCCATTGGCTTGTTGCCTGCTTCTCATGTCCCCGCAGGAGGACGTTGCCCCCAGGTCCAACGACAGCGTCATCGCCAAAGTGGGCGATGAGGAAATTATGGAGTCGCACCTGCAGTTGGTGGCCATCCTGTCGGGGCACTCAGAAGTGACGCCCGCACTGCGGAAAGAACTCACAAAACGTCTGGTCGAAACACGGTACGTGGGGCGGTTCCTCAAACGAAGTCGCGTCAAAGTGAACTCAGCAGAAGTTCGGCAACTTTCGAAGGACGCTCGAGCCCGACTGATGGCAAAGGGCGTTGATTTGCGGCGCAGAATGAAGCAACTGAAGTTGTCGGAAACAGACCTGCGGAAGGAACTGGAAGTCACAAAACTGTGGACCCGCTACAAAATCAAGACCATCACCACCGACATGCTCCGCGCGCGGTTCAAGCAGCGGAAGTCGCAGTACGACGGAACGCAGGTCCGAGCAAGCCAGGTGTTTCTCAAGGTTGCCACGGACGACGATACCGCCTGGCAGAAAGCCAGGCAGAAGCTGGCTGACATTCGCAGTGAAGTCCTGGCTGGCAACATGAAGTTTGCAGATGCCGCCCAGGAGTACTCTGAAAGTCCCAGTGCGAAAGATGGTGGCGACGTGGGTTGGTTCCCGTACTCGGGAGTGATGCCGCGCGACTTCTGTGCAAAAGCTTATGAACTGAAGAAGGGTGGCGTGAGCCAGCCATTCCGTTCCCGATTCGGCGCGCACCTGATAACGGTCACTGGCCAGAAACCGGGCGACCTAAGCCTGGAGGATGCTCGGCCTGCCCTCTTCCGCGAACTGGAACGCGAGACCTGGAACAAGATTGTCGCGGCAGAGAAGAAAGCTGACGGCGCGTCGGCGAAGCCTGTTCAAAAAGCGAAGTAGTTAGCGGTTCCTTCGAAGCGCCGCGGGACTATTGCTGGTCTTCGAACGCGAACCGTAGCTTGATTTGGTCGCGTGAGAGCGGCTTGCCGTTTACTTCGACGTAGGGATAGACGAAGTAATTCAGCGGTGGGCCGGCTTGCTTTGGAACCAGTGTGATGTCGCGGCCTGTGCTAAATGCGACGCGGTTCTCTGTCAGGTTGCCGAAGTAGTACTCTTTCAATTCCGGGTGCTTGTCGGCCTCAGAAATATCGACCGGTACCCAGCCTTTGTCGCCAGTATGGAACATGGCCCAGCAGTGGTATCCACCAATGGTTCCGGCGCCGCGTTCGGGCGGCAAAGGAAAACCGATTTCGAATCGAGCCGGCAGTTCTTTCGACCGTGCCCAGGAAATGAACAAGCTATGGAAGTCGGTGCAATTGCCGGTGCGACTGTCGCAAACCCAGGCAACATCGCCGTTGCCGTAGCCGGGTACTGACTTGTCGTACTTCACATGTTCGTCAACGCGATCGTAAAGAGTTCGAGCGATCGCAAGCGGATCGTCGCCGAACGAAGTTCCCTCAAGCAAGTCCAACTGCTTTCCTGCGACGGGAACTTTTACGTTGGCTGAAAGGAACCGCTTACGTTGTGCATCTGTCAAAGCAACCTTCGCGCCCTTGCCGTCCAGACTGCGGACTTCGTTGCGTCGAATCTCATACTGCGTGCTGAAAGCCAGGAGGCCCGTTGATGGAGCCTTGCTTTCGAAAAACACGATCTTGTTTCCGTACTCAGCGTCAACAGCTGTTTTGCCAGTGACGGGCAACGGGGTGTTCAGGTTTCGAACCGATTGGTGTTGGTTCGACTGAGGCACTGGTAGCCATACGCGAACGTCATCACCTTCGGCGAGCCCGGTTAGCGTCGCTCCGTAAGTTAGCTTGAAGGTTCTGTGCTTTGGTCCATCCGTGGCCTGTCGATTGGTCGCCAGCGAGCGATTTGGTTCGGCGGATCCGTTGAAAAGAATGCCCCCAACAGCAGCGACGGTGACCAGAAAGGTACAAACGACAAATCTCTGCACGACGACCTCGCAGAATTAAAACTCCGCGCACGATCAACCGGAAACAGCGGGCGCGGGAACCGATGCCCAGGAAACCAGACGCTGACCGGCTACTCAGCAGCAGCGGCGGCTTTGCGTTCGGCAGCAGCTTTTTCGCGTTCTTCGACAGCCTGAACGGCTCGAAGTCGCGTGATTAGCTGGCGACGGTTGGCGTCGAGATGTCGCCACTTGGGTTCTTTCTTGCGAGCGTCGGCAGCTACGCCGCGTTCATCAAGAGTTTTTTCCCAGGTCGCCAGATGCTCCTTGGCGGTTTCGATCTGACGTTCCAGTTGAGCTCGTTTTTGAGGCATGACTAAATTCTTGTGTCGTGTCGTTTCGCGCGTGGCCCTGCAGAGCCAAAATTTGGAACCGGGTAGTGTACGGAGCTTGGAATGCCTTGGCCACTCTGATTCCGGGCGTTCCAACCAACTCTGCCCAAGAGTATACAAACCCTCGGTAATCTCGACCCAAATCGCCGCTTTCGCGTTCTGAATCCAGCCGGACTTGCCGCTGCTCGCGGCGGTCCGAGGCCGAGCTACTGGTCCAATGCGTCCAGGACGAACGACCTGACTCCGGCTTTCCTGCCCCAGAATACATCGACCCCCACCGCTTCCAGGCGTCGTTGGAGCGGAATCATGAGGGCCGGTGAGTGCAACAGGTTCCCCCAACGCTGCGGCAGGATTTTGCGCAAGTACGTTGAGATGTCGTCCGTCCCGTTTTCAAGGAACGCGACCGGTGGGTCGTCCGCGGTCGCCTGATAGAACGCAAACGACTCGCGCTGATAGGCTTCCAGGGCTGCGGCGTACTTGGCGTCTGTCGTGAAGTCGGATGGTTCAAACGGTTGAGCAAACTGATCGCCGCCTAGCCGCTGGTTCGCGTAAGCAACAATTCCGGAAGCCAGGCTGGCTGTGTCCCAGCTCGTGTACCTGATCCAGTCGGCCAGGTACAGCGGATGGACCTGCGACTTATACAACCAGCACGCGCTGACACGCGACGACTCGCGCAGAACCGGATCAGAACTGGTGGCATCGGCCAGATCGTCGTGCAGAGCCACCCATGCGGCGATTACTCCACCGGCAGAATATCCACTGACTGAAATTCGATCGGGATCAATATTGTACTCGTCCGCATGCAAACGCAGAAACTGAACCACCCGCGCGCCGTCTTCCTGGATCTCAAGCTTAGTGGCGCCGTCCTTGATGAAGCGGTACGTCGCGCCAGCGAGGCTCATTTCCGATCCGCGCAACTGTCCGGCAAGTGATCCGAAACCCGGTCGGCCGGAAGTGAACCCGCCGCCATGAAAGTGAATGTTCAAAGCGCGCGGTGGACCGGTTCGGTCGAACTGAATCTTTACCTTGTGTTGCGCGTGGGGCCCGTACTGGATGGTCTTGGTTCGGCGTTTGGCGTGAGCCTCACCGGTCACCAAAACCGCACACAACGTGATCGCAATGATTGAGAAGCGTTTGGATAGGATCACTGACACCACCTGAAAATACGTACCGCGACCTGTGTAGCCCACAGTGAATTCTACGCGCTGCCCGGAATGGAACCGTGTGAATTGGAGCACGCAGGAAGTTTTTACAGGCCTGGCGACCGCATCGATAGGGTTGCAGCAACTGGAGTGGTGTCGGAATTCGGTTTTAGGCGAAGTAGCAGATCTCTACGCTGTTTGACGGGAAATCAACCATGAACCCAGACACTGTGAGACAGCTCCGACGGCCAGCAGAATTCCGCACGGCATCAGCATTTCCTGGAATGTAAACCCGCGCCAGACTGCTCCTTCGACACTTACCACGGCCCACTTCACGGGGTCAAAGTTGCTAAGCGTTTTCATGAAGTCCGGCATGAACGCCGCCGGAATCATGCCACCTCCAAACATCGCCATCACGGTACACGCGCCCCACGCCGCGCCGCCGGTTGCTTGTTCTGTCTTACCCAGCAACGACAACAGCATCATGATGCCGACAAAACAAAACGCTGTGCAGACCGCCGCCATCACAAGAAACGGCCAGCTGCGCGGGCGCATTCCCAGCGCGGTTCCGACAAGCATGAGCATGATGATCACGCTGACTACGGCGATGAAACAGCCCACTCCTTTGCCCGCCAAAATCTGCCATCGCGCGACGGGAGCCACTTGCAGTCGCGTGAGTGTTCCCAGAGTTCGCTCTCGAACCGTCAACGTTGCGAACCCGGCGACGCAACCAAGCACGCCCCACACCATCGATTGTGGGAAACTGATGTCCCACCTCGAACGGACATTTTTCAACAATTCAGAGTTACCACTTTTCTGCCGCGTGACGTCCAGCCGTTTGATGTTCGCAAACTGCATCCCGCCGGCAAGTGGGCCGCCTTCAGTACCGCCGTCTGATTCCTGAACCTCTTTGAGCGAATCAAACATCGAGTCGAACGAACCCATCATCGTGGTCAGCAATGCTTTCCTGACTGGCGACACCGAATCGTCGTTGGCAATGTTTTCTTTAACGTCCGACAGGAACCCCTTCATGCCGTCTGGATCCTGAAAGCGAGCACCGATCAGTTCTCCCATGGACTGCATGATCATGCCTTCCAACATCGCAGACTCCGCCGCGCGTGATGGGTCGAGCCCAATTTCCAGCGGCGGTGGGTCGGCCCACATGATGCCGGCTGTTTCGCCAAAGCCTTCAGGGACGGCCACCATCGCCAGCAAGGTGCCGGTTCGCACTCGATCTCGTGCGGCGGTGCGATCCAGTTTCGTCACGGCCAGCGTGTCGATGTTTTCGATTGCCGAAACAAACTTCTCAGACATCGGAGAATTGTCTTCGTCGATGACCGCGATCTTCAGTTTGGTGGTTCCGGATTGGCCAACGTTGCCCATCACGTAACCGAAGAAGATACCCATTACGATCGGGAACCCCAGCATGAAGAACAGCCCAACCTTGTCACGGGTCAGCAGCTTCAGGTCTTTCATCGCCATTTGAAGAACACGTTTCATGGCAGTTTTCTATCTGTGTGGTTGTTCGTGAAAGTCGCAGCGATGGTGCCAGAGAAGCGGTCCAATGCAGCACAACAGCACCTAGTCGTCGCGCAGGCTGCGGCCGGTCAGGTTAAGGAACACGCATTCAAGGTCGGGCTGTTTAATTTCCAGCGTCTCGATATCAACGCCCGCATGTGAGAGTTCCAGAATCTGTTTGAGTGGATCGGGCGAAGCGAACTTCAGTGTGTTGCCGGGTTCCAACGGGTTCGGCAAGACGGACTCATCAGGCGGCGACTGCTTGAGGATTGCCTGAACGATACTGTCGCCGCCATGCTGCTTTAGCAGAACGTCAACGGAATCGAGTGCCAGAATCTTCCCCGCATCAATGATGCCCACCTGATCGCACAGACGTTGAGCTTCTTCCATGTAGTGCGTCGTATAGATGATGGTCCGCCCCTGAGCTTTGAGTTCTTCAATGCGATCGAAGATGTGGTTGCGAGATTGTGGGTCGACGCCGACTGTCGGTTCGTCCAACAGAATGACGTCCGGTTCATGAATCATCGCACACGCCATGTTGAGGCGTCGCTTCATGCCGCCAGAGAATGTGCCGACACGATCTTTGCGTCGATCGCTTAGCGCGGCGAATTCAAGAGCCCACTCGACGCGTTCTTTGAGTTCTGCTCCGTTGTAGTCGTACAGCTGAGCAAAGAACCTCAGGTTCTCTTCGGCAGAGAGTTCTTCGTAAAGCGACAGGGCTTGCGGTGCGATACCAATTCGGCTCCGGGTGCTGGCGAGAGCCGGGTCGGATCCGTCGATGTTGACGGAGCCGCTGTCTGGAACCAGCAAGCCAATCATCATGCTAAGTGTTGTGGTCTTGCCAGCTCCGTTTGGGCCAAGCAACCCGAAGGCCTCGCCCTTCCTGATTTCAAAGCTGACACCATCGACTGCTGTGTGTTCGCCGTAGGACTTCTTCAGTCCGGAAACTTCGATCATGTGGTCGTTCAAGTTGAAAAAGATTTGGGACGGGCAGCCAACGCCATCTTGTTCGCGATGGATCAATTAATTGTGCGCGAATGGGTTGTGAGGTTCTATGAGCGCAGACAGCGCGCGGGTTGGCGGGTGTTTATTCGCCTGGTGGAGCGAATTCTTAGGGCGAATTTCTCCTGGGCGTTGGGTTTCCTGGGTCCTCGACCGCTCACTTCCGCAAGCGGCTCCCATCCTCCGCACATGTGCGACTCGGTCGGTGTGGCCAACTGTGAGCGTCAATCTGTGCCGGTTCTTTCCACGCGCCAGTCTGGGCGAAGCTTGTAGGTCGGAAAGTTCGCCCTGCCGAAATCGCCCCATCCATGGGATATTCTGGTTCATGTAAGACTTACCAACACAAGGGCTCGGTAATCGCCGATGTATTGAATTCTTGTGTGGGCTATCATGAAAAACCACACGCATGACTGAGTCCACCGGTGACGCAATGAGAACTCTGCTGCTGCTAAACATCGCCCTCCTGGCAACCCCCGCCTCGGCATTCGACGAGGCCCCGGACTACGCCAAAGACGTCGCGCCAATCCTTGCGAAGTACTGCGTCGGTTGCCACGCCAGCGATGACAAAGAGGGTGGTTTGTCTCTGGAAACGTGGACCGAACTCCAGGCGGGCGGCGAACACGGCCGAGTAGTTTTGTCTGGTGGCCCCGAATCCAGCAGTCTTATTCGACGCATTACCGGCGAAGACACGCCGAAGATGCCTCCCAAAGACAATGAGGCTCCAACACGCGACGAGATCAAGGTTCTTAAAGCGTGGGTGGCGGCCGGAGCTAACGGTCCGCAGGGAACTGTTGCCTCGCAGAAACTGATGACTCCGCACATCTCGCCCATCGGCAAGGTTAACAAACCGGTCACCGCATTTGATTGGTCGCCCGATGGTAAGACCGTCGCCAGCGGACTGTTCGGCGAACTTATTGTGTCCGATGCGAACCAACTTGTCCCTAAGTGGCGGATCGCCGGACTGACCGGCAAAGTGAATTCGGTTCGCTACTCAAAGGATGGAAAGTGGATCGCCGTTTCAACTGGCGTGACCGGAGTCTCAGGGCTGGCTGGAATTTATGACGCCGACCGAGGCGTCCTGGTTTCGAAGTTCAGCGGTCATCGCGACACGCTGTATACGGCCGTGCTATCACCGGACAAATCGTTGCTCGCAACAGCCGGATATGATCGCCGCATTATTCTGTGGGACACCAAGACCGGAAAAGAACTTCGCGTTTTGGAAGGTCACAACGGAGCGATATTCGACCTGGACTTTGCTCCGGACGGAAACACCATCGCCAGCGCCAGTGCAGACGAAACCATCAAGGTCTGGGACGTCGCAACCGGCGAACGGCTCGACACACGCAGCGAACCATTGGGCGAACAATACGTCGTCCGCTTCAGCCCGGACGGCCAGCTGCTGTTGGGCGGTGGAGCCGACAATCGCATCCGTATCTGGAAATTCATTTCGAAAACCAAAGCCGCCAACAATCCGCTCCTGTTCGCCCGATTCGGACACGAAGGTCCGGTCACGCACATGCGGTTCTCCGCCACTGGTAACCAACTGATCTCGGCCGCCGAAGATCAGACCGTAAAGCTTTGGGAGACCGAAACGTTTACGCCAGTGCACGCGTTCGAAAAACAACCCGCCATGGTTGGCTCATTGGCCTTCGCGCCGACCGGTAACAGAATGGTAATTGGTCGCATGGACGGTTCCGTCGGAACCTACGACGTCAAATTGCCACGACCACCGTTCGTGTCCGAAAATATCGTTCGTCGCGCGGCGGCTCGACCGGTCATCAACGTTTCGGCGTTTAAGCAAATCAAGGAAGTCGAACCCAACAGTCAACCGCCGCAAGCGCAAGCGGTTACGGTTCCGGCCACGATTTCCGGTGTCATTCATTCGGCCGATAAAGAAACCAACGACAAAGACCTCTATCGCTTCGCCGCACGAGCTGGTGAACGCTGGGTGATTGAAGTCAATGCGTCGCGAAGCAAATCGCCGCTGGACTCGCGAATTGCAGTTTTGACTCCCGCCGGCAAACCAGTTCCACGGGTCATGCTACAAGCCGTTCGTGACAGCTACTTCACGTTCCGCGGGAAGAACTCAGACACCAGCGACGACTTCCGCATCCACAATTGGGAAGAGATGGAACTCAACCAGTACATCTACGCCAACGGGGAAGTCGCCAGACTGTGGCTGTACCCACGCGGTCCTGACAGCGGGTTCAAAGTCTATCCTGGTCGCGGCAAACGGTACGGCTTCTTCGACACCACACCACTTGCGCACGCTCTGCACGAACCGTGCTACATCGTCGAACCGCATCCGCCGGGAACCGAACTTATCCCCAATGGCCTGCCGACGTTCACTCTGAATTACGAAAACGACGACGAAGCGCGGCGCAAGTTGGGCAAGGATTCGAAGCTGTTCTTTACGGCTCCAAAAGACGGCCAGTATCTCGTCCGCATCGGCGACACGCGCGGCTACTCAGGTGCTGAGTTCAAATACGATCTGCACATCCGGCCGCCGAAGCCCGCGTTCAAGGTGAAGTTGAATGGAGCCAACCCGACGGTCAACGCTGGCAGCGGTCGTGAGTTTAACGTTGCAGTGAACCGCATCGATGGCTTCGATGGGCCGGTTCGCATCGACATCAGCGGTATGCCACCCGGCTACCATGCCACAACGCCAATCATCATCGAAGCTGGTCAGGATATTGCGTTCGGAAGCATCAACGTCGAACCCGACGCCCCCGCGCCGTCCGAAGCCGACGCGAAAGCATCCGTTGTCACGGCGACCGGGTTCATTGACGGTAAGAAAGTGGAAACCAAAGTGAACAACTTTGGAACCATCAAGCATGCAGCCAAGCCGAAGCTGCTGGTCACGCTCAAGCCAAACAGCGGCAACCCGCAATGGTCGCCCGACCAACCATTCGAACTTACTATCGCTCCCGGCGAAACGATTACGGCTCGAGTCATCGTCGAACGCAATGGCTTCAAAGGCCGCATCGATTTCGGCAAGGATGACTCCGGCCGGAACCTGCCGCACGGCGTCTACGTCGATAACATTGGTCTAAATGGCTTGATGATTGTCGAAGGCCAGACTGAACGTGAGTTCTACATCACGGCGGCGAATTGGGTTCCTGAGACGACTCGTTTGTTCCATCTGCGGGCAACTGCTGAGAAAGGCCAGACTTCATGGCCGATTCTGTTGCACGTGAGACAAAAAGAGGCGAGAGTCACTAGCGCCGGCGGCGAGTGAATTTCGCCAACGACCGGCGTTCAAATTGGCCGACGCCTGGAACCACGATGGGGCAACATCTTCCGGACATTATTTCGACCATCAACAGCTGCGTGCTGTTTGTGCTCATCACAATGTTCTGGATCCACAAGACGAAGCCTAAACACGTTTCGCTGTCCATCGCCAACAGCCTGCTGATACCGCTGAAGATTGCGTTCTTGCATGCGATCGTTTTCGCGATACTCTGGCCGTTTCCCGGGTACGCGGCCGCTGCGGTTCCGATACTGGCTGTCATCGCACTTATCGTGTTACCGTTTGCCACCATCAATGCGATTCCGGGCGGAACCAACGCCTCCGGCGAAACCACATCGGCTTTTTCGGTCGGCAGAATGTTGATGATCCCCGCGTATGGACTCCGTCAGTTCGTGATCGGTTTCCCTGATAGAGACCTGCTGAACAACCGGAAACCTGCATCTGCAAGCCTGATAGAAGAAGACACAACGCCGCTGTGGGTCGAAGACTAGCAGCGGCCACTCGCCGGCCGAACGCGGCACCAAGTGACTTTGAAACAACGAGATTGAAATGGACACGCCTGACCCTGCTAACCAACCAAACCTGGCCAGGACTATTCTAAATGGCGTCGCCGAACTGTGTGAGAAAGCCGCGGCCGAACAGCAACCATTGGAAGTCGATCCACACCGGGGTCATTTGTTTGAGTACTTCGTGACCGCAGAAGCGGGCGGGTTCCTGGCCGAAGACGCTGAGTTCGATCTCACGGCCGACGGTCTGTGCCATCACCTTGGCGAACGCTGGGGCGTCGCCGACGCAACTCGTGAATCCGTCGCTCGCCAGGAAAAGATGGACCCTGCCGCCCTGGCCAAAATGCGCCTGCTGTGGTCCGTCATGCGAATGTGGATGGAATGGACCTACGCCTGGCAACGCTGGGAAGAATTCCACCCCGCGCAGACTGACAAAGATTCGTGAGATTCAGGGCTGCGCCTCAGAAAAGCAGCTCTAGTCTGCTGGCTGTGCCCTGGTATCTCGAGGCTCGCCGAGGTTGACCCACCATGCGTTCCGCAGTTTGGCGTGACGCTCGTTCCCGGATCGATCGGTGATTTCAAGCTGCTCACCGTCAGTGGCAAAATCGAGAACCAACTCACTCTTGCCATTCGGATCGAGTTGCGTGGGCGGTTCGAAGTCGTCGTGGTAAATCGGTTCGTTCGAAACACGCAGACTGCGAATCAGGCCGCGGGGTGCGATGGTTGGAGCCAACTGCGATCGACCGATGAGAAACGGTTGGTCTTTTGGGACTCGAATTTCAAATCCCTTATCTTCGATCAACTCCTTAAGTCGTGATTTCTGCTCGAGAATCGGTTCGCCATTCGCGTGTGAGGTGCCGTTGATGAAAACTCTGAAGGTCTTGCCGTCGTCCACAATGGCGAAGTGGTTCCACTCCTGCGATTTGACCACGGGGCTACTCACGACGGGCAGGTGGAAGCCGAGTCTCTCGAAATTGTTACAGCGGACTGTGTCGGAGTACTCGGTGATCCATGGGAATTTTGGGTGCTGTGACGCGATGGGGGCTCCGTCAGGCTTGACGGGATTCAAGACCCAGTGGCTCACCCATGCCTCAATGGTGTAGCCGTCGAATTCGTGGAATGGAATCGGCGGTGCTTCCACGTGCGCACCACCAGATAGCAGGAGGCAGCCTTGATCGCCCGCGAGTGCCTTCTTCGCTGCCCTGTAGTCCTCTCCTGCTTTGGTGACATCTCCGAGTTGCGATCGAAGCTGGCCCCGAGCGAGTTTGTACATTGGGTTGGACGGATCCGATTTAACAATGCGCTCCATCTCGCGGATGGCGTGTTGGCTGCGAGTGGTTCGTCGGCTGGAAGTGGTAGTGGAACCGAATCGATGGGCGAACCAGACGTTGACGTCGTTGGTCCAATGCGTCGCGGCCAGTTTTTCGCCGTCCGGGCTGAAGGCGACGCTGGGTTCGAATGCCAGGTCCCCTGCTCGAGCCGAACCGCTTAGCGTGATGACTTCGCGGAGATGTTCGTCCCACACAACGACCTTCTCGCGATTCGCCCCGGCCAATCGCGTGCCAGACGGGTGCCAGGCCAACGACTGGATGCCGCCGATCCCTACTCCCTGAGCCTGGACCGATAGTGTCTTCGCATCGACAATCGTAACTCCGCCAAGTTCGGTGGTCATCGCGAGTCGTTCACCATCCGGACTGAATTCAATAGCCCATAGATGACTCGCGAGATCGATTTCATCCAGCCGACTGCTGACGAACTTGTCCGAACCCGGTTCAAAGACACGAAGTTCGCTGGTCGGTCCGTCTGTTCGAACGGCAACTGCGAGTTGTTTTGCGTTCGCATCCAGAGCGATGAGTGGTACCGACGCGTCGGTGATTTCGTGGTTCCAGCTGTCACCGGTCTCAATTGAAAATACGCGCAGTTCCGTACCAGAGTCTGAACCCAGGTGACTTGATGCCACGGACTTTCCGTCGGCGCTGATTGCCAGGGTCACGGCGGCCGAGTCAAAACGCTGAGAACGCCAGATTACTTCCTGCGTGTCCACACCCAATAGCTTGATTGTGTTGTTTTCACCCGGCAGCAGAAGCCGTTCGCCCGCAGCATCGAAGCAGGCCTGGCGACGACGATCACCGATCAGAACTTTGTCGGTCGATTCGACATACTGCAATTCAATGCCACTGTTTGCGTCCCATGTTTGCAGTCGATTGTTTTGGAACCGAACAACCCCTGCGCCTGACCAGCGAAACGCTACGGCTTCAGATGTGGGGAGATCATCACCCTTGACCCGGCTGACTCCTTTTTTGCAAACGAGATGGTGAGTCGGCTCGTCGGGTTGCCAGAGCCGAACCTCACCGTTCCAGTCACCAGTCGCAAGCCAGCGCCCGTCATGACTGAATTCGGCCGCCAATACCTCACTGCGATGACCGCGCAGAATGCGTTTCAGCCGATCGTCGGTCGTGTTCCAAAGACGCACACTGCCGTCAGTCGCGCCGGCTGCCAGTGAACCGAAGTCGGGATGAAAGCAAGCGTTTGGTTGGCTCGACCGTCGTTGAGGCACCTTGTACAAATCGTCGCCAAATAGCTTTCGAACCTGTCCACGTTTGAGATCTCGCAGCACCAGATGCGGACCCTTAACCGTATCAATGCACAGCCCCTGCTCGGGCGCGTACGTGCCAGTGTAGTGGGGGAAACCGTCCAGGAGCGTTTCAAGTGTCTCATTCGTTTCGAGCGAAACTCGGTACAACTTCGAAATACCTCTCTCCCACGTCCGCAGCACGGCGGCTTGGTTTTCGACCTGAACGAGCTCAGTGTAATCGCGCGACCAGAGACTCTCGCCAGTCTTCGCGTTCCAGACTGCTGTTCGCGTCGGTGCCCAGCGCTTTGTGTACGCAGCTTCCCAAATGGTCCCGACGATGAGCGAATCGTCTGCGCTAAACTGCAACTCTGCGACACGTTCGTTGGGTTCCATCTGCAGTTCAACAACAGCCTCGCGCGATGCGATGTCCCAGATCTTTGTGGGTCCGCACCATCTGTAATGCCAGAAGCTGATCGCCACGAGTTCGCTGACCGCGAGGCGACGTTGATCATGGCTGAATGCGACAGCGAAACCCGTGCCCTTGATGGGCAAATCGGCGATGCACTTTGCCTGCTGGACATTCCAAATGCTGACGCGGCCATCTGGTGAAGTTGTCTCCGGTTTGGTGAACCGGGTTCGCCCTGATGCGATCGCGAGCAAGCTGTCGTCGGCGCTGAACGCAAGATCCCAGATCCACGGTGCTTCGACCGGGCCCGCCTGCAGCACCGCGACCTGTGGGTTCGCGAGTTCGGTGAGATAGCCCCATTCCCAGCCACGTCGATCGGTCTCGCCTTCCTTCGGAACCAACCCGGCAAGAATCGTCTGCGCGGATTGGACGTCTGTTCGGCTCAGCATGCCCGCACGACCAATAGCGCTGCGATAAAGCGCGTCTTCGGCCATCTCGAGTCTCTCTTCCGCGAGCGCCTGTTGGTGCGTCGCACGGTCGCTGGCTTCTCTCGCGTCTTCGAGAGCCGATTCGGCGCGGAACCAGTTCCAGCTCACGAGGGCGAACCCGAGGCACAGCGTCAGAGCCAACGCTGATGTAAGCCCCGCGATGATGGGCCGACGTCGAACCCACTTGCTGAGTCTTTCCGTACTACTGATCGGTCGCGCGAGAATTGGTTCTCCCTGAAGATACCGGTTCAGATCGGCCTGTATCGCCGCGGCGGTTTGGTAGCGGCGTGCCGGTTCCTTGTCGATCGCCTTCATCACGATCGTTTCCAGATCGCGTGGAACGTTTGGGTTAATCTTACGCGGGGCGACTGGATCCGATTCGGAGATCGCTCGCAACAACGCGCTGCGCTGGAGTTCGTCGAACGCGGGACGCAGTGCGAGGAGTTCGTAGAGCGTCAGGCCGAGGCTGTAGATGTCGCTGCGAACGTCGGGGTTGCCCGTGCTTTGCTCGGGCGACATGTACCGCAGCGTCCCGATGAGTTCACCGGCTTGTGTGAGGTCGTGTTCTTCGGTGGATTTGGCGAGGCCGAAGTCCATGACCCACACCGTTCCGCTTTGATCGAGCATCAAGTTGCTGGGTTTGATGTCACGATGCAGCGTTCCCTGCTCGTGGGCGTACTCCAGAGCGTCAGCTACCTGAACGCCGATGCGGGCGACGCTTTCCCAGTACCTGGCGGTTCCACCCGACTGAGAATCCGCCACCGATTGACCAGGTAAACTAATCTCGGAGATACCGGAGCCTGCTTTGGAAGCCGAAGACGCCGCCAGGCTCGGATCGATTTCACCAACCAGCGACAATGCAACTTCTGAAACAGCGCTGTGTTGAGCCGAGTTCATGGGGCGACTAATCCCGGTGAGCCGCGAGTTGGCCGTTGGGTTTGTCTTGTACATGTGACGAAGTTCGCCAATGACTTCTTCGACTGTTGCGCCGCGGATGTACTGCATGGCGTAGAACAGCATGCCGTTCTCTTCGCCGACTGCGAAGACGGGAACGATGTTGGTGTGATGCAACATCGCGGCTGCGCGTGATTCACGACGGAACCGTTCCTGATGGCGCGAGTCGAGCCTTGACGAAATTGGGCAGACCTTGAGTGCGACATACCGGCCGAGTGATTCCTGGACGGCTTCGTACACGACGCCCATTCCACCGCGACCGATCTCGTGCCTGATCAGGAAATCGCCAAGCCGATCGACGTCCAGCGAAGTTTCGATTGGCTTTGGTTCCTCCGGCGCGTTGTCTTCCATGAGCAGCATCATGGGGAAGACGTCGCGTATCTCGTCTGCGAGGTCCGGATGTTGGTTCGCGTATTCGCTCACATCCGGCCGTTCGCCACGGCGATACCGCTCAACGAATTCGTTCGCGAGTGAGAGTACGAGGTTGTCGCCCGATTCCGAATTCATCGCTAGCCCGCTGATGTGTCGTGTCGGTTTTGTTGGCGCTGTCACTCGTCGACGAGATTCATCGCCTTACGCAGTTTAGACAGCGCCCTTAAGTAACGAGATCCGGCGGCCTTGTCCGACAGCCCCAGCACTACCGCCGTTTCCTTCAGCGACAGTTGCTCGAAATGCCTGAGTGCCAGTACGTCTCGATCTTTTTCATCCATTTGATTAAGAGCTTGCTCCAACCGCAACTTCATCTCGTCACGAATTGCCGCATGACTGGCACTCGTGAGCTGTCCGACCAGCCGCGCGGCGAGGGCCGCAGAAGTCGCAGCGGGGACCGGGTTGCGATCCAGCGAGATCTCACGGCCGGCATCACGCGCCTGAGTTCCGAGGTGTCTGCGGTGGAAGGTTTGAACCTTTTGCATCGCCAGAAACCGTAGCCAAACAAACACCGGAACGGCCGGGTCAGCCAGGTATTCGCCCGCGCGTTCGTACGCTTCGATGGTGGTTTCCTGTATTACGTCCGACGCATCGACGCGACCGCGCACGCGATTGTCGAGACGAAGATCAACCAGACGCTTCAGGCGTTCTCGATGCTGTTCCAGCAACGCGCAGAACGCCTCTGCCCCGCTTTCGCTCGCGCTCCTCACCTGATCGATCTCGCTTTCGTCCGCCATCCAGCTTTGTCAGCCCCCACTTTGTTTTACTGCAGGCGCCGAAGATTGGCTTCACGGTTTTCTGGATTTCGATGAAATCCCGCGAATTGCTGAATCAGGTCCATTTTGAGCGAAGAAGTCCGCGATGCGAACACTCGGCAGGCGAGAAAATGACTCTTGCATGTCCGCCAGCGACTTAACGCTTGGCGTTACTAAACGAATAACGGCGAAAGAGACCGTTATAGCAGTCGCGGATGCGACGACATGCGATAGCCTCGGGTTTCAACCCGAGGACCACGGACGACAGGTCAACCAAGCCGCGGAGCGGCGACAGGTGCTTCGATTGGGGCCGCCTGTCGTCGCTCCGCGACTCAGCCTCACTACCGGGTCAATACCTCGGACTGAAGTCCGAGGCTGTCGCATGTCGTTGCTCCGCAACTTTGTGTCCCATTTCGACTTGGCTTCACTACTCACAACAGCCTGCAACGCAGAACGCCAACAACGGGCGGGACTCAAAGCAGTCTCCCGCTTTGAGCCCCTTCTGGTTGTCGAATACCAGCCGCCACGCCTACCCGGAGCCTTACGGCCCTCGGCTCACGGATGGCGTCCGTTTACACAACCTCTGCCAACAACTTCTTACCTACGTTCTTCACGAAGTCATCCGTGGAAACCTCGAGGTCCAGTGATTGGCTGCGGCCTGCGAATTCGTAGTCGATTCGAACACCAACGGCTGCCTTGTTGAAGTCGGCCAGACTTCCGGAGATGGTGATCGTGTTGACCTTCAGGCTCTCCACTTTCGCGAGTGCCGCCAGAACTCCGGCGTTCGCTTTCTCGACACCATCCAGACCAATCTCCGCTGCGTCAACAGCGACGTTGGCGAGAGCGATGGAGGCCTTAAGAGCAATTACCTTTGGGCTGGCTTCGACGCCGGCACTATCCAACGCCCAATCGGCACTGGCAACGACAGCTTTGTGTGCAACAACCGCGGCGTTGTGGACTACAACCTGTGTGTTGTAGCGACCCCATGCGTACCGATAGCTCGCATACCTGCTTACTTCGATCGCTTTGTACTTTGCCTTCTGATACCACTTTGCTCGGTTCGTGGCAGCGACGGCACTACGCCACGAACTGTACCGAACGTTCTTCTGATGGTTCCAGTAGTTCCGCGAAGACAACGCACTGGCAACCACCGAACTAGCCTTGTCGATTTTTGCTTTGATCTCGTCAATCGTTTTCTGCGCGTCAGCTCGAGCCTCTTCCAGGTCGGCTTCGAGGTCGTCCACTTTGCTCTCGGCTACATCGACAGCGTCCTGAGCCACATCGATTGCCTTTTGTGCGACCGTCGCGACCGCTCGGATGTCTTTGGTCAGATTGTCCTTCACCTGATTGATTGCTCCGCCGCCAGCAGTCGCAACATAGCTGACACCGCTTTGGTCGACATGGAATGTGACAGAAGCTGCAAGGCCCTGAATATCAACGCCGGCAGTTCCGGTCAGTGAGAAGCTGTCCTGCGAGAACGCACCGTCTACCTCAACACGCGCTCCCAGCAGCGTCGCTGTGCCAGCGACCTCGTAGTGCGAGTCAACTGGTGCTATTCGCACATCGATCACGACATCGCTAATCTCGAGTGGCCCAAGATCGAGCTTCGGGATGTCGAGGTTCGCTTCGAACACACCGCCTGCCAGATCGACAACGAACCCACCGCTACCCAGCAGTGTGTCGCCGTTGTAGAACGCACCGCCGATGCCGAAGCCATCTTCGATCCCGAGTACTTCGTTGCCGCCCTTCGGAGCGAAGTTGATGAATGCGTCGCGGAGTTCCAGATCGCCCAGGGTTCCGTCAGCGATCTCTTGTGCGTCCGGGTTTGCGGCGCGGTTCAGTGTGTTGGCGAAGTCAATCAGGTCGTCGCCTTCGAGTTCGTCAATCTCACCTCGAAAACCAGCTTCGAGGCCTGTGGTTCCGTATCCGATGAAGCCGGCGACGGTCACTTCGCTGCTGCCGATTTCGATGCCCGCTCCCAGGCCGATCGTCACACTGGCCCCACCGACACCAGCCTCAGCTCCAAGGGTGAGCGCAACGTCGTTTAGGTTCAGCCCCGGAACATCAAACGCATTTTCCCACTCGGCAACTCGACCAGTCAGGCTCGCTTCCACACTGTTCGGCGTGATGGAGAACGCACCCTCGAAGGCCACATCAATGTCGCCCAGTTCCACCGTGGAATCGATGGCGACAGACAGGCCGTCGGTTGCAGCGGTGACCGTCAGGCCCGCGTCGTTCAATGAGAACCCATCAATACCGAAGAGGTTGGTGAAATCGATCGATTCGGGCGGCGAGAAGCTGAGATCAATTCCGTCCGAACTGACCTCCAGATCGCCGATCACATCGATGTAGTTGCCGAACAACTCGACATCGGTGTCCAGGCTGATGTCCAGATCCGGGTAGCCGGTTTCAGCGGACAGTGTGACGCTGGTGTCTCGCAGTTGCAGTCCAATGACTCCTGCCGCCGACCACTCACCCGCGATCGTGCCGGTCAGGGTTGTGGTGATGCCATCAGGTGTGAACTCAACGGACCCGATAACACCAAGGTCAGCTCCCAGCACACTCACGCCGGCGTCCACGCCAATCTCCAGCGTCGATTCGTCCGCCGTCCTGGTTCCGGCAATGGTTAGAGTTGTGTCTTGAAGTTCGAGAGGAACAACGCCAAAGGCACTTGTCCATGTGCCACCGATAACACCAGTCAGCGAACCGGCAATAAGGTCCGGTTCGATATCAAGCGACCCTTCGACGCGAACATCTGTCCCAACAATGTCCAGGTCACCGGCGAGATCGACACGCAGGTCGGCGTCGTCTCTTCGATTCGAATACGCCGCAACACCAAGCTCAGTGTTTGTCAGATCCAGTCCGTCGATGCCGAAAGCGTCATCCCACTCCTCGACGGTTCCGCCGAAAAATGCGTCGATCTGATCCGGTGTGATGTCCACACTGCCAAGAACGTCGATCGCCACGTCATCGATCATCAGCTGTGCTGACAGGTCGATACCTAGCTCGAAATTTTCTTCTCGATCGGACGTCGCGGTCACGGTGAGTTCACCGTCTGCCAAATCCAGCCCCTCAACACCGAAAGCATCGTCCCAGACGTCTACAGAACCAGTGAGCACCGCATCGATTCGATCAGCCTCAACATCGACGCTACCCTCAACTGCCACGATCGTGTCTTCGATGTCCAGGCCTGCCATGACACCAAAGCTGAGGCTCTGACTGCCAGACGAATCAACAGTACCGCTGGCTGTGAGTTCCGCGTCGGTCAGATCGAGCCCTTCGATACCGAACGCGTTGTCCAAACTCGCCACCGATCCTGTGAACACGGCGTTCGTGAGGTCTTCGCTAACATCGACGGTTCCGACAACGCCAATCTCTGTCTCGGAGAGAACCAACGTTGACGCGATTTCCGCACTGTAGCCATCACCTTCATTGACGTCGGTACCGGCGTTGACGGTCAGGGATGTGTCAGTCAGTTCAACACCTTCGATACCGAACGCGTTCTCCCACGATGCGACGGTTCCATTCAAAGATACATCAACACCGGCTTCGTCAATGCTTGCCAGCCCGGTGAACTCAACTGCGTGATCCGCAATGTCGATGTCGCCCGCGATTTCCACATCAAGACTGACCCGTCCAAGATCATCAAATGACGGTGTGGAATTCAGATTGGTGATGTCCAGGTCGAAACCAGGAACCCCAAACGCATCGGTTGAAATGCCTCGCGTACCGTCCGAGTGAACCCAATCGAACCCTGTTCCGCCTTCGAGGGCATCGATAGTCTTATCTGAGTACAGGAAATCGTTGCCATCGTCACCATTCAGGCTGACAGGCACTTCAGTCTGGTAGCTAATCAGAACATCGTTTCCGCCGTTGCCGGCGACATTGATGCTGCTTGCGGTATCAAACGACCGACCCTCAAACTCGGAGTAGACCGCGTCTCCACTGAAGACTCTGACGCCGAGCGCGTCTTGTTGGACAGCGATGAAGTCGTTGTCAGCCGAGCCTTCAACTTCCAGCACGTCACCGTCCCAAGCCAGTGCAGCTGTGAGCAACTGACGTACTTCCAGGCTCTCCGGCGCGGTTACTGGAGTTCGATTCTTCTGCTTACGACGTCGGCGAAGGTTCGTTTTACGCGATCGATTCCCGAGCGTCTTTTGGATCAATGTTGAAGTCGTCATGTTTCGGCCCTGTCGTTCTGAAGTCTGATTGGTGTGTCGCAGAAACCAGGCAACTCAAGAGCTGGTCCTAAGTGGTTACTGCGGACGTGGGACCAATGCTTCCAGGTTTTCCGGCAAGAAAATGAAAGTGCCGCGCGTTCATGTGGGCGGCGCCGTTTGGAACGCCAGCCGCAGAGCGTCGGCGCCATGGCACTCACCCACCTGTCCGCACCGACTTTACGTCGGTGGGTTCACGGCTTTTGCACTACTAGCACGGTCAGAACAGTAAAGTCAGGGGCGGAAAGCCCCGTTCGGCGTCGCGCTGCTACTGCGAACCCACGCGATTCACTGCGTCCTATTTCTGAACTTTGCCCAATTGCCGGAAAGTCACAGACTCGCTGGTTTTTCATGCTCGTTCCAGGCATCGCTTAGCAGTACCCACTTGCCGGCAAAGCATTTCCAACTCTGGACATCCAATTCCTGGAGAACGCCATGAAGACTCAACCAAGCAAGTTCAAGAAGTTCATCCTTGTAGCATTGGCCGCATTGTTTGTTGTCACCGCCTGCAGTCCGCAGGCCGACGCACAGATCAAATTTCCGAAGATCAAAAAGCCAAAGTTCAAGGTGCCGAAATTCAAGGTGCCGAATCTGAAGAAGCTCCCCAGCCTGATCCCGGCGAAGCAGAAGGCCTTAATGGCTGAAGCTGGAAAAGTTGTCGTTCAGCTCAAGCGGCAGTCATCCGATATCAAGTCGCTCGCGAACGAGATTAAGCGCCGTGACAAAAAAGCTGTCACAGCTCGAGTTCGCTCAATGATGAACAAGAACCGGACGATGAAAAGCGTCATGCAGAAGGCTCTGCGGGACAACCTTCGAACGTTCACCGTATTCGCGACTGCCGACGGAGCGTTAGTTGTCGGAGCCGGTGGCGGAGCGGGCGTGGCGCTTGATCTTCGTCAACTCCTGGGGAGTGGCAACGTGAATGGAGCGTGGATCGGCGGCGGTGGGGTCAGCATCGGAGTGCAGGCGGGTGGTGGAGCGAACCTGCTACTTGGGTTCTCTCGAACGGCCCCCAGCAAGATGAGTGGCCTTGGCGCTGACGTCGCGGTAAGTGCTGCCGTCAAGGCGGGCGCGACGGCGATCGCAGCTTTCGACTTACCGGCCAAATACACGGGGTTCCAGGTCGGCGTGAAAGGTGGAGCCAAGTTCCAGATCAGCGCCGGAGTGAGCAAATCCAAAGTGCTCGGCACGTTCTAAGCCTCAGCCACATGCCTCTAACGCAAAGAAGCCCGGTCACCCGGGCTTCTCTTGTGTCAACGCCTTCGAGAGATCCGCGTGGTTTCCTGTCTACAAGCAAGATCGGTAGGTTCTGCACAGGCAGCGGCCGCTGATGTGCAGTCGCAACGGGCTCGTTCCGACAAGAATCCCGCATTATTGGGGGGAACGAAAAAAGCTCCACAGCTGAGTGCTGAGGAGCTTTTTGAAGTTAAAGTCTTTGCTGAACTCACTTTAGAAAAGTACACCCCTCAGGGTTCGAACCTGAAACCTCCGGTTTCGTAGGCCAGTAGTCGTTTTCGAAAACGAATTCTTGCGTGGCCAGTAAACCGTTGAGAAGAAGGGGTTTACAACGAGTGGGTGCGAACGAAGGATCGCCGTACATTCCAGATTTTACATCTTTTCGCAACGTTTATCACCAGTTCTCTGACACTTCTCTGACGCCGAAGTGCGCAGGGAGTTTCGACGACGCCAGACTGGTGATGCAGAGAAGCTATTCGGCTCTAGGAGGACCTCGCCAGGATCGAACTGACTCAGCCGCCCCATATGAGATTTCCGGTGGAATCAGGGGTACAACGAATGTGTCACAACGTTCGAGCGTACTCAAACCTGAACCTACTCAGATGCAACGCATTTTCCCCCACTGCTCTCGATGATTGTTTCCGCCACGGATAGTGACTGGCAAAGTATGTTGAGTATCTGAAGGCTGAGAACCGGATTCTGAGGGCCCGAGTCCCAGTCAAATCCACACACGCAGATTCCCAAAGCGTCGATAACAAGACAAGCTGTTGCTGCACAACGATTTGAGTGCCAGAACATCTATTGAACCGCGCGCAGGTCCGCACTTATGAATCCTAGCTAGCTAGGGCATCTGCCGAGTTTGGCATGGCAGCGGCGGTTGGCAGCCAGATAGCGATGCCGGGCCCTTCACAACTAGTCCCCGATCGGAAGAATACGCGACGCAACCAAGCCAAGCGTGAGCCCGACAATAAGCCTTGGCTTCTTCGATCGCCCCGGAAGTGAACCCACACCAGACATCTCGGAGAACCCCAGCAGTACTCAATGGAGGATGAAGATGTCGCAAGAGAATCGGTCGAGGATGCGACACCTTCAACAGACCCCGACTTAGTCAGTGATGCCTAAGAAGAAGTCACCGAAAAGACGCCTACTTGGCTGGAGCACGCAAGATACGGTGCGATCGGATCACAATCGACAGGGGAAGCCGTTGATTCCTACGTCCGCGGACGACCGCAGGTGCATCCTATAGCAACGAGATTGCCACCTCGATTCTAACCGTTCCACGGAGTCCGCCCGATCAGCAAAGAAATGAACGCTCGATGTCATTGCAGCTTGGCGTCAAATCGGGCCTAATAAGCAACACGAAACCCGGAGATCCAAGCTGTGCGCCGCCTCGGCTGCCCGGAAATCAAAACGAAGGACGCAACAATGACCAATCGTGGCGTTGACGTCGGTCGGGATGCCAACGGAAATGCAATTGTCACTGGCAACAACAACAACGTGCGCGTCGTCATTTACCAATCCGCTGTCGAGCGGCGAGAAGACGAACAGCGAACAAATCCAGAGCTCGGACCGAATCCGTATGTCGGACTTGCGGCATTTCGCGAAGAGGATGCGAATCGTTTTTTTGGCCGAGATGACCAAATCGCGAGACTATGGACAGAACTCGAGCGGCTGTACCAGCGGTCTGAGGAGCCTGGTGGCCCAGCGAGACTTCTATCAGTTCTTGGATCATCCGGGTCTGGAAAGTCATCGCTCGTTAGAGCTGGCCTTATTCCAGAACTAGCACGCAAGCCACTGCTTGGGCAAGAGAGCCCAATCGTTGCTGTGCTTACTCCCGGGCCTCGTCCACTCGAGGCTTTGGCGCGTGTCCTAGCGAGAATAGCCACGGGAGACGCCGCTCCTACGAAAAAAGTACGCGAGTTCTGTGGAGAGCTCGCCATCAAGAACAGTCAAGGTGAGCATGATGGTCTCCGCAGAATTTCTGACGACATCTCGGATAGCCAACCACTTGTTATTCTAGTTGACCAATTTGAAGAGCTCTTCACTTTGAGAGAGACGAGAGATCATAAGGCTGCAGGTAAGTGGAATGAACAGGATACTTTCGTCGAATGCTTGCTGCATGCAGCTGCTGATCACGGGAGCCGTTTGAGTGTCGTCCTTACGCTGCGGAGCGATTTTCTAGGAGAGACTCAAGCACACGAGAAGCTCAATCACTTGGTTTGCCAGCAGGCTGTTGTCATCCCAGCCATGAGTCGGTCCGAACTCTATTCTGCCATCGCAAAACCAGCGCAATCGGCTGGAAAGGTCCTAGATAGCGCGTTTGTGTCCCTATTGGTCAACGACGCCCAAGAACGGGAGGGGGCTCTGCCGCTCCTGCAGTTTGCCCTTACCAGAGTGTGGGATGGTTTAGCTCGTGGCAAGGATCCTGTGAAAACCTATGGAGAGGTAGGTGGCTTGGGTGGCGCCCTAGCGGGGCAGGCAGAGCAAGTTTACGAGGCACTTTGCGCCAAGGGTCAGCGCATCGCACGGCGCGTCTTTCTGGGCCTGGTGCAACTCGGCGACGGAACCCGCCATACCCGACGACGGATAGCTCTCGACGATTTGGTTGGCGTGGGAGACCAGCCCGCCGAAGTGAGCGATGTCATTCGGCACTTCTCAAGCCAGAATGCCCGATTGATCACCTTGTCCTCAGATGAAGTTGGTAGAGAGACGGCCGAGATAACACACGAGGCTTTGTTCGAACGGTGGGGTCTGCTGTCTAGGTGGCTGGACGAAAGCAGAGACGATCTCCGGTTTAGCCGAAGGTTTGAACAAGCAGCGAAGACTTGGGACGAGCAAGGTCGCCCAGCAGGGAGCCTCTGGTCTCAATCGCCGAACATAGACAGTCTGCGGGCATTCAAGGTGAACGCCAGCGACGACCTTAGCCTGTTACAGCAAGCCTTCTTCGATGCATCCACTCTCGCACACCGCGCTCGATTGGAGAATAGTCGACGGCGGCAAAGGACTCTTCGCAGGCTGTTGGCTGTTTCTTCCGGAGCAACGCTAATTGCACTCGTAATGGCGTTCTCGGCATTCAAGGCAATCGAAATGGCTGCGCAGGAACGTACCAAGGCTGAGAGAGGTCAAATTGATGCCCTTATCGATTCGGTGCTGTTTGCCCCATCCGTCGAGGCTGGCGATCGACTGGACCAGTTCGAGGAGCTAGTGCTGGACGAAGAGCTCCACGAATACGCAGTTACGACCATCGAGGCGACGATCGATAAGCCGATTCTGTATGGCGTCGAGTGGAGTCACTACAGCGAAGACAACTGGGCAGAGTATGACGAGATCACTGATGACAAAGCAAATCTCGTCGCCCTGCTGCTTAAGCTAGGGGAGGCAGAACTTGTACTAAAGAAGTTGGCACATAGTCCAACCCCGGACACTCGCAGTCATGCGATTGACCGGTTTCGGCAGATAGGTCTAGCAGCCGCGCAGGTTGCGGCATTGCTGGATCACGTGCAGGAAGTCTCTGCCCGTCGCGCGGTTGTTGTCAGCTTGGGAGTATACCCAGCAAGAGAGTATTCGGATGCAGTACTTTTGAGTTGCGTCGATAGGCTGCTCAAACTGTTTCGAGATGATCCAGATGCTGGTGTCCACTCTGCTGCGGAGTGGACATTGAATACTTTGGTGCGGCAAGAAGACGCTCGACTCGTCGCATTGGCGACCCAGCTTGAGGAGACGACCGAGGAACTCTCCCGACTTGGTGCCAGGGAAAGCTATGGATGGTTTGTGACGCCTGGTAGACAGACGATGGCTGTCATTTCGCCGCCACAAGGCGGTGTGGTCACAGTCGGAGCACTAGCCTCAGAACGTGGCGCGCATCACAAAGAACGGCGTGTCGCAGACATCCGATCCACTTACGCTATCGCGACAAAGGAGGTCACAAGTCGCGAGTTCATGACATTCATTCGGGCGAGTGATCCGAAACACCGTGAGGAGCAGGATGGGTTATATCTGTCCGGATACAGTCCCAGTTGGGCCGATGAAGCAACTCAGCTTGGCTGGCCAGATGAGTTGCCTGCAAAAGTCAATTGGCACATGGCCGCGGCATACTGCAACTGGCTCACCGAGGAGGAGCTGAGTTCCTCAGACCAATACTATGGAACCGATACTGAAAGGAAGTTTGGGCCAGGAATGAAGAGTGGTGACCTATCAAGTGCCGGGTATCGACTTCCGACGGAGGCCGAGTGGGAATATGCGTGCCGCGCGGGGACTCGAACGCGATACTCTTTCGGAGAATCGGAGCTATTGCTGCCTAAATATGCATGCACCGCTAAAGCGATGACTAGCCGTGGTACTGAGTTTCGCCCGAATGACGGTGGGCTGTTCAACATGCATGGAAACGCTGCGGAGTGGTGTGATACTCTCGCTCTCGGGACTGGCCCCAATCGCGTTGTGCGAGGTGGGGGATACTTCGATCATCCCCACTTCTTGCGATCCGGCTGCGTTCAGTCTCCATCGCTGGAAAGTGCGGTAGGTTTTCGCGTTGTCAGAACTATGCCCTCCACCAATTCGGAAGACTGAAACCAAAAGCGTGGCAGGTCACCACCTGCGGGGAGCCGAGCCAAGAAGCCTTCCAAGCTGCTGCGCGACCGTGACACGAAGCTCCCAAAAGCGTTTCAGTCACGGCTGGCGGATGCGAACATCAAGGCCGTGAAGCTGCCGAAGAAGTCACCAAATTCTGAGCGGTTGTTGGAGCATTTCATCGCTACGATCAAACCGGAACCGCTGTTGAAGTTCCTTGTCTTCGGGAAACGCCATCTGGACTACCAGCTAGTTGACTCCGTCGAATACAACAGAACGCGGTTACACCACTGCTCGCCACAGCGTGATACCACTCAGAGTCGAGCCAAACGAAGTTGATAGACGCGGTCCTAAAGCCTCGCCATCGCGAACTGCAACAGTGGTACACTCAGTTACGTCCCAAAGTCTGATCTGTAAGTTGTCCCAGCAGATCAACCCAATGACTTCGAAATAAAACCGATGGTTCGCTCCTGATGGAAGTAATTGCAGTGGTGAACCACATCCGTGGTTTTAAAATCCAGCACCTGTCGCCCCTTATCCAATCCTTCGAAGTCGTGGGCCAGATCCGTCATTGATGCCGTGTCGACCACTAGATCGTTTGGGCCGTCAAACACGGAATTTGTGACGATATCGGCAATTTTAGCTTTGCGGAAGTGCCTCCAGAATGCCCATCCGGGGTCTTCAGACTCAAAGTTTGAAATCACGAAGTGGTACCTATTCACTTGCTTTTCAAGGCGCTGCCTCAGTGATTCCGCGCATGCAAAGCCACGTCTGATTGCCAGGATTTCTTCGTTGGCCCCCTGACGTGACTGAGCTGAAAGACCGGGCATCAGTGCCAGCCCTGCGTCAATCGCTGGCAATGACGCACCGGCCGACGAGACCGAACTGACAACGCTCGCCATCAGAGCCGTTGCGTGGAATATGGGGGCGGCTATTGGAAAGACTATCCCGCCGGCCAAGGACAGCGTCTTCAGTCGACGACTAAGATTTGCCAAGAGGTCCAGCGTCCCACGAATGTTGGCTGGCGACGCTAAGCCAGTCCCTCCCAACGGCGATCCGACAAACACAACTTGGCAATTGGCTGAATCGCGTGGGCGCAGTGTTTCCAGCCACCAACGCACTACGAGACCGCCACGACTGTGGCAGACGATGTCGACTTCAGCATGACTGTCGGCGAATGCCCGGGATAGTTGCAACGCATTGAAAAACGGGCTGACCGACAGAGTCGGATGGTTGAATGCTAGTACTTGATCGTAGTGTTCCGCCGCCGTCGCAAGGTACTGTCGACCAGTCTCAGTGGTGCGAATGCTAGAGAGCAAGCCTTCGCAGTTCGAAAACGTTCCGTGAACGAAGAGCAGAATCCTGCCATCCGAGACAGGGGAAGCAGCGCCCCCAACTGCACCGTTCGTGATCTCGCGAATTCCCTGTCCCGGCGTCAGTCGGTCGTCTAGGTCCCGCAACCTCGTGCTGATCCTGTTCGGCTGTAGGTCTTCGAATCGATAGGTCCGAAGTTTGGTGGACCTACTGCGTTTGGCGCGAACCCTTTCGCCAAGATCCCAATGCAAGATGCCATCAGCTTCGGTCAGGGAGATTGTGCCGCTCCCCGGCTTACGTGTGGAACGCACCGTGCGACGTTGGGACATCAGCCCATGGTCGTAAATGCCCAGTTCCAAGTTTGTCAGGATCTCTTCTGAGTCCATTGCTGATCCTATAGTTGGAATGAAGTGGCTACTGCTGGTCAGTCTCCGAGACTTGATTGCCTTCCCCGGTGATAAAAAGACTGTCGACTACATCTCGGCCCACGACGATCCCCCGATTAGCAAGCGGTGGCGACTGTTCCGCGGTCACAGATTCGATCAACAAAACTTCCGAGGCACAGACACCTTCTCTGCTTACCAATTTCGGGACATGCTCCTCTGCAGCCCCATCCAACATAATCGCGACTTTCCCTAAATCAAACGCTTCCTGAACCGATCGCCCGAAGCCCAATGCCCGATAGAACGAACCGGAAAACGCAATTGCTGCCTCATCGCTGATCTCATCGTTCATGCCGATTGCACAGTCGATCACTTCTGCTACGGCATCTGCCTGTGCATGAGCGAAGCAGGCATTGAAGACAACCACGCGGACGTTGTCCTTTAGTGTTGAAAATAGCATTTGCAACGCTTCGACGTTGACTGCCTTGTCTTCGCCCCGATCGCCCGTTAACAAAAGCTCATGCACTTCATTCCCATGAGCACTGAAGTGCACTACTTGTGGCTTATGCTCCAACAGCGCCTGCATCACGTCTTCAGGTTGTGCTGCCAGCTTGGGAATTAGGACGAGTGAATCTCGATAGTGTGAAGCGCGAATGCACTGTTGGATCGCTCGAACCTCCTCATCGATCGCAAGTGAATCGGTCGTCCGGGGGTTGGCTGACAGAAATAGGATCTTGATCGTATTCACAGGTGTCCTTTGAATAATTGGGATCGCTTCGCTGCGGCCAGGCTGCTCCGCTATCGCGGTCGTTTGTTCCTTGACCAGTCTCCGTATTCCCGCAAGTAGTGATTCACACTGAAGTGCCTGCCCAGCAGCGTTCGCATGAAGCTGCGATTCAACCTCTTGCACATACTCCAGCACAGAAGGAACGGGGTGAACGCCCTGCATTGCGAGTTGTATTGGTAACAAGCCAACTGCGTTCTCACACAGGTTTCGAACAACTTCAACGTTGCTCTCGGGACATTTGTTGGCGGAGGTTCTGGGAAACTGTCGCGGGATGCTTTCAACAGAGAATTCACCGTATTCCTTCATTTCCGGCAAACGAAAGCTCTGGCTCAAGGCAGAGATGCGATCCACGAGTTGCTGGGCTCGGGACACGGCGTGACCGACTGCAACTTCTGACTTGTCGGCAAATCCGACCCCCCTTTGAATTTGCTCTAGTAACTTCTTTCGAACAGCATCCATTTGATAGTAGAGCCATAACTGAATTGAAACAGAACACGCGTGAGTCGTAGCAGCAAAGTGCTGTTCCACAGCTCGCTCGACTCTCTCTGCCTCTGGAAAATCAAGGAAGTTGCCATGGCCCACTCGAACCGCATCTCTCACCAGGAACAACGCGCCGAGGGCTAGACTGGCGAGGTACTGCGGTCGCTTCGAATCCTCGGCTGATTCGAGTTTGCCCTGCCACTTCAGCAGGCTGATGGCGGCCTTGTGGTTTGGGAATAGGGTCGACACGCGATCGACGAGGTCGTTAAGAACCTTCCGATCACACTGGAAATCAGGCGGACTAGGGCGTGCCGCGATCTCTGGCAAGACTTCGTCAACATTTAGAGACTTTCTCCATTGGATTCGCACCTTGGTGAATCGAAGATAACGCTGCCGCCCAAGAAATGACTGCATACTCAAACAAGTTCGTGCCCAGCGACGAATTCGCCCCGTCAGTTCAGCTAGAGGCGGGTCCTCGGCGACCGCGCCCACTTTGGCTAGTTGAGACGCTGCGTCGTGTAAGTTCTTAATCTGTGACATTCGCCCATCTTGCGCGAATTCAATGTTGTGCAGGTCACGAAGAACAACACTGATGGAGTTCAAATCGGAACTCAACTCGGAAGCAACAGAAAGGTCACCGACAGTGATTTCCAATGAACCACACAGGTCTTCGAGTTCTTGTTCTACGGACTCGATCTCATGCAACACAGGTGTGTTAAGCTGATAGAACTTTTTGCAGAACTCCGAAACGCACTGAGCAATCTGCGAGCCATCAAGCCCTTCGATCGAACGAGCGAAGATCGTGTTGGGAGTACGATCGAAGGACCAAACGATGCACGGTAACAGTGATGCGACACCCAGCTCGCGCGACAGGCGACGGACTTTTTCGTCTGGTTGCCAGGGTCTGACGAGTTCCCCGCGGTCGTAATCCACAACCTTCCCCGCAGCGACCTTGACCTCGAAACCCAATCCGCTTGCCTGCTGCAAAAGCCGTTGGTGGTACCGCTGATACGCATCAACGCTGAAACGTGGTCTCTTTGGGTAGTCATGCAAATCAGTCTCGTTGTCAACAAAAAACAGGAAGCGAACCCGATCTGATGTCACACTGTCTATCCATTGCCAGTCATTCAGGAGGAACTCAAGAGCACTTTCGTCCAGACCCGTCGCCAAGACGAAACCCGTACACATGAATTGGTGCGTAATGTGGTTGTAGCGTTGTGGTTCGCGGAGCAGTTCTAGTGTGTACTCCGCTTTGGCGCCGAATCCCATGATACGCAAGCAATCCAAGTTTGAATTTCGTCGGCTGGGTGATGGGCATGCGCGCTGCAACGAACCACCGCAGCTGGCATACCTCTCTGACAGTATACAGAAAATGCCGAAAGCCTAATCGGCCGTCTGGCGTTCGGGTGGGACGACCTCACATTCCGACAACGCAGAAGGCGCTCGCTGGAGCTTCGGCGTTGGGTAGCTCATAACGGCGCGAGCGAGCATGCCGGTCCGCTTCACGAGACCCCTATGTGTCCGTCTAGACACGTCTGTGGCGCTCTTATCAAGCGTTGGCCACGTCTACGAAGAGAGGGCCCTCCAACGCGCGACGCCACAAGGCCAGCGAACCGTCTGTTTCGCCTTCCTTCGAGCCAACGCCGAATGTGCTCGAGTCCCTCCGGTTCCGTAGGTCATCGCTCAACTTTGAAGAAGAACTTTCTAAGGACCACCGAACTGTTGGTAAAGAGGGGTTTTGCAACCAATGTGTGCGAAGCGAAGAGTCGCCGTGTGTTTCATAGTTTATATCTTTTCGTAGCGTTTGCACCAATTGTCTGACACTTTTCTGACAGGTTTGCTCTTCGAGATTGAGTGCCCACTGCAGCGCCCAGCCAAGCATCTATGCAATTAGCGCGTCCCAATTGACGACGTAGGTGGCAGGTAATCGATTACCGCTTGATCCCTTGAGGACGTTGCTTAGCGGTGGAACGCCTGTCAGCAAAGGCGAATAGCTTGAGATTGTGGCCTACACGCATCCCTACACATCGACACGTCTGATGGCGACAAGTTCTTGACCCATGAGGCCACGGAATTCCAAGGAGTCCGCGCTGATTGTGAGGGGCAACTCCGTCGAGCCATCCTCGACATCGATTGAGCCGAGAGGGCGACTATCGGCGAAGACGTCAAGACGATCGAAGCCTCGCGTATCGAGATTAACGACTAGCGATTCGTCGTCCATTTCAACATCGACATCAAGTACTCGAACAGGCATTTCGCTGAGGATCTCACCAGCCCGATTTACCAAGTCAACGTTTCCATTCAACACATCATCTCGTGTCAAATCGTGGCGCATGTCCGGAACGACTCCCAAATCCTCGACGGGAGTTCCCGCATTCTTACCGACTCGCATGGTTCGCCGAATCGACACTCGCAGGCCAGATCCGTTCGGCAGTGGTTGATATGGCGAATCCTCCACACCTGATGGTAGGAAGCGGCGAAGCAGATCGTGCGTCCAGACATTCGCGCCTCCTGCGCCGGTGTTTCCGTCAACACCCAAGATCAAGCCGTTCTCAACTTGGTCTTGGAATCCAGCGGCAAAAATGTCGGTTGTGCTGTAGCATAGGGCGTCAGTGATGAGCACAACCGGACCGTAGTACTGCTGACCTACGTTGTTAGCATCTTCGGACGATGTGATTGGAAATCCACGTGAATAAATTGCGCCGGTGCGCAATGACTCACGTATTGACGGCGTCCATTGAGAAAGGAATGGCAAGCGATCACACAGTCGCATGTTTAGGGCAGAGTTTATGAACTGAACGGGTTCTGGTTCGATCCGATTTGGTGAGAAAAGTTGCAACAGTTGCTCGCCCGCTGTGATTAGGCCCCCTCCATTGCCACGCACGTCAATTACAAGGCCGTTCTGAGGCAGCTGCCGAAGGAGTCGGATAACTTCGTCCACAAACTCATTCGCGTTTGGAACGTCAAATGTGCGAATTCGCAAGTACCCGAACCTGCCAAACGGTGTGTCGACAGGACGAGCTTGCAGCACGCCAGGCATACTGCTTTGCAGGCCAAGGTTCTGCGTCGCTGATTCGCCGCCTCTCGCCAGTTTTGCTTCTGCGGCAACAACCTTTGGGGCGAACAGAAGTTTTCGCACGCGACGACAGATCGCCAACTCGAGGTCTACTCCCTGTGACGCGGCGACCTCATCGGAGACTCTAGCATCCTCTGAGCTTCTATCGTCAGGTGAGAAGACCATCCAACCAACGCGCAGTTCGTGTGTTTTCCCGTCCTTCGTTCGGTAGTCCAGCACGACGCGATCCTCATCCGGCGGTAACGACTGAATTAGTGATCTAATCGTCATCGTCTCGACGCCCCTGGCACGACGAGCTTCAAGGTTACTGCCCGCAAATCGGTTGCCGTTAATCTCCACAGCGCGTTCGATTGGTATTCCATTCCACCGCAGGACTTCAACACCACGTTCAAACGGCGCCTCATCGAGTCCCCCAAACACCTCCGTGACAACGTAGTGCCGCTTCCCGTCAACAAAGAAGTCCTCAATCAAGAATGGCACGAACGCCGTCATTCGGCTGTATGGATCGGGCAGAAGATAGTTCGTGTGAAGGTCACGAACGGAAATGAAGACATCGCTCATCTCCCGATGAAAGTCCTGTTCGCTTGGAAGCTGATCAGCCGGTGTATTCTGGATCTGATCACGGACGAGCCTCAGACGTTGGATTGGGTCAACCGCATGCATGGCCTCCTTTAAAGGGAGATGGACGTAGTTCATTTCCATGAGTACAAGCGCTTGCGACACTAGCGTCAACCTCTCCTTTTTCGATAGTTGGCTGGGCGTCTGCCTAAAGGTCGGCAAGTCCACCGTCCCCGCGAACTGAGTCTTGACCGCATCCGTCGCCCCCCGCAACGTGACTCGCTTGGATTTCTTCTTTGGTTTTCCGACTTTTCTCGGCGCTGTCGGACCTTGCTCCTTGGTTAAAGCAGTCAGGGTGGCTTTGCGTGACATCATCAGTCCTCCGGGAATTCAAACAATTCAAGAGATAGTGTTTTTCGTGCTGTTCGTATCGTTTCGGTACCCAAGGATCACGGGGCGGGTCGATCAACATCCTCAAATTTGAGCGTGATAGCTCCTTTGCCCTCGACGGATGCAGTACCTATTAAACTGATCCCTCCGACCGCACTTACTTCCACTCCAACTGAGACCTCAGCCAAGCGGAACCTTCCAACATCTCGTATGTCTCTAAGTGCCTCAGTCAGATCGCCACACACATCCTTCAGACTTTCCCGCAACGCACTGATGGGTACGCTTTTGAGTACAGCCGCAGGGGCTCCCTTCGGTTCAGCGTTGCCGACGGCCGCTGAAGCGACCCAAATCGAAATGTCTTCCACTTTGAACTCCGCTCAATTGCCAAGGGCATCTGAAACTTGAATCAATGTCGCACTACTTCGCCGTTGGTCCAATTCCCACTTCATAGCTGTTGGGTGTAGGCAATTCGGCCGGAGCGTCATGTGTCTCGATCAGATAGAGCGTCGACTTTTGTCCGCCCAACCAGCGAAGTATGGCGAGTGACTCAATGAGATCGTTCAGCCGAACGAAGTCTGGATGGGTGATAGCTAACTCATCGAGAAGTGGCTGGACTTCCATTTCGTGCTTCGGCAACCGGTAGAATTGGTCCTCGCCTAGGATGGCCTCTGTCTCATCGTTTTTTGTGCTCGTGAACATTGCGATGCCTAAGTGACTTCGCGGGGGCCTCTTAGCAACTGCTCCATTGCCGTCCTCACGCCAGCTTGACGCAACGGACAATGTCCTCTTTCCGTCTACCTCCGAAACTAAGACTTCGTGGTTCTGTTCGTAGTACTGCCAAGTTGACGCACGAATCTGAAGGTCTTCGAACTTGGACAGCTGTCTCGGCATGCGCGAGAACGGTTGGGCCTCGGCTAGCAGTTTCGGCATGTCGGCGAGCCAAAAGTCTACTCGCACCATCGACCATGCAAGTTCGCTTCCGTGTATCGATGGGTGCAAGACCACACCTCTCTGACGGAACCGCGATACCCAATCTGCCGACGGGTCCATGCTCATGAGAATCAGGAGCTCGCCTTCACGTAGCACCAATTCCTCATTCTCTGTCTCAAGCAGCTCAACCGAACATCGGAAGCTGTCCGCCACAATTGGACGCGACGCCGCCACTTCGATTTTCCCATCTCCCTGCAACTCAACAAATATTTGTCCGTACTTTGGGTCTTGCTCATTGAGGTGCCAGTATGCGTTCGCGGACCCAAGACGGACACGGGACTCGACTTTGCTTCCGACGGAAATACCCCTACCCAAGCGGGCCGATCCAATCCCTGTCCTGAACGAACGCGACTTCACAACTTTAAACGCCTTGGATGTGTAGTTTCGATATCGAGTGCCCTGTCTTCCAGTTCGTCTTGCGTTCCTTCGTTGAGCACGCGCCGCTCGTTCTGGGTCATTTCCGATTACGTCCGGCTTCGCTGGGCGAGGACCGGGTGGAGTGGCTGGGCCCACATCACCTGACGGGTTACCCCAACGGCCCCTGCCAGTCGAATCTTGGGCCAATACCTCGATGGCTTGTCTCTTCTTGCTCATTAAGTTCAGCTCTTTGGCTCTCGTGTCCTTGTATCCGTCAGGAAGGGTCTTCGACATTTCCTGCACGATGGTTCTTACGTGAGGATCTTCGATGAACGCTGCTCTCTTTACTCCTGTGTCCTTGATGATGCCCTCTAAGGCTTTCTCCGGGCTAGGTGGCGGAGTGCCAGCGTCGATTGCTTTTCTAATGACTTCCCGTGAGGTCCCTGATTCAGTGACAATTTGCTCAAAGACTCTCTCGTTGAAGGCAGTGTTGTTCAGGTTCCTGACCAGCGTCGCACGCATACTTGCGATCTGCTTCCCGGAATAGACCTCAGCGAGTTTTTGGATGGCGGCTTCGGACGAAGGTGGCAACTTCAGTTTCACCTCAGAAGCTGAACTGAGTTCAATTGGGGCAACGAGCTTAACTGCAGGAGCCGCTTTGTATTTTGCAAACGCCGGGTCTTCGCGGAGTGCAGCGCTAACCTTGGAGCGATCATCAAATAGGATTTTGAGGACTTGATCGCCGCCAGTCCCGGGATTCGCCATTTCCGCTCGCTGGACCAAGCGGGTGATATACGCTCTGGCTGACAATGATCCGTCGATGTTTACACCGTCAATCCGCCGCATGTGCTGGACTTCTTTATCGAACCCCAGCTGAGACAACCTTAGAACGGTCTCGTTCCCACTTTGCGCGAAGACATCGCTTAGTTTTCGAATAAGAGCCTCGGGGCTTTCCAGGGACACCCTGGCAGTTTCCGCGAAGCTGATTCTTCGCCGTATGTCAGCGGTACTGACATCGAACAGCGGCTTGAAAATCGGGGCCTTGGAGACTTCCGGCGACCGTCTCCACACATCTCGGTGGAGCTTCGCCAAGAAACGGGTGCCGCTGCCGGCGTCTTTCGTTTCGGCACGCGCGTACAGATCGGAAACAATGGAGTATACCGGATCGAAAGCGCAGACCCCGCCGAGATTGATGTCCCCAGTTGCCTCCGTTGCGTCCTCGGCACCACTGCGGAACGCCAACTCTAGCTCACGGACGGTATCCCTGACGCGTTCGAGTTTGGGACCGCGAACCACTGCCCCCCGATCGCCAGACTCCTGCGAAAAGCCCGGCACTGAGATTGTGAGGAGGATGAGCGCGATCGCCCTTGAGACTTTGACCATGGTAACTCCTTAGGCAGGGTGCTTTAGCCAGTCCATGAACTCGCGGAGGATCTGTGCCTCGTTGGAGTGGAGGAATTCAGCGCGGGGAGCGCTTGGCACGAGAAAAATCGATGCGAGGGTGCGGCGGGACTTTTGTCCCGCCAGCAACAAGGCAGCGGACCAATAGTTTTCAAGTCCAGATCTGTGGGTCGGGATCTCACCGGGGGAGACTATGATCGCTTCCTCTTCATAGCCTTCCGGATTGAGTGACCTTCGGGTTCTCATAGCCTCCGCAAGGCACAGCGGCGCTTTGTCTTGATTGGCCGCAAAGTGCTTTGCGAAGATGCCGATGATTTCCAGGGGCATGTCTGAAGCCAAGACCATTGGTCCGATTCCGAACTGCATTAGTTCCTCTTCTAGATTCGACGAAGGGTTTGGAGCTGATCGAGGCCTGCCGTTCTTCGCTCCGCCTCGCCAGAACGCGATCGGGAAATTGTTGCCTACCTCACACTTGAAGACAGGGTGTTGATGCCCTCCGCTTGCAGGAGGCACTCTCACTGAGACATAGTCGAATAGATCAAACACCCGTATTAGGCCATCCTGACTATCTATGCCCCCGCCAAGTCCCTCCAAGAGATACTTTGTGAACAAACTGTGCTTGTCACCCTCGAGAATGAACGACAACTCGTCGGCTTGGCTTGACGATAAGACTGCTTGGCCTTTGCCGACGCCCAGCGTGTTTAACAACTGCTCGGCGATTCCTGTCTTTAACACACCACTCCGTAGACTCTTGACCGCAGCCGATCCAGTTCCATTGGCATGGCAACAGTCCAAGACAACTACCTTCATGGCTGCGGTTACCTGGGCCCAGGCAGCAGAGAATTCGCTCGAGGAGATGCACGTTCGACGGATACTGTCATCGGTGTCGGCACGGGCTTCGAAAGGGCAAATGAAGCACTCTTCCGGATCAAATTCTAGGCGTCCCCCATGCCCGGATAAGAAAAAGATAGCGGTCGAGGACTCATCGCAACGCTGAGCAAGTCGCGAAATCGCGCTTAGAATTCCCGACTTGGTTGCAGTATTATCCCGCAGTAATTCAACTTTGTCTGGGGAGTATGCGCACGTGTTCGACCCAACTAGGACGTCATGCATTCTCGCCACGTCGCCCGTAACGGCTGGAAGCGAACTTAAGAATTGGTAGTCAGAGATACCGACGACAACCGCAGAACCCTGTTCAAACACCGCCATCTAAACACACACCTTTCACTCGTCTTGGGCCACGAATGGCCCTCTGTGTCTTTTCTGGTAATCGCAGAGGGTCACCAATTACCGCCACGCGCGGACAGCGATAACATGTCGCGAATCACAATGAGTCGATCACAAGCCCCATGTCTGGACGCCCCGTCATGCCCGAGAGTCACTCTGTTACATTCTGGATCGAGCAGCTAAAGAATGGAGAGGCCGAAGCGTCTGGCGTGTTGTGGGAACGGTTCTATTGCCGGTTGGTGCGACTCGCGAAGCTGAAGCTTGGGACCGGAAATCGACGTGTCGCAGATGAGGAAGACATCACTTCGATTGCCTTTGCACAGTTCTTTGCTGGCGTGGAGTCGGGTCTGTTCCCGCGACTTGCGGACCGTGAAGACCTCTGGCGGATCTTGCTGAGCTTTGTCGATAAGAGAGCTATCGACCAAATTAGATACAACAGCGCAGAGAAGCGTGGTGGTCGCGAGGCGTTGACGGAGTCTGCAATGGGGGCGGGCAGTAACGATTCATCAGAACTGGGTGGTGCGGGGCAGGTTCCCGATTACGAACCGACACCCGAATTCGTCTCCGCGACGAAGGAAGAGCTTGAGAGGCTCTTTGGACTGCTCACCGACGACTTAGAACGGCAAATAGCGATTGCCCGTATGAAAGGGTACCGAATTGCAGAGATCCCCCAGCAAGTAGGCGTCAGCCTTAGGACCGTCGAGCGAAAGATCAAACTGATAAAGGAAACTTGGCGACAAGAACATGATGAGCGGTTCCAAGGATGATACGAGGCCAGCGTTTGATCTAGAGATGGCTCGTCAAATTGACGAGGTCTGTTTGGAGTTCGAGTGCACTTGGGCAACCGAGCGCCGTTCGAACCTAGAAAAGCTTGCGCAGCGATTTGCGCAAGATGACGTCCAAAAAGCAGCCTTCCTCGAACTCCTCCTGATCGATATGGATCTGCGGACGAACGCCGGTCAGACGTGTTCGATGGACCGATACTGTTCGACATATCCGATGTTTGAGGATCAGGTCCACGAAGCGTTTTCAGCCCGAAGGCATCGTTCTGAGGACAGCTCAATTCAACAACTAGAGCAGTCCATCAATCGGATTGAGCGTTTCAAAATACAGAAACGCCTTGGGGTGGGGGCCTTCGGAGCTGTTTACTTGGCCGACGACGCACTTCTTGGCCGTAAGGTAGCCTTGAAATTCGCTGTGTCCGGACTCGGCACCCCCGAGAGCAGGCACTCGCAACTGCTCCAAGAAGCCGCGGCAGTCGCCGATCTAAATCACTCTAGTATCGTCAAGCTGCTCGAAGTTGGTCGGGAAGGCGAACACGTTTTCTTAGTCAATGAGTACGTCGAGGGTTCCAACTTAAGAGAACACCTGCGACATCGCGGTGATCCGATGGATCCTCGTGAGTGCGCAAGAATAGTTGCGACGCTCGCACAGGCGCTTGGCTACGCTCATGCAAACGACGTGTTTCATCGTGACTTGAAACCTGCCAACATCTTATTGACTCCCGGCCTAACGCCCTACATCGCGGACTTCGGACTGTCGATTCACGAAAACCAGCAGGACGGGTTAAGGGGTCAACGCACAGGCACTCCGAAGTATATGTCTCCCGAACTGGTGCGAGGGGAGTCTCATCGCCTAGACGGACGCAGCGACATTTGGAGTTTGGGCGTCTTGCTCTACGAAATGCTTGTTGGGCGATGTCCGTTCAACGCAAGAAGTCTCGATGATCTCTATGACGAGATCAGGAACCGTGACCCAAGGCCACCAAGGCAATCCAATCCGAGTATCCCACCGGAACTCGAGAGGATCTGTTTGAAGTGCCTTTCCAAGAGATCCGTGGATCGCTACCCATCCGCGTATGACCTCGAAAAAGAGATCAACGAGTGGTTGGGTACACGAAGCGTCGCATCGTTTGGTTCACAGCAACCGCCTGCTGCACCGTCGATTGTTCCGAGGGGACTCCGGGCGTTTACTGGCGAAGATGCCGACTTCTATCACACACTTCTGCCTGGCCCTGTAAATCGCTGCGGGATTTCAGAGCAGGTCTCGTTTTGGGAAAGCCGTATTAGGGGTGTGCAAGATGAGCCTCCGTTTGCCATTGGACTAATTTACGGGCCGAGCGGCGCTGGCAAGTCCTCCTTTGTACTCGCGGGGATCCTTCCGCTTCTGGGGAAAGCCATTGAGGTAGTGTATGTTCGAGCTACGGCGAGGCGAACCGAAGTTCAGTTGAAACACATGCTCAAGAGAAAGCTACGAGATGTACCGGACGGCTCGCTTGCGCAAACGGTGAGGCTCGTTCGCGAAGGAAAGATTCTCCCGGAGCAGAAGAAGGTGCTTATTGTCATTGATCAATTCGAGCAATGGCTGGCTGCCAATCCTAAGGCAGAACCCTCCGACCTCGCTGACGCCTTTCGTCAATGCGACGGTCATAGAGCTCAGTGCCTTCTTTTGATACGCGACGACTTTTGGCTCGCGACAAGTCGTTTGCTGTACAGTATCGAAGCCTGCATTGAAGAGGGTAAGAACTCTCGGCTATTCGACTTCTTCAGCCTGCAACACGCAGAGCATGTCCTGACGCAGTATGGAATTGCGTTCGGGCAATTGCCGCCGAATGTTACTGAGCTACCAAAGCCACATCGAGACTTCATTCGGACGTCGGTCCGGGCCTTGGCAAGTAATGACCACGTTGTATGCGCTCGCCTTGTGCTTTTTGCTCATATGCTCAAGTCCACACCTTGGAAGGTCTCATCCCTAAAGCGGGTTGGCGGAGCTGACGGTATAGGACTCGCCTTTCTCACAAAGTCGTTCTGTAGCGAACAATCTCCTTCGCGCTTTCGATCACACGAGAAGAGTGCCCGTGCTGTGCTGGCGGAATTGCTGCCGAGCTCCGACTTGGGTATTCGGGGAGCTGCTGCAAGTAGATCTAAGCTGTTGGCTGTGACAGAGTACGGCAAGGACCTTCAGCGATTTGATGACCTAATCCAAATCCTAGATCAAGAACTCCGCTTGATCACGCCTGTGCACACGCCTGTTGACGTTTTCGATGACAAGACAGCTGTGAACGAAGAAGTGTATGAGCTAACGCACGATTTTCTAATCGGACCCGTCCGGCGGTGGATCACTGACGAGCAGCTAAAGTCAAGCCAAGGGCGACTAAGAGCTCGCCTGGCCCAGTGCTCGGCAGCGTGGCACTCTGACCCTCGGAATCAGTATTTGCCGTCTTTTGTTGAGACTCTGCGACTGAGCTTGAACGTTCGTAAGAGTGAGCTGTCGTACGAAGAATCGATAATGACGAAATCGGCGATGGCGTTCCATTACAAACGCGCCGGGATTGTGGTGGCTGTGCTGTTGCTGACAGGCTTCCTCTTGGCCGAAGTGTACTACAGGTTGGACGCCCGTTCCGCCGTCAGTCGTTTGGTAAGCAGTTCATCCGAAAATGCATCTGAGATACTCGACGAAATCGCCACGCACAAGACACGCGCAGAGCCACTACTGCTTGAGAAGTACAAGCGTGCCAAAACAAGAAACGATCGGAAGCAACAACTCCATTTGGGGTTGGCGCTATTGCATTCAGACGTGGTGACTGGGGATCGCATCGTAGACTGGATACTCAAAGGTACACCACAGGAAGTGGGCTTGGTCAGGAGCCGCCTAGCGCCGGTTCGAGAGCTCGTCGCACCGGCTCTCTGGAAGGTACTGCACAGCGATGCCTTTGAGCCAAGAGAAAGAGTGAATGCCGCGAGTGCGCTTGCGCATGTTGATTCGGCCAGCCCCGATTGGCAGCTGCACGGACCGCGGATTGTCCGCGATCTTATCGAATCCGATCCTCTTGAAGTTGATCAAGTGTTAGAGCACCTGACACCTGTCTGGAAAGAACTCATTCCACAGGCCGCGACCCTCTTAGAACAAGCTGAATCATCACGGCTACCTGCCATTCTCCGTGTGTCACGGCGAATATCGAGCCACAGCGGCGCTCTGGTCGGAATTCTGCAATCTCGTTTCGAGCGTCTTCTCGAAGAGTACGAGCGCGCTGGAAAAGGCCGTGAATTCGCTGCCCCGCTAGCTAATGTGGCCCGAGCACTCGCTGTATTGGGAAGACCCAGGCAGCTGCGGGAACTTTTGTCTAGAAACGACCTGCCAACGCTGCGTGCGCGCTTGCTGGCAGACTCATCGGCGTTCAACTTGGACCCCTCAATGCTGTTTGGCCAACTGGCGATTGAGCAGAGGCCTTTTTCTAAGGCAGGCATCCTGCTCTTGATCGGTGCACGGACCCAGGCTGGACGTTCCCTGACGAGCGCACAATCGACGCAGCTGGCAGAGATCATTGAGAATAACAACCACCCGTATATCCACAGTGCCGCGAGTTGGTTGGCCCGAAAGGTATCGAGTGAGGTCGCGAGCTCACGCCGTGTCGTGCCGTTCTCAAAACATAGGGGGTGGGTGAGAACCGAAGCCGGTTTTACGCTTGCGAAGGTGGACCCGCCGGGGTTGGTCACCCTATCGCGCGACGGACGCCCAGCCGGTAGACGCGCCACGCCCTACTCGGAAGACAAGGAGCAAGTCCTGTTGGACAGGTCTTTCTGGGTTAGCGTGACCGAAGTTACTGCGAAACAGTTTTCAGAGTTTGCCCCCCGACACTCTCTTGTTGGTGGATCCGATCTTGACGACCAGAGTCCTGTAACAAACGTCACTTGGTATCAGGCCACTGAGTACTGCAATTGGCTGAGTAAGCGCGAAGGCATCCGAAAGCGCGAGTGGTGCTATTTGCCCAATTCTGATGGCGAGTATGCGGCAGGCATGCGGACGGCACCGAGTTATGGACGGCTATCGGGATACCGCCTGCTGACGGAAGCTGAGTGGGACCACGCCTGTAGGTCAGCCTCCCCGACGACGTGGTGTTGCGGAATAGATCCAGAGTTTCTGAGGTACTACGCGTGGTGTCGCAACAATTCTACTGGCACAACTACGGTTCAACCCGTTGGGTTGCTTATGCCCAATGCGTTTGGGCTCTTCGACATGCACGGGAATGCGGAAGAGTGGCTTCAGGATCCCTATACATTTTCCGAGTCAACCTTGATCGAGTCTCACCTCCGACGTTTAAAAAAAGGGGGGATGATTGACCTTCATGCAGACGAAATGACGTGCGCCGTGGGAGCGGGCACGCTTCCGAATAACTCAAGTAGTCGGACAGGATTCAGGGTTGTCAGAAGCGTTGTAGCTCCTGACCACAAAGCGATGAGTAGAGAGAAAGAGAGAAAAGAATGACTGGGTTAAGCTGTACTTGGCGATGGAATGGTACGAGTTGGGACTTAGTATCGGGACCGGAAGGGTGTCCCGTGCCGCCAGCGCCAAAGCCCCCTGGTGTTCGCGACCTGACTACACCATGCCTGAGTGAGGAAGTGTTGCAAGGAGAGGGTGGGAGCGCGGCAGGCTCATGCTGTTCAGGTAATTGCAATCCCGACCAGCAGGCTAGTTAGCGCTTCTGTGTCAGATGAAGGACAGGTCGGCACGGCCAAGCGGATAAATGAACGGGCCGGCCCCACTTGAGAAGGTTGTATTCGTAGCCTGGAACGCGGGAGCAGGCGAACTTGCTCCCGCGTGAATTTCTGAACTGATCCACGACGAAGAGTTGTCGTTTCTTGCGTTGAGAGGACGAGATGGCTGACATTGCTACCCAAGATCCAGCACTACTCGAAAAACAAATCGATGCTGCGATAGATCAAGAGGTCAGAGCATTCGAGATCCAATTGCGTCAAGAGGGCAGAGAGGATTTCAAGGTATATCGCGAGCAAATTCTGGCCGAGTACAAGGCTCAGATGGAAGAACGGCGAAACAGTCGTGATTTTGAGTTCGAGTACAAGAAACAGGCTTTCGCGAACAGCCTATCACTCGCAGAAGAGCGTAGGAAAGATGTTCGACTGCAAATGGAGCTACAGCAACACTTTGCGGAGCTCTCATTGAAATACGCGAAAGCCGCGCAGGAATGGACCAAAGCGAAGTGGGTTGAGTTCCAGCGACGCGCCAGGCAGAGTCTCGTGCTTGAGAGTCGACGGGAGAGAGCTGTTGTCGCCAAAGCTGCTCGCAAGCTGGACAAGCTTCATAAACGGCTGCTTTGGTTACGACGTGGAACGTTGTCTGGCGGACAATGGAGATCCGCAGCAAATGCGTTTCGGCAGTTGGAGCCTCTTCTATTCCGGGGAAGCGTTGTCTTGTGGGACAAGCCAAGGACTTACTCGATTGAGGAATTTTTTCCGTGCTTGGGAAAAACAAGAGAAGCCTCCACGACTCCAGCTCTCACTCCAGACGCACTGCTGCTTTGGCAACTTGGGAAAAACCTCCATGGGGAGACCCGAGGATTGATTGCGCGCTTGGGGACCCCCGCGTGGCAAGCTACCCAGAAAGTAATTTGGGCGATTGACAGCGCCCAGCAAGCGGAGCTTGCCGCAATGAGCGCACATCGAAAGGCCCTTAAAGAGACGATTGCGGTTCTTATTCAGGAAAAGAGGGCAGAACCAGAACCGAAGCCCGAAAAGGAGAAGGGTAGTTGAGAAGCAGCTTGGGCTCACGGCAGTAGACGAGAAGCTCAAACAACAACTGGAGAACTTCAGCGATCCAATGAACGAGTGCGTTCTACAAATCATCGATTGTTGGAACCAGTTCCCAACTGACAATCCGAAGGGGCCACTGATCTTCGTCATTAAGCTCCTTCTCAAGAGAGTCGAGGAAATTCAGTGAGGAATGCGGAAGAGTTGCAACGACTGGTCCATCTTGTCGGTCAAGAGTCGGCGGGGCTTGCCCCGCCGATTTCGGCAGGAGACCATGCCGAGTTGGCTGAGGTAGCAAAGGCTGCGGGGATCGATTCTGACTCTGTCAACGCACTCATAGCCTTGCTTGATGTTTGCAATGGGCAGCAAGGCACACCGTTGTTGAGTTATTTCAACCTGTGTGAAGCCAAGATCATTAAGGGTGAACTGGCCTATTTTCAGTCTCAGGGGCACCGTGTTGTCCCGTTCGCGTGGGCATCCACCAAGGAGTATTTACTGATTGATTCGGGGGTACGGTTGGAGAACCGGGCAACATCATTCGCTGGAGTTCTGAGAATTCGTCCGGTGTGGTAATTGCCCGCGACCTAGATACGTTCTTTGAGTTCACGATCGGTCAAGCTGGCCACTGAACCTCACAAACAAGCTACCCATAATTGAGACACAAGTCGTCTCCGGCAACTGATGTAACGCAGCAAGTCGACCACCTCCAGTTGCGGCACGGCACCCGCTGGTCACGGGGACCAGCGGTCTATGATAAAGGCCCTGCGACGCGCACGCCGCAGGGCCAACGAACCATCTGGTTCGCCTTCCTTCCAGCTACCGCCGAATATGCTTGAGCCGCTTTTTTGGAATTGCCGGCTTCTTAATTACGGTGCCTTGAAGGCATTGAGCGAGGTATTCGTCGATTGACTCTTCGGCAATGCGAATGCAGCCGCGTCCGGTTCCGACTCGGTAGTGAGCCAGGCGGCGGGACTCCACAAGTTGGTAAACCAAAGAGACGCTGATCCTTAGTCTGTCAGCAGCTTCGCGAACCGTGAGCATGGATCGTCCTCCAAAAGAAAGGCGAGTTCTCTTTTGAGAACTCGCCTGATCTGCGAATCGTCATTCACTGAGTGCGACGGTGGCTTCCTGTTGTTCGACGTAGCTGGTCGCCAGTTGCAGCACTCGGAGTGCTTGTGGCAACTCGGCCAGGCCGAACGAACTGGTGTACTTCACTTCGTCTCCGTCCATGTAGCGTTTCTGGACGTTGACGCTGCGAAGTGTCTTTTTGCCACCGTCATCGGTGTCGACCTCTCGTGTGAACACAGAAGCCGTGACGTATCCGATTCGAAATACCTTCTCAGGTTTGCGCGATGCCATGAGCATTGCCTTTCATGCAACAGTGATTGATTCGCGAACCTGCCAACGAGTTGCTGACAGGCTGCGACGATGCCACAGGGTTCACTCGCGCGCAAGGAAATTGCGGACGAGTTCAATGAGAGCGACATCGGGAAATCACGATGTGCCTGAAAGGTGAGCGTTCGCTCGATCAACCGGGGATGGGAGCCGGGTCAGTGACCTCAGTTCCTTACACGCCGGCAGGTTCTTCTCTTAAGCAAAGAGACCATCAGGGGTGGCCTCTCTGCTTTTCTCGCATCAATCATCGCAGTGACTCGCACTGGCTATCGCCAGTTTTGTGTTCTGCAGCAAATCGAGGAAGTCATCCAGCTCCTCTGATCGCAGCAATGCGATCGTTGGCATTCGGTCACCGACCTGTTGCAGGTCGATGAGGTAATCGGAGTCTCCGAAACGACAGCGGTACAACTCAACGCGAAGATTCGCGTCGCAGTTGATCGTCCGAACGTGCGGCAGAGTCGCCCACGGTTCCGGACCAACTCCGGCGTCGTATCGCAGGTGCGACCACCACTGCAGAATGCTGTCACAAAACACAACAAGAACATTTTTCATGATGGATGGGGGAAGAAGACATCAAATCGTCCCGAAGGACACAACGTTGCACAACGGGTTACGAAGAGGGCTCCCTGCTGACCTCAGTTGGTGGTTTCGTTGTGCGAACATTGTTCGGTTTGGTTCGGTTCCGAGCCCGAACACGAATCGCTTTCTGCAGGCAGCGCCAGCAGATGTTTGAGTTGGTGAGAAAACCGTCGCCGAATTCCACGGAGACCGTCTCTTTCGACTTCTCGCACCAGACGCATTGAGCGCTCTCGTGCCAGGCCGTGATGAGTGTCTTCAAAGTCATGCTCCTTGAATTTGAGAATCGCGATCAAACGCCGCGGGTGTTCGTTCAGAGAGAGCGAGACGTTGGAAAGAAACGTTCGGTCGAAATGGAATTGCTCTGCCACTGATACGCGCTGCGTCATCCGAAGATGCGTCCGTCGCGTCTCGCGCGGCAGGTGGCGAGCTGTCAGGGCAAGCTCGCCACAAATTGCGTTTACTTGTCAGCGTGTTCTCGGTTGTCGCGTTCGGCGCTCAGAACGAATTCGTAAGCGCTTTTTGCGACCAGCATAACGAGTGGTAACTCGTCACGTGAGAACGTATTGGTCGTACGGAAGTCCTTACCGTCGCGATAGGTGCGTACGAGAGACACCTTGTGAAACGGTTTGCCGTCATCGGTTTGGTTTTGGAAGACGGACGCGGACACACCGCGGAAACGGAACGTTTCCACAGGCTTGGTTGAGGAGTGAGATTTTTCCTGCATAGGGATTGGGGGAAGTGATATGAAATCCACACCTCCCGCGTGTATCGAGTGACCCTGATCACATCGATGCGCGCGTTGGGTGGTGGTGTGGCAACAGCAATGGAGACGCGCGTCTCCGGGGGGCAGCTTGTTTCGCTCCGACCGGAGCGAATGCCGACGAGCATCGGCCGGTGATTCAGATTGCCATAATACCGAGAGTTGAGATCGGCGGCGGGGTCGCCAGGGCGCTAGCCTTGGCTTGTATGGTGTGGCCGGAACCGGCATGGAGCGACGCATAATGGCACGAGCGTCTGAGTGCGAATACCTGCAAGCACGAAGACGACCGGGAACCAGCCAGCTACACCATACAAGCCAAGGGTAGAGGACGCTTGCGACGAACGCCCTTGGCGACCCCCAAGCTGGGGTGGGCCTTCGGGTTACGATCAGTACGAAGCGCATCGTACTACGCCCTGCAGTCCCCCTACGACTGACGTGCGTTGGGTACACCTCTGGGCGTGGGTGTGGGCGTGTTCTTTCAGGCCACATCGGTCGCTCCTGCTCCAGGGACTGGCTGAATTGCTGCCTTTGGAATCAATGGCCGCGTGGTGCCGGCGTGATTGACATAGATGTCGCCTGTCAGAGCGTCTTCCGGAGTAAAGTCCTCCCGACTGGCAAACAGCCATGCATTCGGATTGAGATCCTCTTTTTTCGCAACTTCGCGCTGGATTCGATCGCGATGATTTCGATCTACGGTGACCAGTAACACCACGAAGTCATCGAACGTTGTGGAGGGAAAGTGGTTGCGGTGCGTTTTTGTCAGCCGCAACTCGTCGTAACCGGGCATTTTGGACGCTGCGATGCGTCGTGCTCCCGTTGTTCCACGATCGACTTCAACGTAGACGACTTTGCGATGGCCTCCGATATCCAGCAGAAAGGCGGCATCCGGTGAACAACTGAGTGGCGGCGTTTCGCGGAACTGCGAATGAAGTACGAACCCGTTCGGATTCCCGTCCGCGTCCAACGTCGGTTGCCATTCGTTGATCCAGTTGGCGAGCGTAATCGCGTCACACTGCTCACACGCGCGATGGATAATAGAGTGACACCAGCTGATATCGAGCCAGTGATACAATCTGTCCAATCGCGGTGCACGACACCATGTTGCCAACCATGCGTCATCATTGAAGTAGGTCGCCAGCGCGTCGCAGCCAGCGACGCTTGGTGTGTAGACCGGTCCCGCGTTCCCGGTCGAGAACGAGACGTTGATAGGTGATTTTCTTACCAAACCGCTGCGTGATAATTCCGTGAGTCGGCGACGTGTGTGCCGCTGATCTTTGCGATTGGGGAAGCAAATTCTGTGAATTGCTGCCGCGTTCAACGCGTAGTAGCGTGCAATCGCTTCGAGGACGCGGATGTCGTTGGGAGTTATTTTCATCGGGTCAGCCTCACATGCGCCAAAGAGGTGGCGGAAGAAGAGAAGCGAGGCTGGGAAAACCAGTCGCTTCGAAAGTGAGGCCCAGGCGGGCAAGCTTCCGGGTCAGTCAGAGGGACAACACCAAGTGAGTCCGCAAGTTGAAGAACCGCTGGAAGGGAGTGCGGCAAAGCCGCGTTCCGTATGAATGCAATCATGAACTCACTCCCGAAATTGTCAATACGTTTTTTCGATAAAAGCGCGTTACGCTCATCCCATTGAAAACAGCTCACCCTTCAGCGGCGCACTCGAAGATCGATGGCAGCATCGTTCGCATCGCCGTATGGCGAGACTAAAACAGCTACAACTCAGCCGACTGGATCGTCTTGCTGTTCACAACCACGAGGTAAGCTGTTCGACACTGACTCCGGCACGGATTGACTCACTCGTTGCCAGGAATCGTTCGCTGGTGGAATTCTTCACCGGAGTTCGGTTTGAACAGCAGGCTGCATTTCGCGCAGCGATTGCGGTCGCGGTTCGAACGGGTGATTTTTCCGTGCACGATGTTGTCTACGTGTTGGGGTCAGTCCACTGAAACGGATCCGGAGTCGAGTCCGATGTTGTTGGTTCGCTGGTGCTCGGGCGAGGAACGGGTTCGATGGGTGGTGTTGTCAGCACAATACGCGGTGGTTCCAGTAGCTGTTGTCTGGCACGTTCGGTGAGCTGATCGGCCTCTTGTTTGGTAATGAAGAAGTCTTGTTCGTAGTTGCGCTGTTTCAGTTCGCGGAGTCGTTCTTCCGCTCGAGGCGTCTCACGTACGGGCGCGTAGTCGATGAGAATGCTTCGCAAGCAATCGTCGTCAACAAACTTGCCGAAGCAATGCCCTGTTTTGAGCTGGCGCACGGCCTTCATCCAGTCCAGGCGTTGTTCGTCGAATGAGTAGTACTGGACACTGCTGAGTTCTTTGAGCTCTTCATAGACCGGGAGGTGCGCCTCGTGTCGGCCCGAGGAATCAGAATGGCTCACCGCGCGCGTTGTGCCTCGTGTGCTCCCGTCCGATCTTCCCGATCCGTCGTTTCGAGTGTAGTCGTTGGAGGTATTCGGTCGCGTTCTGCCGGATGTCCTGTTGTAGCCCACACTCCGTTGATTAACGGTCGAGTCTGCTGTTGTGTCGGCGAATCCCACGGTCTCCAGCCAAACCTTCCGGTGTTCTTTCACAAGTTGCTTCCGCTGATAGATTTCATTCTTGATTCGGTAGGCATCAAATGTGTGAACGGCAAGCTCGTTGGCGATGATGTCTGCGTCTTCGGCGTTGTTCGCAAACATCAGGCGATTTTGTGCCTGCCAGATCATGTTGGTCAGGTCGATGTCCCCCTGAACAAGTTGCGAGAACGACTGGTGGGCCATGCACAGTTTCAAACCGACCTGGCGAACGGTCGGTATCGCGTCTTCGATGTCAGGTGACGCCGCAAACCGCTGGAATTCATCAAGCACAACAAGCGTTGGATCCACAGATTCACGACCATGCACCGTTGCCATGCGGAACGCAGTTTCGAAGATCTCATTGAGAAGGAGCGCCCCGATCGTGTTTCCCAGTTGGTGAGAGAGCTTGCCCAGCTTAGCAACATTCACGATGACGATGCGCCGCTCGCGAATCAGCCGCTCGACATCGAGCCGACCTTCTGTCACGCCCAGCATCCGGCGGATTTGCGGGGCCGAGTAGATCGGATCAAAACGGTTGCGAGTACTCTCCAGAATGCGGGTACTCTCAGACCCTCTCGCGTTGAGGATCTCCAACCAGCGGCAACGGAGTTGATCGGGCAGTTTGCGGAGGATTGCTTTGTGCTCATCGCTGCCGGGATGGAGCAGATATTCGCTGATTGCGATTGGTAGTTGCATCTCGGCAATTGCCGTCATGGCCTGATAGGACCACTGCATCAGCCTTGGCTGCTGCGCCATGTCTTGTGCTTGCCACTGACGCATGATGAGGTCCACTGTGCGCGCCGTGTGGTAGTAGCGGTCATCACCAACGGCCAGTTGCAGTGGATTGAAGGGCAGAACGAACTCGTTGTTCGCTGGTTCGATGTACAAGAGTCGTTTCCTGACGTGTGACGGACACCTTGGACTCGCGATCCACATCAGCAAGTCGTGACTGAGTCCGCCCAACGGGTCGATGACAAACACACACGACCCACCCCTGCGCGGTGGTTGCCTCATGATGGGTCGCAACAGCGCGTGGAGGGCCACGG